>NZ_JCASII010000002.1:0-683478 GCF_059686035.1 Telluria sp. ZT3P26 | reverse complement strand
ACCAATCTGACCCACGTGCTCAATGGCACTCAGTCTGAACAGCGTCACCCCGACCGGCCACATCACCACGATTATCTACTGGTGAGCTGGCATGTTCAATATACGAGGTCTGACATTTGGACACGGCCTCAGCTTTAGTTAATTTTGTAGGGGTCGGTTGGGCAACACCGCCAGTGAGCACGCGTTTCATTCCGTCGTGAACGACTGACAATGCAACGCAGAGCTCGTGTCCGAATGTCAGACCTGACCCCGGCTTTACTACTGAGCTCGTGTCCGAATGTCAGACCTGACCCCGGCTGTGATCTGCGCTGCGTTGAAGTCGCGGCCGTAGGCGCTGGCGTCGAGGATCGCTGCTGGGTCGCGCAGTTCGATCAAGGCGTCCATGGCGGCGCGCTTGTCGGGCGAGCGGGCGACGTAGGCTTCGGCGATGCGCATGCCGATCCAGTAGCCGGCCTCGCTGGGCCAGCCCTCCGGGGCGGCGCCGTAGTTGGCAAACCAGCGCTTGAAGCGCGGGCTGTCGGGGTCGGTCAGCATCGTCTGGCGGTCATGCTGAAATTCGCGCCACAGCCATGCTTCGCGTCCACGTGCCCATTGATCACGATCCGGGCCCGGCACCTCGCCCGTGACCACGCTGGCAAGGTAGTCGGCAACGCCTTCGAGCAGGGACTGGGTCAGCAGGGGATCGGCCTGCGCCTGCGGTGTCGCATCGCGCTGCCAGGTGTGGACCGTTTCGTGCGCAAAGAAGCCACGCATGGTCGTCCGGAACTGCTGGGGCGTGGCGCCCAGTGAGCACGTCACTTCCAGGCCGATGACCTGCGCTTCGGGGCTGGCGGTTCCGCCTGAATTCCCGGCGCCGAAGACCACCATGATGGGCGGCAGCGGGCGTTGCGGCAGCAGACCGGCAAAGGCCAGGTAGATTGCCCGCAGATCGCTGCGCAAGGCAGGCAGCTGCGGCAGGCAATTCCGGATCGCCTGCCGATACAGATCGGGCTGCGCGGCGACCACGCGCGCCAGACGCCTGGCGTCGACGATCCGCATCGGCGTGAAGATCTTCACACCCAGTCCGGCCCCGTCGAGATAACCATGCTGCAGGTCGGCTGCGTTGGGTATTGAACCGTTCTTCATGAGTTGCGCAAAGCGCAGCGCGTCGGTCGCATCGATCTCGACCGTCAGCGGATCGATCGCGGCGGCATGTACGGCGCTGGTCCAGCACATCAACAGCGGTAACAGCAACTTCCGGAACGTCATCGCGTCTCTCCCTGGTGTGATGGCTACCAATTGCATCCGGTACCCGTGATTGTGTCGATGGCCAGCGGGATCAGACGGATCAGATCGAGCTTGTCGCCGCCAGAATACTTGGTCTGGCAATCCGGGCGCTTCGCTTCGCTGATCGCCCGAGACAGCCTGGTGTCGTCGCGCGCGCGTAGTTGTTCGGCGGTGCGCACCCGTTCCAGTGCCGTTGGCACCCGCTCCTTTTCCACTTGTCGGGCCAGGCCACGCAGCGATTCCATGTCCAGTTTTCCGGTTGGCGCCGACGCTGGCGCCGTTGCAGTCTCAGCCGGCGCGGCCGATGGGGCTTCCTCCGGCAGCGCGATGATCGTCATCGGCTCGGGCGACGTCGGCATTGCGCGCGGCGTGGCGATGTGGGGTGCCCGCACGGCCTGGACAGCAACTGGTGGTGGCGCGCTGCGCGCCTGCAGCACGGGCTTCACCGGCGCCACGATGAAGGCAAATGCGATGTAGTCGACCGGGGTGCTGTGGTTGTCGGGGCGGGGACTGGCGTAGTGCACCAAGGCGAGCACGAACAGCACGTGCGCCAGCACAATCAACGCGCCAGATCCGGCGCGGGTCGTTGTGCCCTGCTCCTGCATCAGCATAGGCGATCGAGCTTGAGCAGTCCCGCCAGTTCGGGCGCCCCATGGGCGCTGCGCAGCCGTTGCCACGCTTGCGGTGCATGCGCAATGTCCTTCGCCATCAGCAGCAGCAAGGGCAGCGCGAGACCGGCATGACGCAGCAGCGGCCTGGCAGCTTCAGGCGCGAGTCTTTTGGCCACCGCAGCGAGCAACAGCGCGCCGATCGCCATGCCAGCGAGATCGCGCCAGGTCGTGGCGCGCAAGAGGGAAACTATATGCATCTGGCGCATGGGTGGGCAATCGAACAAGCAAACCTGTCGATTACATCACGCCCTGCCTGCCCCGACAATGCTTGATGGCCGCCACGGCCCAGATCATGCACCCGGCATGGTAAACGCTGCGTCCCACAATGACAAAAGCCAGGTTGCCCGCAATGCGGTCAACCTGGCTTCTTGCAGCATCGGCGGCCAATGCCGCCAATACTTAAATGCGATTACTGCAGTTTGATTTCGACATCGACGCCAGCTGGCAGGTCGAGCTTCATCAGTGCGTCAACGGTCTTGTCGGTTGGGTCCACGATGTCCATCAGACGCTGGTGCGTACGGATTTCGAACTGGTCGCGCGAGGTCTTGTTCACGTGTGGCGAACGCAGCACGTCGAAACGCTGGATACGGGTTGGCAGTGGGACTGGGCCTTTGACGACGGCGCCGGTGCGCTTCGCGGTCTCGACGATTTCCAGGGCCGACTGGTCGATCAGCTTGTAGTCGAATGCTTTCAGGCGAATACGGATTTTCTGGTTAGCGGACATGCGATTTCCTTTAAAAGAACGTTCCGGCTTGGTGCCGGCAATGTGGTCGAGATACTTCGTTACTGCACAAGAGGCGGGAGTATAACATCGTTCCCACCCAAACAGATGGGGACAGACCGAAAAGTCTGTCCCCATCGTTGTGTCAATCAGACTCTCCCGAAAGAGAGCCGATCCACCATCTTGCCCTGATTAGTTAGGCAGGATTTTTGCAACAACGCCGGCGCCGACGGTACGGCCGCCTTCGCGGATTGCGAAGCGCAGACCTTCTTCCATCGCGATCGGGTTGATCAGCTTGACGGTGATCGACACGTTGTCGCCTGGCATGACCATTTCTTTGTCTGCTGGCAGCTCGATCGAACCGGTCACGTCAGTCGTACGGAAGTAGAACTGTGGACGATAGTTATTGAAGAACGGGGTGTGACGACCGCCTTCGTCTTTCGACAGAACGTAGATCTCGCCGGTGAAGTGGTTGTGCGGCTTGATCGAACCTGGCTTTGCCAGGACCTGACCACGCTGGACATCTTCACGCTTGGTACCGCGCAGCAGCAGGCCGACGTTGTCGCCAGCTTGACCCTGGTCCAGCAGCTTGCGGAACATTTCCACGCCGGTGCAAGTGGTCTTGACGGTGTCGATGATGCCGACGATTTCGATTTCTTCGCCGACTTTGACAACGCCGCGCTCGACACGACCGGTCACAACGGTACCGCGACCCGAGATCGAGAACACGTCTTCCACTGGCATCAGGAACGCGCCATCAACAGCGCGCTCTGGCGTTGGGATGTAGGTGTCCAGTGCTTCAGCCAGACGGGTGATGCATTCTTCACCCATTTCGCCCGGCTTGCCTTCGAGGGCCATACGTGCCGAACCCTTGATGATTGGGACGTCGTCGCCTGGGAACTCGTACTTCGACAGAAGCTCGCGCACTTCCATTTCGACCAGTTCCAGCAGTTCTGCGTCGTCGACCAGGTCGCACTTGTTCAGGAACACGATGATGTACGGAACGCCAACTTGACGGGCCAGCAGGATGTGCTCGCGGGTCTGTGGCATTGGGCCGTCAGCGGCCGAGCACACCAGGATCGCGCCGTCCATCTGCGCAGCACCGGTAATCATGTTCTTGATGTAGTCGGCGTGGCCTGGGCAGTCAACGTGAGCGTAGTGACGGTTTTCGGTCTCGTACTCGACGTGCGCGGTGTTGATGGTGATGCCGCGTGCTTTTTCTTCCGGTGCCGCATCGATCTGATCGTAGGCCTTGGCTTCACCGCCGAATTTCTTCGACAGGACGGTTGCGATTGCAGCCGTCAGGGTGGTTTTGCCGTGGTCAACGTGACCGATGGTGCCGACGTTGACGTGCGGCTTGGTCCGTTCGAATTTACCTTTTGCCATTTCCAGATTCCTTTAAAGAAACGATATGTTCTGTTTAAAGGGAGACAGGACGTCCCGTCTCCCTTGAATTGCTTGTATTGCTGATTACTTCGACTTGGCAGTGACGATAGCGTCAATCACGTGCTTAGGCGCTTCCGAATAGTGCTTGAATTCCATCGTGTAGGTCGCACGGCCCTGGGTCGCCGAACGCAGCGAGGTCGAGTAACCAAACATTTCCGACAGTGGCACTTCGGCTTTGATGATCTTGCCGCCGCCGCCTGGAATTTCGTCCATGCCTTGCACCATACCGCGACGCGACGACAGATCGCCCATCACGTTACCGGCGTAGTCTTCCGGCGTTTCGACTTCGACCGACATCATCGGCTCGAGGATGACAGGGTTGGCTTTACGGCAGCCGTCCTTGAATGCCATCGAACCGGCCATGCGGAACGCGTTTTCGTTCGAGTCGACGTCGTGGTACGAACCGAAGGTCAGGGTGACTTTGACGTCAACCACTGGGTAACCGGCCAGCACGCCCGAGGTCAGGGTTTCGCGCACACCTTTTTCGACTGCAGGGATGTATTCGCGTGGAACCACACCGCCCTTGATCGCATCGATGAACTCGAAGCCTTTGCCCGGCTCTTGCGGCTCGATCGTCAGGACTGCGTGACCGTACTGACCACGACCGCCCGACTGCTTGACGAACTTGCCTTCGACGTCGGTGACTGCCTTGCGGATCGTTTCGCGGTACGCAACCTGTGGCTTGCCGACGGTTGCTTCCACGTTGAATTCGCGCTTCATGCGGTCAACGATAATTTCCAGGTGCAGCTCGCCCATACCACCGATGATGGTCTGGCCCGATTCTTCATCGGTACGCACGCGGAACGACGGATCTTCCTGTGCCAGGCGGTTCAGTGCCAGGCCCATTTTTTCCTGGTCGGCCTTGGTTTTTGGCTCGACTGCCTGCTGAATCACCGGCTCAGGGAAGACCATCTTTTCCAGCGTGATGATCGACGATGGATCGCACAGGGTTTCGCCCGTGGTTGCATCTTTCAGGCCGACCGCAGCGGCGATGTCGCCGGCGTGGACTTCCTTGATTTCTTCGCGCTGGTTCGCGTGCATCTGCAGAATACGACCAAGACGTTCTTTCTTGTTCTTGATCGGATTGTAGACGGTGTCGCCCGACTTGATCGTGCCCGAGTAGACGCGGAAGAAGATCAGCTGACCAACGAACGGGTCGGTCATGATCTTGAATGCCAGCGCCGAGAATTTCTCGTCGTCCTTGGCTTCACGGATGACTGGCTCGTCGTCTTCATCCACACCCTTGACTGGTGGAATGTCGATTGGCGATGGCAGGTATTCGATCACGCCGTCGAGCATGGCTTGCACGCCCTTGTTCTTGAACGCGGTGCCGCACATCATCGGGACGATTTCCGACGCGATGGTACGCTGACGCAGGGCTGCCTTGATCTCTTCTTCCGAGAGGTCGCCTTCTTCCAGGTACTTGTTCATCAGCTCTTCGGTCGCTTCAGCAGCGGTCTCGACGAGCTTTTCACGCCATTCGTTGGCTTCGTCCTGCAGTTCTGCAGGGATGTCGCGGTAGTCGAACTTCATGCCCTGCGACGCGTCGTCCCAGTACACGGCCTTCATCTTGACCAGATCGACCACGCCCAGGAAGTTCTCTTCCGCGCCGATCGGGATCTGCAGAGGAATCGGGTTTGCCTTCAGGCGAGCGCGCATCTGCTCGTAGACCTTGAAGAAGTTCGCGCCGGTACGGTCCATCTTGTTGACGAAGGCCAGACGTGGAACTTTGTACTTGTTAGCCTGACGCCACACGGTTTCCGACTGTGGCTGCACGCCGCCGACTGCGCAGTAAACCATGCAGGCGCCGTCGAGCACGCGCATCGAGCGTTCGACTTCAATGGTGAAGTCAACGTGGCCCGGGGTGTCGATGATGTTGATGTGGTGCGGGGCGAAGTTGTTGGCCATACCGCTCCAGAAGCAGGTCGTCGCTGCCGAAGTAATGGTAATGCCGCGCTCTTGCTCTTGCTCCATCCAGTCCATCGTCGCTGCGCCATCGTGCACTTCGCCGATTTTGTGGTTGACGCCCGTGTAGAACAGGACGCGCTCGGTGGTGGTGGTTTTACCAGCATCGATGTGAGCCGAAATACCGATGTTGCGGTAGCGCTCGATGGGGGTCTTGCGTGCCATAATTTTTCCTAAATCTTTGAATGGACAAAACCGAGCATCATCTTGATGATCAAAATGAGCCCGGCCTGAACAACAGATACTACGGGGACGTTAGCACAAGGAAATAATCCCCCTACCTTCGCCCTTTTGCTTAGAAGCGGAAGTGCGAGAACGCCTTGTTCGCTTCTGCCATACGGTGCACTTCGTCACGACGCTTCATCGCGCCGCCGCGGCCTTCAGCCGCTTCCAGCAGTTCACCACCCAGACGTTGCGGCATGGATTTTTCGCTGCGCTTGTTTGCGGCTTCGCGCAACCAACGCATGGACAGCGCCATACGACGAACCGGACGAACTTCCACTGGCACCTGGTAGTTGGCGCCACCGACACGGCGGGACTTGACTTCCACCAGCGGCTTGGCGTTGTTGATCGCGGTCGTGAACACTTCCAGCGGGTCTTTGCCCGACTTGGATTGAATGTGTTCGAATGCACCGTAGATGATGTTTTCTGCAACCGACTTTTTGCCGGACAGCATCAGAACGTTGACGAATTTGGCGACATCCTGGTTACCGAATTTTGGATCCGGCAGGATTTCGCGCTTGGGTACTTCACGACGACGTGGCATTTCGATTCCTTCATGTCTTCAGTTGAGTGCACGCTGTGCACTCGCGAAAGGCCCTCTTGACCCTTCACTTACTCGGCCTTGCGGCCGGCTCAACTTATCTAATTAATGTGACGTGTCTGTGACACGACCATAGAATTACTTCTTGGCAGCCTTGGCACGCTTCGCGCCGTACTTCGAGCGAGCTTGCTTACGGTCTTTGACGCCCTGGGTATCCAGTGCACCGCGAACCATGTGGTAACGCACACCTGGCAAGTCTTTAACACGACCGCCGCGCAGCAGCACGACACTGTGTTCTTGCAGGTTGTGGCCTTCACCGCCGATGTACGAAATGACTTCGAAACCGTTGGTCAGACGCACTTTGGCGACTTTACGCAGCGCCGAGTTTGGCTTCTTAGGCGTGGTGGTGTACACACGGGTGCACACGCCGCGCTTTTGCGGGCAGTTTTCCAGTGCCGGCGACTTGCTCTTCACAACCGCAGCTTCACGCGGTTTGCGAATCAGTTGATTGATGGTTGGCATCGTTCCTAATCCAACAAAGTACTACTCATTAATGACCCGAACCTGCAACGTGCTGATCCGGGGACTGAAACCTAGTCCCGATGACAATGACAAAGACAGGCGACGAAAGCCACTCGGCAAATGGAGCGGCTGCGAATGCGTATACGATGTGCAGAATAAATCGAGAACCTGCGAGTATAGACGCATTGTGATGATGGGTCAACCAGTTTGCTGATTTTGCAGGCAGTATCCGGGCGTCTTGGCGCAGACTGTGGTCGATGTAGCATCACCGCTACAATTCGGCGTGCCGGGCGATCTCGACAAACGCATCCAGGTACGTCGTGCCGGCATCGACTTCGCGCGTGCCCAGGAAAATCTGCTTGAACACGCCCGCCTCCCCCAGCCGTACCGGCGCCACCGGCATGCGGCCCGCGTACTCTTCCACCAGCCAGCGCGGCAGCGCCGCCACGCCACGGCCGCTGGCCACCATCTGCAGCATGATGTCGGTCGTCTCGATTGCCTTGCGCTCGCGCGGCGCGCAGCCGGCCGGCACGAAGAACTGGTTGTAGATGTCGAGCCGCTCGATATCGACCGGGTAGGTGATCAGGACTTCATCGGACAGGTCGCGCGGTGCCACATGCGCGCGCCCCGCCAGCCGATGGCCGCTGTGCACCACCAGCACCTGCTCGAAGTCGAACACCGGCACGAAGCGCAGCCCCGGCTTGAACAGCGGATCGGGCGTGACGAGCAAATCGATCTCGTAGCCGAGCAGCGCCTTCAGGCCGCCGAACTGGAAACGCTGCCTGACGTCGACATCGACCTCGGGCCACGCCGCCAGGTAGGGCTCCACCACTTTCAGCAGCCATTGATAGCAGGGATGGCATTCCATGCCGATGCGCAGCGACCCGCGCTCGCCCCGCGCGAAGGCCAGCATCTGGCCTTCGGCGTGTTCAAGCTGCGGCAGCACCCGCTCGGCCAGCGCCAGCAGCGCGTGGCCAGCCTGGGTCAGGCGCAGCGAGCGGCCTTCACGCGTCCACACCGGCGTGCCCAGCCCAACCTCAAGCTTCTTGACCGCGTGGCTCAGCGCCGACTGGGTCAGGCACAGCACGTCGGCAGCGGCGGTCAGCGAACCGCGGCGATCGACCTCGCGGATGATGGACAGGTGAATGCGTTCGATCATGGGGCCTGCGCAGAATGGATGGAGGGGCGTATCGATGTGGCCGGGCGAGGCATCAAGGTGTGGCCGCGCCGCCCTGGTGCAAAAAGTCGGCGATCGACTTCACCAGCAGCGGCGAGACCGGCAGGCTCGGGTCACCGTAGCTGGCCACCTGCAGCTCCGGCACCGCGCGCACGTGCTTGAACACGTGGTTCATGCCCGGGATGATTTCCAGCTTCGCCCCAGGGCGGGCGCCGTGCAGGCGGTTGGCCTGCACCACGTCCACCTGGATATCGGTATTGCCCTGCACGACCAGCACCGGCATCGTCAGCTCCGCGATGCGCTGCGCCGGCACATACTTGAACCACGAAATCAGATACGGCTGCACGCTGGGACGGAACAGCGTCGCCAGCGCCGGCGGCACCGGATCGACGACCACGCCGCTTTCCAGCGACACCAGGATGCGCTCGCTTTCCTTCTCGAGCTCCGGTGGCAGCTTGCCTTCGAGCTGCTTGCGCATCAGTGTCGACGCGCCATCGGCAATGCCGGCAATCGACACGAACGCCGCCGCACTGGCCTGCTGCGCCGCCAGCATGCCGATCAGCGACCCTTCGCTGTGCCCAATGACGGCCACCGACGCGAAGCGCGGATCGGTCTTGAGCCTGGCGATCCAGGCCGCCGCATCGTCGACGAACATCTCGAAGCGCAGCGCCGATTCGGCAGAACCGGCCGCATGGCTGCCACCGATGCCGCGCTTGTCGTAGCGGACCGTCGCAATGCCGGCGTCGGCCAGCCCGGCGGCCAGCAGCTTGAGACTGTCGTTGCGGCCCGGGATCATCGAGCTGTTGCCGTCACGGTCCGTCGGGCCTGAACCGGCGATCAGCAAGGCCACGCGCGGCTTGTCGGCGCCTGCCGGCAGTTCGAGCGTGCCGGCCAGCTGCCCGGTGGGCGTGTCGAGCGTGATCGGTGTCTCGGCCGCATGCGCCTGGGCGGCGATACCACCAGCGAGCAGCAGCAGGCTGCAAAGACGAACGGCAAATGTAGCGGACATGGCATCTCTCATGAAAGGTTGACCCGGACGATTCAGGCCGCAACGGCAACGTCGCCCTGCTCGCGACAGAATGCCACGATGCGCTGCAGCGCGGCTTCGGCTTCGTGCTCTTCCAGGCCGATGCCGAAGTGGTAGCGATGGGTGGCGGTGTCGATCTCGATACGGCCCTGGCCAAACCCCAGCGCATCCCATTTGCCCTCCGGCGTCCAGGCCTCATGTTTGGGCAACAGGCGCACGGCGCGGATCTCGTGGACCATGAGCGCCAGCGGCACCGACGACGGCAGGCTGCCTTCGCGCGTGATGTACAACTCATCCCGGAACACGAAATTGCGGTACAGCGCCCACGCCGCCAGCAGCATGATGACCAGCGCGCAGACGGTCAGCAGCATGAAGCCGAACGATGGATCGTGTTGCCAGCCATTGCCAAGGCCGGCCGCCACGACCCAGACGAAGACCACCGACATGAACGCCGGGAAGCCCCGTTTCTGGGTAGGACAAACGATATGCAGGGTGGGACTGGGGCGCATTCCTCTTCTTCGGTAGCGACAATAACCGCGCACGATACCATTTTTGCGGCAGTGCAGCGAATTCAGACGCCCTGCAGGCGCCCCGCGAACCAGCCCAGCTCCCCGGCCAGCGCAGCGCGGATCGGCCCTGGGGTCAGGCCAGTCCAGCGCTTGAACGAGCGCCGGAAATTGGCCACATCATGAAAGCCGAGATGGCGCGCCACGGCGTCATTGTCGGCTCCCTCGGCCTGGAACAGCCACAGCGCCACGTGCGTGCGCACCCCGTCGAGCTCCCCCTGGAAATGGGTGTGGTGCCGCAGCAGCTGGCGCTTGAAGGTGGCCGGGCTGACACCGAAGTCGCCCGCCGTGCGCTCGAGCGTGGGCGCGTCGCGCACATGCGCCAGCAGATAATCATAGAGCGCCGCGAGCAGGCCGGGCGCCTGCCGGGGTTCCAGTTCGGCCGCCTGGTGTGCCAGGCGCGCCGCCATCTCGCTGGCGCGCGGCCATGGCCGGTCGAGCCATGCGGACGGCAGCAGCATCGCGTCGAGCTGGCAGCCGAAGCGCAGCTCCAAGCCAAGATGGACATGATGCTGCTCGATGTGACGCGGCGCGCCGCGATTGAAGCAGAAGCGCCACGGCAGGCGCTCGCCGCCCAGCCAGCGGCACAGCGCCACCACCGCCGTCATGTGCATCTCGACCAGTGCCGGTCGCAGGCTCGGCGCGCCATACGCATCGACCCAGTACAGCAGCGCCACGTCGTCCCAGGTTTCGAAGCGCGGGCGCAGCAGCGGCGTCAGGCCGGCGTGAAAGCGGCACAGCGTCTGCAGCAGCGTGCGCAGGTTCGGCGCCTGCGCCAGCGCATGACTGGCGGCGCCGTCGTGCCCCGGCAGCAGCATCTGGCCCAGCATAAAGCTGGTGTCCGGGCTGTCCAGCAGGCGCAGGGTGTTCGCCAGCTGCTGCAGGTACTGGCCAGGGGTCGTTGCGCTGTCCGCGCCCGGATCGCATCCGCGCAGCAGGTCGGCGTCAAGCGCATCGCGCGAGCGGCCGTATTCCAGCGCCAGCGCGCTGTGCCGGCGCGCCGCAGGCGAGGCTGCCGTGGCGGCCTGCCAGGCGATCACACTGCGGCCATCTGGCGGTCCATCTGGCGACACAGCGTGCTAAGGAGCGCATCGGGCGCGCCGCGCGCCGGCGCGCAGCCATGGCGCAGCGTGATGTGCACCCGGCCGCTTGCTGCGTGATGACGCATCGCCGACACCATGCGGCACAGATGATCGGCGGCAGCGCGCGCTTCCGGCTCGGCCAGGCCCGGCATCAGCACGGCGAAACGGTCGCCGGCATAGCGGCACAGCAGATCGTCATTGCGCAGGTTCAGCAGCAGCATGTGGGCGACGGCCTGCAGCACGCGGTCGCCCTCGGGCTGGCCGTGCTCGCGGTTGATGCGGTGGAAGGCGTCGATATCGAACAGCACCAGCGAGCCGACGCCGTCCGTCCGTTTGCTTTCGATGTGCAACTGCGCGCGCAGGTAGGCCGCGTCGGCCAGCTGGGTGATGCGGTCGAACGGCCGGTGGTTGCGAAACAGCCGTTCGCGCTTGCGCATGTGGTCCGACAGCGTGGCCTGCTCGCGCCGCCAGTACACCATGCCGGCGGTCAGGACCAGCATCCCCAGTGGCAGCAGCGCCTCCAGCACGTTGTCCCACAATGCCGTCTTTTCGACATCGAACACTTCATCCAGGCAGTCGGCCCATGACCCCAGCATGATGCAGGCAAGACCGCCGGCCAGCAGGCGCGTGACCACGCCGTCCGGCCGGCTGGTCAGCACCAGTCCACACCACAGCGCCGCCAGCAGTGCCGTGCCGCCCTCGCTGGCGATGTCCAACAGATCCCACGCCGCAAGCGGGATGGCCGGGCCGGCACTGGCGAACAGGAACACGACGGCGCCGAGCAGGCCGGCGATCAACAGAACGTGGCGGATCAGGGGAGACATGGGCGACTTGGTCAAGGCAGATCGCCGGAACATAGCGCAGCCAGATGACCGCCAGATGACAGGATGCCAAAACTGTGGCGCCACGGCACAGGGTCAAAACAGCTCACCGTGACCGGCACTGCGCATCCCGGCGCCGCGCCCGTCCCATGGTGTCGCCAATACAGACAGGGTCAATTTGGCTCAGGCACGCCATGCACCGCGCCAGATACCGGATGGCGACAGATCGTGGTCACCGATAGGTCACATTCAGGCACCAGAATCCGCCGCATCCCAACCAATTGGACTCTCCCCCATGCGCCACTTCGCCCTCCCCGCCCTGACCGCCGGCCTGCTGGCCGCCGCCGGTGTGCACGCCGCCGAACCGGCCAGCGTGATCGTCACCGGCCAGCGCGCCAGCCTGGCGCGCGCCATCGCCGTCCAGGAGCAGGCGGACAATATCGTCAGTGTCGTCAGCAGCGACGATATCGGCCACCTGCCGGACAAGAATGCGGCCGAGGCGCTGGCGCGCATGCCAGGCGTGTCGGTCCAGCGCGACCAGGGCGAAGGTCGCTATGTCGTGGTGCGCGGCCTGGATGCCGACTACAACAGCGTGACCATCAACGGCGCGCTGGTGCCGTCGCCGGAAGCGACACGCCGCGCGGTGGCGCTGGACGTGCTGCCGGCCGGGATGATCCGCTCGCTCGAAGTGACCAAGTCGGCCACGCCGGACCAGGATGCGAATTCGCTCGGCGGCAGTGTCGAGGTCAAGACCTTGTCGGCCTTCGACCTGCCGGGCAAATTGCTGAACGTGGGCGCGGCGGTCGGCCACGACACCAACACGAGCCAGAACAGCCCGAGCGCCAACCTGCTGTGGGCCCAGCGCTTCATGGACGGCAAACTGGGCGTGGCCGCCGGCATCTCGGGCGAAAAGCGCAAGTTCGGTTCGGATAACGTGGAAACGGGCGGCGACTGGAACGGCAAGCGCCTCGCCGGCTTCGAGCTGCGCGACTACCTGCCCACGCGCGAACGCCGCGCCGGCGCCATCAATCTCGACTACCGCCCGGACGCCGCGACGAGCTACGCCCTGCGCGGCTTCATCAGCCGCTTCTCGGACGAAGAATCGCGCGACCGCATGACGATCGGCGACTTCGAAGGCAATGAAGACGGTGTGCTCGAAGGTGAGACCGACACTGCCACCGTCGAGCGCCGCCTGCGCCAGCGCAAGTACACGCAAGAGATCCGCTCGCTTACCGGTTCGCTGGATCGCCGCATGGGCCAGTACTGGAAGCTGCACGCCGAAGCGGCGGCCAGCAGCGCCACCGACAAGACGCCGGATGCGATTGCCGATGCGCGTTTCACCAATCTCGGGAGCTTCGATGGCATCGGCTTTACCAATCCCCGCACGCCGCATCTGATCGCGCCCGCCGGCGTGGCCGACGCTGCCAACTACGAACTCGATTCGTTCGCGCTCGAACGCGCCTCCGCCAAAGACAGCACCCGCCAGCTGCGCCTGGACCTGCAGCGCGACTTCGACGCCGGCGACTGGAACGGCGCCGTCAAGTTCGGCGCCAAGACCACGCGCCGCGACAAGAAGACCGACACCGAGGCCTGGGAATACGGCAGCGATGACCCGACCGACGACGATTACTTCGGCGCCGGCCCGACCTCGATGAGCGCATTCGTGAATGGCACGCGCCTGAACTACCCGTTTGCCAATCTCGGTTATGCGATCGATCCGGCGCTGGTGCGTGCGCGTCTGGCCGGCCTGGCGCGCGACCCCGCCCGCGTGGCCGTCGATTCGGCGCTGGACGACTTCAGGCTGCAGGAAGACATCGACGCTGCGTACCTGCAAACGAGCCTGCGCCGCGGCGCCTGGTCGCTGCTGGCCGGCGTACGGGCCGAGCGCACGCGCTTTACGGCCGACGGCTCGCAGGTGGCCGACGACGTCATCACCCCACGCTCCGCCAGCCGCTCGTACACCAACTGGCTGCCGGGCGTCCACCTGCGCTTTGACGTCGACCAGACCACCAGCGTGCGCGCCGCGTGGAGCAACTCGGTCGTGCGCGCCAACTTCGCCCAGCTGGCGCCCGGCGTGAGCCTGGACGGCGACGACGAAGCGACGATCGGCAACCCTGACCTGGCGCCGCTGCGCTCGCACAACCTGGACCTGGGCATCGAGCGCGTGATCGGCGGCGATGGCGTGGTCTCGGCCTACGTCTTCACCAAGGCCATCCGCGACTTCACCTACACCACGGATCTCGCCGGTAGCGGCGCGTGGGCCGACTACAGCAGCGCGATCTCGTACAAGAATGGTGACAAGGCGCGCGTGCGCGGCATCGAACTGGCCTGGCAGCAGCCGCTGCGCATGCTGCCGGCGCCGTTCAACGGCCTGCTGGTCGGCATCAACGGCAGCATCACCAATTCGCGCGCCACGATCGACAGCGCCGATGGCGACGGTGGCCGCGCCGCGCGCACGATCCGCATGCCGGGCCAGTCGAACCGCGTCGGCAACGTGATGCTCGGCTACGAAGCCGGTCCGTTCAGTGCGCGCCTGGCAATGAATTACAAGTCGCCGTACCTGCTGGAGCTGGGCGAGGATACGCTGGACGCGACACAAGACCGCTTCGTCGACACCCAGAAGCAGCTGGACCTGTCGATGTCGTGGAAACTGGACAAGCGCTGGCAGCTCACGTTCGACGCCAGCAACCTGAATAACGAACATTACTATGTGTACCTGGGCGACAAGTCGCGCAATGCGCAGCACGAACAATACGGCCGCACCTACAAGATCGGCCTGAAAGCGAGTATCTTCTGATGAACAAGACCGTTTCTCCGATCCTGCAAGCCGTCCTGCTGGCCTGCTCGCTGGCCGCGCCGGCATCCGGCGCCGCACCAACGGTGCCGGCCACGCTGAACGACGCCGAAGAACTGGCCGCGCTGCCCGGCGGCGGCTGGCTGGCCCTGGACAAGCGCGCGCTGCGCCTGGTCGGCGCCGATGGCCGCGAACGCGCCAGCCTGCCACTGCGTGGCGAACGACTCGACCTGCGCCCGCTGGATGGCGGCGCGCTGGCCATCGTCATCGACGCCAACGCCGAACGTGCGCTGCCGGTGCGGATCGACGTCAAGGCCGGCACGCTGCGCGCACTGCCCGTGCTGCCGGATACGGGCTTCGGCATCGAGGCGGCCTGCCTGTACCGCGATGCGCAGCAGCTCGACTACGTGTTCCTCGTCGCCAAGGATGGGCAGGCGCAGCAGTGGCTGCTGGGTAGCGGCGGAAGCGAACACCGGCTGGTGCGCCGTCTGGCGCTGCCGTCCGGCGTCGAGACGTGCCGCGTCGACGATGCGCATGGCACGCTGTTCGCGGCCGAAGAAGGCATGGGCCTGTGGGCGTACGGCGCCGATGCCGAAGGCCCGCCGGCCCGCACGCCGGTGGCGCTGCAGGCGCCGCACGGTCGCTTGACGGGTGAACTGACGGCGCTGGCGGTGCTGCCGGGCGGCGTGGCCGCGATCGACGACAAGGGTGCCCTGCTGACCTGGAAGCGTGACGGCAAGCGCTGGCGCGCGCTGCCGTCACGCCCGCTCGGCGCGCAGCAACTGGTGGCGCTTGCACCGGCGTCCGACAAGCTGGCCGTGCGCACGAAGCAAGGCTGGCAAGCCCCGGCGCTGGCCTGGAAAGCCGGCAGCGCGCCGCCCAAACGCCTGCCGATCGTGCTGCCGCGCATGCAGACCGAACCCGTCGCGCAGCTGGGCGACGCGGCCGACGATCCGGCGATCTGGGTCCATCCGACCGATCCCGCCAAATCGCGCATCCTGGGCACCAACAAGAAGCAGGGCATGCTGGTATATGACCTGCAGGGCCGTCAGACGCAACTGCTGGCCGCCGGCCGCCTGAACAACGTCGACCTGCGCCAGGACGTGCGCTTCGGCAGCGAGCGCTTCGACCTGGCCGTGGCCACCCAGCGCGACGAGCAGGCGATGGTGCTGTTTGCGATCGATGCGAACGGAGAACTGCGCGAAGCGGAGCGCTTGCCCACCGGCCTGGGCGACATCTACGGCACCTGCCTGCTGCGCACGCCCGAAGGTGGGCTCGACGCGTTCGTCAACGACAAGGACGGCCGCTACGAGCATTACCAGATCACGCGCAGTGGCGGCCAGTTCGGCGCGAAGCTCGCGCGCACGTTCAAGCTTGCGTCGCAGCCGGAAGGTTGCGTGGCGGACGATCGCAGCGGCCTGCTGTTCGTGGGCGAAGAAGACCGCGGTCTGTGGGTGACGTCGGCGCGCGCCGACCAGCCGGCAACCCTGAAAATGGTGATGCCGGTGGGCGAATGGCTGCACGACGATGTCGAAGGCATGGGCATCTACCACGGCGCGAAACGCAGCTACCTGGTGGTGTCGAGCCAGGGCAACAACAGCTACGTCGTGTTCGATGCGGCGGCGCCGTTTGCCGTGCGCGGCGCGTTCCGGGTGGGGCTCGATGCGGTCAACGGCATTGATGGCGCGTCCGAGACCGATGGGCTGGAAGTGACATCGGCCAACCTGGGCGGCCCGTTCGCGCGCGGCATGCTGGTGGTGCACGACGGCTACAAGCGCATGCCGGACGGGGCGCAGAACTACAAGGCCGTAGCGTGGGACGATATCGCCAGGGCCCTGCAGCTCGACTAAGAGCGCCTGACAAAACCGTTCGACATACCGCCAACAGATGAGCGAGCAGGCAAATGAAAGGAATGCCTGGTGAATGCCTGCTCGTCGCTCATCTCGTATGCGCAGTCTGCGAACGCGGTGTAGCCAACCCACGGTGAGTTCGACGACCCGCCACCATCGGCCGGGCCGCTCGCGCGCCTCTACGTCATGGCGCGCGATTCGAGCTGCAATGCCCTGATGGCGTCAGCTTTGCAGCTTGTCGAACTGAAAAAGTCACACACTGTCTCGACCGGCAGCTGTCGACCCATTGCAGACGGTCGCCGGCGCGTACTGCTCAATCGGGCATTACCTCGACGTTTTCCCCGTGTTTGGCGAACTCATGAAAAATGTCATCGAGATAAGTTGCTAGTTCTTGCTCTATCAGATCCGGTGGGATTACGAGTTCGTCCAGCCGGTTTCGTTTGCCCAGCTCTGAACGATACGCGACCCAGGAGTCATTCACACGTCGGACCTCTATCTGAAAGCGACCGTAGATGCTGAACTTCATCGTTCGATCCTGTGATGATTGAGTGGAGAGCGTTACAGAAACGATGGTCTCTCCTAGCCGAACCCGGCCCTCCGCATCAGCATCGCAGGTTGTCGATATCTAAAAGTCGCAGACTGTCACGACAGGCTGCCGCTGGCCAATTCCTGCCTGTCGCGACCGGGTGGTTCCAACCCATAGCGGACGTTGACGCTATCTTCCGTGGGCCTGGGAAGGCAGTCGGGCCAGCGATTCAAGGAGCGCGTGGGGATCTGCTGAGTACCGCGCTGCACTTGATTTGCAAACAGCGTTGCTGAGGGCAGCCTCGTCCGCGCTAATTATCGAGCGGTCCCCTGGAAGAAACAGATAGCAGTCCATGGCCCGTGCGAGTCGAACGATCTTGGAGCACAAGTCCGATGTACTGTTTCGGGTATCGATGCGAATCTGTACCGACTCGACAGCAATGCCTTCATAGCAAACTTGGATATCGCTCGTCGTTTCGTCACCCCAAATTCTGATTTCGTCATCCCACGATGCAGCGGCGGGCAATACTCGTGACATCAAGTCATCGATATCGACATTGAGTTGCTCGTACCGCCATGCTACAGACATGTCAGTGTGACCGTCCGCGTCGTATAGCTTTGCAGGAACGCTTCCCTCAGCTTCCGCCCAGGCCCGTGGCACCAGCCCTACCGTGAACTGCCAGATACCCATGCTTCTCCCGTAGTGTGTTGACCGGCCGCTTCTGGCCGAATCCGGCCTGTGGGAGCACGATAGCAGCTTGCTGGTCGGTAAATTCCTCGGATTGTCACGACCGGCTGGTTCCGACCCATACCGGACGTTGAGAGGCGTAGCATACGGCCGGATAATCTATTCGTATAGCTTCCCCATGTGAAGAATTTCTGCAGCGCGCTTCCACGGGTTACTCGGCTTCTCGTAGAATCGGAGCCCATCTATCGACGCATCACCCCAACTAACCGCTGCATCCAGGTATGCGCCAATCGTACCGTTCTCCCATCCGTCAGCGCCAGGGCCATAAGGGGAACTTGGGTTAGCCTTCTCCTTTTGCTGCTCGTTTTCCCAATCTTCTGCAAGAGCCTGCACAAATCGGAGAAAGGACTGCTCATCATTCACTGAGTCAAGGATTGCTTCCAACTTTGAAGTCATAATTTCGAAAACTTTTTAGAAAATTATTTGAACGGCAAGGCGGCCATGTCGAACGACTGCTTTTGGCCGAGAGCAGTCTGCTAGCGAAGGACCGCATTCGACCTGAAGCGAAAATATTCATGCCTTGTCTCACTTTTCGCGCTTTAAAAACGAATTTAACGTTTCCTCAGTGTTCTCGTGTCTGTAGAACTCATTCCGAACGTGGTACAGAGACTACACTAGCCATTCAAAGGCAGCTGGTTCCAATCGGCCACGTCTACTCAGCTTGAAGACTTGATTTGTTACGGGCTTCAAATGGTTGGAAAAACCGCTTCTCACTAAGCTTTCCAATTTTTTCGAACTCGCGGCCGCCTTGGTATTTGGAAAAGCAACTAGACGTTCTTGATTCGGAATAGCCACTAATATATCGTGTGTGTCCAGATGCATGGTCGCGTGCTGAAGAAAATCTCGACTTAACACGATGCTAGGGGCGAGCCAAGAACCTTCCGCGCCACCGAATTTGACACCGTCGACATTTACGCCGAAACCAGCGGAAAAATGCTCATCCCGCCAAGCCTGTAGGACGTTGGACTTTGCAACTTCAAAGAGCGCCTCATTGCTTCTCCCAGATCGCTCCGATTCTGTTATCGATACGTTCCGTACTATGCCGTTCAGGTCCTGCACCAGAACAGCATTGAGATCCAACGCTAGCTTTCTCGAGATAAGCGCATCACGCCCAACGGTTCGAACCCAGATATCGGGGACGATGTAAGGGAAAAGCTTGGACAGATCGAGTCTTGCTTCCTTGGTTTCTATGGCTGCCCGAGCCTTAAACGGGGTTGCCATCATCAAGGAATAGCTAACCAATAAGCCAAATTCGCGACGATTCATCCATTCTCCGATCGTATTGTGGTGCTCACGTCTGGCTGATCAATAAAATTTTCATGGAGTTCCAAAAGCGAAGTTACGTGTCCTTCTGCGAAGGACCGCTTTTGGCCGATTTCGGAAGTTCTAGCTTGTACATCAGACCATCCTTGAGCATAGGCGAGAACCTGCATCAGGACAGTATGGAATTCCACTTAGGCAAATGATACTTGCGGCGACCATAAGCGTAGTAGCCTGCCATGCTGAGACCGAAAAACAAGCCGACGCTTGCGGCAAGCACGACAGCCAGTGCAACCGGAAAGCCCTGTTGACTCCAAACAAACAGCGACATAAAGGCTCCCCAAAAAGAGCCAAACCATATTCCAGCGAGGGGAAGGGTGCGCCAGAACGGCACGAAGTGAGGCGGGGCTGCGTCGACACCAAGGCGCCAGAGCAAACGCAGATACGGAGGTTCATAATTGCTGCGCCACATGCCAGTATCGGCCAAGATTGCGAGCGCTTTGGTACGGCGAGTATTGTTGGACATGAAAGACGATTAACGGATGGAGTTCAATCTTACTGCAGTCGGAGCAGGGAAACAGGCGCGCTTAATCACATTACGCTGAACGACCGCTCCTGACCGAACGCTGAGCATATCAGGTCACCAAGGCTGAAAAGTCGCGGACTGTCACGAAGGGCGGGACCCAACCCGTAGCAGACGTTCGAGCTACCGCTCTACTCTGTAGCGCCTTCGCACACCTGTGCGTCTTTATCCCACCTGCCACCACGGTCCAAGCAACTGTCTAGTCGCACTTCGTTCCGCAGCCACAGGCCAAAAGCGACCAGTGACGCAAGTACGAACGCCCCAAGCAGAAGTTTTGTAGTTTTCATCGTATTGGTCGGTGGTGAACAGGAGAGTTCAAAGGTCCGCTTCTGGCCGAACCCAGCCGTTCAGCTGAGAATATCAGGTCACTAACTTAGAAAAAGGCGCGGACTGTCACGAAGGGCATGAACCGACCCGAAGCGGACGGTCGCGTTCTAGTCACTGACGTCGTAACGCGCTTCGATACCACGCCAGCCATGCGCGTCAAGTACTTCCCTAGCAAAATGCATTATTTCTTGCCATCCTTTAGTTTTCAACATCTCATCTAAAGAGTTTGGCAGCATGGCGTGCCGAACTTCGTAGTACGCATCGAAATCTCGTAGGGACGCCAATTCCTCGTTGGAGAACTCGCTCTTGAAAAGTTCGTCTGTTGGGTGGTAGAAGTCGCCAAACCATTGATTCACCAACTCGTTTGCCACGTTGACCGGCGCCCGCTTTTGGTAGTCAAGTTGATCGCTTTTAGAAGCGATCAAGTTCAACAGATTGACGATATTGGCACGGTGTGGAGACATAGAATCCTCGTTGACTTCTCAACCTTCAATGACCGCTTCTGGCCTTGGATTCAACCGATCGACGCAACACACTAAACTCTGGATAAGCAGAAGGAGTGTTACGGATGAAGCAGAGAGCAAGGATTTACTATACGGAAGCCCAGAAGGCGTTGATGTGGGAGCACTGGAAAAAGGGCGAATCACTCCAGCAAATTGCCCAGTTGTTCGACCGAAATCACTCATCTGTACAGCGAATCCTTGCCGAGTCTGGTGGCATTCGACCGGCAGAAAGACAGCGATCAAGACTGGCATTAACCTTAGCTGAGCGGGAAGAGATATCACGCTCGCTCGCTACTGGTCAATCGATCCGTCGGATTGCTGAAGCACTTGGACGAGCACCGTCCACTATTAGCCGTGAGATCAGTCGCAATGGTGGCCAGACGAGCTATCGAGCTAGCTGTGCCGACGCGGCTGCTTGGAAGCGAGCCCATCGTCCTAAGTGTTGCAAACTGGTGAATAACCCCGAGTTGGCGTGTATCGTAGCGAGCAAACTCCAATCACAGTGGTCGCCTGAGCAAATTGCTGGGTGGCTCAAGCATACGTTCCCGGGCAGCGAGGATTACCAGGTGTCGCATGAAACGATTTATCGCAGCCTCTTCATTCAGGCCCGTGGTGCGCTGAAAAAGGAGCTACTAGAGCATCTTCGGCGAACCCGGGCCATGCGCCGATCGCGTCATCATACGCAAAAGAAAGAAAATCACGGCAGGATCAAAGATACGGTGTCGATCAGCGAACGACCTGCCATAGTTGAGGATCGTGCTGTACCAGGACATTGGGAAGGAGATCTAGTGTTCGGCGACCGAAATAGCCAGATCGCTACCCTTGTCGAACGCCACACTCGTTACGTGATGCTGGTGAAAGTCGCAAGCAAAGATACAGAAACAGTCATCAGCGCATTGATTGATAACGCCCGTCAGTTACCCCGAGAGCTTTATCAATCACTGACTTGGGACCGGGGCAAGGAAATGGCTGACCACAAGCGTTTTACTATGGCCACTGACATCGATGTCTACTTCTGTGACCCACACAGCCCTTGGCAACGCGGCAGTAATGAAAATACCAATGGGCTATTACGCCAGTATTTTCCTAAAGGCATCGACATCTCCGCGTACTCGCAGGCTCAACTTAACGAAGTAGCTCGCAAATTGAACGAACGGCCAAGGAAGACTTTAGAATACCAAACGCCCGCTGAACGATTCAGCAAACTTGTTGCATCGACCGGTTGAATCCAAGGCCGAAAGCTGACAATCAGCATGGCTCGGTGTACAAGCATGTTGCCGCCAGACGAAGTAACAGGTTTTGCCAGGCGCTCGAAGCCGGTCACGCCTGCTGCGCCGTCGGCGCGCCAGTAACCGGCTCCAGCAAGTGACCGCTCAGCCATTGCGCCACCTCCGCCGCCCTGCCCTCGATCTGTGGACCGAAACCCTGCTGCGCCAGCAGCGCAATGCCGTTCGGATTGCGCAGTACGCCCTTCTGCAGCACCGGCCGGCCGCTGGTCGTATCAATACAGATGGCGTCAAACCCCGCCTGCAGCAGCGGCGCGAGCACCAGATTGTGCGACGACACCAACACCAGGTCGTGCCTCGACAACTGCTCGAGCACCGCAGCGGCAGCGGACACCGACTCGAGATGGTTGGTACCACGAAACACCTCGTCGATCAGGCACACGCCTGCCGGCTGGCCGGCTGCCTCGAGCAGTTCGCGGGCACGCCGCAACTCCGCCATGTACAGGCTCTCGCCGCCGAGCAGCGAATCCTCGTTCTGCATGCTGGCGCGTACGGGCACCGCCGGCAGGCGCGCCCGCGTGGCGTAGCAAAAGCCGAACGCGCGCGCCGCAAGCAGGTTCAGGCCCACCATGCGCAGGAACGTGCTCTTGCCCGACGCGTTCTGGCCCGAGACGAACGCGCCGCGCCCATGCAGCGACAATGACAGCGGCGCCGGCTGCGCCATCAACGGATGCACGCCATCCTCCAGCAGCAGCTCGCGCGCCCCACCCCGTTCGGCCCAGCACCAGCGCGGCATCGCATGCAGGTGCCGCGCCAGCGCCACGTCGGCTTCCAGGTTGGCAGACGCCAGATAGCACTCACGCAGAAACGCGCGTTGCCCGAACACGATGCGCGCCGTCCTGAAGTAATGCGCGATATTCCCGGCAGCGAACCAGTCAGCATACTGCCTGCCACCCGGGATCATGCGCAGCGCGAAGGGCCGGTCGAGGCGCACGTGCAGACGCGCCGCGGCCGCGCGCGCCGCCACGAACGGTTCGGTCAACGCCCCGCCGCCCTTGCCAAGCAGGCCAACGGTGGCAAGCAGCGCGCCCAGCGAGCGGATGGTCGCAGTCCAGCCCTCGATCTCTTGGTGATAGCGGATCTGCAGCGCCATCAGCGGCGCAAGCGCGGCCAGCGTCAGCATCCAGCCGAGCGGCAACGTCACCAGTGCGGCGACCGACACCACGAGCAGCACCGGCAGCAGCCATAACCAGCGCGCCCACCATGGCGTCACGGGCGGCGTGTCGCCGAACAGCAGCGCGCTCACGTCGACATCCGCATGGCGCAGCATCCGCAGTTGCGCGTGCAGCGCGGCCAGGTGTGCAGGGTCCGCGATCAGGCCTTGCAGGCGCGTGCGCTGGGCGCTGCAGGCGGCATCGTCCACGCCCGCGCGCAGGCGCCGGTGCAGCACTTGACGGCCGAAGATACTGGCCTCGGGCGCCAGCGTGTCCTCGAACGACGACAGCAGCAGGTCGTCCCAGGTCTGGGCATCGATGCTGGCGCGGTTGGGGCCATCCTGGTCGTGCAGACGCCCGATATCCTGGGGCGTAAAGAAGTGATTCGGAGGCGGCGCGGTCGATGGCGCCAGTGTGGCGAGAGCGGAACGCCAGAGATGCTGCAGGTGGTCGAACGACGACAAGGTCAGTCCTGAAAAGGGCCGGCGGCGCCGGTTGCCAGATGCATGTGCAGACGACATGGCGAACTTGCAAGAAGGAAAACGTTCCAGTAGCGAAATTATCTTTTTTGCATACCGACCGCGGTAACAGACAATGTTCGTTTCCCAACATACCGAGGCAGTAAACACTGGCACGATGCCTTCTTGACCATCTCTATAACAATGTCCAGGAAAGGCAGGCCCTCATGAAACGCGCTTCGCTCGCCGCCGCACTATGCCTCGCGTTCGGCTCCGCCACCGCCCAGCAGGGCGACGGCACCCAGTTCTCCACCAAGATCAACGTCTGGAAGCCCAACAAGGTCGAAGCGACGCCGGAGCGGATCCGTGCCCTCAAGGCGCCGCCCGGCTTCACGGTCAGTGCGTTTGCAACCCGCCTGAAAAACGCCCGCATCATCGCCGTCGCGCCCAGCGGCGACATCTATGTGAGCCGCCGTGACCAGGGCGACGTACTGCTGCTGCGCGACACCAACAACGATGGCCGCGCCGACGGCGAGCCGATCACGGTGGCCAACCGCGCCGGCGCGCATGGCCTGGCGATCCGCGACAACAAGCTGTACCTGGTGACGGTCAAGGAGCTGTTCGTGGCCGACATCCAGAAGGATGGCCGCCTGGGCGAACTCAAGATGCTGATCGGCGACCTGCCCGACTCGGGCCAGCACCCGAACCGCACGATGGCCTTCGGCCCGGACGGCATGCTGTACCTGAGCGTGGGCAGCACCTGCAACACCTGCAATGAAAGCAATCCCGAAAACGCCACGCTGCTGCGCATTTCGCCGGACGGCAAGCAGCGCACCATCTTTGCCAGCGGCCTGCGCAACCTGATCGGCTACGCCTGGCATCCGACGACGGGCGAACTGTGGGGCTTCGACCATGGCATCGACTTCCTCGGCGACGACGTGCAGGCCGAGGAGATCAACAAGATCGAACTGGGTAAACAGTATGGCTGGCCGCACGTCTACGGCGCCAATGAGATCTACCCGCAAAGCACGCCCGTGGGCGAGATCACCAAGGAGCAGTGGAAAGCGCGCAGCACGCCGATGGTGCTTGGCTACACGGCGCACGCAGCGCCGATGCAATGGGTGTTCGGCGCCGGCAGCGCGTTCCCGGCCGAGTACCAGGGCGACGCCTTCGTGACGATGCGCGGCTCATGGAACCGGGTGCCGGCATCGGGCTACGAAATCGTGCGCGTGCGCTATCAGAACGGCCAGCCGACGAAGGTCGAGCCGTTCGTCACGGGCTTCCTGACCGATGGCGGCAAGACCCACATCGCGCGCCCGGTCGGGCTGGCGATGGCGAAGGACGGTTCGCTCTTGATGGCGGACGATGCCAATGGCGTGATCTACCGGGTCGCCTACACAGGCGGCAAGGCCGGCATGCCGGCAAAAGCCCCGGCAGGCCCGCTGGAACAGCAAACCAGCAAGGGCACCAATGTACCGCTGGCGCTCAAGCGTCCCGAGACCGAGGCCAAGGGACAGATGACGGTTTCGTCGCCGAGCTTTGCCGCCAACGGCATGATGCACGAGCGCTACACCGAGTACGCCGATGGCGTCTCGCCGGCGCTGGCGTGGAAAGGCGTAGCAGGTGCGAAGTCGTACGTGATCATCGCGGAAGACCCGGACGCCAAACCGGCCCTGCCCTTCGTGCACTGGGTGATGTGGAATATCCCGGCCAATGTCACCAGCGTGCCGGAAGGCGTGCAGGAGCAAGCCCGCCTGTCGGATCCGGACGGCGTGCTGCAGGGCCTGACGACGCGCGGCTCGCCGGGCTACTACGGGCCAAAGCCGCCACCGGGTGAAGCGGCGCACCGCTACCACTTCCAGGTGATGGCGCTCGACACGATGCTGGACGTGCCGTTCGGCGCCGACCGCGACCAGGTACTGGCCGCGATGAAGGGCCATGTACTGGCCAAGGGCGAGATCGTCGGCAAGTACGCGCAGAAGCAGAAGCCGCAGAAGTAAGGCTGTAGAGCAAACCTCACCGGCGGCCGTGTCCGCGGCCGCCCGGACGGACACCGCGGACAGCGGTGTCCGCGACTGTCCGCCATACGAATCAATGACTTAACGCCTGGCACGGATCGTGCAATAACGACCATCATACCGTCGTTACTGGACCACCATGATCCCCGAACCATCCCGGCAGGACACTACCCTGACGCCGCCCCCGGCGCAACGATTCAAGCGCCGCGCCTTGACGATCGGCGCGGCTGCTGCGCTGGTTGCCGTCAGCGCCACGCTGTACGCCGCCTGGAACAACAGCGAACATAGCGTCTCGGCCAGCCGCATTCGCATCGCCGAGGTGGCGCGCGGCACGCTGGTGCGCGACGCCGCCGTCAATGGCCGCGTCGTGGCCGCCGTCAGTCCCACGCTGTATGCCACCGCCCCGGCCACCGTCAACCTGAAGGTCGCCGCCGGCGACACGGTCAAGAAGGGCGATGTGCTGGCACTGCTCGAGTCGCCCGACCTGACCGACGCCCTCAAGCGCGAAGTATCGTCGTATGAACAGCTCAAGGCCGAAGTGGCGCGCCAGCAGATCCTGTCGCGCAAGCAGAAGCTGCTGGCCCAGCGAGAAGCCGACACCGCCGAGATCGACCGCCTGTCGGCCCAGCGCACGCTGGAGCGCTACGACAGCGTCGGCCAGATCGGCATCATCGCCAAGATCGACTACCAGAAGGCCAAAGATGCCGTCAATTCGGCCGGCATTCGCGCCAGCCACGCCAGGCAGGCCGCCGCGCTCGAAGGCGACGACGTCGAACTGGCGATCAAGACCAAGACCAATGAACTGGAACGCCAGCGCCTGTCGATGGCCAACGCCCAGCGCCGCGTCGACGAACTGACGGTGCGCGCGCCGGTCGATGGCTTCATCGGCACGCTCAATGTGCAGAACCGGATGGTGGTCGCGGCCAACGCGCCGTTGATGACGCTGGTGGACCTGTCGCGGCTGGAGGTCGAACTGGAAGTGCCCGAAACCTACGCCGGCGACATGGGCCTGGGCATGCGCGCCGAGATCACGCTGCCGTCGGGCCGCGCCACCGGCACGCTGTCGGCGCTGTCGCCCGAGGTGGTCAAGAACCAGGTACTGGCACGGGTGCGCTTCGATGGCACGCAGCCGACCGGCCTGCGCCAGAGCCAGCGCGTCAGCGCGCGCCTGCTGATCGAGGAAAAGCCGGATGTGCTGATGGTGCAGCGCGGCCCGTTCGTCGAGAACGAGGGCGGGCGCCATGCGTATGTAATGCAGGACGGCGTGGCCGTGCGCACGCCGATCCGGATCGGCGCCACCAGCATCTCGGCCGTCGAAATCATCGACGGCCTGAAAGCCGGCGACAAGGTGGTGGTGTCGGGCACCGATGCCTTCGACAATGCCGCACGCGTCTCAATCAATCAATGAACCAGGGAGCCAGACTATGCTGCGCATGACCAACCTGAGCAAGGTGTACCGCACCCACATGATCGAGACGCACGCGCTGCGCGGCTTCGCGATCCACGTCAACCAGGGCGAATTCGTCACCGTGACCGGCCCGTCCGGCTCGGGCAAGACGAGCTTTCTGAACATCGCCGGCCTGCTCGAAGAATTCACGTCGGGCGAATTCATCCTCGATGGCGTGAACGTCAAGGGCCTGGACGATGCGGCGCGCTCGCGCCTGCGTAACGAAAAGCTCGGCTTCATCTTCCAGGGTTTCAACCTGATCCCCGACCTGAACCTGTTCGACAACGTCGACGTGCCGCTACGCTACCGCGGCTTCAATGCGCGCGAGCGCAAGGAACGCATCGAGGATGCCCTGGGCAAGGTGGGCCTGGCCTCGCGCATGAAGCACTACCCCGCGGAGCTCTCGGGCGGCCAGCAGCAGCGCGTGGCGATCGCGCGCGCACTGGCCGGCAGCCCGAAGCTGCTGCTAGCCGATGAACCGACCGGCAACCTCGATACGCAGATGGCGCGCGGCGTGATGGAACTGCTCGAAGAAATCAATGCGGCCGGCACCACCATTTTGATGGTGACCCACGACCCGGAGCTGGCCGTGCGCACCCACCGCAACGTGCACATCATCGACGGCCAGGTGTCGGACCTCGTGCGGCGCGCCCCGTCACTGCACCAGGCCGACAGCGGCGTCACGGTATAAGGAACGGCGATGCTCGGCTACTACCTGATGCTTGGCGTGCGCAGCCTGCGCCGCAATCCGTATCTGACCGCGCTGATGGTGCTGACACTGGCGATCGGCGTGGCGGCCAGCGTGTCCACGCTGACCATCCTGCACGTGATGTCGGGCGACCCGATTCCGGGCAAGAGCGAGCGCCTGTTCGTGCCGCAGTTCGACAATGGCCAGCTTGAAGGCTATGTCCCGGGAGCCGATCCGGACGACATGCAGATGAGCTATCCGGATGCTGCCAATCTGCTGCGTAGCGGCCAGGGCGAGCGCCGCACTGCGATGTACAACATCCAGCTGCCGGTCGAGCCGACACGCAAGGATCTCCCTGCTTTCAATGCGACCGGACTGGCGGCCACACGCGATCTCTTCGCGATGTTCGACGTGCCTTTCCGGTACGGACAGGCCTGGAGCGAAGCGGACGATGCACGCGGCGCGGACGTCGTCGTCCTGGGCCAGGCCATGGCAGAGAAGCTGTTTGGCCAAACCAATCCGGTCGGCCAGCGCCTGGTGCTGACAGGGCATCAATACACCGTGGTGGGGGTCATCGGCCCGTGGGCGCCATTGCCCCGCTATTACAAGCTGATCGGCGCAAGTCGCTTCGGCCAGGGCGAGGATTTCCTGATCCCGTTCGCCAGCGCCATCGGCCACGAAGTACCGCATGCAGGCAGCATGAGTTGCAGCGGCAAGCGCGATAGCGGCTATGCTGCCCTTCTTGCGTCCGAGTGCACCTGGATCCAGTTCTGGTTCGAGACCCGGTCGCAGGCCGAGCGCACCGACCTGCAGGCATTCATCGATAGCTACGCCAGCGAACAACGCAAGCTGGGGCGCCTGAAGCGGGCCGCGCCAAACATGCTGTACGACGTGATGGCGTGGATGGACAAGCTCAAGGTCGTGGCCAACGACAGCAAGCTGTCGGCGTGGCTGGCATTCGGGTTCCTGGCCCTGTGCCTGGTCAACACGATCGGCCTGCTGCTGGCCAAGTTCTCGGTGCGCGCGAGCGAAGTCGGCATCCGCCGCGCGCTGGGTGCGTCGCGCGGCGACATCTTCCGGCAATTCATGATTGAAACGGGCGTGATCGGACTGGCCGGCGGTGTACTTGGCCTGGTCTTGGCGTTCTGCGCGCTGGCGCTGATCGGCATGCAGAGCAAGGGCATGGCGAACATCGCGCACATGGATTGGAAGATGCTGATCGTGACGTTCGTGATCTCGATCGCCTCCGCCCTGCTTGCCGGCTTCCTGCCGACCTGGCGCGCCTGCCAGGTCACGCCTGCCATCCAGCTCAAATCACAGTAAACCCGGGAGAACTGCATGGAAATCCGTCCTATCCTGTCTGCCCTGTTGCGCAACAAGACCGGCCCCGTGCTGGTTGCGCTGCAGGTCGCGCTCAGCCTTGCCCTCCTGGCCAACGCGCTGCACATCGTCAGCGAACGACGGGCGGTCGCTGCCCGTCCGTCGGGCCTGCTCGACGAGGCTGCCACCTTCTACTTCGAGGCGCACAACCTGGACAACGACACACCGGAGCAGATGCTGGCGACCATCAAACGCCAGAGCGAACTGCTGCGCGCGGTGCCCGGTGTGGCATCGGTGGCGTACGTGTCGCAGATGCCGATGTCGAACAAAGGCAGCACCAGCAGTTTTTCGGTCGACCGCAATCCGCAGGGACAGAACACATCGCTGGGCATGTATGTATCGGGCGACTCACTGGTAAAGACATTGGGCCTGCAAGTGGTTGCGGGGCGTGACTTCCTCCCTGGCGAACTGGTTGACATCAATGAGCAGGCGTTGCGTATCCCGCCCGACACCATGATCATTACCAGGGCGGTGGCCGACAAATTGTGGCCGGGCACCTCCGCAGTTGGCAAGATGCTGTATTTCGGTAGCGGCGAAGTGCCAGGTGCCCGCATCGTGGGGGTCGTCGAGCGTCTGCAAACGGCGCATGCCCAGGTCGGTGACCTCGGAGAATACGCGATGATCATGCCGGCCCGCCTGTATGGCGGGGAGAGTGCGCTGTATGCGGTACGCGCCGAACCAGGCCAGCGCGACCGCGTGATGAAAGAGGCAGAACAGGCGCTGCGCGCGGCGTCTAGCCGCCCGATGATCCTGAACGCGAGAACGGTCGAGGAAGACCGCAAGAACCGCTACCGCGCCGACCTTGCACTGTCGTGGATGCTGGTGACAGTCAGCGTGCTGCTGCTCCTGGTGACCTGCAGCGGGATCGTCGGCATGGCCAGCCTGTGGGTGACCCAGCGCCGCAAGCAGATCGGCGTGCGGCGTGCACTTGGTGCGCGCAAGATCGACATCCTGCGCTACTTCATCGTCGAGAACGTGATGATCACGAGCGCCGGCGTGGCCGGCGGCGTGCTGCTGGGCGTGGGCCTGAATCAGCTCCTGGTGTCGAAGCTGGAAATGGCGCGCCTGCCGGTCGCCTACCTGATCGGCGGCGCGCTGATGTTCTGGGTGATCGGCATTCTTGCCGCGTTCGGCCCGGCCTGGCGCGCGGCCAGCACCTCGCCGGCGCTGGCCACCCGCAGCCTGTGAGCACGCGCGCGGATGCTATGCTGGCGGCCATGCCCACAGTTCTCATCATTGACGACAATGCCGCCGTGGCCATGGCGCTCGACGTGCTGTTTTCGCTGCACGACATCGCCACGCTGCGCGCGCTCTCGCCAGCAGAAGGCCTGGATGTGCTGGCGCGCGAACCGATCGACCTGGTGATCCAGGACATGAACTTCACGGCCGATACCACGTCGGGCGAAGAAGGCGTGGCGCTGTTTCGCGCGATCCGCGCGCGCCACCCCGACCTGCCGGTGATTCTGCTCACTGCCTGGACGCACCTGGACGCGGCGGTCGACCTGGTCAAGGCCGGCGCCGCCGACTACCTGCCCAAGCCGTGGAACGACGAGCGCCTGCTGGCCAGCGTCAGCAACCTGATCGAACTGGGGCAAGCCAACCGCGCGCTGGGCAGCCGCCTGCAGTACGAACGCAAGGCGCGGCTGGCGCTCGAGCAGAACTTCGACCTGCGCGGCCTGGTCTGGCAAGACCCGGCCACCGAACGCGTGCTGCACCTGGCCTGCCAGGTCGCGCGCGCCGACGTGCCGGTGCTGATTGCCGGCCCGAATGGCGCCGGCAAGGAGCGCATCGCCGACATCATCAAGGCCAATTCGCAGGTGGCCGACGGTCCGTTCGTGGTGCTCAATTGCGGCGCCCTGCCGTCCGAACTGATCGAAGCCGAATTGTTCGGCGCCGACGCCGGCGCCTACACGGGCGCGTCGAAAGCGCGCGAAGGCAAGTTCGAGGCGGCCGACGGCGGCACGCTGTTCCTCGACGAAATCGGCAACCTGCCGCTGGCCGGCCAGATGAAACTGCTGCGGGTGCTGGAAACGGGCCGCTTCGAGCGCCTGGGGTCGAACCGCGAGCGCCAGGTGCGCGTGCGCGTGATCAGCGCCACCAATGCCGACCTGGGCGCGATGATCCGCGCCGGCACCTTTCGCGAAGACCTGTTCTACCGCCTCAACGTGATCGAGCTGCGCCTGCCGCCACTCGGCGCACGCCCCGGTGACATCCTGCCGCTGGCGCGTTCGTTCCTGGCCGCCGGCAAGGCGCTGCACCCGGCCAGCGAAGCGGCCTTGATGGCCTATCCGTGGCCCGGCAATGTGCGCGAACTGAAAAATGTGATGGCGCGCGCCAGCCTGCTGTCGCATGGCGATACCGTCATGGTGGCCGACCTGGGCCTGCCGGCAGCGAGCGCACCGGCGCCGGTGCCAGGGCAGGAAGCGGAGCCCGACCGCGCCGCGCTGGTGGCGGCCCTGACACGTGCGGGCGGCGTGGTGGCGCAGGCGGCGGCCGACCTTGGCCTGTCGCGCCAGGCGCTGTACCGCCGCATGGAGCGGCTGGGCATCGCGCGGCCATGACCGACAGCGCGCGCCAGCCCAGGTTTTCACTGGTCACGCGGCTGTCGGCGCTGGTGGGCACCCTGCTTGCGCTGGCGGTACTTGCCGCACTGCTGCTGGATCACCTGCTGCCCGCCCGGCCGCTGCTGGTGCTGGCCATCTGCCTGCTTGGGCTGGTGCCGCTGGCCGTCATCACGCTGCGCGCGCAGCTGCAGCCGGTGCTGTCGCTGTTCCGGGCGCTGGAAGGCACGGTCGACAATTACCGCGACGGCGACTTTTCGTGCAGCCTGCACTGGCCGCACAACGATGAACTCCGTGACCTGATCGCCGCCCACAACAACCTGGGCAACGTGCTGCGCGAGCAGCGTCTGGGATTGGTGCAACGCGAACTGCTGCTCGACTCGATGGTGCAGAACACACCGGTGGCGATGCTGCTGGTGGCCGATTCGACGACGCCCGGCGGCGCCATCGTGTTCGCCAACATCGCCGCGCGCCAGTTGCTGGCGCAGGGGCGCAAGCTCGAAGGCCACAGCATGCGGGCGGTCCTCGATGATGCTTCGGCCGCTTTGCGCGACGCGCTGGCGCGCGGTGGCGACGGCCTGTTTACCGCTGGCGAAGGCGAGGCCGAAGAGGTCTACCACCTGGCGCGCAGCACCTTCACGCTCAATAGCAGGCGCCACGAGCTGCTGCTGCTGCGCCACCTGACGGTCGAACTGCGGCGCCAGGAAGTCCAGACCTGGAAAAAGGTCATTCGCGTGATCAGCCACGAATTGAACAACTCGCTGGCGCCACTGGCGTCGCTGGCGCATTCCGGCGCCGAGCTGGTACGGCGCGGCCAGCTCGAACGCCTGCCGCAGATCCTGGAAACGATCGGCGAGCGCACGCGCCACCTGGAAAGCTTCATCTCGGGCTATGCGCGCTTTGCCAAGCTGCCGACGCCGCGCCTGGAAGCCTGCAGCTGGCCAGCCCTGGTCACGCGCCTGGCTGGCCAGGTACCGTTCGCCGTCGCGGGCGAGCTGCCGCAGGATGCGGCCTGGATCGACGCTGCGCAGCTCGAACAGGCGCTGCTCAATCTCCTGAAAAACGCGCACGAGTCAGGCTCCAGGCCAGAGGCCGTACAGCTGCAGATACGGCGCGTGCAGGACCAGGTGCGCATCGATGTGACGGACCGCGGCAGCGGCATGAGCGAAGCGGTGCTCACGCATGCGCTGGTGCCGTTCTATTCGACCAAGCGCGCCGGCACCGGCCTGGGGCTGGCGCTCGCACGCGAGATCGCCGAGGCGCACGGCGGGCGCATCCTGCTGGCCAACCGCGACGGCGGCGGCCTGGCCGTGACGCTGTTCCTGCCGGCGCTGGCGGCGACCTGAGAGCCTGCAGCGGCGGCTCTGGTAACATCGGCTTTACGTTCCACCGCTTCGTGCTATGTCCGCCAAGTCACCCACCGTCATCGATCCGCGCTTCGCCCAGCCCGGCCATCCACCTGCCACCATCGACGAATTCGAGGGCGTGCGCTTCCTGCACCTTGGCACCTCGTGGGTGCAGGGCGCGATGCGGCTGGCCAAGCCGGACACGATCGAGCTCGAATACGTGCAGATGATGATGATGTGGACCTTGTTCCAGAGCGCGCCGCGCCACATCGTGCAGCTTGGCCTGGGCAGCGCAGCGCTGACAAAATTCACGTACGCGCGCTTTCCCGATGCGCGCGTGACGGCCGTCGAACTCAATCCCAACGTGATCGCGATCTGCCGCGCCATGTTCGGCCTGCCCGAGAACGATGCCCGCCTGGACGTGCGCGAGCAGGACGCGATGGACTTCGTGCTGGATCCGGCCAACCACGGCAAGGCCGACGTGCTGCAGGTGGACCTGTACGACCAGGACGCACGCGGCCCGGTCCTCGATTCGGAAGCGTTCTACCAGGGCTGCCTGGATTGCCTGGCGCCGGGCGGCGTCATGACCGCCAATGTGTTCGGCGACTTCAGCAACTACGACAAGAATTTCCTGAACATGGAACAGGTCTTCGATGCCGTCGTGTGGCTACCGGAGGTGCATGATGCGAATGTGGTGGTGGTGGCGTTCCGGGACGCCCCGCAGCTGGACTTTTCAGTGCTCTACGAGCGCGCCGGCGAGATCAAGCGGCGCCTGAACCTGCCGGCCAAGAACTGGGTGAACGGTCTCAAGGAATGGATGCGCGACCATCAAGGCTGATCTGGTGGCGGCCCGTACCTGCCCGGTGCCCTGGCTCGGCCGACGCCACGCCCAGCTCTGACGCAGGCACCGGCGCACCGAGCACGGCGAACACGGTGCCGCATGACTCGCGCTCGAGCGCCAGCACGGGGAACACGCGCTCCAGGTTGGCGTACTTGGCCCAGGCGCCGGCCCCGCGCGACTGGGTCGGCGGAATCGACATCGCGGCATAGCCACGCGCGCCCCCCTCCACCGCTTCGATGCTGCGCCCGCGCGCGGCCCGCGCGTCGTCCAGCTGCACGGGAATGTCCGACGCGTCGAGACAGCGCACGCGCAGTTGCGCGCCAGGCAGTGGGTGGTCGTTGATCTTCTGGTTGGGCGCGTGCCAGAGCTGCATCAGCACGATGCCGGTTGCACTGTGGGCGTCCCAGGAGCTCTCGAGACTGCCGTAATGCTCGAGGCCATAGCGTTTGCAAAGCTGGGTGATATTCATGCTAATCGTTCCGTTGCCGTTGGCGCCGTTCCCGGACACGCCGGGCGGCGGGATCCTGCATGGCGCGCAGCAGGATCTCTCGTGAGACGTTGCAGCTTTCGAGGTAGACCAGCCCCGCGTTGACGCCGCGCGTCTCTGCCAGGAATAACGCATATTCGGTGGCAAGCGCGGTTCGCTCATCGGTTCGTCGCTGGATCATGGTGTGCTGCCTGCGGTTGTCGGCGGATCCGGCCCGCGCGGCGCGCAGACAAGGTCGAGATCCAGTGGCGGAATGGTCCCCGCCTGCCGTCATGCCTATCTGGCATCAGTTCTTGTCTATCCTAGCGTGTCTTAAGGTGCGCACATTTGAAAAACTTGTTAAATAACGTAACAAATAAACAATACTTTTCAAACATTGTTTCCGTACAAAAAGTACTTAATACTCAAGGCATTACTCGCAACTCATAAAAGTATCGTCAGATAGGCAAAGCTGTCTCTTTTGTACTACGCATTTGCCTTGAAGCCACGTTCGTATTTACTTATTTCAAATGTGTCGTCGTCGCCGCCCCACCCCGTTGCTAAGATTAAATAATGCTCTGATAACAGGGCGACATAAAAATCCATACCAAGAGGGGACAGAGGATGAAGAAGAACACACTGCCACGACGCGCCCTGCTGGCGTCGGCGCTGTTGGCGGCGCTCGCACCAGTCGGCGCCCAGGAAGCCGACAGCAATATGTCGCAAGTCGTGGTGCTCGGCTCGCGCACCCAGGCCAAGACGGCGCTCGATACCGCCGTGCCGGTAGGCCTGATCAGCACGAAGGACATCCAGTCGGCCGGCACGCTGGAACTGGGCAAGGTGCTGCAAGACCTCGACCCGTCGTTCAACTTCACGTCGACCTTTGTCAGCGACGGCACCGACATCATCCGCCCCGCCACGCTGCGCGGCCTCGGCCCCGACCAGCTGCTGGTGCTGATCAACGGCAAACGCCGCCACCAGCAGGCGCTGGTCAATGTGCAGCAGACGATCGGCCGCGGCTCGGCCGGCACCGACATCAATGCGATCCCGCTGTCGGCGATCCAGTCGATCGAAGTGCTGCGCGACGGCGCCGCCGCCCAGTACGGATCGGACGCCATTGCGGGCGTCATCAACATCATCCTCAAGAAGGGCGTGGGCAATGGCACCCTCAGCGCCAGCGCCGGCACGACCGACGAAGGCGACGGCGACACGTATTCCGCCAGCGCCAGCCGCGGCTTCGCGCTGGGCAGCGACGGCGGCTACCTGAACCTGTCGGTCGAAGCGCGCAAGCGCGACGAGACCAACCGCGCCGGCCTGGACACGGCGCGCGTCAATCCGCCACGCGTCACGCAGCGCCTGGGCGACAGCAACGCCAAGGATTACTACCTGTGGATGAATTCCGCCCTGCCGATGGGCGGCGGCGAACTGTATGCGTTCGGTGGCGCCTCGAAACGCAAGGGCGATTCGGGTGGCTTCTTCCGCCCGAAAGAAGACGGGCGCAACGTGCCGGCGGTGTACCCGGAAGGCTTCCTGCCGAACATCGTCACCACCGTGCAGGATGCCTCGCTTGCCGTCGGCTACCGCCACGATCTGGGCCGCGACTGGTCGATGGACGCGAGCGTGAACCACGGCCGCAGCCAGCTCCAGTTCCATGAACGGAACTCGATCAACGTCAGCTACTGGTACGAGAACGGCGAATCGCCGCGCGAAGCCGACACCGGCACGCTCAAGTTCGAGCAGACCACGTTCAACCTCGACTTCAAGGGCCCGGTGAACCTGATGGGCGGCGAACTGTTCGTCGCTGCCGGCGTCGAATGGCGCCGCGACAATTACGAGATCGAGGCGGGCGACCCGGTCTCGTACCAGTACGGCCGCACCAACAACCCGGCCATCATCATCCGCGACCAGAACGGCGGCATCGCTGCCTCCGGCATCCAGGGCTTCCCCGGCTACACGCCATCGACGGCGGTCGACCAGGGCCGCCACAACACATCCTTCTACGTCGACCTGGAGCGCAAGTTCGGCCCGGATGTCTCGGTCGGCGCGGCAGTGCGGCACGAACGCTATTCGGACTTCGGCAACACGACGATCGGCAAGCTCAATGCGCGCTGGGACCCGAGCCGCTCGTTGGGCGTGCGCGGCAGCGTATCGACAGGCTTCCGCGCGCCGGGCGTGCAGCAGAAGTTCTACAGCTCGGTCTCGACCAACCTGAATGCGGCCGGCGTGCTGACCGAAACGCTGACGGCGCGCGAAGACAGCGCCGTCACGCGCGCCTTCGGCATCGCACCGCTGAAGGAAGAAACGTCCAAGAGCGCCAGCATCGGCGTGATCCTGCGGCCGACCACCACGTTCTCGCTGACCGCCGACGTGTACCGCACGAAGATCGACGACCGCATCGTGTTCTCGAGCACGATCTCGCCGGAGTCGGGTGCCTGCGCAACGCCTGCCGCATGCCCGATCCGCGCAATCCTCGATCCGCTGCGCGTGGGCCAGGCGCAGTTCTTCACGAATGCGATCGACACGTCGACCACGGGCCTGGACCTGGTGGCACAGCAAACCATCCGCGGCCAGGGCTCGACCCTGGTGCTATCCGGCCAGCTGGGCTTCAACAAGACCGAGGTCAAGGCGCGCAATTCGCAATCGCCCGTGCTGACCGGCGCGCAGCTGTTCGACGATGCGCAGGTGACGCTGATCGAACGCGGCCAGCCGCGCAAGCACCACGTGGTCTCGGCGGACTACACGGCCGGCGCCTGGAACGTGACGGGCCGCGCGAACTACTTCGGCGAAGTACAGGGCCAGGGCTTCACGGCGCCGTTCGTGCAGACGTGGGAAGCCAAATGGATCGTCGACCTGACGGGCCGCTACACGTTCAACAAGAGCCTGAGCCTGTCGGCGGGGATCAACAACCTGTTCGACACGTACCCGACCAAATGGGACCCGGTCCGCGCAGCCCCCTTCCCGCAACTGGGCTTCACCTACTGCTGGGAAACCTGCCCGTTCGGGATGAACGGCCGCACGGCATACGTCAAGGCTGACTACACCTTCTGATGAAAACAGCGGGGGTCAGGTCTGACATTCGGACACGACCTCTGCAGGAACAGCCGGGGTCAGGTCTGACATTCGGACACGAGCTCTTCTGAAAACAGCGGGGGTCAGGTCTGACATTCGGACACGACCTCTGCAGGAACAGCCGGGGTCAGGTCTGACATTCGGACACGAGCTCTTCAGTAGTGGCGCGATCCGGGTTTAGAAGCGTAAGGAAGGTGCGTCTTTGCGATCGATTTCGGAACGGGTTTTGCATAGCCGTTCCGAAGACGCATCGCTACAGCTGGGGCCGTGTCCAAATGTCAGACCTGACCCCAGCTTTGTTTCAGCGCCGCTCGCGCCACCATAGCAGCAGCATGGCCAATGCGAAGGCGAGTGCGAATGGCCAGGATGGCGAGGGGCGTGTTGGTCCGTTCGCGGGCTGGATTGGCGAACGGGCGGCGTAGTGCGCTGTCGCGTTGCGCCGTTCGGCTGCTTGCCATGCGGGCCAGTCGGTCGTGGCATACACGTAGATCGCATGCGGGCCGGCGTTCTGGTCCTGTAACTGCAACCAACCTGCCTTTTGCGGCCACAGCGCTGCGCACGATGCATCGGCGCGATCTGCGCGACGCTGCCAGCTAAGAGAATGCTTCAGATCGGGGAGTGTCAGCTGCCCACTGACGCCGCGCGCGCAGAGTTCCAGGCGCTGGCCTGCCAGCGGGATGTCGCCTGGCGCCAGCCATTCGGTCTTTTTCCGCTCTTCGACACCCACGCGGTCCAGCACGCCCTGCCACCACAGCGCCAGTGCGCGCGGCTCGGCGATTGCGTGGCGGTGCCATTCGGTGACGCCCAGCCAGGCGATGCGGCCCTGTTGCCAGTCGCGGGTCCAGACCATGTTGTCAGATCCATGCCATGGACCGGCGTCGCGCGACGTGGGCAGCAGCGAGGCCACTGGCATCTCCAGTGGCGTGTCGATCTTGGCGCCCAATGGCTGCGCGCGCAGCGGCAGTTGCAACGTGCGTGACCAGACGCCGGGATCGTTCGCGTTACCGCCCAGGACCAGCAGCGGCATGCCCTTGGCCACGCGGTCCAGCAGCGCGGCGCGTTCACCGGCCGCCATCCGCTCGAAGCGCGCGGCATCGATCACCATCAGGTTGGGCGAAGCCATCTCGGCGCGCGGCGCTTCGGTGCGCGTGATGGCACGGCCCAGCGTGACTTGCCAGTCGAGCAGCGCGCCACTGCTGGTCAGCAGGTCGTTCAGCGCGCGCAGGTCGAACGATGGCGCGCCAAAGCGGCCGACGACCTGCAGCGGTGCAGGTTCGTGCACGATGAATGGCACCGGTCCCTCGGCAATCACCTTGTCCTTGGCGTCGAGCAGCCGCGCCTTGAGCACGACGCGCTCGGCCACCGGCGGCATCCAGTCGACGCGCAGGTCGCCGGTGCCGCGTGCTTCTGCCAGCTGCTGGCCATTCTCGGCCAGCAGCTGCAGCCGCGCGTCGGTCTTGTCGTCGCGCTGCATCGTCAGCGTGAACTGGCGGCCCAGCGCCACCTGACTCGGGAACAACAACCGCAGCGCCCCGCCGCGTGGCGCTTCCCAAGCCAACGGCCGTGCCGGCAAATCATTCCACTCGGCGGCGCGCAAGCCGTCGCCGTTCAGCGTCAGGCTGTTCACACCCTCGAGCGACGCCGGTGGCGCGGCCGGATCGATGGCCAGCGTGCGGCCGCCCTCGCCCGGCATGCGCAAGTCCAGCGCGAACAGGCCCAGGCTCGCGGCGGCGACGATGACCAGCAGCGCATCGAGCCACTGGCGGCGGCGCAGATACAGACCGGCGCTGACGATGCCTGCCACGAGGATGGCGGCGATGAGCCACTGCTGGTTCATGGCCTGGCCGCTCCATCACCCGACTCGCGCCAGCGGCGCGCGAACGCCGTATCGACACTGGTCTTCGCCTGCAACAGCACCTGCCCCTGCCCCGCGCCGGAGCGCAACCAGGCGCGCAGCACCGGGCGGCAGGCGATGCAGCCGTCGGCCACGTCCTGGATCGCGCGCTGCGCCGCCAGGCGCTGCTCGTCCTCGACCAGGCGCGTGCGCACCCAGTCGTTGGCGGTGCGCATCCACAGCGCCGGCAGCGCGGCCTCGCCCGACAGCGCCTGCACCAGCGTGCGCAGTTCTTCCGGCAGCGCCGCCGCCTGCTCCGCCTGCGTGCGGCGGTAGCTCGCGGCGCCGTCCATCTCGCCCGTCATGCGCTTTTCTTCCTTGATCGGTGGCGGCGTGAAGGCGGTCTTGTGCAGATAGATGCGCTCGGCCTGCTGTAATTCCTTGATCGCTTCCAGGGCCTTGTGTTCGGGGGCCAGCGCGCTTTTCGGCGTGACCGCGCGCAGCGATTTTTCGGCGTCCCACATTGCGACCAGCGCGCGCCGCAGCACCTTCTTGGTGCCTTCATCGTACATCGTCGCGTTCTCGGCTTCGTCGTGCGCGTGGCCGTAGGTGGCCAGGATCTGCTGCGTCTCGTTGACGATGCCGCCCTTGCGCTGATTGGGCTCGCCGTGATCGTGGTCATGGCCACCGGGTGCGTGGTCGTGGCCCTCGTGGCCTTCTTCTTCGGCAGGCTTCTCGGCGGCGCGTGGCGCCTTGGCCGCTTCCTCGCCGAACAGCGTCGACTCTTCGCCCAGGAACTGGCCATAGCGGCGGCGCAGTTGCGCCTGGTCGTCGCCGATCCGCTCGCTGCGGTCACGCACGTCGGCGGCCGCGAGCTTCGTACTGCGCATGTCGGCGATCAGCTGTTCGGTGTCGATGATGATCTGGCGCTGGCTGCGCAGCGACGCCGGCTTCACCAGCGACGGCATTGCCGCGCTCTCTTCTTCGGCTTCCTGCTCCGGCGCCGGGCGCCGCACCGTGTAGGTGGGCGACTGCACGGTCTGCGCGCGGCCCGCGTTGTCGGTCGCGCGGACGAAAAAATACAGCTCGTCGCCCGGCTCCATCGCCAGTTCGCTCAGGGCCCATGTCTTGGACCAGTTGCGCAACTTCGGATTGTTTGATGCCGGCAGTGGCATCTCGCGGTCCGTAAAACGCACGTTCTCGCCGCTGCCCTGCGCGAGCGTCATGTGCAGCGTCGCGCGGGTGATCCGGTAGTCGTCCTTGACCTGGACCGTCATCGTGGTGCCGGTCGCGTTGTCGCGCAGGTCCTGGATCATCTGCGCCGGGGCGCTGATCGTGATCTCGGGTGGCGCATCGGGAATCACGCGCAGAGTGTGGCGCGCGCCGCGCCAGCGCCAGACGACCGATTCGGTCGCCGTCCAGCGCGCGCACTGTTCACCGGGTTCGAGCGTTTCGCCGTTACCCAGTTCGATTTTATTGTTGCCGCCCGTGCCACCCGTCAGGCACCACGTCACGACCGTCTGCTCCGGCACCTGCAGATCGCGTGGTGCCGAGCTGGATGCCGCCACGCCCGTGTAGGCAGGCGGCGCGAGCTTGAGCGTCAGGCCGGCCAGCGTGGCGGCGGTCGCGCTGCTGACGGGGCTGGGCGGCGTGGTCGCGCCCTGTTCCGACGGCCGCGTGGTTGCGTACCACACCATCCCCGCAAGCACCGCGCTGACCAGCAGGATCGGCAGACCGCTCGAAACATGCTGGCGCGCGATCTGGCGCAGTTGCTGGCGCGAGACGGCGGCATCAAGCCGCGCGAACAGGCGCTGCTGCTGCAGGCGCGCGATCGGCGTGTCGGCCGCGTCGAGCAGGGCCGCGCTGTCTTCCATCTCGGGCACCGCGCCATCGAGCCACGCCGGCCATTCATACGCCACGCGGCGGCGCAGCTTGACCCAGTCCAGCGCGCACCAGCCGGCCCAGGCCAGCAAACCAGGGCCCGATGGAATGACCAGCCAGGGCAAGGCCCCGCCGATCCAGAGCGGCATGCGGCGCAGCTGGGCTGCGCGCCATACGCGTTTGGTGATCTCAACGCCTCCGTGCATGCGCGAGACTCCTTTCAAGGACGAACAAGCCGACCAGGATGGCCAGCAGGATGTCGCGCAGTGCGCCGCTTGGCGCCGGTGCAACGGCGCCTTTCGAGGCGGCGAACGTTTGCGACGGCAAGGTATAGGGACGCGGCCCGACGTGCAGCTGCTGCCAGGTGTCGAGCAGCGCACGCGCGGCGTCGACATCCTCCGGCGGCCATGCCGGGTGGTGCCACAGGCGCCCACGCGCGCTGTCGGCGTACTGCAAACCGTTCAGCGTGCGCGCCTTGGCCAGCTCGGGGAACGCCGCAGGATGGGTCACCCACCACAGCGCCGCGCGCAGCGTCGCAGGCGGCGCCCCGGCGCGGTCCCAGATGATCAGGTCCGTCCTGGCGCCCGGCGCGTCATCCACGACGATTTTCTCGACACCATCCTGCGCCGCGAACAGGCGACGCCAGGCTTGCGGGCGCTCGCTGGCAATGACCACGTGCCGTTCCACGTTGGAAGGCGCGGTCGGCTGCGTGCGCACCGTGATGTCACGGCCAAACACCGGCTTCGTGGCCGGCATCGGCACGTCACCCAGCACCAGCAGGCGGGCGTCGCCAGCCCATTCGCGTTCGTGCGTGTGCAGCCAGGGCAATGCCTGCGCTGCCGGCAGCGTCACGCGCTCGGCCCCAGCCAGGCCGGCTTGCGCCACTTCGCGCTCGACCCAGACCTTATCAGCGCCCGCGGTCACGACCACCGTGTCGCCACGCCAAGGATAGACCGGGTCAGCCAGCCAAGCGATGAGCACCGCGAGCAACAAGCAGCGCACCAGCAGCAGCAGCGGATCGCTCCAGCGCCACACGCGCGTCTGTTTCGGCTCGGTGCGCGGCAGGAAGCGCGCGGTGGCCATCAGCGCGGCCTGGTTCTGCACGCGCTTGCGCCGGTGCCACCAGACCGGCAACAGCAATACGGGAAGCGCAAACCACCAGAGTGCATTCATGGGCGATTACCTCGATGGCCGGCGCAGCCAGCGCCGCAGAACGTCGCCCGGCGCCTGCTCAATGGCGGCCAGCGTCAGTGGCATGTCATTCCTGCGGCACTGGGCCGTCACCCGATCGAAGTGTTCCATGCGGTTGCGGCGGTAGCCTTCCTTCAGGTCGGCGCCGAAGCGGAACACCCCTTCTTCATGCTCGGGGTCGCGGTACGCCTGCGTGTCCGGGAAGCTGGCGTCGATCTCGGCCTGCGTCTGCAGGCACAGCACGCGCACGTCGTGGCGCATCTGGCGCAGGCGGGTCAATGCCAGCGACAGCGGCGACGGCCAGTCGAGCAGGTCGCTCGCCGCATAGATGGCGCTGGGCGAGAGGGCAAAGTGCAGGCTCGCCTTGAGCGTCGCGGCGTCCGGCAACTGGCCGGCAGGCGTGGCGCGCTGCAGCTGCGCCAGCACGCGCTGCAGATGGCGCGGGCCGCGGTTGGCGGGCGTGAACGTCACCTTGCCATCGCTCAGGATCACCAGACCGAACGCATCGCCCTGGCGCTGCGCGATGGCGGCCACGCAGGCCAGCAGCGTGCGCGCACAGGTCAGTTTGTCGATACCCTCGACGCTGCGGCTTGGTTCGGCCATCGACGCACTCGCGTCGAGGATCAGCCAGACGGCCACGTGGCTGTCACGCTCCGCCTCGCGCACAAAATAACGGTCGGCGCGCGCGGCCAGCTTCCAGTCGACGCGGCGCCACTCGTCACCCGGCACGTACGAGCGGTACTCGGAAAACTCGACACCCGCCCCGCGCTCGCGCCCAGCATGGATGCCGTGCCCGAGTCCGGCCAGCACGTGACGGATCACGAGATCGAGCCTGGTCGTGTGCGCGATCAGCGCCGGATTCACGGACGACATTCTGCGATCGCCAATTACGCTACCTTGATCTCGCGCTGCAGCGACTGCAACACATCGGCGATGGCGATGCCGTCGGCTTCGGCCTCGAAGTTGCGCAGCACGCGGTGCGCCAGCACCGGCAGCAACATCGCGCCGATGTCGTCGCGGGTCACGGCCAGCCGGCCCTGCATCAGCGCGCGCGCTTTCGACGCCAGCACCAGCGCCTGGCCGGCGCGCGGCCCGGCGCCCCAGCCGATGTGCTTTTTGACGGCATCCACCGTCGTCTCGCTCGGGCGCGTGGCGCGCACCAGGCGCGTGGCGTACCGCACCAGATGCTCGCCAATCTCGATGTCGCGCACCAGCTGCTGCAGGCGCAGCAGCGTGGCGACATCCATCACCGGCTCGGCATCCTGCAAGCCGGCGTGCGTCGTGCGCGAGACCATCAGCACTTCTTCGTCTTCGGTCGGGTACACGACATCGATGCGCAGCAGGAAGCGGTCCAGCTGCGCTTCCGGCAGCGGATACGTACCGGCCTGTTCGATCGGGTTCTGCGTGGCCAGAACAAAAAATGGCCGTGGCAGTTTATGCGTCTGCCCGGCGAAGGTGACCGAGCGCTCCTGCATTGCCTCGAGCAGTGCCGATTGCGTTTTTGGCGGCGCGCGGTTGATCTCGTCGGCCAGCAGAACTTGCGTGAATACCGGGCCTGGCTGGAAGCGGAACGCGCGCTGGCGCGTGGCCTGGTCTTCTTCGAGGATCTCGGTGCCGACGATATCCGACGGCATCAGGTCGGGCGTGAACTGCACGCGCCGGAACTGCATGTCGGTTGCCTGCGCCAGGGATTTCACGAGCAGCGTCTTGCCCAGCCCCGGCACGCCCTCGACCAGCGCGTGGCCGCCGGCCAGCAGGCACGTGACGAGCAGGTTGACGACGTCTTCCTGGCCGATGATCACGCGCGCCATGCTGGCTTTGAGCTCGCCCACTTTTGCTGTCAGTGCAGCGATTTCCTGTTCGTCCCACGCTATCGAATTACTCTCAGCCACTGGTCATGCTCCCAACGCATATTGAATGATGTTCACTGCAAAGCGGGTGTTGTCCACCGCCAGAAAACGCTTGTTGCGAAAGTCGTAGTCCCATTCGCAGCCATAGTCCTTGTTCGAGTACAGCACGCGCACACGCCCGCCGATCTCGATCGCCTTCAGGTACTCGTGCACCAGGTCGTCGCCCCAGCCATTGAGTTCCATGCCGGTCGTCGGCGGACCGTCCTCGAACTTGAAGAAGCACGAGTACAGCGGGTGCTTGTTCGGGATTTTCTTCAGCGCGTTCAGCCCGAATATCCTGGCCATTTCGGCCTCGAACGACTTGGCGAACAGGCCGTCGATGTCGTGGTTGCAGTCGTCGACAAAAACAAAGCCGCCGCCACGCACGTATTGCTCGAAGTTGCGCCGCTCTGCGGGCGTGAACTGCACCAGCTTGTGGCCGGCCAGGTAGCAGAACGGCGCCTGCAGCATCTTCGGGTCGGACAAGGCCACCATGCGTTCGGTCGTATCGACCCGCAACGTGGTGTACTCCACCAGCGAGTTCAGCACGTTGCTCGGCATGCGGACATCCACGTCCCAGTTGCCCGATTCGTACATCAGGCGCGTGAAGTAGAAGTCAAAACTGGCCATGTCTTTGCCCGACCGTCAGACCGCGTCCGACAGCGACGTGAAGTTGAAGTCACGCACCTTCATCGGCGGCAGCACCATCTGGAACGGCACCTCGTCGCCACCGATGATCTGCGGCTTGCCCAGTTCATCGATGTTATTCAGGATCGTGACCGGGCTCTCGTTGAAGCGGAAGTTCTTGAGCGGGTACTTGATCTTGCCGTTTTCGACGTAGAACGTGCCGTCGCGGGTCAGGCCCGTGAGCAGCAGCGACTGCGGATCGACCATGCGGATATACCAGGTGCGCGTGACGACGATGCCCTTCTTGGTCCCTTCGATCAGCTCTTCCAGCGACTTGGTACCGCCCGCCATGATCATGTTGCCGTGACCTGCCGTCGCACGCTTGCCGGTCTTTTGCGCCCAGTAGCGCGAGTAATCCAGCGATGAGATACGACCATCCTTGATCAACTGGGTGCGCTCGCGCGGCAGCAGCGATTCGTTGTCCCAAGGTGCTACCGGTACGTCCTTGTCCCACGGGTCGGCCCAGACGTTGACCTGGCTGTCGAACAGCTTGTCGCCCAGGCGGTTGCCCCCGCCCTTCTTGGCCAGGAAGCTGCGGCCTTCATCGGCCGAACGGGCCGAGAACGCGCTGAACATATTGCCCAGGATTTCCGACGTCGCCGCCGGCTCCAGGATCACCGTGTAGCGGCCTGGCTCGAGCGCGCGGGCGTCGACCGAGCGCAGTGCCTTTTCGATGGCGACCTCGGATGCCTCACGCGCATCGAAGCGCGCTGCGTCTACGGCGGCGCGGGTGACCCAGCCCGAACCACGACCATCTTCAGTGCGCGCGGTGAGGCTGAACGACAGGTCGGTGAAGTCCTGGTGGCCGAACACGCCGTTCGAATTGGCGATCGTCGAAAAGCGCGTGCTGTCGGTGAAAAAGCCCGCCGTGACGAGTTTTTTCGCGCGCGCCATCTCGATGCTGGTGGCGGCAACCGACGCCCGGAACTCCGGGTCGATCGCTGCGGTGGCCGGCACGAAGGTGCTGGTGGCGCGGTATTCCTGCTTGCTGATCGCCGGCATGAACTCCGGGTTTTCCGGCGACAGGCGCGCCAGTTCTTCGGCGCGGCGCACGGCTTTTTCCAGCGACTTGTCATCGAATTCGTTGACGATCGCGGTGCCGCTGCGTTTGCCGAAGGCCACGCGCACGATGAGCTGCATGTCTTCGGTCAGGCCGGCCGTCGAGACGCTGTTGCGCGCAAAGCGCACGTTGCCCACACGGCTGCCTTCGATCGACACGGTGCACTCGTCGGCTTTCGACATGGCCAGCACGCGGTCGGTGATGCGTTTTGCTTGTTCCTGATTCAGTGCTTTCATCCTGGTCTCCTCAGCCGATCTTGCGTGCGGTGTTGATGACATTGATGCCGTTGAAGCGCGTGGTGCTCGACCCGTGCGACACGGCGCTCACCTGGCTTGGCTGGCCCTTGCCATCGAAGAAGGACCCGCCCATGCGCCAATCGCGCTCGTCGCAGATCGCCGTACAGGCATTCCAGAATTCCTGGGTATTGGCCTGGTAGGCCACGTCTTCCAGTGGGCCCGTGATCTTGCCGTTCTTGATTTCGTAGTACAGCGTGCCGCCGAACTGGAAGTTGTAGCGCTGCTGGTCGATCGAGTACGAACCGCGGCCCAGGATGTAGATGCCCTTCTTGACGTCGGCCACCATCTCATCCGGGGTGAGCCGGCTCTTGCCCGGCTCGAGCGACACGTTCGGCATGCGCTGGAATTGCACCGTGCTCCAGCTGTCGGCATACGAGCAGCCGTGCGATTCCTTCTCGCCGATGATGTGGGCCTGGTCGCGCGTGGCCTGGTAGTTCACCAGGACGCCGTTGCGGATGATGTCCCACTTCTTGGCCGCGACGCCTTCATCGTCGTAGCCGATCAGGCCCAGCGAGCCTGGCGTGGTGCGGTCCGCAACAAAATTGACGCGCTCTGCACCGTACTTGAATTTCCTGGTTTCCCACTTGTCGAGGCCCGCGAAGCTGGTGCCCGCGTAATTGGCTTCGTAGCCGAGCACGCGGTCCAGTTCCGTCGGGTGGCCGACGTTTTCGTGGATCGTCAGGAACAGGTGTTCAGGGCTGAGCACCAGGTCGTACTTGCCCGGTTCGACCGACTTGGCCGACAGCTTTTCGCGTGCCTGCTTGCCGGCCATGCGGGCGTCTTCGATGATGTCGTACGCGTTCTTGTACAGGCTCGTGACGCCGCCGGCGGCGCGCACCTTGTTCTCCGGGCGCGCGTCGAAGTATTCATAGCCCATCGACGCCGGGGCGCCCAGGCCGCCGCGCGAGCGGAACTTGCCGCTCTTCTTGTCGACGGCGGTGGCATTGATCGGCGCCCACAGACGGTGGATGTCCTGGTCGATGTACGAGCCGTCGGTCGAGGCAAAATACTTTTGCTGGTTGATCTGGAAGAGCGAGGCGGTCATGAAGTTCGCGCCCGCATCCAGGCCCGCCTTGTTGGCGGCGATCAGCATGTCGGCCTTTTCCTTGACCGGAATCGTGCGCCAGTCCTTCTTGAGCGGCGTGGCCCATGCCACTTCGCCCACGCCCTTGACGGGCGCCAGGCGCACCGGCTCGGTCTGCAGTTTGGCGTTGGCCTTGGCAATCGCCACGGCCTGGCGTGCGGCGCCGGCCACGCCATCGGTCGTCATGTCGTTGGTCGAGGCAAAGCCGTAGGCGCCGCCGGCGATCACGCGCACGCCGACGCCGCTCGATTCGGTGTTGTTGATGCTCTCGACGTTCAGGTCACGTGTGATGACGAACTGGTTCAGGTAGCGCCCGATGCGCACGTCGCAGTACGATGCGCCGGCTTGCGTCGCCGCGTTCATCGCGGTGTCGGCCAGGGCTTTCTTGGCGCTTGCCGCCATCGGGTTGAGCAGGTCTTCGGCCGCGATTGCGTTGCCGAAGACCGGAATGAACAGGGCGCCAGCGGTGCCGGCGCCGATATGCAGGAATTGTCGACGTTCCATGAGTTATCCGTTTGCGTTTGCGCTCGCGTGAGCGCCTGCACGTCGTTCCCGCAAAGGCGGGAACGACGGCCTGGAGGTACTTACACCGCGTCCGACAGCGACGTGAAGTTGAAGTCGCGGATCTTCATCGACGGGATCAGCATCGAGTAACGGGCTTCATCGGCGCCGATGACCACCGGCTTGCCGATTTCCTCGATATTGTTCAGCATCGACACCGGGCTTTCATTGAAACGGAAGTTCTTGATCGGGTGCTTGATCTTGCCGTTTTCGACGTAGAACGTGCCGTCGCGCGTCAGGCCCGTGAGCAGCACCGATTGCGGATCGACCATGCGGATATACCAGGTGCGCGTGACCAGCACGCCCTTCTTGGTATTCGCGATCAGCTCCTCGGTGGTCTTGCTGGTGCCGGCCATGATGATGTTGCCGGCCGCGCCCACCGCGCGCTGGTTCTTCTGCTGCGCCCAGAAGCGCGAGTAGTCCAGCGCATTGATCTTGCCGTCCTTGACCAGCTCCACGCGCTCGCGCGGCAGCATGTTGTCGTCCCACGGCAGCACGGCGACATCCTTGTCCCACGGATCGGACCAGATATTGACCTGCTGGTCGAACAGCTTGTCGCCCAGCCGGTTCTTGCCGCCGGCTTTCGACAGGAAGCTGCGGCCTTCGTCGGCGCGGCGTGCATCGAAGCCACCCAGCATGAAGCTGAGCAGGTCGGACGTGGCGGCCGGTTCCATGATGACCGTGTAGCGGCCCGGTTCCAGTGCCTTCGCGTCGACCGAGCGCAGTGCTTTCTCGATCGCGATTTCGGCCGCTTCGCGCGGATCGAATTTGGTGACGTCGCGCGCCGAGCGCTTGACCCAGCCCGAACCGCGGCCGTCTTCGGTGCGCACGGTCAGCGTGAAGTCCAGCGACGTTGCCACCTGGTGGCCGAACAGGCCATTCGAGTTGGCGATCGTTTCAAAGCTGGTGCGGTCGGTGAAGAAGCCGGCCGATACCAGGCCGCGCTTGCGGCAGCCTTCGATCGCATAGGCCGCAGCCTGCGCGCGGTATTCCGGATCGATGTCGGCGGTCTTCTGCACGAACGTGTCCGATGGCTTGTACGCGGTCTTGGCGATGGCCGGGATGAATTCCGGATTGTCCGGTGCCAGGCGCGCCAGGTCCTCGGCGCGGCGCACTGCGCGCTCGATCGACTTGTCGTCGAATTCGTTGATGGTCGCGGTGCCCTGCTTTTTGCCGAAGGCCACCTGCACCTGGATGCGGGTGTCGTCGGCCAGGCCGGCGGTCGAGACGGCGTTGCGCGCGAAGCGGATATTGCCGATGCGGTTGCCCTCGATGTTGACGATGCATTCATCGGCTTTGCTCAGCGACAGCACGCGGTCGGTGATGCGTTTGGTTTGTTCCTGGGTCAAGATACTCATGTGCGCCCCTGCTTAGCCGATCTTGCGAGCGGTGTTGATCACATTGATGCCGTTGAAGCGCGTGGTCGACGAACCATGCGAGACGATGCTGATCTGCGGCGGCTGTCCTTTGCCGTCGAAGAACGAGCCGCCCATGCGCCAGTCGCGTTCATCGCAGATGGCGCTGCAGGCGCCCCAGAATTCCTGCGTGTTCGACTGGTACGCCACGTCTTCCAGCATCTGGCCGATCTTGCCGTCCTTGATTTCGTAGAACAGCTGGCCGCCAAACTGCGAGTTGTAGCGCTGCTGGTCGATCGAGAACGAACCGTCGCCGACGATGTAGATGCCCTTCTTGATGCCCTTGACCATCTCGTCCGGCGTCAGCTTGGTCTTGCCCGGTGCGAGCGAGACGTTCGGCATGCGCTGGAACTGGACCGTGTTCCAGCCATCGGCATACGAGCAGCCGTGCGATTCTTTTTCGCCGATGATGTGGGCCTGGTCGCGCGTGGCCTGGAAGTTGACCAGGATGCCGTCCTTGATGATGTCCCAGCGTTTCGCTTTCACGCCCTCGTCGTCGAAACCGATGGCGCCCAGCGAGCCTGGCGTGGTCTTGTCGGCGAAGATGTTGACGATCGGCGAGCCGTACTTGAAGGTCTTCGATTGCAGCTTGTCGAGCGTGGCGAAGCTGGTGCCGGCGTAGTTGGCTTCGAAGCCCAGCACGCGATCGAGTTCGGTCGGGTGGCCGACGTTCTCGTGGATGGTCAGCCACAGGTGTTCAGGCGCCAGCATCAGGTCGTACTTGCCCGGCTGGACCGACTTGGCGGTCAGCTTGCGCTTGGCGTCGCGGCCGGCGGCGCGGGCATCTTCGACGATGTCATACGATTCGGTGTACAGCGTGGCGATGCCGCCAGCGGCCTTGATCTTGTGCTCGGGCCGCGCGTCGAAGTACTCGTAGCCCTTGCCCACCGGGGAGCTCAGGCCATCGCGCGAGCGGAACTTGCCGCTGGCCTTGTCGACGGCGGTGGCCGAGAACGGCGCCCACAGGCGATGCACGTCCTGGTCGATGTACGAGCCGTCGGTCGAGGCAAAATACTTTTGCTGGTTCACCTGGAACAGCATCGACTGCATGAAGTTCGCGCCGCCTTCCATGCCGGCCTTGTTCGCGGCGATCAGCATGTCGGTCTTCTCAGCGATCGGCACGGTGCGCCAGTCCTTCTTGATCGGGGTGCTCCACGAAACGTCGCCCACGCCCTTGACTGGTGCGAGGCGCACCGGTTCGGTCTGCAGCTTGGCGTTCGCCTTGGCGATTGCCACGGCCTGGCGCGCCGCGTTGGCGATGCCGTCGGTCGACATGTCGGACGTCGCGGCAAAGCCGTAGGCGCCATTCACGATCACGCGCACGCCCACGCCAGCCGACTCGGTGTTGGCCACGTTTTCGACGTTCAGGTCGCGCGTGGTGATGAACTGGTTGAGGTAGCGACCGATGCGCACGTCGGCGTAGCTGGCGCCGGCCTTGGTGGCGGCGTTGAGCGCGACATCGGCCAGCGCCTTCTTGGCGGCCACTGGCATGCTGCTGGTGAGCTCTTCGGCAGCGATGGCGCGTCCGAAAGGCAGCAGCATCGAGGCGGCTACCCCGCTGCTGAGATTAAGAAAGGTACGGCGTTCCATGAGATCTCCTGAATAACCTTCGTCCGGGCAGCGGTTCCGCGAACAGCTCGGGCCGCTCTTGTAATTACAGCTCTTATGCTTTGGTTTTATGACAGATGAAAACGTGACAAACCGCGCAACCTTAGCAGCAACTTAAGACTTTGAATAGGCAAATGTTGTGCCACCTCAATGCACAAATTTGTACGTACCTTGCGCAGCTTCTTTTCTCCCGGCTGCCCGTCAATACGGGCGCCAACGCCCACCACACATGCATATGTGACGAATGCTTGACTGTGCGCCGTGCCTCCCGGATCATCAGCGCAGCGACGACGGCGCACCGCCCGTCGTCAACCATCATGGAGACCTCGCACGATGAAACGACTGATCCTGGCCGCAATGCTGGCAACCGGCATCGCCGGCGCCGCCCACGCGGACGACGCCCTGAAATCCGCCATCGCCGGCGAGCACCGCGCCGCCGCCAACAAGGCGCGCGATGCGTTCCGCCACCCTTACGAAACCCTGACCTTCTTCGGCATCAAGCCGACCATGACGGTCATCGAACTCTCACCGGGCGGCGGCTGGTACACCGAGATCCTGGCGCCCTACTTGCGCGAGAACGGCAAGCTGATTGGCGCTGGCGGTTCGCCCGAGTCCCGCGGCGGCAAGGCCTATCGCGAGAAGCTCGCTGCCGACGCCAAGGTGTATGACAAGGTGATGCCGGTCGTGTTCGAGCCGCCAACCCGCTTCGAGCTGGGCGCGCCGGGCAGCGCCGATATGGTCGTCACCTTCCGCAACCTGCACAACTGGCTGGGCGCGGGCGACGAAGCCGTGGTCACCACGCTGAAAGAAGTCCACAAGGTCCTCAAGCCGAACGGCGTGCTGGGCGTGGTCGAGCATCGCCTGCCGGTCAAGGTGACGCAGGATGCGAAGGCATCGAGCGGCTACATGCACGAAGCGTATGTGATCCGCATGGCCGACCTGGCCGGCTTCAAGCTGGCCGCCAAATCGGAAGTGAACGCCAATCCGAAGGACAAGGCGGATCATGAAAAAGGCGTCTGGACGCTGCCGCCGGTACTGGCCAACAAGGACAAGGACCGCGAGAAGTACATGGCGATCGGCGAGAGCGATCGCATGACGCTCAAATTCGTCAAGAAGTAAGCAGCCTGCATGACGTGGGAAGGCCGACGCCTTCCCCGTATGTTCTTTTGCGGCGCACGTGTGTATTCTTCCGGTTGACATCCCCCTCGCGCACCCGAAGGAAACCATGAAGATCTTGCGATTCGCCGTTCTCGCGCTGGCCGTCTCCGGCGCGCTGCATGCCCAGGAAACCACGCCGCCCGACGCCCAGCCGGCCACCGCCACCGCCGTTCCCACCCCCGCAGTGCCAGCCGCCTCGCGCACCACCACGCCCGCCCCCGCGCTGCCTGCCGTTGAAAACTCGGTCGTCAAGATTTTCGCCACTGTGCGCCGGCCCGACCCGTACAAGCCCTGGACCAAGTCGGCCCCCGCCGCCGTTACCGGTTCGGGCGTGATCATCGAGGGCAAGCGCATCCTGACCAACGCCCACGTGGTGGGCTATGCCAGCCAGGTCGAGGTGCAGGCCAGCCAGTCGGGCGACAAGGTGTCGGCCAAGGTCATCGCGCTCGCGCGCGGGCTCGATCTGGCGGTGCTGGAGCTCGATGATCCCTCGTTCTTCGACAAGCGCCCGCCGGTGCCGCGCGCCGCCGTGCTGCCGGACGTGCGCCAGCAGGTGTTCGCCTACGGCTATCCGGTCGGCGGCAATTCACTCTCGACCACTACCGGCATCATCTCGCGCGTGGAATTCGTCAACTACGGCGCCTTCAGCTCGGGCCTGCGCATCCAGATCGACGCGCCGATCAACCCGGGCAACAGCGGCGGGCCGGTGATCGCCGGCGAGCGCATGATCGGCCTGGCGTTCGCCAACGTGACCAATGCGCAGAGCATCGGCTACGTGATCCCGAACGAAGAAATCGAACTGTTCCTGCGCGACGTGGCCGACGGCACCTACGACGGCAAGCCGCTGCTGCATGACAGCGTGCAGACGCTGGAAAGCCCGGCGCTGCGCCAGTACCTCAAGCTCGACAAGTCGGTCGAGGGCGCGGTGGTGCACCGGCCATACCGCACCGATGCCGCCTGGCCGCTGAAGGAGTGGGACGTGATCACGCACATCGGCGAGCATGCGATCGACAACCAGGCGATGGTCAAGCTGGGTTCGAGCCTGCGCGTGCGCTTCCAGTACCGCATCCAGCAGGTGGCGAAAAACGGCAAGGTGCCGATGACGATCATCCGCGGTGGCAAGCCGATGAAGGTCGAGGTGCCGGCTACCGGCGCGCGCCCGCTCCTGATCCCGGATCTGGATGGCGGCTATCCGTCGTATTTCATCTACGGCCCGGTCGTGTTTTCACGTGCGACCAGCGAATTCATGGCCTTTGTCAGCGGCAGTGCGCCGGGAATGAATGCGTATGCATTCAACGCCAGTCCGCTCGTGACGCAGCGCGGCGATTCGCCCACGCCCGAACGCGAAGAGCTGGTCGTGATCAGCGCGCCGTTCTTCCCGCACAAGCTGGTGAGTGGCTACAGCAACCGTTTCGGCTCGGTCGTGGAATCGGTCAATGGCAAGCCGGTACGCAGTCTGGCGCATCTGGTGGCCCTGCTGCGCGACCTGAAGGACGAGCAGGTGGTGCTGAAGTTCGATCAGCGTTATGGCGAGACGATGATCCTGCCGCGGCAGGCGACGCTCGACGCAACCGAGGCGATCCTGTCGGACAACGGCGTGCGCTCGCAGGGCTCGGACGACATGATGAAGGTGTGGGGAAAGAAGTAGGTTGGTGGCGGGCGCAGGACTGGGATTCCCGCCTTCGCGGGAATGACGTGGCTGCGCTAGCGTCGTTCCCGCGCAGGCGGGAACCCAAGTCAGCAGCGCAGCCACCCAAAAAATTCACTTCGCCTTCTTCACAGGCGTGAACATCAAATCCTGGAAGTCATAGCTGAAATCCGTCTCGGTCGATACGGGCTTCATGCGCAGTCGCTCGATCGAACCATCCGGCTCCAGCGAGAACGTCGCATACGCGTCCGCGTTGAAGTTGCGCTCCTTCCAGCGCACGATGAAGGTGTCGTGCTGGAAGTGCTCCATCTCGCCCGTCAGATCCGGCGTGCGCGCGAACGACATCACCAGCTTGCTGCCGGCGCGCCGGATCGTCGCCTTGCCGTACCAGGCGTCTTCGTACTCGCCTTCGTACTCGCGCAGCGCCAGCGACGGCTTGGAGGCCTTGGCGCGGCTGGTGTTTTCACCCTTCACACGGGCCGCTTCCTTGGCGCTTGCCTCGTTCGCGATGTCGGCGATGCGGCCAATCCAGTCGGTCGGCGCGACGCCCAGGTAGCCATCGAGCAGGCGGTATTGCAGCGCATTGAGCGACGGGCCGCTTTCGGCGTTGGTGAAGATCGCGATGCCGAGCTTTGCTTCCGGCACCAGCAGCACGCGCGAATAAAAGCCCTGCAGCGCGCCGCCGTGCATCGCCACCAGCTTGCCCTGGTAGTCGCGCAGCTGGAAGCCCAGGCCGTAGGCCATGAAGTTGGGCTTCGTCGCCGCGAGCGGCGGCTTGGGCTGGCTGATCGTCATCGGCGTTTGCGCCGTCCACATCTCGCGCGCCTGCTTGTCGGACCACAGGCGTGCTTCCTTGCCACCCGCCCCTGTCGGCAGGCGGCCGTTATCGAGCAGCACGTTCATCCAGCGCGCGATGTCTTCGGCATTGGTGTTGATGCCCACCGCGCCGACGGCGTTCGACACCGGCATCGGCTTGACGACGGCCGCCTTGCCATTGATCTTGCTGTGTGGCGCCGACACGTTCATGCCGGCCGTGTGCGCGGCCAGGCTGGTGGTGGTGGCGGTCATGCCGACCGGATCGAGGATCCATTCGCGCATCGTCGTGCCCCAGTCCTTGCCGGACTTTTGGGCGATGATCTTGCCGGCCACGATGTAGAGCAGGTTGTCGTAGGCGTAGCTGTTGCGAAAGCTCGTCGCCGGCTTGATGTAGCGAAGGTTGTGGATGATTTCGTCGCTGGTGAAGGTGGTGGTCGGCCACCACATCAGGTCACCGGCGCCAAGACCCAGGCCGCTGCGGTGCGTGAGCAGGTCGCGCACCGTCATCTCGGCCGTCACGTAGCTGTCGTACATGCGAAAGTCCGGCAGGTGCTTGATGACCGGGTCGTCCCAGTTCAACTTGCCCTGGTCGACCAGCATCGCCAGGCCGGCCGCAGTGAAAGCCTTGGAGTTCGACGCGATCTCGAACAGCGTCTTGCCGTCGACCGGTGTCGGGTCGCCCAGCTTGCGCACGCCGAAGCCCTGCGTGACGACGACCTTGCCGTCCTTGACCACCGCGATGGCGATGCCGGGCACATCGAAGGTTTTCAGGACGCGCTGGACGTCGGCGTCCAGGTTGTACGCGGGGACTGCCGCCGTGGTGGGTGCTGCCGCCGTTTGCGCGACGGCCAGGCCGGCGCCGCAGAACGCAATCAGCACCGCGCCGGCGATGTGTTTCAACAGTCCGCTGGAAGAACGCTGCATCATGGCTTGCCCATCGCTTTGTCGACGCTCGATTGCGTCTCGGGGTGGTAACGCTCGCGTGCCTTCTTGTAGACGCCCTCGGCCCAGGTGCGGTCCTCGGCCTTTTCGCGTAGCGCGGCGTACAGCGGCACCACGAACTTCTGGCGGCCCACGCTCATCAGGAATGCCTCCATGTCCGGGCGCACGTCGCGGTAGCCGGCGTGCACTGCCGCGCGGTAGAAGCGAAACGCCACTTCGTTGTTGGTCGACTTGGCCAGGCCATAGGCGCGGTCGAGTTCTGCCAGTTTGGCGGCGTCGGCCTTCTTGTCGATATCGTTCAGGAATTTCATCCACTCGACCGCGTTCCAGTCCTTCGCGTTCAGCTGCGCAGTCGATACCGTGCCCTTCGTCCAGCCGTCGATTGCGGCATTCAGCTTGGCCAGGCGCTGCGACACGGCGCGCTGTCCGCTGGCCGGGATGCCCGGGCCGTGGATCCACTCGTCGAGCTCCGCGTCGCTCATGATCTTGGGGTTCTTCGCCAGCAGTTGCGCGCGCAGGTAGGCGATGAACTGCTCGTTCGTCACGCTCTGGAATGCGTGCTGGTCGAACCAGCCGCGCAGGAATTGATCGAACGCGGCGCGGCCGGCACGCTGCTCGAGCGTGTGCAGGAACCAGGCGCCTTTCGGATAGGCCAGCGAGGTGTCCGGGTAATCGGCAGCGTTGGTGTCAGCCTGGCGCGAAACCAGCGCCTGCTTTGCCGGCGGCAGCTCCTTGAGCATCTCGAGCGCTTCTTCCTGCTCGAGCTGAAGGTTCATCAGCGCAACTTCCTTGCCGTAGATTTCTTCCAGAATGCGGGTGGTGACGTAGGTGGTGAAACCTTCGTTGAGCCACCAGTGCTTCCAGGTCGCGTTGGTCACCAGGTTGCCCGACCAGCTGTGCGCCAGTTCGTGCGCGACCAGGTCGACCAGGCTGCGGTCGCCCGCGATCATGGTCGGGGTCAGGAAGGTCAGGCGCGGATTTTCCATGCCGCCGATCGGGAACGATGGCGGCAGCACCAGCATGTCGTAACGCCCCCAGCGATACGGGCCGTACAGCTTCTCGGCCGCGGCGACCATCTTCTCGGTGTCGGCCAGTTCGTACTCGGCCGCCTTGATGCGCTGCGGCTCGGCGTACACGCCGGTGCGGCCGCCCAGCGTGCGCGCTTCGAGCTCGCCGATGCCGATCGCCAGCAGGTACGATGGAATCGGCTGCGGCATCGTGAACTTCCAGCCGCCCTTGCCGGTCGCCTTCATGTCGTTATCGGCGCTCATCACCACGCGCAGGCCTTCCGGCGCCTCGATGCGCGCGGTGTAGGTAAAGCGCACGGCCGGCGTATCCTGGATCGGTACCCACGAGCGGGCATTGATCGCCTGCGACTGGCTGAACATGAACGGGTACTTGCCCGACATGGTCTGCACCGGCTGCAGCCATTGCAGTGCAGTGGCCGTTGGCGCGGTGCGGTAATGGATGCGCACGCGGGTCTGGCGGGCCGGCAGCTTGATCTGCAGCGGCTGGCCCTTCTCTTCATCGAACTTGCCGAGCGTGTAGTCGGCCTTGCGCCAGGCGCCCTTCGCATCCTGCGCTTCGATCTTCGAGATCGTCAGCTCGCGCGTGTCCAGGTCGAGCGTCGTCGCTTTCTTGTCGATCCAGTTCAGCGTCAGCTCGGCGTAGCCGCCCAGGCTTTTCTTCGCAAAGTCGGCCTTCAGGTCCAGGTGCAGGGCCGTGGTCTTGACCTGGTCGTATTTGGCGTAGCTGAGGGGATCGAGCGCGAACGCGTAAGCGCTCCACGCGCCCAGGAAGGCTGCGGTGGTGGCGCGCAGCAGGGTGCTTTTATTCATGGTCTCTCGCGGGTAAGGGCAGCCCGGCCGGGCTGAGGGCGGGAGCAGAATAGCATGGGCGTCAGGCCGGCGAAAGCGCCTGCTGAAACGCGCCGCCCCGCCGTCAATACGCCAACGCGGCCTGCATGACCCACACTGGCGCGGACCACAGCAGATTGCCGTCGTCCTGCGTCACCTTCGCATAATAGAAGTGCGCGCCCGGCGCCGGCGTGATCGTGGTCTCGGCCTGCTGCGACAGGCGCGTGACCTCGCCATTGCGGCCCGGGACGCCCTCCATGAGCGCCACTGCCGCCACCTGCCGGCCAGCGAGGCTAGCGAAGTTCACTGTCAGGGTGAGCGGCCCGTGGTTGGTGAACTGCTCGCCCATCAGGTGGCCGTTGGCCGTCAACACCAGCTGGGATGCCTTGTCCATCGTCGCGAAGATGCGGCGCGCCTTGAGCGCGGCGAGCAGACTGGCGCGGTCCAGCTGTACGCCCGTTGGCAGCAGTACGCCGGTGCGGTTGCCGTACGACGCGCCCCAGTTGGCGCAGTGGTTGTCCTGGTTGGTGCTGAAGGCCAGCCGGTAGCCCGCTTCGAGCAAGCGGTTGCAGGCGCCTTCAAAACTGCTGCGGCGGGTTTCGGTCTCGGTCACGTTGTTCGAGAATGCACTGGTATTCATCACCTCGCACAGCACCATCACCGCAGCGCCATCGTCGGTGTAGGCGAGCGGCACGCCACCCACCTGGAACTGGCCCGATGGCGCCGGATGGTTGAACTGGCCCACCCAGCCGCGCTGGCGCATCAGCGTGTACAGCGCCGCGTAATCGCTGCGCGGCGTGATCGTGTCGGCGAACGGTGCACCGCTGGCATTGGTCTCCCAGCCCAGCAATTCGTCGCTGTTGAAGATATTGATATGGCCGCCCTTTTCGATGACGCCCCATTCGAGGCCATACAGCGCCAGAAAATCCGGATGCTGCAGCGAGAACGTGGCGGCGGCGGCCAGGCCTGCGCGATACAGGGCCCTTGCGATTGCCGGGTCGCCGTCGGGCGCACTGCCTGCCGCGCCATCGAACAGGTGGTTGTGTTCTGACGCGACCAGGATGTCCAGACCGCGTCCACGGGCATACGCAAAAGCGTCGGCCGGACCATACGGCGCCGACTGCGGCCGCTGGGCGCTGCGGCAGTTGGCGACATCGGCGCCGCCGTCGCTGTGGTTGGTCTGGCTGTGCAGATTGCCCAGGTAGACCGTGTAGGGCAGCGCGCCCGGTGCCGGCGCCGCCCCTGTCGTAAAAGCGCCGGGCAGCGGTGCGAAGGCGGGCGTCGCCAGTACGCGCGGCGTGCCGACGGCGATTTCCCATTCCTGATCGACCGCGTCCTCGTGTTGCACCAGCGCGTGCAGGCGCACACGGTAAATGCCGTCCGGCGCTGGTTGCTTGCCCAGGCGGCCCGACCAGGGCACCGTCACCGTGATCTCGTCACCGGTCAACGTCACCTGGCCGCGCCAGCGAAGGACGATGCGTCCGCCCGGCGCGCGCAGGTCGACGCGCCAGTGAACGTTGGCCGGCCGCGCCAGGCCGGGATACGCGAAGGTCAGCGTGAACGTGCGTGCAGCCAGCACACCAGCATGGAATGGCGCGTACAGCGTGGCGTCGAATTCCTGGTGTTCAGCTAGGCCAGCGCTGGCCGCGCTGCAGCACAACAACAGGGCAACAATGGGCAGATGAGCGGCTTTCATGATGCCAAGCTTGCAACTTCCCTATCCCGTCACCTTGCGCCATGCGTGCTGCGGTTGTCATCCTGATCATGTTCATTGATGAGTTTCAATCTCATGGCTGGGGTCGCACAGCCGGGGTCAGGTCTGACATTCGGACACGACCTCAGCGTTAGCCACACCCAATGGTGTCACGCCCGGGCCTGCAAGGCCCGGCGCCGCCAGTTCCGACTACTCGACTGTCGAGATCGTGTCCGAATGTCAGACCTGACCCCGGCTTTTCGTTATATTGCGGCATGGTCGACAAACTTGATATTTCCCATCTGCGCACGCTTGATGCGCTGGCGCGCTTTGCCACCATCTCGGCGGCGGCCGAGCATCTGGACGTGTCGCAGCAGGCGGTCAGCCTGCAACTGAAGAAGATCCGCAGCATTCTGGGCGACCCGCTGTTCGTGCGTACCGGCCAGGGCATGGCGGCCACGCCGTACGCCAGGCTGATTGCGCCGCATATTGCGCAGGTGCTGGCGGGCCTGCATGCGATCCCTATGCCGTCGAGCGTGCGGCCGGAAGATGTCGAGCGTACGCTGGTCATTTCCGGAACCGACTACACGCAGAAGGTGATCGTGGCCGACCTGGTGCGCGATCTGCGCCGCGCGGCGCCGAAGGTGAAGATCGCGGTGGTCGACCTCGAAGTGAGCGCCCTGACGCGCAAGCTGCACCAAGGCGAGATCGACGTGATCTTCACGGCCGAGGGCATCGCCGCCCCGGGCCTGGTGTCGATGCCGCTGTTCCTCGAGCAGTACCGCTGCGTGACGGGCGACCGCGCGCTGGCCGAGGCGGGAACGATGTCGCTGGCCGCACTGGTGACGCACGACTTCATCGTCACCAATCCCGGCGGTGCCAGTTTCACCGGATCGGCCGACGGCTGGTTCGCGCGCCAGGGGTTGCAGCGGCGCGTGGTGACGTCGGCGCCGTCGTTCTTCATGGCGCTCGAGTACCTGAAGGGATCGGCGATGGTGGCCTTCATGCCGGCGCGCCTGCTGCCATGCGATGGCATCCACGAGATCGCGCTGCCCAAGTATCCGCCCGGTTATGGCGTGGTCGCGGCCTTTCACCCGACGGCGGAAAACGATCCGTTCATGATGTGGATGCTGGAGCGGGTCAGGGCGCGGCTCGCGGCAGCGGCCTAGCACTGCTTGTATCGGCTACAAGCGGGGCCCGATTGCCGCGCAGGGCGGGCCGGCCTATGCTGGCCGATTACCGACATTCGCAAAGGCACACTCCATGACCATCGAACGCATCAACCCACCTGCCCTGTACGACGGCGCGCCGCATGGCCTGTCGCATGCCACGATCGACCATGACACCGGCCTGGTGTTCGTCTCCGGGCAGGTCGACTGGGACCGCGACTACCAGGTCAGGCACACCACGCTGGCCGCGCAGACCGAAGGCGCGGCGCGCAACCTGCTCACGGTGCTCGATGCTGCTGGCTCGTCGGTCGAACAGATCCTGCAACTGCGCGTCTACGTGCGCGGCGAAATCAGCGAACACCTCGACACCGTGGCGCTGATCCTCGTCCAGCACCTCGGCGTGCACCGCCCTGCCCTGACCGGCATCGGTGTCGCCTCGCTTGCGTCACCCGATACGCTGGTTGAAATCGAGGCCGTCGCAAAGATCGACCGGCGCTAACCCGCCAGATTGTTTAGTAAACCGGCTAAACAGGCCGGTAAATCCCGGTAATGATTGCCGGGAATCCTGACTCCACCTATAACTTTGCATACAGGTTCGAGCGCGCGTGTCCGTGACATCGGTTGCGCGCCCGATTGCCTCTGGCGCAGCGTATCAAGAACAGGCGTGGGCTTTGCCCTCCCGCCACGTGTGGAGACACCAATGACAGCTCGTTTCAAGCCCCAATCCCTTCCCCTTCCCCTGGCTGCGATCGCGGTCCTGTTGTTTAGTGCGGCGCCGTTGCAGGCCGCCGAACCGGGCTCCCCGGCCGCGGCGGTGAACGTCTTCATCGGCACCGGCGGCGACGGCCATACCTTCCCCGGTGCGAGCCGCCCGTTCGGCATGGTGCAGCTCAGTCCCGACACCCAGCACCGTCACTTCCGCCAGAGCTATCCGTGGGCCGCCGGCTACAACCACGGCGACGGCTCGATCCTCGGCTTCTCGCACACGCACTTCTCGGGCAGCGGCCACTCGGACCTGGGCGATGTACTCCTGATGCCCTACAGCGGCGAGACCAAACTCGAACCCGGCTACCCGGAACGGCCCTTCTCGGGCTACCGCTCGCGCTTCTCGCACGACCAGGAACAGGCCGAACCCGGCTACTATGCAGTGCGCCTGACGGACCACAACGTCGATGTCGAGCTGACCGCGAGCGAGCGTGTCGGCCTGCACCGCTACAGGTTCAAGGCGGGCGAGCCGGCCAAGGTGCTGCTCGACCTGCGCACCAGCATCTATAACTACGACGGCAAGAACCTGTGGTCGCGCCTGCGCATGCGCGACGCCAGCACCGTCACCGGCATGCGCGAAACGCGCGGCTGGGCGCCGGGCCGCCAGCTGTATTTCGCGATCCGGTTCTCGCGCCCCATCGATACGCGCCAGCTGCTCAATCGCGAAGAGGCGGTCGAGTACAAGGGCTTTGCCCAGCCGGGCAAGACGCCGGGCGACCGCGCGCTGGTCGAGGGCAAGGCGCTGATGGGCGACTTCAGTTTCGGCGTGCCGGACGACGGCACGCTGCTGGTGAAGGTCGCGCTCTCGCCCGTGAGCGAAGACAATGCGATTGCCAACCTGGCCGAGATGCCGGGCTGGGACTTCGACGCCGAACGCCGCCGCGCCGGCAAGGCCTGGGATGAAGCGCTGGGCGCCGTCAAGGTCGAGGCCCCGGCGCCGATGCGCACGCAGTTCTACACGGCGCTGTACCACACGATGCTGGCGCCGTCGCTGTTCATGGACCTCGACGGCAGCTACCGTGGCCCGGACAACGCGGTGCACAAGGCCAAGGACTTCCGCTTCCACTCGACGTTCTCGCTGTGGGACACCTACCGCGCGCTGCACCCGCTGCTCACGCTCGTCGCGCCCGAACGGCGCAACGCCGACTTCGTCAACTCGCTGATCGCCTCGCAGCAGCACAGCCCCTACGGCGTGCTGCCGGTGTGGCAGTTCCACGGCCTGGAGACCTGGACCATGATCGGCTACCACGCAGTGCCCGTGATCGCCGACGCCTACATGAAAGGCATTCGCGGCTTCGACGCCGACAAGGCCCTGGCCGCGATGACCGCCAGCGCCGAATACGGCCCGTACGGCGGGCTGGAACACTACATGAAGCTGGGCTACGTACCGATCGACCTGGAAAAGGAAGCCGCCTCCAAGACCGTCGAATATGCCTACGACGACTGGACCATCGCGCGCATGGCCGAGAAGATGGGCAAGAAGGACGTGGCCGCACGCTACTACCGGCGCGCCCAGAATTACCGCAACGTGTTCGACAAGGACACGGGCTTCATCCGCGCCCGCAAATCCACCGGCGAATTCCGCACGCCATTCGATCCGGCGCAGTCGAACTTCGGCAGCGACTACACCGAGGGCAGCGCGTGGCAGTATTCCTGGTACATGCCGCACGATAATGCGGGCCTGATCGGCTTCCTCGGCGGCGACGCACAGCTCGTGGCCAGGATGGACGAGGTCTTCGACGCCAAGGTCGACGAGAACCTGTACGCGCACATGGAAGACATCTCGGGCCTGATCGGCCACTACGCCCACGGCAACGAGCCGTCACACCACGTCGCCTACCTGTACAACTACGCCGGCGCGCCGTGGCGCACGCAGGAACGCCTGGCCAATATCATGGCCACGCAGTACAGCGACAAGCCCGATGGCCTGTCGGGCAACGATGACCTGGGCCAGATGTCGGCCTGGTTCGCGTTCACCGCGCTGGGCTTCTATCCGGTCGCTCCGGGAAGCAACGAGTACGTGATTGGCCGCCCGTTCCTCGACAAGGCGACGCTGAACCTGCCCAACGGGAAGCGCTTCACCGTGCGCGCCGAGAACCTGTCGGCCACCAATGGCTATGTCGGCCGCGTGACCCTGAACGGCAAGCCGCTCGCGCGCACCTTCCTGCGCCACCAGGACATCACGGCCGGCGGCGAACTGGTATTCACGATGCAGGCCACGCCGAACAAGGACTGGGGCACGGCGAAAGACGCGCGCCCGTACACGCAGACCGCGTACTGACCGACGCCGTCGATGCCGATTTGCGACATCGCGCGCGCGACCAGGCCTGCGGCCATTGTCTGCGCGGGCGAGGCGCTGGCCGACCGCTTGCGCCGTGACGGCGACGCAAGGCGCAGCCACGCCGGCGGTCCGACCTGGAACGTGGCGTGTGCCCTGGCGGCGCTGGGTGTGGCCAGCGGTTTTGCCGGCGCCATCAGCCGCTGCGTGGCTGGCGATGCGCTGTGGCGCGCCAGCGCAGCGGCGGGGCTGGACCTGCGTTACCTGCAGCGGGCCGGCATGCCGCCCGACGATGCTGCGGACCTGCTGTTCGCGCTGGCCAGCATGCCGCCTGGCTGGCGGCAAGAGGTGCAGTGGCTGCACCTCGGCAGCATCCGCCTGGCGCGCGGGCCCCTCGACCTCACGCTGATCACGCTGGCCGAACAGGCGAAAGCGCACGGGCTGCGCATCAGCTACGACCCGCACTGGCATGACCTGATGGGCCCCGCGTACGACGCGACGCTGCGGCGCATGAGCGAGCTGGCCGACGTGATCAAGGTGGCCGACGACGACCTGCGCGCGCTGTTTCGCAGCCACGACACGCTTGGCTCGCTGGGGCGCCTGCGCGCACGCAATCCGGCCGCGCTGGTGCTGCTCACGCGCGGCGCCGGCGGCGCGTCGCTGTATCACGGCGCGCAGACGTGGCATGCAAAGGCACCGGCGCTCGACGTGGCCAACGCCACGGGCGCGGTGAGCGCAGGTGAGGCGGGGATGGCCGGACTGATTTATTCGCTGCAGCAGTGGCCCGGGGCGGGCATGGACGCACACCTGGCTTTCGCGGTGGCGGCAGGGGGCGCCGCATGCGGGGCCGCAGGAACACCGGCGCCGGACCTTGGCGCCGTGCGGGCGCTGCTCGGCGCGGTGACTGTCACCCGCTGAGCGCGCCCTGTCGTGGCATCACGCCGACGCGGCGCACCGGGCGTCGTCACCGGCAAACGGGCGGCAGTCGACGGGGATGTCGATCAGGAACGTCGTGCCCAGCTCGGGAGAACTGTCGACCGACACGCTGCCCCCGTGGCTTTCGCCCACTGCCTTCACGAACGGCAGGCCGATGCCCCAGCCCGTGGCCGAAAACGGCCCCGTTTCGCGGCGCAGGTACTCGAAGATCCGGTTGTGCTGTTCTTCGGGAATCGCATTGCCTTCGTTGTGAACGCTCAGCATCAGGCGCCCGCGCGTCTGGTGCGCCATGATGCTGACGGTGCCGCCGTCGCCATACTTGATCGCGTTGTTGACCAGGTTTTCCAGCGCGCGCCAGAGCGAAGCGCGGCACCAGTGGCCGGTGACCGGCTCGCCGGCCACATCGACGACGACCTGCGTGCCATGCTGGCCCTGCGCATATTGCTCGCCCAGTTCGCGTGTCATCTCCAGGATATCGAAGTGCGTCAGGTGCAGCGGGATCTTCGCAGCGCCCTGGAACGTGAGGGCGTCGAGCAGTTCGGCCATCATCTCGTTGAGCCGGTCCGCGTTGGCGCCGACCCTGGCGGCGACGTTCTTTACCTGCGCCCAGTCGGACGTGATCGCCATGAGCTGCGCGCCATGGGCGACCACCGACAACGGCGTGCGCATGTCGTGCGACAGCGCGGCCGCCATCTTGTGCCGCAGGTCTTCGTGGATCTGCGTGAACGAGCGCACTGCCTCGCGCATGGCGGCGTTGATGGACGCGTCGATGATGCGCCAGTGGTCGTCGTCCAGGGTCACCCTGCCCTTGGCCACGACGGCAATCGACTCGCGCAGGATCTGGTATTCGTGGACCACCTGGTCGGGGCCGAACGGGGTCATGCGGGCGCGCTCGGTCCCGTGGACACTGGCCGAATTATTGCCGCTCACCGCCTGCGTGCGCGGATGGTCCGGGCTCAGGGCTTCGGCGATATTGTCGAAAAATGCCGGCAGCGTGTTGGTCAACACGGGCCGCAGCAGATTCTGCGCGCCTTCGACGCGCGCACGCACTTCCCGTTCCCAGCGATCCATGACGGCATCCCGGATGGAAATGAATTGCAACCCGGTAGGCGAAATACCGTGGCGGTCAACATTCTGGTCAGTGGCTAGTGTCATGCAGTCGTCAGTGTCAGGGCCGGGCGCGGCAGGCGCGATCGGTCATAAATAAGGGAAGATCAACGGCGATCAAGGGCCGTTCCGGAATTATATAGCGCCAGCCAATGCGTGCCGCGCAGCCGCCCAGCGCGCCCCGCGATTTCGGCGCTGGCTGTAGCTGGGCCGCCACGCCGGGCGCAGGGACGGCCATGCGTCCCCGGGACGCCAGCCGCCCTACGCGCCGGCCGGCGTCCCCGCGATCCACAATTCCACCCGGTGATCGCGCCGGTCATCCTGCAGCTCGAACGTCCAGTCGGGACATGGCTGGTCATCGAGCAGCAAGCCTTCCATGCCGTCGCCCGCATGCACCGTGATCTCGTAGAACGCACTGTGATAGCGGTAGCGCAGGCTGAAACCGGCCCAGCCAGGCGCCAGATGCGGCGTCAGGTGCAGGCGCGCGCCGTTGCGCTGCACGCCCAGCAGCGCCTCGATCGCCAGCAGCCAGGTGGCTCCTGCAGAAGCGGTGTGCACGCCGCCGATCGCGCGGCCTACATGCGGCGCAACCGTGCGCACGCCACCGGCCATGAAGTACGGCGGCGCGCTGCCATCGGCTGTGTGGCCCGGCGCCGGGGCCGGCGCGGGTGCGAGCGGATCGAGCATGCCGGCCAGCTGCCACGCGCGGCCGGCGTCGCCCAGCCGCGCAAACCCGGTCGCTGCCAGCGCGACCGCGCCGTGGTCCTGGCCTGGGCTGGCCACCACGCGCTCGCTCCAGTGTCCGTCGACCGCGGGATCGCACAGCAGCGTGACGCCGTGCGCTTCGTCGACCAGGCGCTGTGCGGCGGCCCGCAGCGCGGCTGCACCGTGTTCGGCGTCGGCCTGCACCGCCCAGCCCTGGGTCGACAACTCGACGCGGCAGGCGGCGTTGGCGATCGAGCCGAGCGCATTGCGGTTGTCCAGCCAGGTCCAGCGGTACCAGTCGCCGTCCCAGCCATGTTCTTCGCACTGCGCCCTGAGCGCCAGCGCAGCGCCGCGGCAGGTGGTGGCAAAACCGAAGTCGCCGCGCCGGTCGGCCACGTCGGCGAAACGCTGCAGCACGGTCGCCATGAAGAAGCCCGTGCGCACGCTTTCGACACGCCCCGTCGCATCATCGTCATGCAGGCGCGCCGCCGCCAGCGGCAGGCCGCGCTGGCCGAAACGCAGGCAGCCGCGCAAGCCGTGCACGCAATGCTGGTACAGGTCGTCCCCGGCGGCCAGCCGCGTTGCCTCGCCATGACCGGCGCCGAATGGCAGCACGCCCAGCAGCGCGTCGTCGGCAGTCACGGCCAGGTAGTGCGTCAGTGCGTAGGACAGCCACAGGAAATCGTCGACCGCAGGCGATGGCAGGATGGACTGCGCCGTGGCGAACTCGCGCGCCGCCTCCAGCAGTGCATCGCGCAGCAATCCGGGCCGGGCATGCACGCTGGCGAGCAGCGACTGCAGGCGGGTGGCCGGACAGCGCTCGCCCCACGCCGCACTGATTGCCTGGTACGGCAGCCAGGTGTTCACACGCAGGTCGAGCGAGGCGTCGGGCGAGCGCAATGTTACCGCGCCCAGTGTGCTGTCCCACCATGTGTGCAGGCGCTCCCACGCGGCGGCGGCGGCGCGCGCACCACCGTGCAGTTGCACCTCGCGGCTGGCGTCGAGCGTGCCGGGGCCGGCCACGCCCAGCACGAACACCAGTTCGCGCTCTTCGCCCGGCGCCAGCATGACTGGCACCTGCAAGGCCGCGCATGGCGTGCGCCCTGCCCCGCTGGCGCCGGACAGGCTGCTGCGGCCCAGCGCCGCCGGCTGCGCGATGCTTCCCTGGCGGCCGATGAATTCGTCGCGGTCGCAGGTTGCAGCGACGTCCTCGGCGTCGACATGGAAGAACCCCACCTGGTCGCGGAAGTCGTCGCTGAACGCATTGCGCGCGAACAGCGCACCGCTGGCCAGGTCGATGCCGGTGACAACCTGCAGGCCGGGCGTGGCGTCGACCCTGTCGAGCTGCCACGCGACGAAGCCCGTCACGCTCAGGCGACGCGGTGCATCGCTGTCGTTGCGCAGCCGGAGCACGCTGTATTTGATGGACACATCCGGCGCCACGAAGCAGCGCAGCGCCGAATGGATGCCCTGCGCGCCGTGTTCGAACACGGTGTAGCCGACGCCATGCCGGGTGACATACGGTTCTGCCGATGGCGCCGGCCACGGCGTGGGCGACCAGAAAGCGCCGCTGTCCTCGTCGCGCAGGTAGAACGCTTCCCCGTCCTGCGGCGCGACATCGTCATTGCCGGCAGTCAGGCGCGCAGCACGCGTCCCGTTCCAGGTGACCGCATGGCCCCGTTCCGACAGCACCGATCCGAAACCGGGATTGGCCAGCAGGTTGACCCAGGACGCCTGCGGCACCGGCACCGCTGCGCTGCTGCGTACCTCGTACTCGCGGCCATCCGGCGTGAAGCCACCAATGCCATTGTCGAACAGGCGCTCTGGCTGCACCGTGTGCAGTGCTTCTGTCATCCACGGCGTGGTGGCACCGGCCACGAGTGGCGACGGCAAGGCGACGCCGGGCCGCGCGGCGCGGCGCAGCTGGTCGGCCAGGTCGCCGCGGCCAGACAGCAGCAGCACGCGCGCGCTCGAGCGCAGCAGGATGCGGTCTTCCTGCGCCACGTCTTCGCGCAGGAACAGATGCACGCCGCCGGGCGCATCGAAGGTGTCGGGATCGACCAGTGCCATCGCCAGCGTCATCACCCCCTCGCGCACGGCGCGGCTGTCGCACAGCACCAGCAGGTCGACCGCGAAGCCGCGGTTGCGCCAGTAGGTATGCGCCTGCATCGCCTGGCGCGCCAGGCCCGTGTCCGGGCCGTCCGCCAGCTGGAGCAGCAGCACCGGCTGCACGCCGTCGATGCCGCAGGCCAGCAGGTCGGCGCGGCCGCGCACATTGCGCGCGATGACGGCCGGGTCGGCGCGCAGCGCCGGTACCGGCTGCAGCAGGCAGCCGGCCAGGCGGTTGCACAGCTGCGCATCGGCTTCGCTCACGTCCATGCGGCGCAGGAAGGCCTGGGCCTGGCTCCACGCAGCGTCGATCGCGCGGTCGACCGCATGGCCGGCGCTGTAGCGGGCCGCCAGTTCGCGCGCCATCGCCCGGCTGGCGGCAACACCCAGCACCAGGTCGACGGTGATTTCTTGCTGCGGCGCCAGCGTGACGGTGCGGCGCAAGGCCAGCAGCGGTTCGTCCGGTTCAGGCACGAGGCCAGGCAGCGCGCCGCCGGCTTCGATCGCCCGGGGTGCGCGCAGATCGTGGCCGCGCCCGATGAAGCGCGCGCGGTCCGTTTCCACCGTCACGACGGGCACGATGTCGCGCACTGCCATGCGGTGCATGACAACCGGCGCGTCCGCCGCCGTGACGCACAGCAGGCTGTCGTTGGCGGCATCGAATTCAGTCATCACATGGCTGCGGCCACCCGGCTTGAGCGCCGGTCCGGCCAGCGCCACGCTGCTGGTCAGTTCCAGCGTCAGCGCCTGCAGGCCGTGATTGACGATGCGGATGCGGCGCAGCTCGACGTCGTCGTCCGGCGCCACCACGATATCCGTGTGCATGGCCAGTCCGTTGTCCAGGCAGCGCACGCTGGCCCGGCCTTCGGAGAACACCGTCTCGCGCTCGCTCTCTGGCAACAGGCCTGGCCAGACCTGGCCGGATGCGACGTCGCGTACATGACAGGTCAAGCCGGTTTCGCCGGCGCCGCTGCGGGTGATCTGTTTGTCATCCCAGCGGCTGGCGCCGGTGCCATCGCTGGCAACGACCAGGTGATAGCGGCCATTCGACAGCAGCTGGACTTCGGGCAGCACCGGCTCGCTTCCGATCACGCGGGCGTACGGGCGCGCCGTTACACCCTGGCTGGCGGTCGCCGCACCGGTGTAGCGGCGTTCGGCGGCAGCGCCGGAGACCGGCACCGGCTCCTGCAGCAATGGCAGCGCGGCCCGGAATTCGGGATCGCGGCAAAAGCGGCGCTGCATCGGTTCGCCCAGCAGATGGCGGGCCAGCGCCAGCAGCGTCATCGCCTGGTGGCGCGCGGCATAGGCCCGCACGACAACCTGGCGCTCGCCTTGCGGCAGACGGCTTGGTGCGTAGTCGAGCGCCTCGTACAAGCCAAGCTCGCCCAGCATGCCTTGCGCGGCGAAGGCGCGCAGGTTGCTGCTCGCCAGGCCCGGCGTCACGCCCAGCGCCAGCGCGGCCGCATACGGCGCCGCCACCAGGTCGTCATCGCGCTGGCGCTGCAGCGCAGCGGCGGGCAGGCCGAACTGGCCGGAGCGGTAGCGCGCGGCCGCATCCACGGCATTGCAACGCGATGACGAAAAGCCCCACAGCACGTCCCTGGCTTTGGCATGCGCAACCTGGGCGCGCACCAGCGCGCGCGCTGCGCTGTCGAGCAGCGTGTCGCGCCAGCCCGGCATCCAGAGTTGCGGCGCCAGCAGGTCGGCCATGGCGCCACGGCGCGACAGCAGCAGCGTATTGGCGCCCGCCATGCGCAGCGGACGACCGAGCGCCCACCAGTGCTGCTGCGGCAGCTGGTCCTGGGCCACGGCGGCAAAACTGGCCATGCGCGATGCGGCGGCCAGCAGGTCGCAACTGTCGCTGTCCAGGCGCTTGTCGCGCACGTGGTAGCCGGCGGCCAGCTGGCCGGTGGCGGGATCGACCAGTGCGCCGAAGTCCATGCGCGCGGCGTCGCGCGCGGCGTCAGCCAGCACGGCCAGCCGGTCGATGCGCTCCTGCGCACAGGCGCGGCCCGCGTCCACCAGTGCAGCCAGGCCGGCGCCACCCGTTGCCGGCGCGTCGAGCTGCGCCAGTTCGCGCAGCGTCGGAATGCGGGTCAGGCTGGCGTCGAGCACGTATTCCTGGACGGCGCGCATCCATGGTGCCAGCGCGTACAGGTCGTCCAGCTGCGCGGCGCAACCGGCACGCAGACGTTCGACCCAGGCGGCCAGCGCCGGATCCACACTCTCCGGCAGACTGGCTGTCAGGCGTTCGGCATTGGCCAGCGCCAGGCGCAGGCAGTCGGCCAGGCCTGGCAGCGTATCGATGGCGCGGCAGCGCTCGGGCGCCATCGCGCCGTCCATCTCGTCCAGCACGTTCTGGAATGGGGCCGGCGCATCGAGCGCATGCTCGCGCACGACCAGCAAGGTGGCGCGAATGCCGTCCGGCGCCGCACCGGCGATCGGCTGGTCGGGCAATTCGTCCATGCCGACGGCGAAGGTGCGCAGCGCCAGCACCAGGCTCCCGCTGGCGGCGGTATCGACATGGTGCGGCTCGAGCGGGGCCAGCGTGGCGCCGTCGTACCAGTGCAGCAGATGGCCGTTCCACCGTTCGAGCAGTGCCAGCGAGGCGAAGGTGCGCTCGCTGCGTTCCAGCAGGCCGCCCAGTGGCAGGAAGCCGAAGTCGCGCGCACCCAGTGTGGCCAGCAGGCCAAGGCCGATGCCATCTGGCGAAACCCGCGTATCGATGGCCGGTTCGGGATGTTCGAGCACGGCGTGCGGCGCCAGCCCGTGGCCGTCAAGGCCATGGCGTTCGAAAAACCCCCAGGTGCGGCGCGCCAGCGCGCGCAGGAACCCGTCCTGCGCCGGGGCGAGGCGCACGCTGCGGCGGGTCACCTGGCTCGTCCACCAGGCCAGCACCGGCGACAGGAACCACACCAGCAGCAGCGGCGCGGTGGCGAACAGGGCATACGGGTTGGCAAAGCTGACCAGCATCGCGGTGGCCATCGCCAGCAGCGGCGGGAACCACATGGCGCGTCCGTTGATTTCCAGCGAACGACCGGGAACCACCACTGCCTGCGTATCGAGCAAACCGCGCTGCGTCACATGCCGGCGCCACAAGCCACGCACCACGGCATGGGTGTCCACCAGCGCCGTGTGCGGCAGGAAGGCCGCCCACAGGGCGCTGCGCGACAGCGTCACGCGGGCGCCGCGCGCCCAGCCGTCCAGGTGCTGGCGCCATGGTGCGTCGAGCGGCCGGTCGCCCAGCGCCACCAGCATGCCGACCAGCGCTGGCACGAACACGATTCCCAGCACCGCTGCGGTCCAGAACACGGGCGCGGCCAGCAGGCTCCAGCACAGGATCAGCAGCGCGAGCGAGGCCGGCGCGACCAGGCTGGCGCGCAGCGCGTCGAACAGCGTCCAGCGTGCATGCGCGTGTTTGAGGCCATCGGGGCCACGGCCGAGGCGATGCGCCGATTGCCAGGCCGCGCGCACGGCGCGGTGCCGGCGCAGCATGTATTCACCATACGTGGGCGCGCGCAGCGCATCCACGCGCACGTCCGTCACGCGCCCGGCACGCAGGCGGTCCCGCTCCACAGGGCCGGGCCAGGCGCGGCCGTCGTCGGACAGAACATCGCCGCAGGCACGGCGCCAGGCATCCACGTCGTGAATCGCCACCCAGCCATGGCTTGCGGCCTGCGCAGCACCGCCCATGCGGGCAAAGCGCGGCGCGCGATGGCCCGGTGGCGCGGGACCGCGTGCGGGCAGCAGCATGCCATGCCCTTCGAGCACGCGGCCACTGTCATCCTGCACCGGCTGGTGCAACGGATGCGCCATCGCAGCCACCAGGCTGCGGGCAGCGTCACGCGGCAGGCCGGCATTGGCGTCCAGTGCAATCACATAGCGCATCGCGGCGCCAGCGCCGGTGTTGCCAGCGGCGAGCAGGAAGCGTTCGCGCGCGCCGCACAGCCAGGCATTCAGGTCGGCGATCTGGCCACGCTGGCGTTCCTGGCCGATCCAGGCCTGCTGGTCGACGCTCCAGGTGCGTGCCCGCGCCAGCAACATGAATGGTCCGGCGCCGTCATGGTCATGCCGCGCATTCAATGCATCGATGGCCGCGCTGGCCTGCGCGAGCAAGGCGTCGTCCGCCGGCAGCGTTGCGCTGGCGGCATCGGGCAAATCGAGCAGCAGGCAAAAGCGCAGGTTCGGGTCGCGGTTGCCGAGGTAGCGCACTTCGAGTTCTGCGCGCAGCCGTTCGATCGCGGCAGCGTCGCCCGCCTGCGCGCAGACAGCGACGACGGTCCGGCATGCATCCGGAATGCCGGCGCTGAAATCCATGCGCGGCATGGTGGCAGGCAGGGTGCGCCAGCGTTCCATCATACGCACCAGGGACAGCGACAAGGCGCTCGCACCGGGCAGCGCCAGCAGGCCGATCAGCGCCAGCAACCACGCGCTGGCATCGCCCTGGCGCGCGTGGACGAGAATGGCGGCTGTCACCAGCAGCATCAGGACGGCAGTCGCGCCGATGCGGGCCGCAACCGGCGTCCTGTTTGCCAGGGCCGGCAGGTAGTGGCCCACGTGGCGCGTGCGCACGTCCAGGCCACCTTCGCCCGGCGCGCGGTGCGTGCCGGCCAGCGTCAGCGCGTCGCGTGCAACCTCGACCTCGTCGACCTTGACGGCCCGGGCGCGGCGCGCAATGGCATGCCGGTAGCTGTCGCGCGTGGCGCCGTCCATGGCTGCGTAACTGCCATCCGGGTCGGAGCGCAGCAGCGCGTCGACCGCGCCGTGCGTCTCGGCGAAGGCGCGCCAGTCGATCCCGCCCAGCAGGCGCAGGCTGGCCAGCGTATTGCCGGCCGAGATGGCATCCTCGGCCTGTTCGCTGTGTTCGCGCTGCGTGTGCTGCGCGATGCTGCTGCCGGCATCGGCCAGGCGAGCGTCGAGCCAGTCCAGGACTTGGGTCACGGCGCCACCGCGGCCATGCAGGCGCCGCGCCAGTTCGGCGATGAAGCTGTCGCTGGCATCGACGCTGCGCATCATGTCGGCCACCAGCAGGATCAGGTCACCGGGCCGCGTCTCGGCCGTGTCCAGCAGGCGCACGGCCCAGCCGGCGGCCTGTTCATGTGCGGCGCAGGCACGCGCCGCCCGCGCAGCAAGGCGCCGCAGGTTGTCGATCAGGGCCAGGCGCAGGAGCGCCGGCAGCGCGTCGAGTTCGGCGATGCGCAGCAGCGCGCTTTCCTGGTATGCACTGACGAACAGCGCCAGTTCCCCGCCGTCGATGCGGCCATCGCCATGCGCGACCACATCGAGCACCAGGCGCCAGGCGCGCACAGCGCCATCCGGTGCCAGTGTCGGCAGCGTCGCAGCGCCAGGCTGCAGGCCGGCGCGCGCCAGGCGCACCTGGCCGTCGAGCAGGTGGTGCTGGTCGAGCAGGCGCGCCCCGGCGGGCGGTAGCGCGAAGCCAGTACGCGCGGCCTGGTCGAGCGCGTCGCACGAGGCGGCGATAGCATCGGCGTTCGTCGCCAGCAATGCGCGCAAGGCCTGGGCGCCGCCCTTGCCAGCCGTGGCGGGTTGCAGTACGTGGCGCGCCGCCAACTGGCGTGCGTGCTCCGCGCGCTGGAGCGCGCCGGATGGTGCTGCGCGCCATGGCGCATCGTCGCCGGTCGCGCGCGTCGCATCATGCGGCGTGCGCTGCCCGGCGGGCAGGTTGTGGTTCTTGACGTTCAACGGGGCCTCGGGACTGAGCGTGCGCAGCAGACCGCTGGCGCACAGTGGCGTCCGGGACGGATCAGGGCAGGAAACGCTGGGCGCGCACGGCTGATCCCATGCTAGGCAAAGACCGGCGTCATTACTGTGCGCTGACGAACACACCCCTCCGATGCGCGGACATCAGTGCCATGCTACCCGAGATCAGATGGCGAGCGCGAATCCGCCCACCAGTGACCAGGCACCCGGGTGGCCCATGGCGCGCACGGCTTGCGCCGCGCGGGCGCTGCGTGCGCCGCTGCGGCAGACGAACAGCAACGGCGCCGTCGCGCCCAGCCACTGGGGTGCCTCGTCGGCAACGCATGCCAGCGGCACGTTGCGTACCGCGCGGCCATGCAGACTGACAGCGCCCGCGACGCTGTGTTCGCGCAGGTTGCGCACGTCGATCACGATCGCGTCCGGATGCGCAGCGAGCCAGTCACGGGCAGTATCGGCGGGCACCAGCATGGCGCTGTCGATGGCGCCATCCATCGCCGGCTCGGCGCCTGCCACAGGCATCGGCGCGGCCAGCGCGGCGCCGCAGCGCGCGATGCGCTCGCACGCCAGTTCGAGCGAGGCGTCATCAAACAGCGCGCCAAACGACAGGCGCACCGCCGCCGCGCTGCGCCAGGCCGGCACGCCCATCGCATCGAGCACGTAGCTGGACCCGGCCTTCCCCGCCGAACACGCCGAGCCGGCGCTGACACGCATGCCGGCGGCATCGAACAGGTCGAGCAGCGTGGCGCTGGGCACATCCGGCACTGAGAAGTTGATGGTCGTGGGAAGCGACTGCGCCAGGGGCGCATTGAACACGATGCCGGGCAAGGCTGCTTCGAGCGCCGCCACCAGGCGCGCGCGGCATGCCAGCAGCGCGGCGCCGTCGCGGAAGGTGTCGCCCCGCTCCAGCGCCGAGAACACGGCGCCCAGCGCCGCGATGCCGGCCATGTTTTCGGTGCCGGAGCGCTGGCCATCTTCCTGCCCGCCACCGCACATCAGCGGCGTGTACGGCGCGCCGCGGCGCACGTACAGCATGCCGATGCCTTTCGGTGCATACAGCTTGTGCCCCGAGAACGGCGCGTAGTCGATGCGGCTCGCGGCCAGGTCGAGCGGGAGCTTGCCCAGCGCCTGCACGCAGTCGACCAGCCACAGGGCATCGCTGCCAGTGTCACGCAACACGGCCTCGATACCGTGCAGGTCGGACACCACACCCGTTTCATTGTTCGCTGCCATCGTGCACACCAGCGCCACGCGCGGTGCCAGTGCGCGCAGCACGTCGAGCCGGTGGCGGCCGTCGCCATCGACCGGCAGCACGCGCAGCTCCAGGCCCGTGCCGAGCAGGCGGTTCCAGTGCGCCAGGCTTTCGGGGACCGCCTTGTGTTCGGTCGCGCCGATCAGGACGATGTCGCCGCAGGCGTCACCACGCGCGCGCCGCTCGCGCACCGCGCACAGGGCCGAGAGCACGGCTGTCTGGATGCCTTCGGTGGCGCCGCTGTTGAACATCAACCGGCCCTCCCCGGCGCCGACCACCCGGCCCGCACTGGCGCGCACGCTCTCGCGCAGTGCCCGGGCGCGCAGGCCCGTCGCATGGCTGCTGCTCGGATTGCCGAAGCCATCCTGCATGACGGCCATGGCGGCGGCCGCGGCGGCCGGCAATACCGGTGACGTCGCATTGGTATCGAGGTAGATTTCGGTCTGCATGAATAGGTGCCAAAAATATAAAAAAGGTGTCGCACAACATGTTATTGTCCAGTAATATGGTACGGGCTAAAGACGGTCAATACGTTCCAAACTTTCTGGTTTCCGATCAAACAGTAGGATAATTATTCTTATAATCAGCAATGCGGAATATGAATTCACTCGACAAGTTTGATTGCGCGATCCTCGCTGCCCTGCAGGCGGATGCCACCTTGTCCATTTCGGGCCTGAGCGAAAAGGTGGGGCTGTCCAGCACACCGTGCTGGAAACGCGTCAAGCGCCTGGAAGAAGAAGGCTTCATCGAAAGCCGCGTTTCCATCGTCAATCGCGAAAAGGTCGGCTTGCCGGTCACCGTGTTTGTCAGTGTCAAGACCCCCGAACACGATGAAAAATGGCTGGCGCGCTTTGCCGCCGCCGTGATCGCGCTGCCCGAAGTGCTGGAATTCCATCGCATGAGCGGCGACGTCGATTACCTGCTCAAGGTCGTCACCACCGATATCGCCGGCTACGACCGCTTCTACAAGAAGCTGATCAAGACCGCGCGCCTGACCGGCGTCTCGTCGGCGTTCTCGATGGAGCAGATCAAATCCACCACCGCCCTGCCCCTCGAACTGATCTCGCACGGCACGCCAACCTGAGTCTTTACAGGCGTTGTGCGCTTTCGCAGGGTGCGTAAATCGTGCGATGATGGCGCCCGTCCACATCAACGGGAGACTGAGTCAATGCCATCGAAAATCACCATGGCGCCGCTGGCGCTGGCGGCACTGTGCGCCACCATCGGCGTGCACGCGCACGCTGCCGAGCAGGTCGTCAAGATCGGCGTCAGCGGTCCGCTGTCGGGCGCCAATGCGTTTGCCGGCAAGGACAATGAAAACGGCGTGCGCCTGGCCATCGAAGAACTCAACGCACAGAAGATCCAGGTCGGCGCCAACGTGCTGCGCTTCGTGCTGCAATCCGAAGACGACGCGGGCGACCCGAAACAGGGCGTGACCGTGGCCCAGAAATTTGCCGACGCCGGCGTCAAGTTCGTGCTCGGTCCCTACAACTCGGGCGTGGCGATTCCGGCCTCGCGCGTCTACAACGACAGCGGCATCCTGATGTCGACGGTCGGCACCAATCCCAAGATCACCGCCAGCGGCTACCCCACCGTATTTCGCATCGTCGCGAGCGACACGCAGGTCGGCGCCTCGGTCGCCGGCTACGCCGCCAAGGAACTCAAGATCAAGAACATCGGCGTGATCGACGATCGCACGGCGTTCGGCCAGGGCATCGCAATGGAATTCAAACGCCAGGCGCAGCAGGCCGGCATCAGGATCGCCGGCCACGAATTCACCAACGACAAGGCCAGCGACTTCGCCGCGATCCTGACCGCGCTGCGCGCCAAGAAGGTCGATGCGATCTTCTACGGCGGCTACGCGCCGCAGGCCGCGCCGATGGTGCGCCAGATGAAGCAGCTCGGCCTGAACGTGCCGCTGCTGGGCGGCGACACGCTGTGCAGCCCCGAGATGGCAAGGCTCGGCGGCGCCGCGGTCGGCGAAAACGTGCGCTGCGCGCAGGCCGGCGCCATCGTCGCCAGGCAGCCGGGCGGCGCGGCCTTCCTGGCCGGCTACAAGAAGCGCTTCGGCCGCGAACCGGACGTGTATGCGCCATCGTTCTACGACCAGACCAAGTTCATCGCGCAGGCGATCCAGTCGGCCAAGACGGTCGATGCGAAGGCCGTTGGCGTTGCGATGCACACGATCAGCTACCAGGGCGTGGTCGGCATGTACGGCTATGACCCCAAGGGCAACCTGAAGAAAACGGCCGTCACGGTGTACACCTTCAAGAACGGCGCCCTCACGCCGCTGGCCAGCTACTGATTCTTTACCAGGACCTCGATCACGATGAAACCATCCTTCCAACTCGGCGCACTGGCCACCGCCGCCCTGCTCCTGTGCGCCAGTGCCGGCGCGGCGCCGGTGACCGCCCCTGCCCCTGCATCCGCATCCGCAGCGGCTGCCGATCCCCAGGCCGGCAAGGCCATCAACAAGCTGGTCGACGAGTACTACGACGCCTACGCGCGCTTCGAGCCGGTCTGGGCGACCGAGTCCGGCGATGGCCGCTTTGATGGCCAGCTTGGCCTGCCGATCGCGCCGAAGAACCGCGACGCCCAGTTTGCACTGTACCGCGGCTACCTGAAACGCCTGGGCACGATCCCGCGCGAGCGCCTGAATCCGCGTGACCAGGCCAGCTACGACATCGTCAAGTTCGAGCTCGAGACCGCGCTGCGCCTGGGCGCCTTCCCCGAGCACCTGCTGCCGGTGGACCAGATGTTCAACATGCCGGTCTTCATGGCCAACTACGCCGGTGGCCAGGGCGCACAGCCGCTGGCCACGCCGCAGGATTACCGCAATTACCTGAGCCGCCTGGACCAGATGGTCGCCTACATCGACCAGGCGATCGCCAATATGCGCGAAGGCGTCAAGCGCGGCGTCGTGCATCCGCGCGAGCCGATGATGTCGCTGCTGCCGCAACTGAAGGCACTGGTCGCGGCCACGCCCGAGGCCAGCATCTTCTACAGCCCGATCAAGGCGCTGCCGGCCGGCTTCTCGAGCGCCGACAAGACCAAGCTGACGGCGTCGTACCGCAAGACGATCGGCGACAAGCTCAATCCGGCACTGGCGCGCCTGGCCACGTATGTCGAGAAGGACTATATGCCGGCCACCCGCACCACCGCCGGCTGGGGCGCACTGCCGAACGGCGCCGAGTGGTACAAGGCGCGTGTGGCGGCGATGACCACCACGAGCCTGACGCCCGAACAGATCCACGAGATCGGCCAGAAGGAAGTGGCGCGCATCCAGGGCGAGTACGGCAAGATCGGCCCGAAGATGGGTTATACGGGCCCTGCGGCCGGCCTGCCGCGCTGGGTGTCGGAACAGCCGAAGTACAAGCCGTTCACATCGGACGCGCAGGTGATCGCCGTGTTCGAGAAGATCGACGCCGACGTGCGCACCAAGCTGCCGAAGCTGTTCTCGCTGATGCCGAAGGCGCCGCTCGAAGTGCGCCTGGAACCGGAGCTGACGCGCGAGACGGCGTCGGACCACTACTCGTCACCCGCAGCCGATGGTTCGCGGCCCGGCGTGTTCTGGTCAGTAGTGAACGATCCGACCAAGTACGGCAGCACCGGCATGGTCACGCTGTACCTGCATGAAGGCCAGCCGGGCCACCACTTCCACATCGCACTGACCCAGGAACTGGGCCTGCCGAACTTCCGCAAGTTCGGCGGCAATACGGCGTTCACCGAAGGCTGGGCGCTGTACGCCGAGACGCTGGGCAAGGAGATGGGCCTGTTCGACAAGCCGGAAGATTATTTCGGTCACCTGAACGACGAGATGCTGCGCGCGGCGCGGCTGGTGGTCGACACCGGGATGCACACCAAGGGCTGGAGCCGCGAGCAGTCGATCACGTACTTCCGTGAGACGCTGGGTTACTCGGAACTGGAAGCGCGCGCCCAGATCGAGCGCTATATGGTGATGCCGGGGCAGGCACTGGCGTACAAGATCGGCGCCCTGAAGATCATGGAACTGCGCCAGCGCGCGCAGGCGGCACTGGGCGACAAGTTCAATCTGCCGGCGTTCCACCGGGTGGTGCTGGATGAAGGCACGCTGCCGCTGGCAGTGCTGGAGGCAAAAGTCGATCGCTGGATTGCGGCGTCGAAATAAAGGCGCCTGAGCATTACCACGTCGTTCCCGCGGAGGCGGGAACCCAAGTTCTCATGCGCTGGCCAAAAGTGCGATAGTGGCCTGCTGCTAACTGGGGTTCCCGCCAAGGCGCCCGGCGAGGGCGGGAACGACGTTTCTACGTTACGGGCCAATCTCTGGCGGCGTGTTCAACGCTCGATCATGAACACCGGATACCGGCGCCATTCCGGCTCGCGGTATCGCGCGCAGTTGGCGAAGATGAAGTCCAGCACGGCTTCCTGGTTGGCCAGCAAACCAGGATTGGCACCCTTCCACTGTTCGAACTTCGCTGCCAATTCCGGCTCCTGCGCCAGCAGGCGCTCGGCCTCATCCTCGAACACATACTCCGAATACGCTTCCTTCTTTTCCAGCACGCTGTTGAAGAAGCCCCAGCGGAAGAAGCTGTCGTGCGCCAGCGGTTCGAGCGTCTCGACCGCGTAGCGTGCATTGTCCTGGTCCAGCGGCACCAGGAAATCCCCCGCGCGCAGCTGCACGCTGCCATGGCGCCGTTCGAGCACCACGTCATCGTGGAACATGTGGCCTTCGTACGCCGACGGGCGCGAGGTCACGCTGTCGATCTGGTAGTACGCGACCTGCTGCATGCGATCGGCATCAATGCGCTCCATGCGCACGCCATTCCATTCCAGGCGCTCGATCGCTTCGCGCCACTGCTGCGGCACCACGTACGCCTGCGGCGCCGGCACGCTCGCATCCACCGGGAAACGGTTGTAATAGGCGATGTCGCGCTCCCAGACGCTGCTGCGGTCGTAGTACAGGCGCGAATAGTCGCCCAGCACGCTCTTCTTGTACTTGGCTTCATACCCTTTGAAACGGAAGCTCGACGGATTGGCTTCGTCCATCTTCCAGCGCACCGGCCACTCGGCCTGCGTGCGGCCCGCATCCCTGGCCGCGCGGCGCAGCGCCTGGATGCGCGGGGCGTTCTGCACGGTGAAGGCCAGTGCGACGTCGACCAGCGCGCGCATCGATTCGTAGCGGTCCCGGAACGGCTTGAGCATGTGCGTTTCGGGCATGAAGCCGATCGTGTGGTGCAACGCCGCGTAGCCGGTCGAGAAGCGCGCGGTTTCCAGGAATTCGGCGATGCCGTGGTCCGGGCTGTCCTGCACCGGGTTGACGTACGGGCAGGTCGGCCAGCCGCGCGCATCCATCCCGGCATACATCGCGGGCAGCATCTCGGCGCGCAGGAACTCGCCCAGGCCGCCACCGAGCTTGTCGGCCTGCGTGTGAATCAGCGTCATCGTGTAGCTGTAGTCGGCGCCGTTGGACGTGTGGGTGTCGACCATCACGTCCGGGTCCCATGCCGTGAACAGTTCGTTGAACACGCGCGCCGTCAACGTGTCGCACTTGACGAAGTCGCGGTTCAGGTCGAGGTGGCGGCTGTTGCCGCGGAAGCCGAACTGCTCCGGCCCGTCCTGGTTCACGCGCGACGTGTCGGCGCGGTTGAAGGCGCCGTCGACGTTGTACAGCGGGACGAACAGGAACACGGTCGTGCCCAGCGCATGCAACCGTTCAGGCTCAAGGCAAAAGTCGCGCACCAGCGCCATGCAGCCGTCGACGCCTTCCGGCTCGCCCGGGTGGATGCCGTTGTTGTTGAAGAAGACCGCACGCCCGGCGGCCTTGATCGCGGTGCGGTCGAACACGCCGTCGCTGCTGACCACACCGGCGTGGATCGGCACGCCGGCATCGGACACGCCCACCTGTTCGAAGCGCAGCACTGCCGGATACTGGCGCGCGAGATCCTCGTACCAGGCGATGCAGTCGGCCCAGGTGGTGGTCTGGTTCAGGTTGCCTTGTTCGTAGGGCGTGAGGGGTGCAGTAGCCATGGTGTTCTTCGCTAATAAAGGGGATGCTTACAGGATGACGCCGGGGGGTGTGGCAGGCGCCGTCGCGGCTGGCGCAGTGGACGCGGTCGGTGCCGGCGGCGCCAGCGTCAATGGCAGGGCGATGGCGACGTCGGTGCCTTCGCCGGGGCTCGAGCGCACCTCGATCGTGCCATGCAGCGCGTAGGCACGCTCGCGCATGCCGATGATGCCGATGCCTTCGGACGCGCTGGCCGTGTCGAAACCAGCGCCGTCATCGACCACGCGGATGCGCAGCATGCCCTTGCCTTCGTCGAGCAGCAGGCTGACGTGCGCCGAGCGCGCCGCGGCGTGCTTCATGACGTTCGACAGCGCCTCCTGCACGATGCGGTAGGCCGAGATGGCCAGCTCGTTCGACAGGCGCGCGAAGTCGCCTTCGCTGTGCAGGTCGAAGCGGCAGCCGGACGTGGTGTCGTAGTGGCGCACCATCTCTTCGACGGCGCCGTGCAGGCCGAGCATATCGAGCACCTCCGGCCGCAGGCGGCGCACGAGGCGCCGGCCGTTGGCGTACAGGTCGAGCGCGAGCTTCGTGATGGCTTCGGACTTGCGCTTGATTTCCACCACCTCGGGGCCGGGGGGGGCTTTGGCCGCCAGCAGGCCGATCGCCTGTGCCTCGAGGCGCGCCGCGATCAGCGACGCATTGAGTTCGTCGTGGATCTCGACCGCGATGCTCTTGCGCTCGTCCTCGATGATCTCGTTGACCTTCTGGATCAGTTTGCGCTTGTCGGCATCGGCGCGCAGCGCTTCGTTGCGCGAGGCGAGCAGGTCGCGCGTGCGCTCGGCCACCTTGTTTTCGAGGTCGCGCTTTGATTCGCCCAGCGCCAGCGACATCTCGCCGATCGACGACTGCAGCTCGCCGATCTCGCCGCCGGTGGTGACCGGCGGATGGACGCGGAAGTTACCGCCCCGGATCTGGCGCAACGTGCCGATGGCCTCGCGCAGCGGCACGATCAGCGAGCGCGCCAGCACCCAGGCAAGGATGCCGCTGGCGGCCAGCGCCAGCGCCGCCATCGACAGCTCGATCTGGAAGCGGTCGGTCTGCTTGGCCATCATGTTCGCCGGCGACATCGTCACCCGCACCCAGCCCACCACTTCGGTGGTGAGCGTGGGCGGACGCGAATCGCTCGACGCCGACACGTGCGGCGTGCCGTTGTCCGAGAACAGGTTGATCCACACCACCTGCTTGCGGATCGGCGCTTCGTAGTAGTGGGACTGGGCGTCCAGCGCCGACTCGGACACCACGCGCACGGCCGCCCGCCCGCTGCCGTCAATGACGTCGACGCGGTAGATGCTGCGGTCGGACTGCACCAGGCCATTGATGGTCAGGCGCAGGTCGGACAGGTTGCCCGAGATGACGTTGTACTCGGACGTTTCGGACAGCGCGCGTGCCAGGATGCGGCCACGCTCGGCCAGTTCTTCGGCCACCTGGGCGCGGTGCGCGTACCACGAGTACCAGACGAAGGATGTAAACAGCAGGATCACCGGCAGCATCGTGATGACGGCCATGCGCCGTCCGACACCCCAGCCGCGCCAGAAACGCAGGTTCATCGCGCCGCCGGCGCCAGCGCCGGTGCCGGCCGGGCGAAGTTGCGCGCGGCGTCCGTCACGCGCAGGTCGAGCGAACTGGCCACGCCTTCGTTGATGATCGTGCGGAAGTAGCGCGGGAACTGCGGCGCCGGCATTTCGCCGGTGCGCACGAAGTCGGCCGTGATCTCGGCCACCTGGGCGTTGATTTCTTCGACTTCCGAATACGTGGTGGCCAGCGCGCCGACCTTGACCATGTCGGCCGAGAAGCCGATCACGCCCTGCTTGCGGCGGTAGGTCGAGAGCAGGATGTTGCGCACGTTTTCGGCGTTGTAGATGTCGCTGTCGGGCAGCGCCAGCAGCGTCTCGGCGCGCGTCATGCTGCCCAGCGTGTGATTCAGGTCGTCGCCCGGCGTGAACATCTGGATCTCGGTGGCGTCGTGCAGCACCGGGCGCAGGAAGGCGGTATCGGGGCCGAGCAGCACACCCACGCGCACCGGGCGCCCGTACAGGAGTTCGGCCAGGCGCATCTGGTCGTTCGGCGCCGGCTCGGCGTACACCGCCGTGATGGCCGCGCGGCGTGGCTTGGGCAGGCGCGCCGTCAGGCCGCGCCACACCTGGCTGGACGTATAGGCCGAGATGACGACGCAATCGCAGCGCCGCGACAGCGCGTCACGCAGCGCGGTGGGGCCGATTGCGATGTAGAGCATGCGGCGCTTCTGCGCGAGCTCGGTGCGAAACGCAGCAAAGGTGGGCACCAGGCGCTTGTACAGGTCATCGACGATGCGGTGCGTGACCGCGCTGTCGTCACCGGTAATGATCTGGAAGCGGTAGCCCTGCACCTCTTCGCGTTCGCGCTCGGTTTGCTGGGCCTGGACGGCATGGGCGCCGGTGGCGGCCAGGGCCAGCGTCATGGCGAGCAGCGGGGCCAGCGAACGCGCACGTGAAGCGTTCTGCATCCGGCGCAGGAGATTGCCCATCGCTTACGGCTCGATCAGGCCGTGCTTGACGGCCAGCAGCGTGATGCTGGCCTGGCGGTGCACGCCCAGCTTCTCTTTGATCGACTGGCTGATATTGCTGATGGTCTTGGTCGACAGGTCGAGACGCTCGGCGATTTCGGCGTTGGTCATGCCCTCGGCCATGAACTTGAAGATTTCCAGGCCACGCTCGTCGAGCTGCGACTGCGGCGTGACTTCGCCGCGCACGGCCATGCTGGCCAGGCGCGAGGCGATATGCGGCAGGAAGTACAGCTTGCCCTCGTGCGCGTGACGCACGGCGGTGGCCAGGTCGGCCGGGTCGCAATCCTTGGTGACGAAGGCGTGGGCGCCGAGGCGGTAGGTTTCCTTGATCAGGCTGTCCTGATCAAACTGGCTCAGGAAAACGATCTTGGCCGACGGGTCGGACTTGAGGATGGCCTGCGCCGCATCCATGCCGGTCAGCTCGGTGCCGAAGCGCATGTCGAGCACGGCGACGTCGGGCTGCTCGGCCGCATACAGCGCGGTGGCTTCGCTCGGCGTCTTGGCCTGGCCCACCACCTGCATGCCGGCCGCTTCGAGCGACATGGCGAAACCGGTCATGACGATGGGGTGATCGTCGGCCAGCATGACGCGGATGGGTTTGTTCTGATCTGCCAATTTGTTCTCCTGGCGCGGGGGCCTGTGGTGCACATGCGTTGCGCGTGCAGGTCTGGATGCGACATGCACGGCCGGGGCAATGGGCCCCGGGATAGAGGGGAATTATTTCACACAACGGGCGGGGAAGCGATGGGTAAAAAGGCCGCGCAAGGGATGCGATGCATGGCGCGCCAGGACGACCGCTTGATGCATCCGGCACAATCCGTCTTATCCTGCGCAGTCGGATGCGCATACAACAGGTATAAAAATTACTTCGTTATGGATTTGCAAATTGCTAGGCTCTAGCATATATTGATTCCATCAGCGGTAGATATGCACCCTTCAACACACCACAGGAGGTTGATATGCATGGTTCCTGGATCCACGATGGCGCCGGCGGCAAGGCCGGCAAGTTTGTTCTCGTCGCCGGCCTGCACGTGCTGGTTGCCGTGGGCGTCATGCACGTCATGAATGCGAAGACGATCTCGCTGCCCGCCATTTTTGACGAGCCCATGGTGTGGACGACCCCAGAGATACCGCCGCCGCCGCCGCCCGAACCACCCAAGCCGCAAGTCCGGTCGGCGCCACCCGACATCGTGGTGCCGAAGGTCGAGGTCGAGATTGCCGCGCCGCCACCCCAACCTGCCGTCCAGGCCAGCACCGAGCCAGCGCCAGAGCCGGCCCCGCCGCTGCAAACGCCATCCCCCACCGCGCCACCCGCCCAGCCATTGACCAGCAACGCCCTGGTGCGCAGCGCCGTGCTGGCCGACGCCAATGGCTGCGCCAAGCCTGACTATCCGGTGCGCGCCGCGCGCAATGGCGACACCGGCACCGTGACGCTGGCGCTGCTGGTCGGCGCCGATGGCCGCGTACAGGATGCGCGCATCGAGTCGTCGAGCGGCTCGCGCGATCTCGACCGCGCCGCCGTCAACGCGCTGAGCACGTGCACATTCCAGCCAGCGATGCATGGCGGCGTCGCCGAAGCCGGATGGGCGAAGCTCGCCTATGTCTGGACACTCGAGTAACCAGGACCGCCCCTCTTTCGCCCGCCCTCTTGATCCGGCGGGCTTTTTTTCGCCCTTATGACAGGTGCATGGAGAACAACCAATGGATGCCGTACGCGCCGTAACACCCGCCATCAACGTCAGCGGTTTCATGCACGCTCTCACCGGCGCCGTCGTACTGGCCGCCCTCGCCATGCTGGCCTGGCTGGCGCTGGCGCCACCCGTCGCCCCGGCCCCCGTCGCGTCGGTCGCGTCACCCGCATGGGCCGCGCGCACCAACGACCATCAGCGGGTGCTGGCTGCCAGCCCCCGCTCGATCGGGGGCAGCGACAATGCGCAGGCGCGCGCTTACCTGGTGCTGCAACTGCGCGCGATGGGACTGGCGCCAGCCGTGCAGCGCGCCACCGTGCGCACATCGGTCACGCGGCTCTTCGGCGGCATCCACCACACGATCGGCGTGGTGCACAACGTCGTCGCGACGATTCCCGGCAGCGCGCCCGATGCTGCGCGGCGCCCCGCCCTGCTGCTGGCAACCCACTACGACAGCGGCGCGGCGCCGCGTGACGCGCTGCCAGGTGCGGCCACCGCCAGCGCGCTGCTCGACACCGCGCGCGCCTTGCGCGGCGCCCCGCCGGCCAACGATATCGTGCTGCTGTTTGCCGACGGCGAGCGCGTTGGCATGCTCGGGTCGCGGGGATTTGTCGAACAGCACCCGCTGGCAAGCCGCATCGGCATGGCGCTCAAATTCGATGGCACCGTCGATGGCCCGCTACGCATGCTGGAGGCCAGCCATGCGGGCGCGCCGGCCCTGGCGGGCTGGATGCAGGCTGCGCCCGAACTGCGCGGCACGTCCGCGAACGCGACGCTGGCATGGCTGCTGGGGGACGCGCCCCATATCGGTCCACTGACCCGGCTCGATGCGCCGGTGCTGCTGTTCGGGGGCGGCGAGCCACGTTCGGCCGATACCGCGCCGCGTCAACTGGGCGACGCGATGCTGCGCCTGGCCCGCGCCTATGGCGCCGCGCCGCTGGCAGCCGGCGGCCAGGCAGCGCACGTCTATTTTTCACTGCCGGTCATCGGTCCCGTCCATCATGCGGCGTGGCTGGTGTGGGTGCCGGCGATCCTGTGCTGCCTGATGCTGGCGCGCGCATGGCGCGGACAGTTCGGTGAGGACGGTGTACTCGATGCAGCGCAGGGCGCGTTTGGCGTGTGCTTCCTGCTGCTCGTGGCGCGCGTGGGCACCTGGAGCTGGGATCGCGAGCTGGCCGCCGCCGGCCTGGCCGGTGAACACCGCCTGCCGTTGACCGTTGCCGTCGTCACGGCCGGTGTGTTCGTGGCCGGCTTGTACCTGCTGCGCCGCAGTGTCGGCACGGCCGCGACGGTGCTCGGCGCGCTGGCCTGGCCGACGCTGGCGCTGCTCTTTGCCGCCGTGTTCCTGCCAACGCTCGCCCCGCTGCTGGCCTGGCCACTGGTCGCGGCGCTCGGCGCCTTCACGCTGCTGCATACGCGCTGGGGCGAACGGCAAGGCGCCAGCGTACGCCTGCTGGTGCTGCTGGCCGGCCTGGCGCCGGCCGCGAGCCTGCTCCCGCCGGCGCTGCGCGATGCCTGGCGCCTGCTGGCCCCCGGCCACATGCATGTTCCGCCGATGCTGATGGCGCTACCCATGCTGTGCTTTGCCAGCCCCCTGCTGATGCTGCGTAGCAGGGCCGCCGTCAGCGGCGCGCTGGCTCTTGCGCTGGCCGCCTGCCTGGCACTGCCGGATGGCGCGCCGGCGCGCCATGGACAAGAAGTAGAACCCGCCAACCTTGAGCAGCTGGTCTATTACAAGGACATGAACGCGTGGCGCGCCTACTGGCTGCTGCCACAGCAGCCGCTCGACGACTGGCGCCGCGAGCTGTTCGCGGGCCGCGCCAGGCCGACCGTCTTCGTCGAAGTCTTTGGCCTGCGCAGCGCGCCCCAGTGGTACGCCGTCGCGCCGCGCGACGATGCGATCGCGTTCCCCGAGTGCTTCATCCTGCGCAACCACGTCGGGAAGGTGCGGCTGGCCAGATTCACGGTGCGCTCGGCCAACCGCGCCCCGCATATCGCGCTGGCCATGCACGGCGCCAGGGCGCTGCGCTCGCGCGTCGACGGGGTGATACTGAGCGCGACGGAGAGCGCGTGGTCGCTGTCGCTGTACGGGATGCAGGACCGGGTGCTGCAGCTGGAAATCGAAAGTGAGCCCAACGAGATCTTCGCCATCACGGTGCAGGAACACATCCCCGGCCTGCCACGGCATCTCTTGCCCGCGGACCGGCAAGGCGTGGCGCCGCAGGTGGGCACGACGATGTCGACCGATATCCTGCGGTTTTACTGACAAGTTGTCATAAAATGGCCCCGCGCGCCACGAGTGCGCCCTTCCCGATGAATGGCTTGATTAACTATGCAGCGTCAACTTCGCGGCATTTACTTCGCAGCAGGAATCCATGCACAAGATCGTCTCTTCCCTCATCCTCTCCGTCCTCGCCGGCAGCCTGGCGCTGGCCTTCCCGACCCATGCCCAGACCAGGGCCAAGGCCACCGTTCAGGAAGCGCCGCTGCGCGCGCACATGGCGTTCCTGTCGTCCGACGTGCTCGAAGGCCGCGGCACCGGCCAGCGCGGCGGCGAGCTGACCGTCACGTATCTTGAAACGCAAGCCGCCGCCGTGGGCCTGAAACCCGGCAACGGCAAGAGCTTCCGCCAGCCGGTCAAGATCGCCGGCGTGCGCTCGCTGCCCGAGAAGAGCAATGTCGGCATCGTCGCCAACGGCAAGGCCGTGCCGCTGCAGTTCGGCGCGGACTGGGTCTGGGGCCCGGGCGACGGCAAGGCCGATCACACGCTCGACGCCGAACTGGTCTTCGTCGGCTACGGCATCGTGGCGCCGGAAGAAAAGTGGGATGACTTCAAGGGCATGGACGTCAAGGGCAAAGTGATCGTGATGATGGTGAACGATCCGGCGCCGACCGCCACCGAAGCGACCCGCTTCAACGGCGCGGGCCTGACCTACTACGGTCGCTGGACCTACAAGCTCGAAGAAGCGGCGCGCCAGGGCGCAGCCGGCGTCCTGCTGATCCACACCGATGCATCGGCTTCGTATGGCTGGAGCGTGGTGCAGAACAGCTGGGCCAACGCCGAGCGCTTCCAGCTCACCGAAGGCAAGGTAGGCAGCGGCCTGCAGGGCTGGATGACCGACGATACGGCGCGCAAGGTGTTCGCAGCCGCCGGCCAGGATCTGGACAAGCTGCGCGCCGCCGCCGAAGACAAAAACTTCAAGCCGGTCGCACTGAATGCCCGCGTCAAGGGCGAGGCGCGCGCGCAGGTGCGCTCGCTGGAAGAGTTCAACGTTGCCGGCATCGTGCCGGGCACCGATCCGAAGCTGAAAGACGAAGTGGTGATCTACTCGGCGCACTGGGATCACATGGGCAAGCAAGGTACCGAGGGCGACACGATCTTCAACGGCGCCGTCGACAACGCATCGGGCACCGGCGCGCTGCTGGCGATGGCCGCCGAGGCGGTCAAGAACCCGGCCAAGCGCAGCCAGATGTTCCTGTGGGTCGGCGCCGAAGAGCAAGGCCTGCTGGGCAGCGCCGCCTATGTGGCCGCACCACTGTGGCCGATCGCCAAGACCGCCGCCAACCTGAACCTCGATAGCCTGAACTGGGTCGGCCTGGTCAAGGACGTCAGCGTGCCGGGCAGCGAGCGCACCGAACTGGGCGCGATGGCGGCCAGCGTCGCCAAATCGATGGGCATGGTCATTGCGCCGAGCAAACCGGACCTGAGCGGCGGCTACTTCCGCAGCGACCACTTCAGCTTCGCCAAGGCCGGCGTGCCCGCCTTCTCGGTCGGCTACGGCAGCAGCTGGGTCAAGGATGCCGACGCGAACAACGCCAAGGCCAAGACCTACCGCGCCAAATACCACCAGGTGGGCGACGAATACGATCCGAGCTGGGATCTGTCGGGCATGGTGCAGCAGGCGCAGTTCACGCTGAACCTGGGCCGCGCGGTGGCCGATGCACCGAAGATGCCGACCTGGAAAGCGGGCGACCCGTTTGGCAAGGCACGCGAAACGGCGAAATAATTCGCTTCCGTAGCAGGGCCTGAACGGGCTGGCGTGCATGACGAGTGCGCGCCAGCCCGTTTCTCGTTGTAGCATCACGCCATCGAGCGATGAAAGGCATGCAATGCAGGAGAACGAACTGACGCTGGGCGATGGCCGGGTGCTGCACTATTACGACTGGAAGCCGGAGTTCGAGGAACCCGAGCTGACCGTATTCTGGCACCACGGCACGCCGAACATCGGCAAGCCGCCCGCCCCGCTGTTTGCTGCGGCGCTCGAAATGGGCATCCGCTGGATCGGCTACGACCGGCCCGGCTACGGCGGCTCGAGCGCGCGAAGCGGCCGCGATGTCGCCTCGTGCGCCGAAGACGTCGCGCGCATCGCCGACCAGCTCGGGATCGAGCACTTCGCCGTGATGGGCCATTCGGGGGGCGGCCCGCACGCGCTGGCCTGCGCCGCGCTGCTGCCCAAACGGGTCATCGCGGCCGTCAGCATCGCGGGCCTGGCGCCGTTCGATGCGGGGGGCCTGGACTGGTTCCAGGGGATGACCGCGTCGGGCGCGGCAGCGCTGCGGGCCGCCGCGCAGGGGCATGCGGCCAAGGTGCAGCACGAAGGGCTCAATCAGGAATTCGATCGCGAGATGTTCACGCCCGAGGACTGGGCCGAGCTGTCCGGCACGTGGTCGTGGTTCGACAGCGTGGTCCGGCCGGCGCTCAGCGAAGGTCCGGGTGGCCTGATCGACGACGACCTGGCGTATGTCGCGCCATGGGGCTTCGATTGTGCGCGCATCGTGCAGCCGGTGCTGCTGGTGCATGGGGCGCAGGACCGCGTCGTGCCGTGTGCGCACAGCGAATGGCTGGCGCGAAGCTGCCGCTCGGCGCGGCTGTGGCAGCGGCCGGATGACGGGCATATTTCGGTGTTGAACAGCGCGGCGTCGGCGCTGGCTTGGTTGCGGGAGCAAGCCAGCGATGGTTGACCACGACGCTGACCAGAACGTCATGACCACTTACAAATTCAATCTCCCGCGCGACGCGGCGACCGCGATTTTTGTCGCCTGCCTGCTTCTTGCCCTGACGCTGCACGCGGTACCAGCGCTGCTCGCCGGCCTCCTGGCATTCGTGCTCACGCGCGGCCTGCTGAGCATCCTGCGCACGCGCGACCTGTACAAAAAGCTGCGCTCGCACGAATTCATCGCGAGCTTCGTGGTTGGCCTGGGGTCGATCGCGGTGCTCGCCATCATCAGCGTTCTGGTGGTCCGGCTGCTCGAAGGCGAATCGTTGCGTGCATTCTCGCTGAAGGTGGCCGAGACGATCACGCAGATCAAGCAGTTCCTGCCGCCAGCGCTGGCGGAGTACGTGCCGCAATCACTCTTCGAGATGCGCGAACTGGCGTCGGACACCCTGAAAGAGCATGTCAATGCGGTCGCGGGCATTGGCTCGGGCATCCTGCGCAGCCTGCTGTTGACCGTGATCGGCTGGATCACAGGGGTGCTGGCCGCAGTGAGCATTACGGTCACACCGACCGACGAAGCGAGGCATTCCGTCTTCTACCGGACCTGGCACCGCCATTGGAGCATGCTGGCCACCGCTTTCAAGAACGTGGCCTGGGCACAGACCAAGATTGCCGCCATCAATGCAACGCTGACGGGCGTGTACCTGCTGGTTGTCATGCCGGTTCTGGGCTGGGAGCTGCCCTACGTCAAAACCCTCATCCTGGCGACGTTCCTCTTTGGCTTGCTGCCTGTCGTGGGCAATATCGTGTCGAATACCCTGATCTGCACGATCGCGCTGAGCGTTGCGTTTCCGGCCGCCGTTGTTTCAGCGGTGTTCCTTCTTGTCATCCACAAGCTTGAATATTTCCTAAGCGCGCGGATTCAGGGCCACCGGATCGGCGCGAAGGTCTGGGAACTGCTGATCGTGCTGTTCGCCTTCGAAATCATGTTCGGCCCCGCTGGCATGGTTGCCGCGCCGGTGATCTACGCGTTCGTCAAAGCCGAGTTGAAACGGGTTCGCTGGTTGAACTGACGCCAGGCTATCTGGCGTCAAACATTAAAATTGTTGTAATAATCTCCCGTCTTGGTTTACCAACTTGCGAATTTGGTTGGGCCAATCTAGAATCGATGAACCGGTTAGGCGCGATGCATCATCCGGTGGCCTGACGCATCAACCAGATCGGCACGGGCTCTGACATCGAGCCTTCTTCGCAGTTAAAAAATACAAGCCGGAGACATCTTGAAAACCAACTACCTACTGCAAGCCCTTGCGCTCGTCGCACTGGGCCAGGGGGCCGTGCACGCCGCGCCCCTGAGGCTGCAAGACGCCAGCATCACCGCCACCTACAACGGCGCCGCCGACGGCATGCTCGGGCTGGATCAGGGCTTCGCGGCCGGACCGGGCGCCAATACCAGCAAGCTCGACCCTACCGATACCGGCGTGGAGTTCTTCACGTCGGACTTCCTGTTCGGGATCGACTTTTCTGCTGACGGCATGCTGACCGTGATCGCCAACTACGCCGTCGCGCCCGGCGCTTACAGCATGCGTTTCGATCTTGGTAACGCACTGCCGGTCACGGCGTTCACGCTGACCGGCATGGGCGGCGTCACCGGCATTCCTGGCCTGTCGATCATCGACAGTCACACGATCGCGCTCGACCTGAGCGGGGTCGACTGGAGCGAGTTCGGCGCATTCAGCGCGCGCCTCGAAACCGCTACGGCAGTGGAAGTGCCCGAACCCGGCGCACCTGCGATCCTGATGGGCGGCCTGGCGGCACTGGCGCTCGTGCAAAACGGGCGCAAGGGACGCAAACCACGCGCCTGACCTCGCGTCTCCAGCCATTCAAGGACAGTCCGGCAGCGCTTCGAGCGCGGCGGCGGGCTTGCGGCCTCATTTCCTCCACCAGGAGAACCACATGCACTATCCAGGTTTGCATGCAGCGCTGTGCGCTGCGCTACTTTTTGCCAGCAGCGGACACGCTGCGGCCGCCGTCGATCCGGCGCGCCAGAGCGCCCCCGCCGACGGCTGGGCCAGCCAAGCCGGCGGCACCGTCGGCGGCGCGAATGCCATCGAATCCCAGATCTACACGGTGAACAACCGCGCCCAGCTGCTTGCCGCGATCCAGAACGGCGGCGATAACAGGAAGATCATCAAGCTCATCGGCGTACTCGACATGAGCGAAGGCCAGCCCTATGCCAGCAACGCGGACCAGGCGGCACGCGGCGCGGTGCGCCTGAAAAGCAATACGACGCTGATCGGCGACGCCAATGCGGGCATCGTCAACGGCCACATCATCGTGTCGAACGTCTCGCAAATCATCATCCGCAACCTCAAGCTCGTCAATCCGTGCGACGTCGCGCCCGTCTGGGACCCGAACGACGGCTCGAGCGGCAACTGGAACAGCGCCTTCGACGCGATCTCCGTGACGGGCTCGACCCATGTCTGGATCGACCACAACAGTTTCACCGACGCCCCGCGCACGGACAATTTCCTGCCGGTCGAGAACGGCAAGGTGAAGCAGTGCCATGACGGCGCGGTCGATATCACGAATGCGTCCGACTACGTCACCGTGTCGTACAACGTCTTCGGCGAGCACAACAAGAACAACCTGGTCGGCAGCGGCGACGGCGCAACTGCTGACGAGGGCAAGCTGCGCGTCACGTTCAGCAACAACGTGTTCCGCGACGTCACCAGCCGCGCACCGCGCGTGCGCTATGGCCAGGTGCACCTATTCAACAATTACTATGCCGGGTCGACGTCGCACCCGGTCTACGCCACCAGCTATTACGTTGGCGTCGGCCATGCCGCCAAGATCCTGTCGAACAACAATGTGTTCGAGGTCGCGGGCGCCACCGCCTGCAGCGATGTCGTCGAGAATTTCGGCGGCACGATTCCCGGCGCCTTCAAGGACACCGGTTCGCTGCTCAACGCCAAACCCCTCGGCGCCTGCGGCGTGCCAACGACCGTCAGCTGGACCCCGCCGTATGCCTTCAGCGCGCGGCCGATCCCGCTGGTCAAGGCCAACGCGCTGGCGCAGGCCGGCGGCGGCAAACTGGTGACGACCATCAGCGGCAGCGGCAAGGTCGTCGTCGATACCGGCCCGACGCTGGCCTGCCCTGCGACGGGCTTCTACTTCTGCGACGACTTCCAGAATGGCGGCAGCGCCAAATGGGACCTGAAGCCCTTGCCGGGCCCGAACGGCACCTTCAGCGTGGTGACGGAAGCTGCCGGCAGCGCCAACAAGGTGCTGCAATACACGGCCGCCACCACCGGCGGCGTGCTGGCCCTGATCAAGGACAGCGAGATGGGCGCCGTGCCGTCGGGCGATTATTTCGTCGAAGCCCGCATCCGGCCGATGACCAATGGCACCACGGGCAACAAGTTCCTGTTCCTGGTCACCCGCTACGTCGATGCCAACAACTGGTACGGCGCCGGCCTGAACGTGCAGAATGCCACCACCAGCACCCAGGTCGAGATCGTCAAGCTGCTGGGTAGCGCGCTCAACCGGCAGCGCGCGGTGCGCAAACCGATCGCGATGGATGCCCAGTTCTACACGGTGCGGTTCGAGATGGTTGGCACCACGCTGACGGTGTATCTCGACGGTGAAAATCTCGGCTCGGTGACCGACAGCAGCTTTGCCGCGCGCGGACGGGTCGGCTTGTACACGGCCAACAAGAGCTTCCAGATCGACGACGTGCGCATCGGCGATCCGCGCATGAAACCGGTGCAGCTGACGCTTGCCCCCGGCACGCCTACCTGGGCCGCCGAAGCCGGCGATGCGCCGCTGCAGGTGCAGGTCACTGCGGTGGCGGCCGACGGCACGCCGGACAGCTTCACCGCCGAGTCGAGCAATCCTGCGGTGGCTACCGTCACGCTCGACGGCGCGATGGCCACGATTGCACCGGTGGGTGCGGGCACGGCCACTGTCCTGTTCCGGGCCGGTTCGGACGCGACCATGACACGGTCGATTGCGGTGACAATTGCGCCGCAGTTCATCCAGCCGACCCAGGTGTACCAGCTCGACGGTGTCGCCGTGCCGGCGGCGATGGAAAGTGCCGCCTACGTCGACAGCACGCTCAAACTGGTGTTCGACAAGCCGCCGGTTCTCGGCAACGGCGGCACGATCCGCGTCTTCCGCCAGGCGGACGATGCACTGGTGGATGTGATCAAGCTGACCGGTGAAACCGACATGCTCGGTTATCCGGGCCAGGACCAGATCCGCAAGGTCAACACGACGCCGATCCAGATTGCCGGCAACACGGTGACCATCAAGCTGCACAGCAACAAGCTGGACTACAACACGGGGTATTACGTGGCCATTGCTGACGGCGTCTTCACGGGCACCAGCCTTGGTGGTGTGCCGTTCCGGGGCATCGGCAAACCGGGTGGATGGACGTTTACCACCCGCGCGGCTGCGCCGAGTGGCGCGAGCGTGACGGTCGATGATGACGGCGCGGCCGATTTTCGCACCGTGCAGGGCGCGCTCAGTTACGCGATGCAGAATTTCGCCAAGGCCGAGCCGGTGACGATCCGGGTGATGAACGGCGTGTACGAGGAGCTGCTCTTTTTGCGTGGCAAGGACAATGTCAGCATCGTGGGCCAGAGCCGTGACGGCGTCGTGATCCGCTATACCAACCACAACACGCTCAATCCCTTTACCGGTGCGAGCCAGGTGGCAAACGCTGCCGCAGCGGCGACCGGCGGGCGCGCCGTGATGCTGGTCGAGACGTCGGACATGCTCGTGCTCGACACCCTCAGCATCGACAACACGACGCTGCGCGGCCCCACCACCGGCCAGGCCGAAACGCTGTACTTCAACAATGATGGCGGCCGCCTGATCGCGAAAAACAGCGCGTTCTACAGCGAGCAGGACACGCTCAACCTGAAGGGATTCAACTGGTTCTACCGCAGCCTGGTATCGGGCAACGTCGACTTCATCTGGGGCGGCAGCCGCGCCGCGCTATTCGAGGAAAGCGAGATCCGCACGATCGGCGACACCTCCAGCCCGACCAGCGGCGGTTACGTGCTGCAGGCGCGCGTGATCAATCCGGTCGACAAGGGCTTTGTGTTCCTCAACAGCGCGCTGACGCGTGGCCCGGGCCGCGGCCCGCTCAAGAGCGAAGTGCCCGATGGCGCCACCTGGCTGGCGCGTAGCCCGGGCGGCACCGCGAGCTACGACAACATCGCGTTCATCAACACCCGGATGGACCGGCATGTGGCGCCCGCAGGCTGGGCCGGGCTGGGCGTGAACAGCCAGCCCGCACCCAATCCGGTGGTGCCCAATGCGGTGAGTGGCTGGCGCGAATACGGCAGCACTGACCTTGCCGGCGTGCCGCTGGACCTGTCGCGCCGGGTTGGCGGCTACCGGCTGAGCGCTGACGAAGTGGAAGCCGGTTTCTCGAACCGCGCCCAGGTGTTCGCGGCGTTCAGCGCCGGCGAAGGCTGGAATCCGCAGCCGTAACGAAGGGTTGAAATGACGCAGGGCCCATCGCTTGGTGTACAAGCGATGGGCCCTGCGCGTTTGCTGCTTGTTCGGTTACCGGATTACTGGATCACGCCGCAAGCCATGCGGGCGCCGCCACCACCCAGTGGCGCAGGATGATCAGCGTGGTTGTCGCCACCGACGTGCACCATCAGGGCCTTGCCCTTGAGGTCCGCCATTTTCATGCGCGGGGCCAGCACCGGGTTGGTGGCCATGCCTTTTGCGTCAACGGAAAGACCTGGCAGATCGCCCAGGTGACCATCGCCCCATGGGGTGCTGTGCTTCTTGGTGTTGGCCGGGTCGAGGTGACCACCAGCGGCGCCTGCAGGGACCGTCTTGCCGTCGGCCTGGTTTGGCGCGCAGCTGCCGTTGGCGTGCACGTGGAAGCCGTGCAGGCCCGGGGTCAGGTCCTTGAGTTCAGGAGTGAACACGACGCCGTATTGGCTTTCGCTGATCTTCACGGTACCGATGCTGGCGCCTTCGCCTTTATCGGTGGCCATTTTCAGCGTGACCGACATGTCAGCCGCGCTGGCGGAGGCGCACACGGCGCCGAACAGGACAGCACTCATCCATTGTTTGTTCATGGTTCACTCCTTGGCAAAATTTCGGGATATTGAAAAGACAAGTGAGTGTAGACCATTCCATCCGGAGGGGGTGTTCGGCAGACCTCGTATGGCCGCATTGCCTAAAAATCTACATTGAATTCACGTATGCAACACCTTTCTAAAAATCTCGGCCACCTTCTAGTCACAGTAATGAAAATAATGATTTAATTGAATAACCCGATTTTTCGTGACTCGTAGTGAGGAAAAAATGACTATTCAACAACGCTTGTACGCGTTTATTGTGATTGTGGTGGCGGGCCTGATGAGCATCGCAGGCGTGGGCATCTCCCAGATGGCAAAAGTCTATGACAGTACAAATTATACGAACGTCAACACTGTCCCCAGTCTGCTTGTATTGGCGGAAGCGGCGGGGTCCGCTGCCCAGTTACGTACGCAACTCTGGCAATACATGGCGTTGAGTGATCCTGAAAAGCGCGCGGTGCTTTCCAAGGCGATGGATGCGGTCCATGCAAAGGTCATTGGCGCATTTGACAAGTATGAAAAAGAGAACTTGTCCAATGATGAAGACAAGGCACTGCTGAATGCCGATCGCGCGGCGCTGAACGATTACGACGTGTTGCTTCGAAAAATAAAAACGCTTGTCGATAGCGGAAAGTCCGACGAAGCGCGCGATCTGTTGTTTGCAAATCAGGCAGTCGGTCTCAAAGTCCCCAGTACGATCGAAGCGCATCGTCAGTTCAATGCAAATCTTGGCAAGGAACATGCGGACGAGGCCTCAGCCACGGCGGCGCGCTCGAATTGGTTATCCATCAGCATTGCCGCCGTGATTACCGCAGTGGTTGCCACGATGGGGATCATGCTGACGAAAAACCTGATCAATGCGCTCAAACAAGCGGTGAAGGTTGCGGAAACGGTTGCTGGTGGTGATCTGACTTGCCAGATCGTCGCCAGCTCCAATGATGAAACCGGACGACTGCTCGGCGCTTTGAAGGCAATGAGTGAAAAACTGTCCACGATTGTTGGTCAGGTTCGCAGCGGCACAGACGAGATCGTGACTGCATCCAGCCAGATCGCGAATGGCAATCTGGATCTGTCATCACGAACCGAGGAACAAGCCAGTTCGCTGGAGGAAACGGCGTCCTCCATGGAAGAACTGGCCAGCACCGTTCAGCAGAACGATGCCAATGCACAAAGCGCGATTGCGCTGGCCGCGTCGGCGTCGGATGCCGCATCGAAGGGCGGCGCCGTCGTGTCACAAGTGATCAGCACGATGAGTTCGATTGATGCTTCGGCTAGAAAGATCGTGGAAATCATCAGCGTCATCGATGGCATTGCGTTCCAGACCAATATCCTGGCACTCAATGCGGCGGTGGAAGCGGCTCGTGCGGGTGAACAAGGCCGGGGGTTCGCCGTGGTCGCCGGCGAAGTGCGCAATCTTGCGCACCGCTCTGCTGCCGCTGCAAAAGAAATCAAGGCACTGATCACCGATTCGGTCGACCAGGTGGATGTCGGGAATAAATTGGTCTCTGAAGCTGGTTCGGCGATGGACAACGTTGTGGACAGTGTCAAACGCGTGAGTACGATTATTGGTGAAATCACGATGGCCGGCCGCGAACAAAGTTCCGGGATTGAGCAAATCAATCAGGCAATCTCGCAGATGGACGCTGTCACCCAACAGAATGCCGCGCTGGTCGAAGAAGCCGCAGCGGCAGCGGCATCCCTCCAGAATCAGGCAACGACATTATCCGGTCTGGTAGGTACATTCAAGATTGATTCCACAAGCACCATCAAGTCAGCGGCGACGAGCCCCCGGATGGCCGTGCAGACTGAAAAGCCTGCGTTGCGACTGGGCGCGTTCAGCCCGGCTTGAATCGTACGCCGCGTGTCAGGCTCCCATTGTTGCGTCGCTCAATCCAAAGCGGCGCAGCACGTCGTTGCATGACATGACCTCGGCGTACTCGCCGTGCAGGTTCGCCAACGCCATCAGATGAACGGCCTCGGCGCTGCGGTGCGTGCCGGCAAAGTCTGGCTTGTCGAAGGTGAAGGTCGCATCCGACACCACGATGGTGGAAAACCCCAGATTGCCTGCCGTGCGTGCGGTGGCTTCGACCGAGTTATTGGTACTGACGCCGACGATCACCAGGTGCGTGATGCCACGCGCATGCAGCCAGCGCTCGAGTCCGGTGTGAACGAAGGCATCGGGGACGTTCTTTTCGACCACGTGTTCATGGGCCAGCGGGTGGAAGCGGGGTTGGAATTCCACGCCGGATTGTCCGGGCGCGAAGACGGAGTCCGGCGAACGGCTGATGTGACGGACGCTGGCGACCGGGTGCCCTGCGGCCCGCCAAGCCGTATGCAGGCGCGCGATCATGTCCTCGGCGGTCGGGTTGTTGCGGGGTGGCAGGGTTGCGGATTGCATGCCCTGTTGCATGTCGATGATGAGCAGGGCTGGTGGCTGGGGCATGCGGATTCTCCATAGTGAGATAGCCAAATTACCACAACAGAATGCTCTGCAACTAGGGCCTATCTGATAGGTCGCGGGTTCCGGCAGGTCTGCATCTGGTGAACGTGGCGGCGTTCTGTCGCTTGTCTTTTCTGCGCCGGAACTGCAGCCGTTGCCAAGACAGCGCATCGACCTGCTGTGTCGCTGACTTCCCGGCTTGAACGGGCATAAGTCAAAACGACACGGAGTGGATGACTATCCTCTGGTGGTCGATCTCACCGAGCCACTTGGTCAACGAGGACATCAATCAGGAGGGCGTCCGGAATGCCACATCCCACTCACCGTGCAATATTGAAACTTGTCACGCTGACGATACTGGTCTACCCAGCGGCAGTGTTTGCCGAGGTCAGTGACAAGGAGCCCTCTGCAGATATCTTCTGGAAAATCGGTCTGGCTGTAGCGATCATCTGCCTCGTTGGCGCCCGCATGAAACCGTGGCTAGGCGTCACCTGCTTCGTACCTGTCGCATTGTGGTTCACAAGCCTGTTCCTGGAACTTCACTCATTTGATGTTGGCCCTCACCTGCGCATCGAACAAGGCACTGCGTATTTTCTACAGGCATATGCGGCTTTTGGCCTGCCTTTGTGTGGGCTGGTCGCGGGCTATGTCTGGCACCGCAAAAGCGTCACCTGATCCATTCCAAAAAACGCAGGCGAAAAAAAACGGCACCCCTCAGGGTGCCGTTTCGCTTTCAACTCAGACGATTACTCGCCGTCGTCGTGCTGCTCAGCCGAAGCCGAAGCAACTTGCTGGTCTTCCATCGCTTGCAGCTCGGCGGCCATATTGGCCTTCTCTTGCTGCAGCAGTGCCTGGCGCTCTTCCGCTTCCCACACTTCCTTCTCTTTGCGAGCGCGGTGGAATGCCAGACCCGTACCGCCCGGGATCAGGCGACCGACGATGACGTTCTCTTTCAGGCCGCGCAGACCGTCGCGCTTGCCCATGATCGCCGCTTCGGTCAGCACGCGGGTGGTTTCCTGGAACGATGCGGCCGAGATGAACGAATCGGTCGACAGCGATGCCTTGGTAATACCCAGCAGCACGTTTTCGTACGTTGCCGGCAGCTTGCCCACCGCATTCATGCGGTCGTTCTGGTCCAGCAGCTCCGAACGCTCGACCTGCTCGCCGATGATGTAGTCGGTGTCGCCTGCTTCGACGATCTGAACACGACGCAGCATCTGGCGAACGATCACCTCGATGTGCTTGTCGTTGATCTTCACGCCTTGCAGACGGTACACGTCCTGCACTTCGTCGACGATGTAGCGGGCCAGCGATTCGATACCCAACAGGCGCAGGATGTCTTGCGGATCGGCTGGGCCGTCGACAATCATCTCGCCCTTGTTTACGACTTGACCATCGTGGACCAGCACTTGCTTGTCCTTGGTGATCAGGAACTCGTGCTTGTTGCCGTCCATGTCGGTGATCTCAAGGCGTTGCTTGCCCTTGGTCTCTTTACCGAACGCGACAGTACCCGTGACTTCCGCCAGCATGCCGGCGTCTTTTGGCGAACGTGCTTCGAACAGCTCGGCAACGCGTGGCAGACCACCGGTAATGTCTCGCGTTTTCTGCGATTCAGTCGGGATACGTGCCAGCACTTCACCGACGGACACTTGCTGACCGTCCTTGACCATGATCAGCGAGCCGACCTGGAAACCAATGGCCACGGCGTGTTCGGTGCCCGCGATCTTGACTTCCTGGTTCTCTTCGTTCAGCAGCTTGACCTGCGGACGCAGCACCTTGCCAGCCGAACCACGACGCTTCGGATCGATCGCGACGAGGGTCGACAGACCGGTCACATCGTCGACCTGGCGAGCGACGGTGACGCCCTCTTCCACGTTTTCGAAGCGGATGGTACCAGCGTACTCGGTGATGATCGGACGGGTCAGCGGATCCCACGTTGCCAGGGCGATACCAGCTTTGACAGCCTGGCCATCCTTGACGATCAGGGTCGCACCGTACGGCACCTTGTGACGCTCGCGCTCACGGCCATGATCGTCCGTGATCAGCACTTCGCCCGAACGGGTAATGACGATTTGCGCGCCCTTGCCGTTGGTGACGTAACGCATGGTTGCCGTGAAGCGAACCGTACCGTTCGACTTGGCTTCGACCGACGAGGCCACTGCTGCACGCGATGCCGCACCACCGATGTGGAACGTACGCATGGTCAGCTGGGTACCCGGCTCACCAATCGACTGTGCTGCCACGACGCCGACTGCTTCACCGCTGTTGACCAGCATGCCGCGGCCCAGGTCGCGGCCATAGCACTTGGCGCACAGGCCGAAGCGCGTGTCGCAGTTCAGTGGCGTGCGGACCTTCACTTCGTCGATGCCGACGCGTTCGATCTCTTCGACCATGTCTTCGTCCAGCAGCGTGCCGGCTTCGAACAGGGTTTCCTGGGTTTCAGGATTGACGACATCGGTACCGGTGACACGGCCGAGGATACGGTCGCGCAGGGCTTCGATGACTTCACCACCTTCGACCAGCGCCTTCATGTGCGTGCCGTTGTTGGTGCCGCAATCGTCCTCGATCACCACCAGATCCTGCGTCACGTCGACCAGACGACGGGTCAGGTAACCCGAGTTTGCGGTCTTCAGCGCGGTATCGGCCAGACCTTTACGAGCGCCGTGGGTCGAAATGAAGTACTGAAGCACGTTCAGGCCTTCGCGGAAGTTCGCGGTAATCGGCGTTTCGATAATCGAACCATCCGGTTTCGCCATCAGACCACGCATACCGGCCAGCTGACGAATCTGGGCTGCCGAACCACGGGCGCCCGAGTCGGCCATCATGTAAATCGCGTTGAACGATTCCTGGGTGCCTTCGGTGCCATCACGCTTGGTGACCGGCTCGATCTTCAGCTGGTCCATCATCGCCTTGCCGACTTCATCGGAGGTCTTGCCCCAGATGTCGACGACCTTGTTGTAGCGCTCGCCGGCGGTGACCAGACCCGAGCTGTACTGCTGCTCGATCTGTTTCACTTCGGCTTCAGCGGCAGCGATCATGCCCTTCTTGACGTCCGGGATCATCATGTCGTCGACGGCGATCGAGATACCGGCGCGCGTTGCCAGGCGGAAGCCCGACTGCATCAGCTTGTCGGCAAACACGACGGTCGCACGCAGACCGCACTTGCGGAACGACGTGTTGATCAGCTTCGAGATTTCTTTCTTCTTCAGCGAACGATTCAGCACCGAGAATGGCAAGCCTTTTGGCAGGATCTCGGACAGGATCGCACGGCCGACCGTGGTCTCGTAGCGGGTCAGGGTCTGGTCGAAGCCACCTTCGGCGTTGCGTGGGAATTCCACGATACGCACGGTGATGCGGGTCGCCAGTTCGACTTCCTTGTTGTCGTACGCGCGGATGACTTCCGACACGTCCGGGAACATCATGCCCTCGCCCTTGGCGTTGATCGCCTCGCGCGATGCGTAGTACAGACCCAGCACGATATCCTGGGACGGCACGATCGACGGTTCGCCGTTCGATGGGAACAGGATGTTGTTCGACGCCAGCATCAGCGTACGTGCTTCCATCTGTGCTTCGATCGACAGCGGGACGTGGACAGCCATCTGGTCACCGTCGAAGTCGGCGTTGAACGCCGCGCAGACGAGTGGGTGCAGCTGGATGGCCTTGCCTTCGATCAGGACCGGCTCGAACGCCTGGATACCCAGACGGTGCAGCGTCGGTGCACGGTTCAGCATGATCGGGTGTTCCTTGATGACTTCTTCAAGGATGTCCCAGACCACTGGCTCTTGCACTTCGACGAGCTTCTTCGCAGCCTTGATGGTCGTAGCCAGACCCATCAGCTCGAGCTTGTTGAAAATAAATGGCTTGAACAGCTCCAGAGCCATCAGCTTCGGCAGGCCGCACTGGTGCAGTTTCAGCTGTGGACCCACCACGATGACCGAACGGCCCGAGTAGTCGACGCGCTTGCCCAGCAAGTTCTGACGGAAACGACCGCCCTTACCCTTGATCATCTCGGCCAGCGACTTCAGCGGACGCTTGTTGGCGCCGGTCATCGCTTTACCGCGACGGCCGTTGTCCAGCAGCGAATCGACTGCTTCCTGCAGCATGCGCTTTTCGTTACGCGTAATGATCTCTGGTGCGCGCAGTTCCATCAGGCGCTTCAGGCGGTTATTACGGTTGATGACGCGGCGATACAGGTCGTTCAGGTCGGACGTGGCGAAACGGCCACCGTCCAGCGGGACGAGCGGACGCAGTTCTGGCGGCAGGACCGGCAGAACTTCCATGATCATCCATTCAGGCTTGATGCCCGAACGCTGGAACGCTTCGAGCACTTTCAGGCGCTTGGCGTATTTCTTGATCTTGGCTTCGGACTTCGACTCTTTGAGTTCCACGCGCAGCGCGTCGGCATCACGGTGGATGTCGATCGAGCGCAGCAGTTCACGGATACCTTCGGCGCCCATGAATGCGGTGAAGTCGTCGCCGTACTCTTCGTACTTGGCAGCGTAGTCGTCCTCCGACATGATCTGGCTCTTCTTGAGCGGGGTCATGCCTGGATCGGTGACGACGTATGCTTCGAAGTACAGCACGCGTTCGATGTCCCGCAGCGTCATGTCCAGGACCATGCCCAGACGCGATGGCAGCGACTTCAGGAACCAGATGTGCGCGACTGGCGAAGCCAGCTCGATGTGGCCCATGCGCTCACGGCGCACCTTGGCCAGCGTGACTTCAACGCCGCACTTCTCGCAGATCACGCCGCGGTGCTTCAGGCGCTTGTACTTGCCGCACAGGCATTCGTAGTCCTTGATAGGACCAAAGATCTTGGCGCAGAACAGGCCATCGCGTTCAGGCTTGAACGTGCGGTAGTTGATGGTTTCCGGCTTCTTGACTTCGCCGAACGACCACGAACGGATTTTTTCAGGCGACGCCAGGCCAATCTTGATGGCGTCGAAACTTTCGTTTTGCTGAACTTGCTTGAATAGATCGAGCAGTGCTTTCATGTATCACTCCAGGTGATTGAATTCTTTACTGACTTGCTTGCCGCCAGCTCCTCACTGATTTTCGCCAGTGCTTGCCAAGCCCACTACCCTTAAAACTGTCATTCCCGCGCAGGCGGGAATCCAAGTTTGCCGGTGACTTACCGGGCTTAGGTTCCCGCCTGCGCGGGAACGACGTTTTGAAGGCGCAGGCCGTGCCCGAAGGCTGGCGGCCTTGCTGCCTGCTTAGTTGCGCTCGAGATCGATATCGATACCCAGCGAACGGATTTCCTTCACCAGCACGTTGAACGACTCTGGCATGCCGGCTTCGATCACGTGGTCGCCTTTGACCAGGTTCTCGTAGACCTTCGTACGGCCGTTCACGTCATCCGACTTCACAGTCAGCATCTCTTGCAGCACGTACGATGCGCCGTACGCTTCCAGTGCCCACACCTCCATCTCACCGAAGCGCTGGCCGCCGAACTGGGCTTTACCGCCCAGTGGCTGCTGCGTCACGAGCGAGTACGGACCAGTCGAACGCGCGTGCATCTTGTCGTCAACCAGGTGATGCAGCTTCAGCATGTGCATGAAGCCAACGGTGACCTTGCGCTCGAATGCTTCGCCGGTGCGACCGTCGAACATCGTGACCTGGTTCTTCGACGGGGTCATGCCGAGGTTCGCAGCGATGTCGTCCGGGAACGCCAGGTCCAGCATACGACGAATGTCTTCTTCGTGGGCGCCATCGAAGACCGGGGTCGCGAACGGCACGCCGTTCTTGAGGTTGCCCGCCAGGGTCAGGATCTCTTCATCGCTGAAGCTGTCCAGGTCTTCCTTGCGGCCGGTTTCGTTGTAGATCTTGTCCAGGAACACGCGCAGGTCTTGTGCCTTCGCTTGCGCCTGCAGCATTTCGCCGATGCGCCAGCCCAGGCCCTTGGCCGCCCAACCGAGGTGGGTTTCCAGGATCTGACCGACGTTCATGCGCGATGGCACGCCCAGCGGGTTCAGCACGACGTCGGCAGGACGACCGTCCGCCATGAACGGCATGTCTTCCACTGGCACGATACGCGAGACCACACCCTTGTTACCGTGACGACCTGCCATCTTGTCGCCCGACTGCAGGCGGCGCTTGACGGCCAGGTAGACCTTGACCATCTTCTGCACGCCTGGCTGCAGCTCATCGCCTTGCGTCAGCTTCTTGCGCTTCTCTTCGAAGGCCAGATCGAACTGGTGACGCTTCTCGTTGATCGATTCCTTGATCGCCTCGAGGGCGTTCGCGGTGTCGTCTTCTGCCGGACGGATGTCGAACCAGTGGAACTTGTCCAGGTCCGCCAGGTACTCGGCAGTGATCGCCGCGCCCTTGGCCATCTTCTTCGGACCGCCATTGACGATCTTGCCGATCAGCATGCGCTCCAGACGCTCGAAGGCATCGCCCTCGACAATACGCATCTGGTCGTTCAGGTCCAGGCGATAGCGCTTGAGTTCATCATCGATGATCTGCTGGGCGCGCTTGTCACGCTGGATGCCTTCGCGGGTGAACACCTGGACGTCGATCACGGTGCCGACCATGCCCGAAGGCACGCGCAGCGAGGTGTCTTTCACGTCCGACGCTTTTTCGCCGAAGATCGCGCGCAACAGCTTTTCTTCTGGCGTCAGCTGGGTCTCGCCTTTTGGCGTGACCTTACCGACCAGCACGTCGCCAGCCTGCACTTCGGCGCCGATGTAGACGATGCCCGATTCATCCAGGCGCGCCAGCTGGTTTTCTGCCAGGTTCGAGATGTCGCGGGTGATTTCTTCCGCGCCCAGCTTGGTATCACGTGCGACGACCGACAGCTCTTCGATGTGAATCGAGGTGTAGCGGTCATCCTTGACGACGTTTTCCGAGATCAGGATCGAATCTTCGAAGTTCAGACCGTTCCACGGCATGAACGCCACCAGCATGTTCTGACCCAGGGCCAGTTCGCCCAGGTCGGTCGATGCGCCGTCGGCGATCACGTCGCCACGGGCGACGCGGTCACCAACCTGCACGATCGGACGCTGGTTGATGTTGGTGTTCTGGTTCGAACGGGTGTACTTGATCAGGTTGTAGATGTCGACGCCGACTTCACCAGCCTGTGCTTCATCATCGTTCACACGAATGACGACGCGACCCGCATCGATGTAGTCGACCATACCGCCACGCAGTGCCTGCACGGTGGTACCCGAGTCGACTGCCACGGTGCGTTCGATACCGGTACCGACGACGGCCTTCTCAGGACGCAGGCAAGGCACGGCCTGACGCTGCATGTTGGCGCCCATCAGTGCACGGTTCGCATCATCGTGTTCCAGGAACGGAATCAGCGAGGCAGCGACCGAGACGATCTGGCCTGGTGCAACGTCCATGTACTGGACGCGCTCTGGCGAGACCAGGATCGTTTCGCCGGCTTCACGCGACGAGACCAGCTCGTCGATCAGTTGGCCGTTTTCATTGATCGCGGCGTTTGCCTGGGCAATGATGTAGCGGCCTTCTTCGATGGCCGACAGGTAATCGATCTGGTCGGTGACCTTGGAACCGTCGACCTTGCGGTACGGGGTTTCCAGGAAGCCGTATTCATTCAGGCGGGCATACAGTGCCAGCGAGTTGATCAGACCGATGTTCGGGCCTTCAGGCGTTTCGATCGGGCACACGCGGCCGTAGTGGGTCGGGTGCACGTCGCGCACCTCGAAGCCTGCACGTTCGCGGGTCAGACCGCCAGGGCCCAGGGCCGAAACGCGACGCTTGTGCGTCACTTCCGACAGCGGGTTGGTCTGGTCCATGAACTGGGACAGCTGCGACGAACCGAAGAACTCACGGATCGCGGCCGAAATCGGCTTGCTGTTGATCAGGTCATGCGGCATCAGGTTGTCCGCTTCGGCCTGGCCGAGACGTTCCTTGACTGCACGTTCCACGCGGACCAGGCCAGCACGGAACTGGTTCTCGGCCAGCTCGCCGACGCAACGGACGCGACGGTTACCCAGGTGATCGATATCATCGACTTCGCCGCGGCCATTGCGCAGCTCGACGAGGATCTTGATCACGGCCAGGATGTCTTCGTTCGACATGGTCATGTCGCCGGTCAGTTCATCACGGCCGATACGGCGGTTGAACTTCATGCGGCCGACAGCCGACAGGTCGTAGCGTTCCGGCATGTAGAACAGGCCGTTGAACAGGGCTTCGACCGATTCTTCGGTTGGCGGTTCGCCAGGACGCATCATGCGGTAGATCGCCACGCGCGCCGCGGTGCGGTCAGCGGTGTCGTCGGTACGCAGGGTTTGCGAGATGTAGCCGCCCTGGTCCAGATCGTTGGTGTACAGCGTCTGGATTTCGGTCACGTCTGCGTCGCGCAGCTTGCCCAGCAGTTCTTCGGTCAGCTCGTCGTTGGCGACAGCGATGACTTCACCGGTGTCCTGGTCGACGATGTTCTTGGCCAGCACGCGGCCCAGCAGGTAGTCTTCAGGGACCGAGATGGTCTTGATGCCGGCAGCTTCGATGTCACGGACGTGCTTCGCGTTGATCCGCTTGTCCTTGGTGACGATGGTCTTGCCCGACTTCGGATCGACGATGTCGAAACGCGCGACTTCGCCGCGCAGACGCTCGGGGACGAACTCGAGTTCGCCGCCGTCGTTGCGCACGACGAAGTTGTCGAAGACGAAGAAGTTAGCCAGGATCTGTTCCGGCGTCATGCCGATGGCCTTGAGCAGGATCGTCACTGGCATCTTGCGGCGACGGTCGACGCGGAAGAACAGGATATCCTTCGGATCGAACTCGAAGTCGAGCCACGAACCGCGGTAAGGGATGATGCGTGCCGAGAACAGGAGCTTGCCCGACGAGTGCGTCTTGCCGCGGTCGTGCTCGAAGAACACGCCCGGCGAACGGTGCAGCTGGGACACGATCACGCGCTCGGTGCCGTTGATCACGAACGAACCGTTCGTGGTCATCAGTGGCAGCTCGCCCATGTAGACTTCTTGTTCCTTCATTTCCTTGACGACCGGCTTGGTCGGCGATTCCTTGTCCAGGATCACCAGACGCACCTTGGCGCGCAGCGGCGACGCGAAGGTCAGGCCACGCTGCTGGCACTCTTTCACGTCAAACGCAGGATCGCCCAGCACATAGGACAGGAACTCGAGGCGCGCAAAACCATTGTGCGACACGATAGGGAAGATCGAAGAAAAAGCCGACTGCAGACCCTCGGCCTTGCGTCCCGATGGGACAGCATCAGCCTGGAGGAAGTTCTCGTAGGATTCCAGCTGGGTAGCCAGCAGGTAGGGAACGTTGTGAACGTTGGCGCGCTTCGCGAACGACTTGCGAATACGCTTCTTCTCAGTAAATGAGTAGTGCATGGACACTCCGTGAGTGACAGAAAGGATGAAGAATTCAGGATTTGCCAGTGGCACGCGCCACCACCACACACAATTCCTGAAGTCTCTTACTCTTTCGCGCCAGATGAAAAGGACAAGCAAACTGCTGTGTTACGATGTTTCGGAGCCGTTCTTTCCGACTCTATTCTGTCATTCCTTGGCGACGTCTGTCGCAGGGACGACAAAAGAGCCAAAGCCGCAATTCCCGCCTTCCGGCAAGTTTTGCAAGCTTTGACTCCCGCATCAGGTGCTGCGAACAGCACCCTTTGCCTATGTATTACTTCAGTTCAGCCTTGGCGCCTGCATCTTCCAGCTTCTTCTTGGCGGCTTCAGCTTCTGCTTTTGGCAGGGCTTCTTTGACCGTCTTAGGAGCGCCGTCGACGACGTCTTTGGCTTCTTTCAGGCCCAGACCGGTGATTTCACGGACTGCCTTGATGACGCCGACTTTGTTCGCGCCGATTTCGGTCAGAACAACGTTGAACTCGGTCTGCTCTTCAGCAGCAGCGGCGCCAGCGCCACCACCGGCTGCAGGAGCTGCCATTGCAGCTGCCGACACGCCGAACTTCTCTTCGAATGCCTTGACCAGTTCGTTCAGGTCCATGACGGACATTTCGCTCACTGCGTTCAGGATATCGTCTTTGCTAATTGCCATTTGAAACTCCAGTTTTGATTTGTATGTAGTTCAGGTTGGTACTTGAAAAAAAAGGGAAGCTTACGCTTCTGCAGGTGCTTCTTCTGCGGCCGGAGCTGCTTCGGAAGAACCTTCGCCTTTTTTCGCTGCCAGGGCAGCCAGACCACGTGCAAAGCCCGACACCGGAGCCAACATGACGCCCAACAGCTGCGAGATGAGAACTTCACGGGATGGGATGCTTGCCAACGAGGTAACGCCAGCTACGTCGAGCTGCTTACCTGCGTAGTTACCGGCTTTGATGACCAGCTTGTCGTTGGTTTTAGCGAAGTCATTGATGACTTTAGCTGCAGCAACGGCATCGTCCGAGATCGAATAGATCAGCGGACCGGTCATGGAATCAGCCAGCGAGGCAAACTGCGTGCCCTCGACAGAGCGACGAGCCAGCGTGTTCTTCAGAACACGCAGGTACACGCCCTGGGCACGTGCGGATGCACGGAGCTTGGTCAAGTGACTAACCTGGATGCCACGGTACTCGGCGACGACGATGGTTTGCGCAGATGCTACTTTTGCGGAAACTTCTTCGACGACGGCCTTTTTGTCATTCAGATTAAGACCCACGGTCAATCTCCTTAAATGATGAGAACGAGATGTTCACATCGGTTCGAACACACGGCGTCCGAAGTTAAGAAGCCTTAAACTGAGCGGATGAATTCACGCAGCTGGACTACAAAACTTGTTCGGGTACACCATCTGCGTTGGGTGGTCTTTTAACCTCGTGCCCAACCTCTGCACTTGGCCCAACGGTCTTTGATTGTCTGCCGCAGCGATCAGTTACTGCGACAGCCCAAAGATATGCCCTACGATAAACTGTAGGGGCTTGAATTAGGTCCCCGCCAAGGCGCCCGGCGAGGGCGGGGATGACGTTCTTAAGCAGCAGCGATCGAAGCGTGATCGATGCGCACGCCAGCACCCATCGTCGACGACAGGGCGACCTTGCGCAGGTACACACCTTTCGACGTGGTTGGCTTGGCTTTGTTCAGGGCGTCGATCAGGGCAACCAGGTTGCTCTTCAGATCTGCGTCGGTGAACGATGCACGGCCGATCGTTGCGTGAACGATACCTGCCTTGTCGGTACGGTACTGGACCTGACCGGCTTTGGCGTTCTTGACGGCGGTAGCGACGTCTGGGGTCACGGTGCCGACTTTCGGGTTAGGCATCAGGCCACGTGGGCCCAGGATCTGACCCAGGGTACCGACGATACGCATGGTGTCTGGCGACGCGATGACGATATCGAAAGGCATGTCGCCGGCTTTGACGCGCTCGGCCAGGTCTTCCATACCGACGATGTCGGCGCCGGCTGCACGTGCAGCTTCAGCCTTCTCGCCCGTTGCGAACACAGCAACGCGCACGGTCTTGCCGGTGCCTGCTGGCAGCACGACCGAACCGCGAACCACCTGGTCCGACTTCTTCGGGTCCACGCCCAGTTGCACCGAGACGTCGATCGACTCGTTGAACTTGGCAGTGGCGAATTCCTTGACCAGCGACAGACCGTTGTCGAAGGCGTAGACTTTATTGCGGTCTACTTTAGCTTTGATAGCTTTGACGCGTTTGGACAGCTTAGCCATTACAGACCCTCCACCGTGATGCCCATCGAACGTGCCGAGCCAGCGATGATACGCACTGCTGCGTCCATGTCGGCGGCGGTCAGGTCCGGCTGCTTGATTTTTGCGATTTCTTCAGCTTGAGCGCGGGTCAGCGATGCAACCTTGTCGGTATGCGGCTTGGCCGAACCCTTGGTGATGCCAGCGGCTTTCTTGATCAGGTACGTTGCTGGTGCAGTCTTCATCACGAAGGTGAACGACTTGTCAGCGAACGCGGTGATCACGACCGGGATTGGCATGCCTGGCTCGACACCCTGGGTCTGGGCGTTGAACGCCTTGCAGAATTCCATGATGTTCAGACCGCGCTGACCCAGTGCTGGACCGATCGGTGGGGATGGGTTTGCTTTACCAGCTGGAACTTGCAGCTTGATAAAGCCAATGATTTTCTTTGCCATGAAAGGCTCCTATCTTTGACTTGAGTAGTAGCGCCCCACCGCGACTACTCGTCTCCGGCGGGGCTCCTCTTACCGGATTCCGCCTGACTACTGCGACGCTCCGAATATAGCGTTTAGACTTTCTCGACTTGCCCGAATTCCAGTTCCACTGGAGTCGCGCGGCCGAAGATGGTAACAGAAACTCGCACCTTCGACTTTTCGTAATTGACTTCTTCGACGTTGCCGTTGAAATCGGTGAACGGGCCTTCCTTGATCCGGACCTGTTCGCCCACTTCGTACAGCGTCTTTGGCCGGGGCTTCTCGACACCTTCCTGAACCTGCTGCATGATCTTGTCGATCTCGCGCGCTGGAATCGGGGTTGGCTTGTTCGACTTGCCGCCGATGAAACCGGTGACCTTGCTGGTGTTTTTCACCAAGTGCCAGGTTTCGTCGGTCATTTCCATCTCAACCAGCACGTAACCCGGGAAGAAGCGGCGCTCGGTAACGGCCTTGGTGCCGTTGCGCATCTCGACAACTTCCTCGGTTGGCACCAGGATCTGGCCAAACTGTTCTTGCATGCCGCCACGTTCGATCCGCTCGGTCAGGGCGCGCATCACGCTCTTTTCCATACCCGAGTAGACGTGAACGACGTACCAGCGCTTGTTGCTGACCGGGACACTCACGGGTGCAGCTGCTTCCGGTGCTGCTTCCCGCTCTGGAGCATCGGCTGCCGGGACGCCGGCCGCCGGAGCGCCAGCCGCCGGAATTTCTTCCGGCGCGGTATCTTCTTGTACGTTTTCGCTCATGTTTATTTCCAACCCAGGACAAAGTCGTACAACAGGAGCTCGAGAATCTTGTCGGTGCCCCACAGGAAAATCGCCATCACAACCACGAAGGCAAACACGATGCCGGTGATTTGCAAGGCTTCGCGGCGGGTCGGCCAAACGACCTTCTTGGTCTCGCGCACCGATTCCTTGGCAAAGCTCAGGAAATCACGGCCGGTGGTGGAAGTCCACAAAAGCAGGACAGCAAAAACTAAACCAGCCAAAAGGGCGCCTGCGGCGACCAAGGCTGGTTTGTTCTGGCCTGTCAGGTAAAAGAACCCGACGACGCCTGCAATCGCTGCAACCACCGCCAGCGCGACCTTGAACTTGTCATTCGAGGTGCTGACAGTTTGCACGGATTGATTAGACATTCTTCTTTACTTTCGGTGCCTGGCACCAGAATTCGGTGGCAGGGGCGGAGGGAATCGAACCCGCGACCTTCGGTTTTGGAGACCGACGCTCTGCCAATTGAGCTACACCCCTACGAAAACTTCCAGCTGAATCCAGCATTATACAGCAAGCGCGCGCTCACTGACAATGCTGTTCGAGGGAAACGGAAATGACTTCCGTTTCCCTCTGCTCTGCTTAGTTAGGCAGAATCTTTGCGACCACGCCGGCGCCGACAGTACGGCCGCCTTCACGGATTGCGAAACGCAGACCTTCTTCCATCGCGATCGGGTTGATCAGCTTGACGGTGATCGACACGTTGTCGCCTGGCATGACCATTTCTTTGTCTGCTGGCAGCTCGATCGAACCGGTCACGTCAGTCGTACGGAAGTAGAACTGTGGACGATAGTTGTTGAAGAACGGGGTGTGACGGCCGCCTTCATCTTTCGACAGAACGTAGATCTCGCCGGTGAAGTGGTTGTGCGGCTTGATCGAACCTGGCTTTGCCAGGACCTGACCACGCTGGACATCTTCACGCTTGGTACCGCGCAGCAGCAGGCCGACGTTGTCGCCAGCTTGACCCTGGTCCAGCAGCTTGCGGAACATTTCCACGCCAGTGCAGGTGGTCTTGACGGTGTCGATGATGCCGACGATTTCGATTTCTTCGCCGACTTTGACGACGCCGCGCTCGACACGACCGGTCACAACGGTACCGCGACCCGAGATCGAGAACACGTCTTCCACTGGCATCAAGAACGCACCGTCAACAGCGCGCTCTGGCGTTGGGATGTAGGTGTCGAGGGCTTCGGCCAGACGGGTGATGCATTCTTCACCCATTTCGCCCGGCTTGCCTTCGAGGGCCATACGTGCCGAACCCTTGATGATTGGGACGTCGTCGCCTGGGAACTCGTACTTCGACAGAAGCTCACGCACTTCCATTTCGACCAGTTCCAGCAGTTCTGCGTCGTCGACCAGGTCGCACTTGTTCAGGAACACGATGATGTATGGAACGCCAACCTGACGGGCCAGCAGGATGTGCTCGCGGGTCTGTGGCATTGGGCCGTCAGCGGCCGAGCACACCAGGATCGCGCCGTCCATCTGCGCAGCACCGGTAATCATGTTCTTGATGTAGTCGGCGTGGCCTGGGCAGTCAACGTGAGCGTAGTGACGGTTTTCGGTCTCGTACTCGACGTGCGCGGTGTTGATGGTGATGCCGCGTGCTTTTTCTTCTGGTGCCGCGTCGATCTGGTCGTAGGCCTTGGCTTCGCCGCCGAATTTCTTCGACAGGACGGTCGCGATTGCAGCCGTCAGCGTGGTTTTGCCGTGGTCAACGTGACCGATGGTGCCGACGTTTACGTGCGGCTTGGTCCGTTCGAATTTACCTTTTGCCATTTCAGACTCCTAAGATCTAACGATATTTTTGAGAATTACCAGGCACACCTGACGGACGAGTGCAACGCGACTGCCGTACAAAATTCTGGTGCCCTTGACGTGGATTGAACACGTGGCCTCTCCCTTACCAAGGGAGTGCTCTACCACTGAGCTACAAGGGCTGATTTGGTGCGATGTTCAACTTGCACACCGCAAAACACTGGAGCGGGTGAAGGGAATCGAACCCTCGTCGTAAGCTTGGAAGGCTTCTGCTCTACCATTGAGCTACACCCGCGAGGTACAACTTCAATTCGACTTCACGATCTTCTTTTGGTGGTGGGGGCTGGATTCGAACCAGCGTACTCAGAGAGGGCAGATTTACAGTCTGCTGCCTTTAACCACTCGGCCACCCCACCGCGAAGAACCGCAGAGTATGAAGCAAGCTCAACGTACTGTCAATCAGGTTTGGGCAGAAGGTTTTTCCACTTCGCCTGACAGCGTTGCTTCGGGGCGTGATTGTAACGGTCGGAATCTAAAGCCGCAAGGGTCATTTTGCGCGGCGCGAAAAAAACTTGGCCTGTTCGTCAAGCCGGCGCCAGCGCCGCCAGCACTTGCGCCTTGAGCGCCTTGATCAGCGCCGTCTCGTCCGGCGGCACGCCTTCCGGCGCCGTGACGATGCGGTCCGCGTAGAACAACCCCAGCTGGGCCTTGCCGACCACCAGCGGCAGCACGATGAAACTCTCGGCGTCCGGCAGCAGCGTCTTGTACCAGGCCGGCAGCAGGTCGCGGATCTTGGGGCTGAAGGCATCCGGGATCATCATGTCGGCATTGTTTTCCAGCGCCAGATGGAACAGGTCACGCGTGAATGCGCACGGGAAGGTGAAGCCGTCCTGCAGCTCGGCCTTGCCCTCCCCCAGCGACGCGCGCGCCCGGAACTTGCCGGTTCTGCCATCGCGCAGGCAGATGGTGGCGAAGCGAAAGCCCAGCGCACCGTACAGCGTTTCAAGGACTGCCATGATCACGTCGTTGGCATTCGCGGCGGATGCGCCCAGTACCGAGACATTCTGCACGCCGGCCAGCAGCAGGTCGCGTGCGTTCTTGGGCTTGCCACTGGGGTAGAACTCGCCTTCATCGGCTTCGCCCGCATCGAGCATCGCCAGCGCCAGCACGTTCGGCAGGCTGCTGCCGGCTTTCGGGTCGGTCTTGGGCGCGCGCTCCATGTTCATGCTCTGCAGCATGCCGCTCATGCCCTCCTGGACCGTGTCGAACAGCGCTGCCAGCCCGGGCATGTCGAACCCGAGCGCCACGCCATAGCGCGCCAGCAGCGCTTCGGCGTCGGGCGAATTGGCCGGATCATGGTGACGGCCCATCAGGCGCGCCACATCCTGGCTGAACGCCGCCACCTGGCGCATCCACCCGGCGCGGTCCTGGGCGATGTCTAGCACGCCTGGCGGGGGCGACGCCTGGGCCTCGATGATCAGCTCGGGCAGCTGCCATTCGCGCAGCACGGCGTCGGACAGGGTCTCGAAGGTGCAGCCAAGGATCAGGCGCGACGCTTGCGCGGGCGTGTGCTTGCCGGTGGCGACCAGGGCGGAAATTTCGCGGTAGCGTTCCGGCTCGTGACTGGCCAGCAGCATTGGCCCCAGATTCTTGAAGAGTGCGCAGATCCCCACTTCTTCTGCGCCCGGATGGGGACAGTGGTGGGCCATTTCGCGCCCGACCAGGCTGGCGCACAGCGCCGCTTCGAGTTCGACCCGCACACCGTGTTCGGCGACATCGAGCGCGTCGACCAGCAGCATCGCCAGCGCGGCGGCGCGCACATTGTCGAAGCCGAGCAGGGAAATGGCGCGCGAAATCGTCGTCACCGGCGCGCCCATCTGCGTGCGGTACGCCACCGTGTTGGACAGGCGCAGGATGCGCTGGGTCAGCGCCACGTCGGCCATCACGTAATGCGCGAGGTCGGCCGAGCCCTCGTCGACGTTGTACCCCATGCCGATCACGCGCGTCATGGTGCCGCCAAGACTGAACATGCGCTCGGTGCCGCTCAGCTTGCGCATCAAGGCGTCGCGCACCCGCCCCGAGATGGCGTGGCCGTGGGCGCCGTGGGGAACGTCGGCCATCGTCAGCCCGCCTTGGGCGGCGCCGCGCGCAACCCCTGGCGCGCGCCCTGATCGTGCTGCTTGAGCACTTGCTGGTACAGCGCCGCCAGTGCCGGCAGCTTGGGATTGAGCGAGTCGAGCTTGCGCACATTGCCGATCAGGGTCGGGACCTGGCCACCGAGCCGCTCGTCCCAGCCGCCGGCCTCCAGGCAGCGCAGCACGGCCAGCGCAGCGTTGAACGCCACCGACGGGTTGTTCGGCAGCTTGTGCGCCGCCTCCAGCATCAGCGTGACCGCACCCCGGTAATCCCCGCTCTTGGCGCGCGCGGCGCCGCTGGCGACCAGGTCGACCACGTGCTGGCGGCTTTCCTTGGCCATCGAGCGGGCCAGCTCACCCTTGCCCGCGCTCTCCATCACGCCCACTGCGCGCGCCATGACGGCCTCGTCGCCGGCATTGCGCATCACATCGCGCATGACCGAGCAGGCGCCCTCTTCCATGTCATGGTCGAGGCAAGAGCGGGCCAGTTCGAGCTTGATGTCGACCGACACGCCCGGCGCATCCTGGCAAGCCGCCACCGCCGTGGTCAATGCGTCGCCCAGGCGCACCTCGTTGCCGGTGTACTCGTGCACCAGGGCCGAGGCCACCGCGCTGCACAGCACCGTCGTCGCGCGCCCGCCCATCGTGCGGTCGAGATCACGCACCACGGCTGCGGCGCCCACCGGATCGCCCTTGCTCACCAGCGTGCGCACCAGCTTGACGTGGTCTTCGGGATCGCGAAACTCGGAATACTTGGCCTTGCCCACCACCTGGCGCAGCGATTTTTCGGCGGTGTCGATATCGCCCGCATCGAAGGCGATGTCGGCCAGCGTGCGCAGGCGCCGCACCGCGTGGGGTGAGACGGCCACCGCGTCGGCCAGCACGGCCTGCGCCTTGTCGAGCTCGCCGGCCGCAGCGTGGGTGCGCGCCAGCCAGTCGAAGGCATCGACGAAATTGCGGTTGGTATCGACCAGTTCTTCGAGGATTTCCTTGGCCTCGGCCAGGCGCTTGCGCACGAACAGCGTCTTGGCCAGCCCCAGCCGGGCCCAGGCAATCGCCTTGATCTCGATCAGGTGCCGATAGATCGGCTCGGCCAGCTCGGCCTGCCCCAGGAACATGTGCAGCTCGGCGCGCAGGCGCAGGAAGTCGATGGCGTAGCGCGTGTGCAGCCGCTGGCCCTCGATGCAGGCGGTGACGGCCTCGGCCTGGTCGCCGGCTTCCATCAGCGTGTACACGGGCAGGAAGGCATTGCGTTTGTCGAGCGCGCGCCCGATGCGCTCGAGCAGGCGGTCGGCGGTGAACGGCTTGAGGACATAGTCGGTCGGGGCGAGCTCGGCCGCGCTGACCACCTTGCTGTGGTTGCCTTCTGCGGTGACCATGAAGAACATCGTGGCCAGGCGCATCAGCTTGTGGTGGCGCAGGTCTTCGAGCAACTGCTGGCCATCCTGGCCGCCTTCGAGGTCGTATTCGCACAGGATCAGGTCGAACTGGCGCAGGCCCAGGTGCTTGATCGCCTGGTTGGACGTGCTGGCGTGCTCGATCCGGGTCAGGCCGCACAGTGTGAGCATGCTGTGGATGCTGGCGCGCATTCCTGCATGGGGCTCGATGATCAGGGCCGTCAGGCCTTCCAGTTCGTTCATTGTGATCCGTATTGGCCTGCGTTGGGCTTGGGGCGGCTGCATGGGCGCGCAGTGTCGACCCAGTATATTACGGCGCAGAACGAATTAAATGAAATCAGCATGGTGCGCCGCTGCACAAGCGGGCACGGCGCATAAAAAACGACAAGTTACTGCGCGGGTGGCCGGCTGTCGCACTCGGCCGTCGTGGCGCCGCTGCCGACATTCTGGTACAGCACCTCGTACTTGCCTGCCGTCAGCCTGTCGATCGTGAACGTCGCGCGCGGCAGCACGAAGGCGTGGCGCACATTCGCGCGGCGCTCCAGGTCGTACAGCTTGACGAACACCGGCGACGCGTTCGCGCTATTGTCGATCGTCACCTGCATCCCCGCACCTTCGTTGCCGACCGGGTAGCCCGGCAGATACGCGGAATCGGCCGGCCACGGCTCGCCGCCCGGTGCCGTCAGGGTTTGCAGGTCGGTGCCGCAATCGGGGACGCGGTTAGGCACCAGCAGTTGGGCGATGCCGAGCGTGCGGATGACAGGGGCACCGCGACCGGCCCAAATATCGGGCGCGGGCGCAGGCTCGGCGGTTGCGGCCGCCGTTGGCACGGGTGCCGGCGGCGTGCTGGCCAACACGCTCACGGGCTTCTGCACGCCGCTCCAGGCCAGCGCGCCGGGCATCATGCCCGGTTGCTGGAGGAGCAGGACGGCAGCGGCGGCGCCCGCCACGAAACAGGTGGTCAGGCCCAGCCACCAGCGCGGATCGCGCATCAGACGTGCGCGGCGCGGCCTGTGCGCCGGCGTGGCGTCACCCGCATCGCCGCCCTTGCGCAGCTGGCCGTCCTTGGCGTTCGAGCTTTCCAGCCACTCGACTTCCCATTCTTCGGACGCGATCCACTCGTCGTGTTCCTTGCGGCGCACCGGATCGGCCAGGACGTTGTAGGCAGAATTGACGACGGCCATGATGCGGGCGGCCTTTTCGTCGCCCGGGTTCTTGTCAGGATGGTATTTCTGGCTCAGCGCCTTGTACGAAGCACGAATGACTTCCTGGGGCGCGTGACGCGACACCTTCAGGTTGTCATAGTGTGTGTGAATCTTGGCCATGGTGTGTCGAATCTGCCCGCTGATGCCTGCCATTGATGCTGTGTCCTCGGCCAAGGCGGATGGCCGGACCCTGGCGCTGGAATGTCGTACAGCTTAGACGCAATTGTGTCCGTTGTGCAAGATATCACAATTGTCACAGGCGGTGACTGCGGTCGGCCTGGACGATTGCATCGGGCAATGTTACAGCCTGCCCCACCACCAGCACCTTGAATAATTCGCCCATTTCCGCTGGAGAGACCAGCTTTTGCACGGCGCGCGACTGCGGCAGGAAACGCAGCGCATCCTCGGGGTTGTTTTCAAGCAACAATTCACCGATCCCGGCGCCAATCAGGAACGCGGCCTGGCTCATGTAGGCCAGCACCGGCAGGCCGGCATCCTGGGCGGCCAGCGCCATCGCCGTGAAATCGACGTGGGCGGTGATGTCCTGCAGGCCCGGCAAATAAAACGGATCGGGGTGCGCGTGGTGGCGATAGTGGCACATCAGCGTGCCGCCGATGCGCTGGTCGAGATAATACTCGTGCGCCGGGAAGCCGTAGTCGAACAGGATCGCTGCGCCACGGCCACCCGCGAACATCGCCGCCAGCGAACCCATGAAGCCGGCACCGACCGGGTGCAGCTCGGTGACATAGCCTTCGATCATCTGTTCATGGTCGGGCACCTGGCGCACCAGTTGCTCGTGCAGGGCGGCATCGAGCGGCGCCTGGACAAAGGCGAATGCGCCGGCCTCGATCGTGACCATCTGGCGGCGCCAGCCATTCCGGGTGCGGATCACCAGCTCGACCGGCATCGCATCGAGCACTTCATTGGCCAACACCACGCCGCTGAAGTGCGCGGGCATGGCGTCCTGCCAGCGTACTTGCGGCAGGTCGGCCAGGTTGGCCTGCTGGCGCGCGCGCAGCTCGCCCGACAATTCGATGATCGTGTACGAGTTGACGGTGACACCCTGGCGCGCCAGCGCAGCCAGCACGTCGCGCGCCAGGCGGCCGGTGCCGGCGCCGAACTCGATGATGTCGGGCGCGCTTTGGGCGATAATAGCGGCTGCCACGCGCGCCACGGTTGCCCCGAACAGCGGCGTCATCTCGGGCGCGGTGATGAAATCGCCCTCGGCGCCGAGCTTGGCGGCGCCGCCGCTGTAATACCCGAGGCGCGGCGCGTACAGCGCCAGTTCCATGAACCGCGAAAACGCGATCTGCCCACCGGATTGTTCGATCTCGTCAGCGATGAGTTGTTGCAGGGCGTGGGACGCAGCCAGGGCGTCGTGGTCGGGGGTGGGCAGGGACATGCCGGCATTGTAGCCAGATTCGCTTTTATCAACAATTTACTGCCTGATGTTCAGGCCTGATCACCCATGATGACCGACACAGTTCCAACCGCCCTGCCCCGGGTTGCGCTGGTGACCGGCGCCGGGCGCCGCCTCGGACGCGCCATTGCGCTGGGCCTGGCCAGGGCCGGCTGGGATCTCGCGCTGCATTACCGCCATTCCGAACAGGATGCGATCGCCACGCGTGACGCCATCCTGGCGCTGGGCCGGCGCGCCGTGCTGTTGCAGTGCGACCTGGCCGACGATGCTGCCGTGCGCCTGCTGGCGGGCCGCGCCATCGACGCGCTCGGCACATTGACGTGCATCGTGAACAACGCGTCGTTGTTCGAATACGACAGCGCCACCGACTTTTCGCCGGCGCTGTTGAACGCGCATATGGCCGCGAATGTCACAGCGCCAGTGCTGCTGGCGCAGGCGCTGCATGCGGCCACGCCGCAAGGCGAGCAAGCCGTCGTCATCAACCTGCTCGACCAGAAACTGTACAATCTCAACCCGGATTTTCTGTCGTACACCTTGTCCAAGGCGGCGCTGCACGCAGCCACGACGATGCTGGCGCAAGCGCTGGCGCCGACCGTGCGCGTGGTGGGCGTGGCGCCCGGCATCACGCTGGTCTCGGGCGAGCAGAGCGAAGAAGGTTTCACGGAGGCGCACCGCGCCACGCCGCTGGGGCGCTCCTCGACGCCACAGGACATTGCCGACGCGGTCGTCTACGCAGCGGGCGCCCGCGCGTTGACCGGCACGACCCTGCTGGTCGATGGCGGCCAGCACCTGACGCCATCGACGCGCGACGTCATGTTCCTGACCGAACCACGCAGCGACGACCCCAACAACCGCAGCACCGAATCATCTATCCAAAAGGCTTAACCATGTTGTCCGCCCTGTCCCACCCGAGCTTGCGCAATTGCCGCCGGCTGTTCCTGCGCAATTACGAAGTGATGATCAATATCGGCGTGCACGATTTCGAAAAGAAGGGCGAGCAACGTGTGCTGATCAATGTTGAGCTGTACATTCCGCTCGAGATGTCGACGCCAAAGGCCGACCAGTTGGCTGAAGTCGTCGACTACGATTTCATGCGCGAAACGGTCGCCCAGCGCATTTCCAAGGGCCATATCCACCTGCAAGAAACACTGTGCGACGACATGGTCGAGGCCATGCTGGCCCATCCGCGCGTGCGCGCGGCGGGCGTGTCGACGATGAAACCTGACGTGTATGCCGATTGCGAAGGCGTCGGTGTCGAAGTATTCCGTATCAAGGACGAAGCATGAACGAAACCGTTATCGAGCGCCTGACCGAGGCAGACTTCCCGCTGGGCGAGGCCGCCCCCGTGATCGACGCCAAGAAGCAGGAAAAGATCGCCCACGAAAACCACAAGCTGCACAAGCGCCTGTGCCGCCAGGTCGGCCAGGCCATTGGCGACTTCAACATGATCGAAGACGGCGACAAGGTGATGGTGTGCCTGTCGGGCGGCAAGGATAGCTACGCACTGCTGGACATCCTGCTGACGCTGCGCGAACGCGCGCCGATCCACTTCGACATCGTCGCAGTCAACCTCGACCAGAAGCAGCCGAACTTCCCGGCCGACATCCTGCCGGCCTACCTGGACAAGCTCGGCGTGGACTACCACATCGAAAACCAGGACACCTACAGCATCGTCAAGCGCCTGATCCCGGAAGGCAAGACCACCTGCTCGCTGTGCTCGCGCCTCCGCCGCGGCATCCTGTACCGCGTCGCCGATGAGCTGGGCTGCAACAAGATCGCGCTGGGCCACCACCGCGACGACATCCTGGAAACCTTCTTCCTGAACATGTTCTTCGGCGGGAAGCTGAAAGGCATGCCGGCCAAGCTGGTGTCGGACGATGGCAAGCACATGGTGATCCGCCCGATGGCGTACGTGAAAGAGGCTGATACCGAGCGCTATGCTGAGGTCAAAGGCTTCCCTATCATCCCGTGCGACCTGTGCGGCTCGCAAGAGAACTTGCAGCGCAAGCAGATCAAGAACATGTTGCGCGAGTGGGAGAAAAAACATCCAGGCCGCGTGGAGAGCATTTTCTCGTCGCTGTCGACCGTGGTGCCGTCGCATCTGATGGACCGCAACCTGTTCGGCTTCGCGGATCTGAAAACGGATGGCGTGGCCAATCCGCTGGGAGATATTGCATTCGATGAAGAGCCGTGCTCGACGCCGGTGGCCGGCACGATTTCATTGACGCAGCTGTGATCGTCAAAGCCGGGGTCAGGTCTGACATTTGGACACGACCTCAGCATCAAAGCCGGGGTCAGGTCTGACATTCGGACACGACCTCAGCATTCAGCGTTCGGTTTCGCTTTTTCGAAAGCAGCAACGGCCCGGCTGACCGTTTTGGTCGAGACGCCGAAGGCGATCGCAATCTGCGGCATGGTATAGGCTGTCGATCGGTAGGCGCGCGCCATCGCCTCATCCCTGGCGGGATAGGTATTCTGATAGTCAAGCAAGGGAAGCGCCACTGCGCGCCGCGTCGCCCGCCTGGTTTCCATGAGCGCTTCAGATCGCTGCATCTGCTGGTGCGCCGATACGAAAACGTCATCCCCCAGCAGGATTTGATGACGGGTAGCGTCCAGCGGATTTGCCTGCCCGACACCTGCCAGTACAAATGCCTGATATGCCTCAATGGCGCTGGCGCGTGTGTCACCGAACCGCTCCAGGAGCCGATCGCGCGCCAACCATTCAGGTGGCGTTTCATCCCCGACAAAATAACGATGACTGCTCCACCACCATTGATCCAGCGCTTCGACGACATGGGCACGTAGTGGATTCAACACGATGTACCGGGACACTTCCAGAAGATAACTTTCCTTCTGCACCAGGATCGCCTTGTAGCGCCCTTGAAACAGGTGGCCAACGAGATGATGCCGTCGATTGACATGCTGCGAATACGACCCGTTGAGTTGGCGTATGCATTGCGGAAGATTTGCTTCGGCCGTTTCGATCAGCAGATGGTAGTGATTGGTCATCTGGCAAAAGCTATAGATAACGCAGTGGTGGCGTTCACACACCTTCGCAAGAACCTCCAACCAAATCCGGCGATCGGCTTCATCGCGATAGATCGTGTTGCGCCGGTTCCCGCGCGACGTCACATGGTAGAGCGCGCCGGGAAAATCGAGTCTGAGTGGTCGTGTCATCCGGCCACGCTACCGGATGCGGAATTGCTGGCGCTGAGATTGCTCAGCATTCAACGAGGCCAGGCAGGCCATTCGACGAATGGCCGAGGTCGTGTCCAAATGTCAGACCTGACCCCGGCTTTGGTCCGACTAAAGCCGAGCCCGTGTCCGAATGTCAGACCTGACCCCGGCTTTGGAGCCAGCTTGCTTCAATTCCAGCGGCCGTTGGCGCCACCGATGCTGTAACGCCCCGCCCCCAGCAGCGCGACTGCTACTGCAGCAAAGAAGAACATCCCCTGCAATTCCAGCGCCCAGCCGCCGGTTTCGTTGAGCGTGAAGAACTGGCTCGTGTGTGCCAGCAGCACGGCGACGATCATGTTGATGGCGACGACCAGCGCGGCAGGACGCGTGAACAGGCCGAACAGGATGAGCAGCGGCGCGATGACTTCGCCGATGTATACGCCGTAGCCAAACACGGCGGGCAAGCCGGCTTTAGCCAGCATGTCGGCAACAAAACCAATGCCGCCGCTCAGTTTGGCAACGCCGTGGAACAGCAGCATAGCGGCCAGGGCGACGCGCAGCACCAGCTTGCCAGCGTCGTTGGTGTTGGTATTCAGTTGTGTGGTCGTGGTGTGCATGATTGTTCTTTCGTGGGTGAGGACAATGTGATTGTTAATTGAAAGCGTAGGCATCCATCGCCAATACGCCATGTTCGATACTCGTGTGCAGCACTGACGCCCTGGCATCGGGCCCGGCCGCGCCCATCGCCACGAACAGGGGCAGCAGGTGTTCTTCGGTCGGATGGTTTTTCGCGGCCATCGGCGCCAGCTGGCGGTAGTCCAGCAGGGCAGCGCGGTCATTCGCCATCAGCCGTTCTCGCATCCAGGTACCGAAGTCGCTGACCCACCGCGGCGGCGGCGCATCGGCGCTGTGGCCGCGGATTTCATACAGGTTGTGCGTCAGCGAACCCGAGCCGATGACCAGCACGCCCTCCTGGCGCAAGGCCTGCAGCGCCAGGCCCAGTTGCTGGTGCAGCGCGGGGCTGGCACCATGGACGATCGAGATCTGCATCACCGGCACATCGGCGGCCGGATACATCAGGCTGAGCGGCACCCACGCGCCATGGTCCAGGCCCCGTGTCGCGCTGCGCCCGACCGGGATGCCGGCGGCGTCGAACAGCGCCGCCGCGCGTTCGGCCGCGGCAGGCGCGCCCGGTGCCGGATAGCGTATGTCGAACAGCGCTTGCGGGAAGCCGCCAAAGTCGTGGATCGTTTCCGGCTGGGTGGCCAGCGAAACGGCCGGGCCGCCAGCGGTTTCCCAGTGCGCCGACACGACGGCAATCGCGCTCGGCCGTGGCAATGTCTGCCCCAGCTCTTGCAGGAAGCGGCGTGCCGGGCTGTCATGCAGTGCGAGCATCGGCGAGCCGTGTGAAACAAAGATCGTGGGCAAGTTCATGGTGCACCTCGTTAAGTAATGCGTGCATGGTACCTACGTCCATGATGTTGATAAAGCAGGTGAAGATGGTTAGACTATTTCCATTTGATTGACAATCTCGCCCAATGGACTTGCTCGGCTCGATGAGAACCTATGTTGCCGTGGTCGACAGCGGCAGCTTCGCCGCTGCGGCGACCAGGCTGGATGTGTCACGCGCCATGGTATCCAAGCAAGTGCAAAAGCTCGAAGAGCATCTGGGCACGCGGCTATTGAACCGCACCACCCGGCGCCTGAGCCTGACGGAAACGGGTCGCGCCTTCCACGAGCGCAGCGTGCAGATTCTGGGGGATGTGAACGAGGCCGAACAGATTGCCGGCCAGATGACGACGCTGCCGCGCGGCGTGCTGCGCGTGACGATTCCCCTGTCGTATGCCCAGCACCGCCTGGGCAGCATCATCGGCGCGTACACCCAGGCCTACCCGCAGGTGCAGCTCGATATTGCGCTGTCCGACCGCAAGGTCGACCTGGTCGAGGAAGGCTTCGATGTGGCGATCCGGATCGGCGCCCTGCCCCAGTCGGACCTGATCGCGCGCAAGCTGGGCGTTGCGCGCAGCATCGTGTGCGCGTCGCCCGCCTACCTGGCCGCGCACGGCACGCCGCAGACGCCGCATGACCTGAGCCAGCATACGTGCCTGAGCTATTCATTGAGCGGGGCCGGCGCCGACTGGCGCCTCGAGTCTGCCGGCGAGCACCTCACCGTGCCGGTGACTGGCCCCATCAGGGCCGACAACGGCGACATGATCCGCCTGGCGGCGCTCGCCGGGGCTGGCATCGTGTTCCAGCCGCATTTCATCGTGGGCGAGGATCTGGCTGCCGGGCGGCTGGTGCAGGTGCTGCCCGGCTGGCAGTCCGCCGAGCTGGGCATCCATGCGCTCTATCCGAGCCGCAAGCACCTGTCGGCCAAGGTGCGCACCTTCGTCGACTTCATCGTGGCCGCGCTGGCCTGAACCGCCGCGGCCAGCGCCATCAGTACAGCACCACCGAGCGGATCGATTCGCCGCTCTTCATCAGGTCGAACCCTTCATTGATGCGCTCGAGCGGCAGGCGGTGCGTGATCAGGTCGTCGATATTGAGTTTGCCTTCCATATACCAGTCGACGATCTTCGGCACATCGGTGCGCCCGCGCGCGCCGCCGAAGGCCGAACCGCGCCACTCGCGGCCCGTCACCAGCTGGAATGGGCGGGTGGCGATTTCTTCGCCCGCAGCCGCCACGCCGATGATGAACGATTTGCCCCAGCCCTTGTGCGTGCATTCGAGCGCCTGGCGCATCGTGTTCACATTGCCGACACACTCGAAACTGTAGTCGGCGCCGCCGTCGGTGATCTGCACGATCGCGTCGACGACATTCTCGACGTCGTTCGGATTGACGAAATGGGTCATGCCGAACTTGCGCGCCATGTCCTGGCGCGCCGGGTTGATGTCGACGCCGATGATCTTGTCGGCGCCCACCATCCTCGCGGCCTGGATCACGTTCAGACCGATACCGCCCAGACCAAACACGACCACGTTGGCGCCCGCTTCGACCTTGGCCGAAAACAGCACCGCGCCCACGCCGGTGGTCACGCCGCAACCGATGTAGCAGACCTTGTCGAACGGGGCATCTTCACGGATTTTTGCCAGCGCGATTTCCGGCACCACGATGTAGTTCGAGAACGTCGACGTGCCCATGTAGTGAAACAGCGGCTTGCCATCGAGCGAAAAGCGGCTGGTCGCATCCGGCATCAGGCCGCGTCCTTGCGTGCTGCGGATCGCCTGGCACAGGTTGGTCTTTTGCGACAGGCAGAATTTGCACTGGCGGCATTCCGGCGTATACAGCGGGATGACGTGGTCGTCCTTTTTCAACGTCGTCACGCCAGGCCCCACATCGACCACGATGCCCGCGCCTTCATGGCCCAGGATCGCCGGGAACAGGCCTTCCGGATCGGCGCCCGACAGCGTGTAGTAATCGGTATGGCAAATGCCGGTCGCTTTCAGTTCAATCAATACTTCGCCCTCGCGCGGGCCTTCCAGGTCGACTTCTTCGATGGTCAAGGGCGCGCCGGCGCGCCAGGCAATGGCTGCTTTGGTTTTCATGGTGATGGTCTCTGGCTCAGTAAAAAATGGAATGCAGCCATTCTGCAGGCGCGGGCATGGCCACTGGCGCCGCCCGGGCGGAAATGGCAGGATTTGGTGCAATAATGACCGGATCTTTGCCACTGACCGCCCTGCCGATGCCTTCTGCGCCACCCCTGGACACCATTACCGTCGACATCGTCGTCTACCCCGGCTTCAAGGCGATGGAAGCGATCGGCCCCATGTCGGTGTTCGAATACGCCAATCTGCACCTGGCGCGGCAAGGCAAGGCGGCCGGCTACGATGTGCGCGTGGCGTCCTTCAAGACCGGGCTGATCCGCTCGGATACCCTGATGTCGCTCGAGGCTACCAAGGTGGTCAACACGCTGGCCCTGCCTCACACCGCGATGGTGGTCGGTGCGCGCCATATCCAGGCTGCGCTGGTTGAAAGCGCCGCCCTGATCGACTGGATCCGCGCCGCCGCCCCGCGCCTCGAACGCCTGAGCGCCCTGTGCTCGGGCGCCTTCTTCCTGGCCGCCGCCGGCGTGCTCGACGGCAAACGCGCCACCACGCACTGGGGCGTTGCCGATCGCCTGCACGCCGATTTCCCGGCCATCGACATCGATGCCGACGCCATCTTCATCCGCGCCGGCAATGTCTGGACCTCGGCCGGCGTCACGGCCGGCATGGACCTGGCCCTCGCGCTGGTCGAACAGGACTTCGGCCGCGCACTGGCGCTGGACGTGGCCACCGAGATGGTCGTCTACCTGAAGCGTCCGGGCGGCCAGTCGCAGTTCAGTGCGCACCTGCTCAGCGAGCGCACGGCCAAGCCGAATATCCGCGAGCTGCAGAGCTGGATCCTGGAGAACCTGCACGAGCGCCTGTCGGTGGCGCAGCTGGCGCAGAAGGCGATGATGAGCGAGCGTCATTTCGCCCGCGTGTTCCAGCAAGAGGTGGGCATGAGCACCCAGGAATTCATCGAAACCTGCCGCTTCGAGCGCGCCACGCAGTTGCTGGCCGACGTGGCGCTGCCGCTGAAGACGGTCGCGGCGCGTGCCTGCTTCAGCGACGAGGCGCACATGCGCCGGGTGTTCCTGAAAAAGCTGGGTATTGCGCCGAAAGTGTATCGCGAACGCTTCGCCACGACGGGTGTTGCGGCCGAACGCAGCGCCAACACACCCGGCGACTGACCGCCCCGTGCTACGCTGCTTTTCACCACAACACGCTGAAAGACTGCGATGCACTTTTCCCTGACACGCCCCGCGCACCTGTTCGGCCGAATGGCACTGGCCATCGCCCTGCTTGCGCCCTGCGCCGCCATGGCCGAACCCGACATGATCTACCTCGTGCGCCACGGCGAAAAAGCCAGCGACGGTAACGATCCGTCGCTCACGCCGCAAGGCCGGCAACGCGCGCAGAACATTGCCGCGATCCTGCGCCGCGCCGGCATCAAGGCCATCTTCAGCAGCGCTACGGTCCGCACGCGGGACACCGCGCAGCCACTCTCGACGTCGCTCAGCCTGCCTGTGCAGCAATACGATGCGGGCAAGCCGGAGGCGCTGGTCGCCAGGGTGAAGACGCTGCAAGGTGCGGTATTGGTGGTGGGCCACTCCAATACGCTGCCGGAACTGGTGCGGCTGTTCGGCGGTGCGCCGGGGGCAGAAATTGGCGACAACGAATATGACCGGCTGTATCAGCTGGTCAATGGTACCGACGGCAAAGTGACGACAGTATTGTTGACATCGTTGCCGGCCACGCAGTAACGCCAACGCACGTCATCGCCCCCACGCCGGTCGACTTACTTGCCGCCCGGACAGGCCTCGCGCGATCGCCGGGCCCGTCGTACATACCCCCGCACGGCAGCGCCCGCCGTCGTGCAGAATCGACAAGATTGCGTCACAATCAGATGTCGTCGCGTAGCCGACGACCATCACTCGCAACATACCATCATGCATTCACTAGGAGGCTTACCATGCGCTGGGAAACACCTGAAGCAATTGATTTCCGTTGGGGTTTTGAAATCACCATGTACGTGCTGAACCGTTGATGTTTAATTCAGGCAGGTACCGATGAACGATCCTGTCATCGGTACCTGCCACTCCGGTTATCAGCGATAACCATGTGAAAGGTTGGATACGCTGTTGAAAATCCGCATTCTTGGTTCGGCAGCGGGAGGTGGTTTTCCGCAGTGGAATTGTAATTGTCTGAACTGTGATGGCATCCGCAATGGCACCATCCAGGCTGTAAGCCGCACCCAATCCTCGATCGCCGTGAGCGACGATGGCATCGACTGGGTACTGGTCAATGCATCCCCCGACATCCTGGTGCAAATCCGCGCCACACCCGCCCTGCAACCTGCCCGCGCCGTGCGCGACACCGGTATTGCGGCTGTGCTGCTGATGGATGCCCAGATCGACCACGTGACCGGCTTGCTGATGCTGCGCGAGCGCGGCACGCCCCTGCCCCTGTATGCGACCGCTGACGTGCTGGCCGACCTGTCGCAAGCGCTGCCGCTCACGCGCGTGCTTGGCCATTATTGCGGCGTCGATCCGCACACGCTGGCCATTGACAGCCAGCCGTTCTCGATTGCGCCGCTGCGCAACACGACCTTCCTGCCCGTTCCGCTGTCGAGCAAGGCCCCGCCTTATTCCTCGCACCGCAACGACCCGCACCCGGGCGACAATATCGGCCTGATGCTGCATGACAGCGCCAGCGGCGCGCGCGTGTTCTACGCCCCCGGGCTGGGCCAGATGACCGATGCGGTGGAAGCGGCGATGCGCCAGGCAGATGTGCTGCTGGTCGATGGCACCTGCTGGAGCGACGACGAAATGATCACGCTCGGCCTGTCGAAAAAGACGGCCCACATGATGGGCCATCTGCCGCAGTCCGGCCCGGGCGGCATGATCGAGGTGCTGGCGCGCATGCCGGCGCGCCGCAAGATCCTCATCCACATCAACAACAGCAATCCGATCCTGCGCGAAGATTCGCCCGAGCGTGCCGAACTGGCCACGCACGGTATCGAGGTCGCGTTCGACGGCATGGACATTACCGTATGACGCCTTCTCCCGATAGCAGCGACCAGTTGGCGCCCTGGTCGCGCGCCGAATTCGAACAGCAGTTGCGGGCGATGGGCAAGAGCTACCATATCCATCATCCGTTCAACCTGCGCATGAATGCCGGGCAATGCTCGCCCGAACAGCTGCGCGGCTGGATCGCCAACCGCTTCTATTACCAGTTCATCATTCCGAAAAAGGATGCCGCGATCCTGTCCAATTGCGACGATCGCGCGACCCGCCGCCTGTGGATCGCCCGCATCCTGGACCATGACGGCTACGACGATTACCAGGGCGACGCCCAGGGCGGCATGGAAGCCTGGACCCAGCTGGGTGAGGCGGCCGGCATTCCCCGCGCCGAACTGTGGTCGCTGCAGCATGTGGTGCCAGCGGTGCGCTTTGCCTGCGACGCGTATGTCGATTTTGCACGCCGCTCGCCGTGGCAAGAGGCAGTGTGCTCGTCGCTGACCGAGATGTTCGCGCCGCAGATCCACAAGGACCGGCTGGCCGGCTGGCCAACCCAGTATCCATGGGTGGAACCGGCCGGCCTGCATTATTTCCGCAGCCGCATTCCGCTGGCCCAGCGCGACGTCGACCATGGCCTGGCCGTGACGCTCGACTATTTCACGACCAGGGCACAACAGCAGCGCGCACTCGAGATCCTCAAGTTCAAGCTGGACATCCTGTGGGCCATGCTGGACGCTATCGAAAAAGCCTATCCGACATGAGCGATCCCCTCATCCCCGCCATGCCGGCCCTGAACCGGCGCTTTCGCCTGCAATGGGAAGACGCCCAGCAGGCCTACGTGCTGCTGTACCCGGAAGGCATGGTCAAACTGAATGGCAGCGCCGGCGAAATCCTGAAGTGCTGCGATGGCAAGACCACGGTCGACCAGATCGTGCACGACCTGGAAACCAAATTCCAGGTCACCGGCTTGCGCACCGATATCGAGGGCTTGCTGGCCCACGCCCACCAGCACAAGTGGATCGAATGATGCTGCCCACCGATTTTGCCAAGAGTGGCGCGCCGACCGTGTCGCCGCCCTTCTGGCTGTTGGCCGAACTGACCTACCAATGCCCGCTGCACTGCGCGTTTTGCTATAACCCGCTCAATTACGATGCGGTGCGCAATGAATTGACGACGGGCGAATGGGTGCGGGTCATGCGCGAAGCGCGCGCACTGGGCGCTGTGCAGCTGGGGTTTTCCGGGGGCGAGCCGCTGATGCGCGACGACCTCGAAGAGCTGGTCGCCGAAGCGCGCCGCCTGGGCTTTTACAGCAACCTGATCACGTCGGGTGTCGGTCTGAATGAAACCCGCATCGCGGCGCTCAAGAATGCCGGGCTGGATCATATCCAGTTGTCGTTCCAGGATTCGACCCGTGAGCTCAATGATTTCCTGAGCAGCACCAAAACGTTCGACCTCAAGCTCAAAGTGGCGAAGCTGATCAAGCAATACGATTACCCGATGGTGATGAATTGCGTGCTGCATCGCTATAACCTGCCGCATGTCGGCAAGATCATCGAGATGGCACTGGCGCTGGGCGCCGAATACCTGGAGCTGGCCAATACCCAGTACTACGGCTGGGCCATGAAGAACCGCAACCAGCTGATGCCCACGCTTGAGCAGGTGCGCGACGCCGAACGCGTGGTAGCAGAATACCGCGAGCAAATTGGCGACGCCTGCAAGCTGCTGTTCGTGGTGCCCGATTACTTCGAGGACCGTCCGAAAGCCTGCATGAATGGCTGGGGTGCGGTATTTCTCGGCGTGGCGCCGGACGGCGTGGCGCTGCCCTGCCACAATGCGCGCGACCTGCCCGGCCTGAATTTGCCGAACGTGCGCGATGTGGGCCTGGCCGACATCTGGCGCACCAGCACCGCGTTCAATGCGTACCGTGGCAATGACTGGATGCAGGAGCCATGCCGCAGCTGCGACGAAAAGGGACGCGACCTGGGTGGCTGCCGCTGCCAGGCGTTCATGCTGGCCGGTGACGCGGCAGCGACCGACCCCGTGTGCAGCAAGTCGCCCAAGCGCGGCGAAGTCGACAAGGTGATCCGCTTTGCCAGCCAGCGCCCGGCAGCGCTCGACAACGCTCACGTGATCGAGCAGCCGATCGTGTTTCGCACGAATGCGAATTCACGCAATCTCCTGCAGACCGACACGTAAGACAGGTCGGTCCTCAGGGACCAGGTTACAGCACCGTATCCGTGCGCAGCACCGGATACAGGTTCAAGCGCTCGTCATACGACGAATGCCGCTTGGCGAAAAACGCCAGGCGCGCCTGCGGATCCTTGGCAAACGCCGGATCCGACGCCAGGCGCTGCGCAAATTCGGCCGCCACTTTCGGGTCCGCTGCCATCTGCTCGCGCGCCACGTCCTCGGCCACGTAGTCTTCCATGTATTCCTTGCGCTCGAAGGCCGTGTTGAACGTGCCCCAGGCCAGCAGCGAATCGGGCGCCTGCGGTTCGAACATCGCCACCACCAGCCGCGCCTTCGGCTGCGCGATCGGCACGAACAGCGAACCGGCCGTCACCGCGCGCGGCTCCGCCGTCCACTTGCCCGTGACCGTCAGGCGCTGATGCCCTTCGACCGAGGCGGCATCCAGCGTCGCCTTGTCGGCGCGGAAGGTCTCGACGTTGGCGCGCGCCACGCCCTGGTCCAGCTTGCGAAACACGACGCCGTGCTGGCGCAGCTTCTCGCCGACGATGGCCGCCTGCGCCGCCGGCACGATGTAGCCTGCGCCTGGCGCCGTCACTTCCACGTCAGCGACGACCTCGTCACGCAGCGGCACGCGCCACACCTGCGGCCTGGTTTCGTCGTAGCGCGTCATCAGGCCGCCCGAGATTTCGGATGGCTTGCGCGTGTATTCGTAGCCGTTGAAATTGACCATCTCCGACTTGTCGGTCGTACGGTAGTTCAGCGCCACCTTCTTGTTGCCCAGCTTTGCGGCGCGCGCGTCGGCCGCGTAGGCCGCTTTTTGCCAGTCCGCGCCGTTCTTTGCGACCTGGTTCAGCACCGAGACCACGGTGTTGCGCGTGATGCGCACGCGCACCGGGTATTCTTTCCACGAGTGGGTTTCCACCAGCATCGCCATACGGTTACGCAGCTGGAAGTAGCCGGTCGAGAAACGCGGATCCGACACGCCGTCCTCGAAGCCCGACATCGGGTCGTCCTGCTTCACGAATGACATGTAGTACGACTGCGGCGTCGAGCCCTCTTTTGCGATGTCCTTGATGACATTGCTGCGCAGGGCCAGGCCAGCCTTGCGGAATTCCGGGTCGCCCGAATACACCGGCTCGACCTGGATCGAAATATCGTGCTGGAACTTGGCGCCGTTGGTCGCGTGCAGGTCGACATACGTCAGCGGATCCCACGCATTCACCAGACCCAGCATCGCCTGCATTTCCGGCGCGTCGGCCTTCAGGTAGTCGCGGTTCAGGTTCAGGTTCTGGGCGGTGGTGCGCCAGCCCATTTCCACCGGGCCGCGCTGGTTCGGGCGGTTCCATTTGCCAAAGCGCTCGTGCCCGTCGACGTTAAACACCGGCACGAACAGCAGCACCTGCTTGTCGAGCGCGCCCTTGCCCGCGCGGCCTTCGAGGATCTCGCGCAGCGCCAGGAAACCGGCGTCCTTGCCGTCGATCTCGCCGGCGTGAATGCCGCCCTGGATCAGCGTGACGGGCAAGCCCGCCTTCCTGGCGGCGGCGGGCGTGAACACGCCGTTGTTGTTGGCCACCAGCGCCTTCATCGGACGCCCTTCCGGCGTGATGCCGAAGTCGATGCACTGGACCTGCTTCGGATACGCCTGCGCGAAGGCGGCGCACAGCGCGATCGTTTCGTCGTAGCGGCCCGTGGCCTGGAAGCCGGAGCGTTCCGAGATCGTCGTCAGGTCGGGGGTAGCGGCGTGCGCCAGAGGGAATGCAGACAGCAGGGCCAGCAGTAACGCAGAACGAATCATCGAGAAGCTCCGGCAGGTGACAGGGAAGCCGACGATTATAGACGCGTTCTTGCCAAAAAGTTCAGTCCTGGAAACACAAAGGGCGGCGCGCCAAGTGGCCACGCCGCCCGTCAATACGGCCGTTCTGCTTAGCGCGGCGGGGCGCCGGGCGTCGGCCGGATCGCGATTTCCTTGACCTGTGGCCGCACGATTTCCATCGGCACGACACGGGCGCGGCTGGTCGTCGAGACCGGGCATGCCTGGGTGGCACGGTAGGTCAGCGCGGCGGCCAGCAAGCCTTCGTTCTGGTCGCCCACCGGCCGCGTCAGGTCGTCGCTGACCTGGCAGGTCGGCGCGAAGCCATCGTTAAAGTCACCGAAGCCCTTGTTGTTGACGCCCTTGAACTCGATCGAGAAATAGGTCGTGCCGCAGTTCGGCACAGGCGTGAAGCCGTACGGCTTGCCGCAGGTGGTGCCGCCGATCTGGATGACCTCGACGTCGGCGCCGCGCAAGCCATTGATCACCGATTCGCTGGCCGAGCAGGTACCGGCCGTGCTCAGCACCGTCACGCGTTTCAGGCCCAGCGTCGGCAGCGGCGTGCCGGTGCGTACCGGGTTGCTCGAGGCGAAGCCCCATGCGGTCGAGCGGAACAGCAGCGGCGCTTCGCGCGGCAGCTTGTCGTTGTACTGCGATTGCTCGAACACCTTGCCACTGGTCGACTCCGGCCCGGAGACCATATAGGCCAGCTGGCTGGCCAGGTACAGCAGGCCGCCGCCGTTGTAGCGGATGTCGAGCACCAGGTCGTTCACGCCGGCCTGGCGGAACGTGGTGAAGGCGTCGATCAGCTGCTTTTCGGAGACCGCGTTGAACGTGTCGAAGGTCAGGTAGCCGACCTTGCCGGTCGCGGTCTCGATGATCTTGACGTTCTTGACCGGTGCGATGCGCACGTCGGCGCCCGTCATCGCGACGTCGATCGGCACGCCACCGCGCTGCAGCGTGAAGCGGTGCGCAGTGCCGGCCGTTTCAGGGAACAGGGCCTGGTTGATGCGCGCGATCGATGCCGCATCGGTCGTGTTGATGAAGTCGATGCCATCGACTTTCGTCAGCAGGTCGCCGCGCAGCAGCCCGGCGGCCGCGGCCGGCGAACCCGGTTCCACGGCCGTGATCAGCCAGGTGCGCGGCGCCGTGCCGCCCGCATTGCGCGACCACGTGATGCCGTAGCCCAGGTCGATGCCCTGGGTCTGCATCGCCTCCCATTCGGCGGTCGGATAGGTGAAGTGGTAACGGTCCTTGGCTTGCCCGGTGGCGGTCACGGCAGGCGTCTTGAGCACGTCGAAGTAGTCGGTGGCGCTCTTGAAATCGGCCATCTTGTACGTGTTCGGGACTTCGTTGTACCAGAGGTAGTACTGGTTGGTCCAGGCGCGCAGGAATTTCAGCTCGTCCAGCAGCGTGCCCTGCACATCGGGGAAGGCCCTGCCGCTGGCATCGAAGCCCGTGCGCGGCGCGGCGCACTTGTTCCAGTAATTGCCATAGGCGTCGCCGAGCAGGTTGGGATTGAGGTCTTCCGGCGTGGCGCTCGTGCCGGTCGGGGTGGGGGTCGGCGTCGGTGTGACCGGCGCGGTTGGCGTGTCGGCCACCGGCGGCCGCGCGCCCACACCGGGCGACCCGCCACCGCCGCCGCACCCGGCAAGCACGAACAGCGCGGCAAGGGTGCCGGAAATCAGACGGACGGGAACGGCCTTGCGCGGGAGGGAGAATGTCGGGCTCATGCAGATGATTATAGACGGCGGTTTTCGTGCACAACACCACCAAATGTCACAGTTGAGGCCAGGCGACAACGAAGCATGCCAAGGCGACAAGCAGGTAAAAAGAACCGCCGGCGCGCAACACGCGCCGACGTGATCAAAACACCATCAGGCCGCGCGCGGTGCGGCGCCCACTGGCGCATGGAATGCCGCCAGCAGCGCTGCTTCTTTTTCCTTCGCCGCTTTCAGGTGCCGTTCCTTCACGTGCCCGTAGCCACGGATGTCTTCGGGAATGCTGGCCACCGCCACGGCCTGCGCCAGATTGGCGTCCGTGAGCTTGGGCAGCAATGCCGCCACCGTCGCGCGGTACTCGCCGATCAGGGCGCGCTCGACGCGGCGCTCGGCGGTATAGCCGAACACGTCGAACGCCGTACCGCGCAGACCCTTGAACTTCGCCAGCACGCCGAACGCGCGCATCATCCACGGGCCGAACTCCTGCTTGATGGCGCGGCCTTCCTTGTCATGCCTGGCCAGCAGCGGCGGCGCCAGGTGGAACTTGAGCGTGATATCGCCCTCGAACATATTGGCGATCTTTTCACGGAACGCCGGGTCGGTGTGCAGGCGCGCGACTTCGTACTCGTCCTTGTACGCCATCAGCTTGTACAGGTACTTGGCCACGGCTTCCGACAGGCGCGTGCCCTTGCCCAAACGCGCTTCCTGCGCCCTGACCTGCTCGACGAAGGCCGTGTACTGGCTGGCATACGCCGCGTCCTGATACGCCGTGAGCAGCTCGACCCGGCGCTTGACGACATCGTCGAGCGTCTGCATGCGCTTGAACTCGATCACCTTGGCCGGCATCGCCGACTTGCTGACAGCCGCCAGATCGTGCCCGGCGCTGCGGCCCCAGTTGAAGGCCGCCTTGTTGAATGCGACCGACACGCCATTGAGCTCGATGGCTTTCATCAGCGAGGCTTCGTGCAGCGGCACGCGGCCCTTCTGGAACGCATAGCCGAGCATGAACATATTGGTGGCGATCGCGTCACCCAGCAGCGCCGTGGCGATACTGCCCGCGTCGAGGAATTCGACGTTGGCCTTGCCGCAGGCTTGCTCGATCGCGCCGCGCGAACCTTCGGCCGGGAATTGCCAGTCCGGGTTCTTCACGAACGCGGCGGTGGTGGCGGTGCTCGAATTGACGGCGGCCCAGGTGCGGCCTTCGCCCATGCGCGACAGGGCGTCGCGGCTGGCCGTGACGATCTGGTCGCAACCGATCACGAGGTCGGCGCTGCCGGTGCCCACGCGGGTCGAGTGCAGATCGGCCTGGTGTTCGGCCAGGCGCACGTGCGACATGACCGGGCCGCCCTTCTGGGCCAGGCCGCTCTGGTCAAGCACGATCGCGCCCTTGCCTTCGACGTGCGCCGCCACCGCCAGGATCTGGCCGACCGTGACGACACCGGTGCCGCCCACGCCGGCCACGAGAATGCCGAATGGCGTGGCGACCGATGGAATGACGGGTTCCGGCAACACGGGTGGCGCCGCGTCGGACGCAGCAGCCTTCTTCGGCTTTTTCAGGCCGCCGCCTTCGACGGTGACAAAGCTCGGGCAGAAGCCCGACACGCACGAATAATCCTTGTTGCAGGACGACTGGTTGATCTGGCGCTTGCGGCCCAGTTCGGTTTCGAGTGGCTCGACCGACAGGCAGTTGGATTGCACCGAGCAGTCGCCGCAGCCTTCGCAGACGGCTTCGTTGATCACGGCGCGCTTGGCCGGGTCAGGGAATTCGCCTTTCTTCCGGCGCCGGCGTTTTTCGGATGCGCAGGTCTGGTCATAGATCACTGCCGACACGCCGGGCATCTCGCGCAGTTCGCGCTGCACGTCCATCAGCTCGGAGCGGTGGCGCACCGTGGTACCGGGCGCCCAGGCGTAGTCGCTCGGGTATTTGTCCGGTTCGTCGGTGACGACGATGATGGGCGTGACGCCTTCGGCCGCAATCTGGCGGCTGATCATGCCCGGGTCGAGCGGACCGTCGACGTTCTGGCCGCCCGTCATCGCGACCGCATCGTTGTAGAGAATCTTGTAGGTGATGTTGACCTTGGCCGCCACGGCGGCGCGGATCGCCAGGATGCCCGAGTGGAAGTAGGTGCCGTCGCCCAGATTGACGAACACGTGCTTTTCGTCGGTGAACGGCGACTGGCCGATCCAGGTCGTGCCTTCGGCACCCATGTGCGTGAAGGTCGACGTTTCACGGTCCATCCACAGCACCATGTAGTGGCAGCCGATGCCGGCCATCGCGCGCGAGCCTTCCGGCACCTTGGTCGAGCTGTTGTGCGGGCAGCCCGAGCAGAAATACGGGATGCGGTCGGTTTCCGGGTTCGGCTTGGCAGGGATGTTGCGCAGCACCAGTTCCTTGGCTTCGAGGAAGGCGATGCGCTGAGCGACGCGTTCGGCAACCGGGTGGCCAGCGCAGTAGTGCCCGATGCGCGAAGCAATGGCGCGCGCGATCTGCGCCGGGTTCAGCTCGTACGTGGCCGGCAGCAGCCAGTCGCCGTGGCCCATGCGGTTCTTGTTGCTCCACTCGCCGGTGTCGTCGAACTTGCCGACCACGCGCGGCCGCTCGCCGTCAGGCAGGTTGTACAGCTCTTCCTTGAGCGCGTATTCCATGACCTGGCGTTTTTCTTCGACCACCAGGATTTCATCGAGGCCCCGTGCGAACTCGTGCACGCCTTCGGCTTCGAGCGGCCAGGTCATGCCGACCTTGTACAGGCGCAGGCCAATGTCCTGCGCGGCCTGCTCGTCGATGCCGAGGTCGGCCAGCGCCTGGCGCGTGTCCAGGTAGCTCTTGCCCGCGGTGATGATGCCGATCTTCGGCTGCGGGCTGTCCCAGATGATGCGGTTGAGCTTATTGGCGCGCGCATAGGCCAGCGCGGCATACCATTTGTGGTTGCTCATCCGCACTTCCTGATCCAGCACGGCGTCCGGCCAGCGGATGTTCAGGCCGCCCTCGGGCAGCTGGAAATCGGTCGGGATCACGGTCTGCACGCGGTCCGGATCGAGGTCGACGACGGCGCCCGACTCGATGATGTCGGTCACGCATTTCATCGATACCCACAGGCCCGTGTAGCGGCTCATGGCCCAGGCGTGCAGGCCGAAGTCGATGTATTCCTGCACCGACGACGGGTACAGCACCGGGATGCCGCAGTGGGTCAGGATGTGGTCAGACTGGTGCGCGGTGGACGACGATTTGGCCGCGTGGTCGTCGCCGGCCAGCACCAGCACGCCGCCGTATTGCGACGAGCCGGCGTTATTGCCGTGCTTGAACACGTCGCCGCAGCGGTCGACGCCCGGGCCCTTGCCGTACCACATCGAGAACACGCCGTCGTACTTCGCGTCCTTGTACAGATTGGTCTGCTGGGTGCCCCAGACAGCGGTCGCTGCCAGGTCTTCGTTCATGCCGGGATGGAACTTGACGTGGTGCGCGTCGAGGTGCGCCTTGGCCTTCATCGCGGTCTGGTCGACCGAGGTGACAGGCGAGCCGCGGTAGCCGGTGATGTAACCGGCCGTGTTCAGGCCGGCCTTGACGTCGCGCTCGCGCTGCAGCATCGGCAGGCGGATCAGCGCCTGCGTGCCGGTCATGAAGGCGCGACCGCGCTCGAGCGTCCATTTGTCGTCGAGCGTGATGTCTTGTGCGGGTGCGGATGCGGGCGGCGACGCCAGGTGGGCGCGGTCCAGGGGTGCGTTCATTGTGTCTCCAAGAAACTGGTGGCGGTTGCCGGAAGCGGTGCATTTCCTGCATCTCGCTTCTTGGCGGGAGTGGTCTCCCGTCTTGCGCCAGTATAGACCTGCCCCCCCAGCATTAAATTCCAAACAATTCCCCCTCCTTCTTGAATTGCGCAATAAAATTGCCATACAAAAGACCGACGTGGGGAAGGTATGTCAAAGATTGAGCTGGATAAAACAGATCGTAAAATCCTGGAGATTTTGCAGAACGACGGCCGCCTGTCGAACCAGGATGTGGCCGAGCGCGTGAACCTGTCGCCGTCGCCCTGCCTGCGCCGCATCAAGCGACTGGAAGAAGCGGGCGTGATCCGCCAGTACGTGGCGCTGCTCGACTCCGACAAGATCGGCCTCGGCTTGCTGGCGTATGTGAACGTGCGGCTGGAAAAGCACAGCGAAGTGGCCAGCACCACGCGTCAGCCGGGCTTGCCGGCAACGTCGCCGCGCAACGATTTCGCGGTGTCGGTGGGCAGCTGGCCGGAAGTCGTCGCGTGCTACGCGATGACGGGCGACATGGACTTTTTATTGCGCGTGCACGTGGGCGACATGGACCACTTTTCGCGCTTCATGATGGGCACGCTGCTCAAGCATCCGGCCGTGCTGGATGTGAAGTCGAGCTTTGCGCTGCAGCGGATCAAGGAAACGACGGCGATGCCGCTGGTGTGAATTACTGCCGCGGCTTGCGTGGCGTGAAGAACTTCACTGCCGCCCGCGTGTTGGCCTTGACCGTGTAATCAATGGCCGCGAACTGCTCCTCCAACGCCTCGGCCATCACGCTGCCCGGGCTGGGCGGCGGCAATTCGAGGTGGGCGTCGGCCTCGCCGTATTCGCGCGTGACGACCATCCCGGCCTTTTTTGCAATATGCATCATCGTCTTGTTGGACGTCAGGCACTGCATGTAGAGCGTGTCGACATCTGAGTTGCGGCAGTGGATCGCCGCGCGCTGGAACAGGCGCGTGCCCACGCCCTGCCCGCGGGCCGAGGCCGACACCGACACGCCGAACTCGGCCACCTGCGCCTTGGCGGTGCTGGTGCGCCCTTCGGTCGGCGCGAACGCCAGGTGCCCCATACCCACCAGCTGGAACACATTGCTCACGACGCCAAAGACGATGTCGCGCTCGAAATCGAGCTTGCCGACATACGCCGTGATGCCGTCGTCGGACATCATGCTGCCAAAGCGCAGCAGGCGGTCATCCTTGTCGAGGGCGAGCAGATGACGCAGCACACGGCGGCGGTCGCGCTCGTGCAATTCCTTGACCAGGACCGGCGGCTGCCCTTTCTTGCCGCGCAAGCCCTGTAACCAGCGGCGTAATGGATTGTCCAGCATGTTCACACCTTCCCGTGCGCGACAACCTGTCGATGTCGCCTGTGAATCTTAGCCGATCCGGTCGGCGTTTGCTGCGTTCCTGGTCGTCGCCGTGCTGCCGGCGGCGCCCTCTTTGGCACGCTCGCGCCGCGCCTGCTCCGGCGCCGGTCCCGCCGGTGCCGCCGGATCGTCTTCGTCGCGCCACTGCGCGTGCTCGCTGACCACGAAGCGGCCCTTGCCGGCCTGCTTGGCTGCGTACATGGCCTGGTCGGCCTCGGCCAGCAGGGTTTCCTGCCCGCGCGCTGCACCCATCTGGCCGCGCGCGCTGGCGATGCCGATGCTGGCCGAGATCCTGATGGCATGACCATCGGCCTCGGTGATCGATTCGATTTCGGCCAGTACCAGGCGCGCCACGCGCAGCGCACCATCGCGCGACGTCACGTCTTCGAGCAGGATAACGAATTCATCGCCGCCCAGGCGCGCCAGCGCATCTTCGGCGCGCAGCCTGGCCTGCACACGGCGCGCGACAGTCTTGAGCACCAGGTCGCCGGTCGCATGGCCCCAGGTATCGTTGACCGCCTTGAAACCGTCCAGGTCGATGAACATCAGCACCACGACGCTGTCGCGGCGGTCGGCGCGGGCCAGCGCCCGTTCGAGCAGGCGGGTCAGTTGCCGATAATTGATCAGACCGGTCAGGCTGTCGTGCTGGGCGAGGCGCTCGAGCTGGACCGACTGCGCCTGCAGCTCGGCAGTACGCTCGGCCACACGCTGCTCGAGGGTTTCGTTGGCCGCCTGCAGGCGATGGTTGACGACGCCGATGATCCGGTAGCTGCGGCGCAGGCGCACGCCGGCATAGACCAGCAGCACCAGCAACAGGCCGGAATACGCCGCCAGGTAGCCGCGAAAACGCTGGCGCTCGAGCAGCACGGTGGTGAACGAGCGCTCGAATTCCTGCTCCAGGCGATCGAGCACGACATCACTGCCGACGGCAGCGATCTGCGCTTCGAGCAGGTTTTCCAGCGGCCGCTTTTCGAGGATCACGCGGCTGCTCAGGATCACGGCGTCCATCTTGTCGACGACGGCGGGCGAAAAGGCGATCTCCTGGGCGGCGACATTGCCGAGGATTTCTTCGATGCGGGTTGCCAGCAACGGCGACGGCGCGATGTTGTAGCGCAGGATGTCAGTGAGCAGCGCATTGAGCGTCGTGTCGAGCCGCACGACGAACTGGGCCGGCGCCAGCGCGCCTTCGATGCCCGAAATTTCGGTTTTCAGGTCGGCCACGGCCGGTGGCATGTGCAGCAGCGCTGCGCGCAGGCGCGGATTGTGGCGCGCGAACTCGGCCACCAGCATTTCCTTGTTGCGCAGCGCCACCCGTAGCTGGGCGCAGGCCTCGGTGGCGGCGTGGCTGCCGGTGAGCGGCGCGGCTTCTTCCAGCCGCGCCATCAGGATGCGCATGCGCGGCAGTTGCGAGCTCAGGTCGGGCCGGAGTGCGGCGCGGCCGGTGTGGGCGCGCAGCAGGTTGGCATCCCATTCGGCATCGAGCTTCTCGAATTCGCGCAGGTTGAGCAGGACGTTGCTGCGCACTTCCGGGTCGATCACCTCGGTGCGGGTGTACAGAAACACCAGCAGCGCGCTCATCAATACGACAGCCAGGGTCGCCAATAACAGGCGGCGGCGCCGTACCCAACTCACTACCCGCCGTCCCGGCATCCTGAACATCGTTTTTCTCCAACGCAACAATTAACATATTGAAGAATAGCAAAACGTTGGGCCACACTGTACGCGGGGTGTAACTACATGTAACTGTGACGCTCTACAGCGCGGTTTTTCACACTTTATTACAAATGGCGGCCACGGCATCCACGCGCGCCAGATGTACGGCCTGCGCAATCCGGTCGCGCTGGTCGCAGCGCGCGGCCACGGCGCCGGCATCCACGCCCCGCGCCGTGCCAAGGGCTTGCAGCAGCCAGTCGCCTGCCGGGTCGTGCTCCGGATCGGCCGCGTGGCAACGCGTGGCCAGCAACATCTGGGCAAACCGGTCACTCTTGCGGAAAGCATCACTGCGCTCGAACAGCGTGACGAGCGCCTCGGCATCGAGTGCGCGCGCCTGCGCCAGCACGCCATGCTCGCGCGCCGTCATCAAGGCCAGGTCGCGGCATTCGTTGGGCACTTTCAGGCGTTTCGACACTGCCTCGACGGCGGCCGTGCCAACGTCGCGCATCAGCGCGGCGAAGCGGATCTCGAGCGGGTGGTCCTGCTGCGCGGCGGTGTCGATGACGCGCAGCGTGTGCGCCTGTGTATCGAGCTCGGGCAACAGGCGCGCCAGCGCACCGCACTCGTCCAGCACGAGCAGCATGCGCGACGGCTGGCGTTCCATCAGGCCGCGTGCCAGCTCCTGCCAGACGCGCTCGGGCACGAGGGCATCGACCTCCCCTGCCTCGACCATCTGGCGCATCAGGACATTGGTGTCGTCCGCCACCCGGAATTCGGGCAGGCGCGCGGCAAAGCGCGCGACGCGCAGGATGCGTACCGGGTCTTCGGCAAAGGCATCGGACACATGCCGGAACAGGCGCGCTTCCAGGTCAGCGCGGCCGCCCAGCGGATCGACGATCACGCCATCCTCGCCCTGCGCCATCGCATTGATGGTCAGGTCGCGCCGCACCAGGTCCTGCTCGAGCGTGACGTCGGGCGCCGCATGGAACACGAAGCCGTGGTAGCCGGGCGCGGTCTTGCGCTCGGTGCGCGCCAGCGCGTATTCCTCCTGCGTCTTCGGGTGCAGAAAGACCGGGAAATCCTTGCCCACGGCGCGAAAGCCGGCCTCGATCATCTGTTCGGGGGTGGCGCCCACGACCACGTGGTCGTGGTCCTTGACCGGCAGACCGAGCAGCGCATCGCGCACGGCGCCGCCGACAACATAACTGCGCATCGCTTTACTCCGGCAAATCGGCGTCGTGCAACGGCGTCGGGTGGTTTTCCAGCATCGCCTCGTTCACCCAGCGCGCCACGGCCGGATGGGCCAGCACGCGCTCGCAATACGCCTGCAGCGCCGGGGCCAGCATCACGCCATAGGTCTGGAAACGCAGCACGATCGGCGCATAGAAGGCGTCGGCAACCGAGAACGCGCCGAACAGGAACTGGTGGTGGCCAAAGCGCGACAGGCAGTCTTCCCAGATTTCGCAGACGCGGCCGATGTCGGCCTGGGCCCCGTGCGTGCGGCCGCGGCCCGGCAGGCGGGCCTGGATATTCATCGGCATCGCGCTGCGCAGTTCGCCAAAGCCGGCGTGCATCTCTGCCACGATCGAGCGCGCCAGCGCGCGCGCCGCCACGTCCTGCGGCCACATATGCTTGTCGGGAAACTGCTCGGCCAGGTATTCGGTGATCGCCAGGCTGTCCCACACCGTCATTTCGCCGGCCAGCAGCACCGGCACGCGGCCCGCATGCGAGTAGCGCGCGATCTCGTTGGACGTGTCGGGCTGGTCGAGCAAGACCTTGATTTCAGTGAACGGAATCCCGAATGCCATGGCGGCGACCCAGGGGCGCATCGACCACGATGACAGGTTCTTGTTGCCGATGATGAGCGTCAAGCCGGGGCTGCGGCTCTGGTCCAGGGTCTGGGTGAGGATCGGGTCGCGTTCGATGGTCTGCATGGGGTCTCGTCAGGGGTACGTGGCGAAGGCCATCCCGGGCGGCGGTTGGAAGCCCGGGACGGCTGCGGTAATCCACGTCAGCTTGCGGCCCAATGCTGCGCCTGTCAAGGCGGTCACCCGGCAGCAGGGCGAACCGCAGTCTGGCCTTGCCTGTCAGTCCAGCACGGACGTGGACGGCCGCGGCGTGATCGTGCCCAGGCGCGCCTTGAGCGACTGCGGCTTGCCCTCGAAGATCGACGCGTAATTGGTGGCGTTGGCCATCACGTTACGCACGTAGCCGCGCGTTTCGGTGAACGGGATGGTTTCGACGAAGATCGCCCCTTCCATCGGTGCGTCGAGCCGGCTGCGCCAGGTGCGCGAACGGCTCGGGCCGGCGTTGTAGGCGGCCGTGGCCAGCACTTGCGAGCCCTCAAAATTGTTCAGCACCATCGTCATGTAGTTGGCCCCGAGCGTGATGTTCACGTGCAGGTCGTTGAGCATGCTGGTGACGAAGTTGTTCAGGCCAATCTTGGCTGCCACCCACTTGCCGGTAGCAGGCATCACCTGCATCAGGCCCGATGCACCCACGCCCGAGCGCGCATCGCGGATGAAGCGCGACTCTTGGCGGATCAGGCCATACACCCAGGCTTTGTCCAAACTCAGACCCTGGGCCGTGGGCCGCAGCACGTCGAGGTGCGGCGCCGGGAAGCGCTGGTCGTAGCTCATTTCAGTGCGCGTGCGCAGCGACGTCTCGACCATGCGGTCGAGCAGCTCATTGCGGCGCGCCAGCTCGGCGGCAGCCAGCAACTGGCGTTCGGACAGGTTGCGCAAGCCCCAGCTCCATTCGCGGTTGCCTTCGGCGCGCAGGCGCAGATCGTAGAATTTGATGGCCCGCTGCAGACTTTGATTTGCCGTGGCCTGGGCCAGTTCGGCAGCCGTGATTGGCGCGATCGGGGGCGGCGCGACCACCTGGTTGCCCAGTTCTTCCTGCGCCAGCTGGGTATAGAAGGTCGTCTGCCCTGCGATGCTCTGCCACTGCGCGCGCGCCTCGGCCGGGCGGCCTTCGCCCTGGTGCGCGCGCCCGAGCCAGTAGACCCAGGTCGAATCCGCGCGCAACGTCGGCGGCATGCTTTCAATGGTGGTGCGCACGGTTTTCCAGTCGCCGCGGCGCAGCGCCATGCGCGTCTTCCACTGCATCTGGAAGTCGCTCAAGGGTGCGCCGTTCGCACGTTCCCAGTACGCGTGCGCTTCGGGTGCCAGCACGATCGAGGCGGCCAGCGCCACATTGGCCCAGCCGATCGCGCGTTCTTCGGCCGTCAGTTGGGCGCTGTTCTTTTCCAGGCCGGCCACCGCCAGGCGCAGCGTGGTGCGTGCCATGCGGCCCACGGCGACCAGATACAGCTCGCGCTCGGCGCGGCTGTTGCCGATCCCGCGCGCCATGGCCACGGCGGGCAGGTCGACCGCCTGGGTGGCGCGGGTTTCGGGCAAGCCGAGCAGGACAGCAGCGCGGCGCGCCGGGCCGCTGGCATTGTCCAGGCCCGCCAGGCGCAGCTGCGTGAGCAGATCGGCTTCGTTGAACTGGCCATTGGCGACCAGTTGCGCGATCAGGGCGCCGCAGGCGTCGCCGTAGCCGGCCGGGGTTTTCAGGATCGCGCGCGCTTCATCGCCAACGCGCTCACCGCGCTCGGCCCTGGCCAGCAGCGCGTAGCAGCGGATCGGCAGGCTGCCGGACTGGGCAAGTGTGCCCGCTTCGCGTTCGAACGTGTTCCATTCGCGGCGCTTGCCCAGCTCCATCAGCCATTCTGCGCGCAGCTGTTCGGCCACGGCCGTGCCTTCGTGGCGCCGCAGCACTTGCAAGACCTCGTCCTGGATGGCATCGCGCAGGCGTGGTTTCAGACGATAATAGTCAACGTAGGATGCCAGCAGGTAATTGGTCACCGGCAGGCGCGACGCAATGGCGTTGGCACGCGCTTCGTCGCTCTGGCGCGCCGCTTCGTGCAGCAACATGAAGTTGTCGTCGTCAGCGCGGCTGGCGGCGCCCGCCACGGAAGGCGCACCCGCCGGAACGGGGGACAGTGCTACCTCGGGCGCGGGTGCTTCCGGGTCTTCCTGGGCCGCTGCGCCGGGCGCGAACGCCAGACTCAGAACAAGGGCAATAGCAGCCGGCAACACGCCGACAGGCAATTTCGATTGAAACATCCACCACTCTCACAATACGCTGCATTGAAACCATGACCGGCGAACCAAGAATACCACGCACCTCCGTGCAGCACCCAGACACAAGTGCTCTACAGCAACCACATCAAGACAAGGCGTTGTTGCGCGACACACTCAAGGCACGGCGGCGTGCGCTCGATCCGGCAGACAAGGCCGCGTGGGACGCGCGCATCGGCGCGCGGGTACTGGCGTGGTGGCACGCCCATCCCCATGCATCGCTGGCCGTCTACTGGCCGCTCGCGGGCGAGCCGGATCTGGGTCCAGCGTACGCGGAATTGGCGGCGGCAGGCGTACGGCTGGCGCTGCCCGTGGTCGTGGCGCGCCATGCGGCGCTGGAATTTGCCGAGTGGTTGCCGGGCGAGCCGACCGTAAAGGACCGAATGGGTGTGGCGGTGCCGGCCGAGTTGCGCATGGTGGCGCGGCCGCCGGCATTGCTGGTGCCGTGCCTGGGGTTCAATGCGCAGGGGTATCGCGTGGGGTATGGCGGGGGATTTTATGACCGGACGCTGGCGCCCGAGCCGCGTCCGAGCACGGTGGGCATTGCGTATGCGTGCCAGTTGGTCGAATTTGTCGGCGACGCGCACGATGTGCCGCTTGATCGGGTGATTACCGAAGCGTGATGTAACCGGGCATATCGAACGTGATTTGAACGCGTGGACGGCAAGCCGCCCACGCGTTCAAATCACATTAACGCAGCCGCTCAAGGCCTGAGCCGCTGCCAGATCGCCGTCGTCGGCACTGCCTGGTTCATGCTGTAGAAATGCAGCCCCGGCGCACCGCCGGCCAGCAACTTTTCGCACAACCCGGTGACAACATCCAGGCCGAACGCCTTGATCGACGCGCTGTCGTCGCCGAAGCTGGCCAGCTTCAGACGCACCCAGCGCGGAATCTCGGCGCCGCACATGTCCGAAAACCGCAGCAACTGCGTGTAGTTCGTGATCGGCATGATGCCGGCCACGATCGGCACCGTCACGCCCAGCTTGCGCACATTGTCGACAAACGCAAAATACGCGTCGGCATTGTAGAAGTACTGGGTAATGGCGGCATCGGCCCCGGCGCCTACCTTGCGCGCGAACGCCTGCAGGTCGTCCTGCGGCGAGCGTGCCTGCGGGTGCATTTCGGGATAGGCCGCCACTTCGATGCGGAACCAGTCGCCGGTTTCCTGGCGAATGAATTCGACCAGGTCGCTGGCATAGCGCAATTCACCGGCGCCGCCGTAACCGCTCGGCAAGTCGCCGCGCAGCGCCACGACGCGCCGGATGCCGCTGTCCTGGTACTGCTTCAGAACGGCACGGATCGACGCCCGCGTGGCGCCCACGCACGACAGGTGCGGCGCGGCGTCATGGCCGGCGGCCTGGATTTCCTGCACCGTCTGCAGCGTACCCTCCTGGGTACTGCCGCCGGCGCCGAACGTCACCGAGAAATACTTGGGCTGCAACTCGGCCAGCTTGGCCCGCGTGACGCGCAGTTTCTCGGCGCCTTCCGGCGTCTTGGGCGGGAAGAACTCGATACTGAAATCAGGAGTTTCCATCTTTGTCGGAGAGAAGCAAGGAAGAAAGCGCCCACGAAATGATGCTGTACAGGATGGCTGCCAGGAAAGCCGACCAGAAACCGGCCACTTCGAAGCCGCCCACCACGTTCGCCACCAGCCAGAACAGCACGGCATTGATGACCAGGATGAACAGACCCATCGAGAGCAGCGTCACCGGCAGCGTCAACAGCACGAGCACAGGCCGGATCAGGGTATTGACCAGGCCCAGCACCAGCGCCGCGATCAGGGCGGTGCCGAGGCTCGAGACTTCGACGGAGTGCATCAGGTAAGGCAGGGCCATCAGGGCCGCGGCATTGATCAGCCAGGTGATTAACAGGCGCATCGTTACAGACTTTCGTGGATTTGGATAAACGAAACGCCCCGAAAGGCGTTTCACATGACAACGGAAAGACTACTGCACAGTCAGGGACTGATCAATAGCGGTAGTGTTCCGGCTTGTACGGACCGTCCTGGCTCACCGTGATGTACTTGGCTTGCTCGTCGGTCAGCGTGGTCAGCTGGGCGTTCAGCTTGCGCAGTTGCAGGCGCGCGACTTTTTCGTCCAGTTTCTTCGGCAGCGTGTACACGCCCACCGGATACTGCTCGGTGTTCATGAACAGTTCGATCTGGGCGATCGTCTGGTTCGCAAACGACGAGCTCATCACGTACGACGGGTGACCCGTACCGCAACCGAGGTTCACCAGGCGGCCTTCGGCCAGCAGGATGATGCGCTTGCCATCAGGGAAGATGACGTGGTCGACCTGCGGCTTGATGTTGTCCCACTCATATTTCTTGAGCGCGGCAACTTCGATTTCGTTGTCGAAGTGACCGATGTTGCAGACGATGGCCTGGTCTTTCATCTTGAGCATGTGCTGCTCGGTGATGACGTGGTAGTTGCCGGTGCAGGTGACAAAGATGTCGCCGTGTTCGCAGGCGTAATCCATCGTCACGACGCGGTAGCCTTCCATCGCCGCCTGCAGTGCGCAGATCGGATCGATTTCGGTGACCCACACCTGCGCCGACAGTGCACGCATGGCCTGGGCCGAGCCCTTGCCGACGTCACCGTAACCGGCGATGACGGCCACTTTGCCGGCGATCATGACGTCGGTGGCGCGCTTGATGCCGTCGACCAGCGATTCGCGGCAACCGTACAGGTTGTCGAACTTCGACTTGGTGACCGAGTCATTGACGTTGATGGCCGGGAAGGCCAGCTTGCCGTCCTGGTGCATCTGGTACAGGCGGTGCACGCCGGTCGTGGTTTCTTCGGTCACGCCCTTGATTTCTGGCAGGCGCTTCGAGTACCACTTCGGATCACGTGCCAGACGGCCCTTGATCGCGTTGAACAGGCAGATTTCTTCTTCCGAACCCGGCTTGTCGAGCACCGAGATGTCGGTTTCAGCACGCACGCCCAGGTGCAGCAGCAGGGTTGCATCGCCGCCATCGTCCAGGATCATGTTGGCGTGGTTGTCGCCTGGCCATTCGAAGATGCGGTGGGTGTATTCCCAGTATTCGTCCAGCGTTTCGCCCTTGACGGCGAACACCGGCGTGCCGACCGAGGCAATGGCCGCGGCAGCGTGGTCTTGCGTCGAGTAGATGTTGCACGATGCCCAGCGCACGGTGGCGCCCAGGGCTTCCAGCGTGCGGATCAGCACGGCGGTCTGGATGGTCATGTGCAGCGAGCCGGCAATGCGCGCGCCCTTGAGCGGTTGCGTGGCAGCGTATTCTTCCTGGATGGCCATGAGACCCGGCATCTCGGTTTCAGCGATGCGGATTTCTTTTTCGCCCCAGGCGGCCAGGGAAATGTCGGCGACCAGATAGTCGGCGGTGTCTTTGAGTACGGCGTTCATCACGCCCTCCTTTCAATGATTAGAAAAAAGTAACGTGAGCGCAGTTGCTGATATCCGAGCCTGGCTGAAAGGAGTCTTTCAGTCGCAACGCTCCTCGGAACGAAGTAGTTTAGCACGCCTGATCCGCAATGGATACGCTTGCCTGGCCCGGCATCGGTACACGGCGTGACCCGGTGCCGGCGGCCAGCGGTTCGGGCTTCACGGCTCGCCGTTAGCGCCAAACGTGCGGAATCCCGAGCGTTCATTCAGGCGTTCCATGTAAGCGAGGATGGCCGGATAGTGCGGCCGCTCCATCGGCGTGAGCAGCCAGCGGTTGACGCACAAGCCCAGCACGACGTCCGCCAGAGAGAATTGCGCGCCCGTCACGTAGGCGCCGGTGGTGGCCAGCTGGCGCTCGAGGATGCCGATATGCCGGTGCCAGCTCGCGATACTCGCCGCGATCTGGTCGGGATCGCGGTGCGCCGGGCTGCCCCGCACCAGCCCCATGAACGCGTAACGCCAGGCATTGTTCAGTTCGGTGGATTGCCAGTCCATCCATTGCTCGACCAGCGCGCGGGCGCGCGGCGTGGCCGGCAGCAGGTGCTGTTCGGCGCTGTTGGCGCACAGGTAGCGGCAGATCGCGTTCGATTCCCATAGCACGAAGTCGCCATCGACAATGACGGGTACGGTCGCGTTCGGATTGAGCGCAAGGAAGGCTTCCTGCTGGGGCGACTGGAAGCCTGCGCCCCAGTCTTCGCGCTTGAACGGGATATCCAGTTCGCTGCAGGTCCACAAGACCTTGCGCACATTGAGCGAGGCAGCTTTTCCGAGAATTTTCAGCATGGGGGCTCCTGTGAAGTGAAAGCAGATGGTTCAGACGGTGATGCGGCCTTCGAGATAGAACACGCACCCGCCTTCCAGCTCGACCCGGCCGTCGACCAGCCGGCACGCCAGTTCGCCGCCGCGGCGCGATGCCTGGAAGGCGCGCAGTGTCGTCTTGCCCAGCCGCGCGCCCCAGTATGGCGCAAGCGCGCAATGGGCGCTGCCCGTGACGGGATCTTCCGGCACGCCCTTGGCCGGGGCAAAGTAGCGGGTGACGCAATCGTAGTCGCCGTCGCCCAGCGCGGTCACGGCAAGGCCAGTGCGGGCCAGGCGCGCGATGGCATCGAAGTCCGGTGCGAGCGCGCGCACGATCCGTGCGTCGGCCAGCACGGCCGTGTACACGAACCCATCATCGAGGACGTCGAGCAGTTCGTGCGGCTTGCAGCCCAGGGCCGTTGCCAGACCGGGCGGCGGCGCCACGGGCACTGGCTTGCGCGCAGGAAAATCCAGCACGTAGCCGGTTGCAGAACGCCGCACCGGCAACGGACCACTTGCCGTGTCGAACACGACCTCGGTGCGACCGGGCTCGAGCCGTTCCATGACGACCGCCGCGCTTGCCAGCGTCGCATGGCCACACAGCGGCATCTCGACCAGCGGCGTGAACCAGCGCAGCCGGTACTGCCCGTCATGCGGTACCAAAAACGCCGTCTCGGACAGGTTGTTTTCAGCAGCGATCGCATGCAGCAGCGCCGTGTCGGGGAACGCGTCCAGCACGACGACGGCAGCCGGATTGCCGCCAAACAGCCGGTCTGTGAAGGCATCGACTTGATAGATGGGTAGTACCTGCATGACGTCCTTATATGACAATGGGCAAGAAAAAACCCCAAAAACTGCGGGGGCAATTTTTGGGGTTCGCAGTGCTGTCGCGGCGTGCGCGCCAGGAACTCAGGCGAGGCCGGCCGCTGCGCGCAGTTCGGCTGCCTTGTCGGTGCGTTCCCACGTGAATTCCGGCTCTTCGCGACCGAAGTGGCCGTAGGCGGCGGTCTTGGTGTAGATCGGACGCAGCAGGTCAAGCATCTGGACGATGCCTTTCGGGCGCAGGTCGAAGTGGGCGTTGACGAGCGCTGCGATCTTGTCGTCCGGGATGACGCCGGTGCCTTCGGTGTACACGGTGATATTGATCGGACGCGCGACGCCAATGGCGTAGCTGACCTGCACCTGGCACTGGCGCGCCAGGCCGGCGGCGACGATGTTCTTCGCCACGTAGCGGGCGGCATATGCAGCCGAACGGTCGACCTTGGTAGGATCCTTGCCCGAGAACGCGCCGCCGCCGTGCGGGGCTGCGCCGCCGTAGGTGTCGACGATGATCTTGCGACCGGTCAGGCCGCAATCGCCCTGCGGGCCGCCGATGACAAAACGACCGGTCGGATTGACCAGGAAACGCGTTTCCTTGAGCCATTCGCGCGGCAGCGTGGTCTTGATGATTTCTTCGATGACGGCTTCTTCGATCTGCGCGTGCGTGACGTCAGGATGATGCTGGGTCGAGAGCACGACGGTATCGACGGCAACCGGGCGGCCATCGACGTAGCGCAGCGTGACTTGCGACTTGGCATCCGGACGCAGCCATGGCAGGCGGCCATCCTTGCGCAGCTGCGACTGGCGCTCGACCAGGCGGTGTGCGTAGTAAATGGCAGCTGGCATCAGCTCCGGCGTTTCATCGCAGGCATAGCCAAACATCAGGCCCTGGTCACCGGCGCCCTGGTCGAGGTCGATGCCCTTGCCTTCGTCGACGCCCTGGGCGATGTCCGGCGACTGCTTGTCATAGCAGACCATGACAGCGCAACCTTTGTAGTCGATACCGAAATCGGTATTGTCGTAGCCGATGCGCTTGATGGTGTCGCGGGCGACCTTGATATAGTCGACGTTGGCGTGGGTGGTGATTTCACCGGCGAGAACGACGAGGCCGGTATTGCACAGCGTTTCTGCAGCGACGCGGGCGGTTGGATCCTCGGTCAGGATCGCATCGAGGATGGCGTCGGAAATCTGGTCAGCCACCTTGTCTGGGTGGCCTTCGGAAACGGATTCAGAGGTAAAGAGGTAGTCGTTCGACATGAAGGCTCCTGTTACGGGTCATAATTCTGCCGCAGCAAACTGAGCCTGCGACGCTTTAGCGACATTTATATTCCGCTTCGCAAGTTGTCTGTTAACTCGGCGGATCCTGCATAAAGTGGTATTTTACGCTTCCTTGGAATTTTGGTGTGGAAACGCGCGTGGCGTCCGCAACCCAACAATCGACATGCTAGTTGTACTTTTCCGAACACTCTCGGTGTTTCCGTTGCCACTCCTGCACGCCTTGGGCACCGCGATGGGTTGGCTGGTCTATGGCCTGTCGCCATCGTATCGCAAGCGCCTGCGCGCCAACCTGATCCAGGCCGGCTATGACGCCCACTGGCACGCGGCCGTGGCCGAGGCCGGCAAGGCCGCCATCGAGCTCGCGTTCGTCTGGTGCGCCAACCCGCAGCGGGTTGCCAGGCATGCCACAGTGGAAAATTGGGACCTGGTCCAGGCGCGGCTCGATGCTGGTCGCGGGATTGTCTTTCTTACGCCACACCTGGGCTGCTTCGAGATGACGGCCCAGCAAATTGCGCTGCGCACGGCGTTGACGGTCATGTATCGCCCGCCGCGCAAGAGTGCGCTGAAGCCGCTGGTCGAGGGCGCCCGTGCGCGCCACAACCTGCACCTGGCACCGGCTAATCTGTCGGGCGTACGCATCCTGGCCAAGACCCTCAAGAGCGGCCAGCCGATCGGCTTGCTGCCAGACCAGGTGCCGCAAGAAGGCGAAGGCGTCTGGGCGCCGTTTTTCGGCCGCAACGCCTACACGATGACGCTGCCGGCCAAGCTGGCCCAGCTCGGCAAGGCCGACATCCTGCTGGTGTATGCCGAGCGCCGGCCGCATGGCGCCGGCTACATCGTGCGCTTCGTCGAATTCGATGGCGACCTGTCGGGCACGGGTGCCGAGCAGGCGGCCGCCATCAACCGCGCGATGGAGCAACTGATCGCCCGTGCGCCGGCCCAGTATTTCTGGAGCTATAACCGCTACAAGCAGCCGGACGGCGTGGCGGGCCCTGACACCGAGGTCGCACCATGAAGATCTTGCTGGGATTCATGTGGTTGCTGCATTTCTTGCCGTTGCCCATTCTGGGCCGCTTCGGCGAAGCGGTCGGCAGCCTGATGTTCGTGATCCTGGGCAAGCGCCGCAAGATCGCGCTGACCAATCTGCGCCTGTGCCTGCCCGAGCTCGATGAACGGGCACGCCGTACGATCGCCAAGCAGCATTTCCGCGCCTACGCCCGCAGCATCTTCGAGCGCTCGATCCTGTGGTGGGCGCCGGAAGAACGCGTGCGCAGCCTGATCCAGATCGAACCGTCGGTGCCACTGGCCGCCATGCAGGACGGCCCGACGATCCTGCTGTGTCCGCACTTCGTGTGCCTGGACGTGGCCGGCATCGGCGCCCGTGTGATTCCGGTGTGCAGCATGTACGTGCCGCAAAAGAACGCCGATTTCGACCGCCTGCTGCGCCATGGCCGCGAACGCTACGGCCCGGTGCGCCTGGTCACGCGCAAGGAAGGCATCAAGCCGATCCTGCGCGCACTGCGTGACGGCCTGCCCTACTTCATGCTCCCGGACATGGACTTCGGCGAAAAGGATGCCGAATTCGTGCCGTTCTTCGGCGTGCCGGCCGCGACGCTCACCGCGCTGGGCCGGATTGCCGGCACCACCGGCGCCAAGGTCATTCCCGTGATTGCCACCTACCTGCCGAATTACCAGGGCTGGCGCGTGCGCTTTTACCCGGCCTGGGAAAACTATCCGGGTGACGATATGGTCGAAGCGACCCGCCGCATGAACGCTTTTATTGAAGAGCGCGTGCGCGAGGCGCCGGAACAATATTTCTGGACCCACAAACGCTTTAAAACCCGGCCGCCGGGTGAACCTTCGCTGTACGATTGAAGCCATGAAACTGAAATTCACCAAGATGCACGGCGCCGGCAACGACTTCATCGTTGTCGACGCGATCAACCAGCAGGTCGACCTGAGCGTCGATCAATGGCGCCGCCTGGCCGACCGCCGCTTCGGCATCGGCGCCGACCAGATCCTGGTCGTGGAACGCCCGCTGGATGCCGACGTGGACTTTCGCTATCGCATCTTCAACAACGATGGCGGCGAGGTCGAGCAGTGCGGCAACGGCTCGCGCGCCTTCGTGCGCTTTGTCGTCGACAAGGGACTGACGCAGGCGCGCAGCATCCGCGTGCAGACCATGTCGGGCATCATCACGCCGCGCCTGGAAGACGACGGCAGCGTCACGGTCGACATGGGCGCACCGCGTCTCGTGCCGGCGGACGTGCCGTTCGATGAGACCGGCCTGGCAGGCATGGTCCAGGGCGACGACACCCTGTGGCCGCTGCCGGTTGGCGATGACACCGTCTTCGTGTCGGTGGTGTCGATGGGCAATCCGCATGCGGTGCAGGTGGTCGACGATGTCGATGCAGCGCCGGTGGAAGAAACTGGCCCCCTCATCGAGCGCCATGTGCGCTTTCCAAAACGCGTCAATGCGGGCTACCTGCAAGTGATCGACCGGCACCACATCCGTCTGCGCGTGTTCGAGCGCGGCGCGGGCGAAACGCTGGCCTGTGGCACCGGCGCCTGCGCTGCGGTCGTGGCGGGCATCCGGCGCGGCCTGCTGGATTCGCCGGTGCGTGTCTCGGCCCGTGGCGGCGAACTCAGCATCGCCTGGGCCGGGCCCGACCAGCCGGTGTACCTGAGCGGCCCGGCCGTGTCTGTGTTCGAAGGCGAAGTCGAGATCTGATCCTGAGGCCGCCCGGCCGTCAGGTGGATGCGGTCGGCGAGGCAGGTTTCACGTCCGCGCGTTCAACGATCGATGGTGTGCCACATAATTGGTTCATGTTGAACGCGTGAGCGGGAGACCCGCTCACCCTACCGGTATGCCCATCAAGCCACCAGTCCCTCATCGCCGCGATCAGGCGCCACATGATTGAGCAGCGTGCGCAGCCGGTACAGGCGCTGGCGGTAGTTGCCTTCCGGCCCGGCCGGGCTACAATCGACTGCGTCGAACAGGCGCACGATGCGATCGAGCGCCTGGCGCTCGGGCGCCGACGCCACCATCACCAATCGCCGCTTGCTGCGCCCGTAACTGGCGCGGATATCGATCACCAGGCAGTGGCCCTGGTCGGCGGCAACCACATCGAGCAGCAAGGCTTCGGCGCGCGACAGGTTGAACAGCTGCGCCAGTTCGAGGCGCGCGGCCAGCAGCGGATGCGCGGCCAGTGTCCCGGCATGCAGCGCCAGCAAGGCGCCCGTCTCGGTGTACGGCGTGGTGTCCACACGTGGCGCGATCTTGTGCAGCAGGCCGGCCGCTTCGGGCGCACCTTGCGCAGCCGCCTTCTGCAGCCAGTACACCGCCTGCACATCGTTGTTTTCGTTTTCGCGACGCGCGCGCCAGGCGTTATGCCCGCATTCGATCTGGGCGGCGCGATACCCCATCCCGGCCGCGCGCTCGAGATAGCGCTGGGCATCGGCCACATTACGTTGTGAAAATTCTGGCTTGATATAAATGCGCGACAGTGCGTACCAGGCCTCGGCCAGCCCCTGCTCGCCCGCCAGCGTCAACCACCGGATCGCCCGCTTGAAATTGGCAACCTGAGCAGCATGCGCATCGCCACTGTCAAGCCGCCGGCCATCCACCCGCATGCGCGCACAACGCAGGCCCAGCACCAGTTGCGCGTAAGGGTCGTGTTCGGCGGCGGCCAGTTCCCAGAAGACGGCCAGCTCGCCCGGATCGCAAGGCGCGGACACAGCGTCATCCAGCGCCGCACCACCGACACCATCGACGTCGGCGAGCGCCGGATCGAGCAGGCGCGCGCAACGCGACAGCAGCGCGACTTCGTCCGGCGCGAGCCGGCGCAGTTCGCCGGGCTCGCCGCGTTCGCCATGCTCGTCCACCAGCGCCCGTGCCTGCGGCAACGCCAGGCGCAGATAGTCGGCCCAGCGCCGCGCGAACCACAAGGCATCGAGGCCGGCCTGCTGCGCCATGGCCGCGCGCTGCACCGGTGCGGATCGTTCGCCATGCAACGCGCCACGTGCGGCAGGCGCACGGACCGCAATGGCCGGCGTGGCTGACGACCGGCGGGCGGCCTGCTCGTGTTGGCGGGTCAGCAGCACCTGGGCATGGGAAAACCCGGCCCGCGCTGCGTCTTCGAGTGCGCGCACGGCTTTCTGTGACTGCTGCGCGACCGGCGCCAGCGGATCGAGCACCAGTTGCGCAAACACGAGGCCGGCATGCACGCTGCCGTCGTCATAGGCGCGTTCGTACCACTGCGATACGCCTGCTGCGTCGCGCTGCGCCAGTTCAAGCGGGATGTGGTTGCCGATCAATTGCCAGGCCGGCGGACAATCTTGCCGCGCGGCGCGCTCGAGCCAGTGCAGCGCGGTGGGAAGACTTTGCGGCAGGCCGCTGCTGCCAAACAGGTACAGCTTGCCCAGCGCGAGCTGGGCCGCCACCTGGCCGGCACGGGCATTGCGGATGATCGCCAGTTCTTCGCGGTTTGCCATCGTTGGAATACGTGAAAGACGTGGATAGTGTGCCTGCGACACACAGCGGCAACGTGGAAGTTGCAAATATACAAGCGATCCGCGCGACGCGGCGCTGCTGTGCGAACGAGGCCAAAGTCTACGCCGTCGCAGGTGGCGATTCGATCGGATTCCGGAGCGGATTGAGAGGTCGCAAAACAGCATGAAACCGATGAAACTATTGCGGATCATCGCAAGGCAAACCGACTTACCGCCTTCGGTGACGCCGGATTTCCCGGTCGCCATGCGCCGTGTTGCTTGGTTTTATGCCGCTCGTTTCAAAAATACAACAGCACGGTTCGATTTATTGGCAAGGAGCGCGGCAGCCACCCGATAATTGACGGATTAGCTAGTCTTGACGTTTGAAAGATTTGAGGTGCACGTATCACGCGTTCAGCCAGGGTCTCAACGCTCCAGATGTACGTGTTTACTTTATTGACAGGATTACCCCGATGAAGACCTCTCTCCTGGCCGTCGCACTGCTTGGCGCCTGCGCCGGTGCGGCCCATGCGCAGACGTCAGTACAGGTCTACGGCAACCTCGATGCCGGCATCGTCAAGCGCAGCAGCCAGAACGTCAGCATCGGCAAGCGTTCGGCCAATACCCTCGGCTTCAAGGGCACCGAAGACCTGGGCAATGGCCTCAAGGCCCTGTTCCAGCTTGAAACGCGCTATGAGCCGGATACCGGCAGCACCGAAATCGGGCCTGACGGCAATGGGCGCCGGCTGTTCCAGGGCCAGAGCCGCGTCGGCCTGCAGGGCGACTTCGGCATGCTGCGCATCGGCCGCGGCCTGACCCCGTTCCACGAAACCATCGGCGCCTTCGAGCCGTTCCACGCGATCGAAACCGCGGGCGGCTTTTATACCGACCTGAGCGTGGCCGGCTACAGCTCGCAGCCCCTCGACCCGGTCGGTTCGTCCAATAATCGCTGGTCGAATGCAGTCTGGTACAACTCGCCTGTCGTGAGCGGCTTCCAGCTCAATACGGCCATCGCCACCAAAGAAAACAATGGCGCCGTGGCCATCATCGGCCGTGGCAGCGCAGCGGCGCCGCAGTACGCGGCCGGCGCCGAAGCCTCGACCAATCCGTTCTCCATCTCGGGCACCTACACCAACGGGCCGGCCGCGCTGATGGCGGCCTACGAGCGCAACGCCGTCGAATCGAAGGTCTGGTCGATCGGCGCTTCGGTCAATCCGACGCCCGAACTCAAGCTGATGGGTACGTTCACACGGCTCGACGACGACAATACGCGCCTGTTCAATACCGACACCAGTTCGTGGGTCGTGGGCGCCAATTACACGGTCGGTCCTGGTAAATTCCTCGCTGGCTATGGTCAGAAGGACACTGACGGCCTGGAAAAGGTCAAGCAACTGTCGCTGGGCTATGAATACAGCCTGTCCAAGCGCACCTACCTGTATTTCGACGTGTCGCGCAAGAAGGGCCGCTTGAGCGCCCCGGGCACCGTCAATCAGTACGACATCGGCATTCACCACACGTTCTGACACAACAGCGACGGCGGCGCACGCCGCGACCTCCTGCAGGGCGGGCATCGGCAACGGTGTCCGCCCTTGTCATATGCGACTCTCTGTAGCCTTTTCACAACGACAACGCGCCACCAGGCCGTATCCGCACGAGCGTTCTGTACAGTGCAGCAAGGCAATGGCATATTTGCGTAGCGGGCTTATGCCACGCGACAAGAAAATAATATGGAGACATGATGAACAAACGCCTTATCGTCGCCCTGCTCGGCGCGACCTTCGCAAGCACCGCCCTGGCCCAGACCAGTGTCCAGATCTACGGCATTGCCGACGCCGGCGTGATGTGGCAAAAAGGTGGCCCGACCAAGATCTACAGCGGCGGCGCCGACGGCTCGCGCCTCGGCCTGCGCGGCTCCGAAGACCTGGGCAATGGCTACAAGGCGATTTTCAATCTCGAAGCCCGCGTCGAGCTCGATACCGGTTCGCAGCAGCCAACGCTGATGAACGACAATCCGGGCCGCTACCTGCTGCGCGGCATGGAACGTATCCCGGTCGCGATCCGCGACCGTCTGCAAGCGGCCATCCAGACGCCGGGCGCGCCCGCCGTCAACCAGGAAAAAGCCCTGTTCGACCGCACCTCGATGGTCGGCCTGATCACCCCGATCGGCGCCGTGCTGCTGGGCCGCATGTACACCCCGGGCTACGAAGTGTTCAATATGGCCGATGCGTTTGAATCGGGCACGGCTGGTACCTGGGGCCACGTCACCGGCGGCACCGCCGGCTTTACCGCACTGGGCGCGGACATCCGCTCGCAGGAAGCCATCCAGTACCGCATCGCGCTGCCGAACGGCCTGGGCGGCTCGGTGATGTACGGCGCGCGCAATTCCGGCTACCTCGGCCGCTATAACAAGTTCCGCGCCGGCGCGCTGACGTACAAAGCCAACGGTTTCGACGTCGGCGTCGGCTACAACCATGGCTACGACCAGGAAAACCGTCCGAGCCTGCGCACGCTGACCGTCGGCGGCTCCTACGCGCTGGGCGAGAGCTGGAAATTCTTTGCCGGCTTCCACAGCCAGCGCAACGAGAACTCGGCGCTGATTCCCGACTACCTGCGCGGCTGGGACACCGCCGTGGCGCCAGCGCTGACCGCGCAAGGCATTCCACTGCCGAACCAGCTGGCCCTGCGCGGCATCTTCGCCAGCGCGATTTCGGCCAACACCAAGCAGGACGCCAACAGCTATCAGGTCGGCGTCCACTACAAGCTCGGCAATGGCCGCGTCGTCGCATCGTACGCGCACCAGAACGACCGCACCGCGTCCAACAGCGATGCCAATCTGTACGCGCTGGGCTACAACTATTACCTGTCCAAGCGTACCGACCTGTACACGGCGCTGGCGTTCATCAAGAACGACAACGAAGCCCAGTATTCGCCAGGCACCTCGGGCAACCCGGGCGGCTTCACCGAAGCCCCGGGCGCCGATGGCCGCGCCTTGCAGCTGGGTGTTCGTCACCGCTTCTGACCGCGCCCGCGCTCACGCAAAGACGCCTGCGGGCGTCTTTTTTGTTCTCCGGTGCAACGCCCAGCGTCGGTTAAAATGACCCGATCCATTCCAACACCCTATTTCCCCATGAGCACTGCACCACTGGACGCCAGCACCGTCGCGCAATACCTGACCGATCACCCGCAGTTTTTCCAGGAGCAAGCCGGCCTGCTGGGTGAGGTGAAACTGTCGAGTCCGCTGACCGGCCGCACCGTGTCGCTTCAGGAACGCCAGATGGAAGTGATGCGCGACAAGTACCGCGCGCTCGAACTGCGCCTGGCCGACCTGTCGCGCCGCGCCGAAGAAAACGCCGGCATTGCCAACCGCTTCCATGCCTGGACCCAGTCCCTGCTGGTGTCGCAAGGCGGCGCCGCGATGGCGCGCGACCTGACCGAAGGCTTGCGCGCCCACTTCACCGTGCCGCAAGTGACATTGCGCCTGTGGCATGTGGCGCCGGAACATGCCGACGCCTGGTTTGCCAGCAATGTGTCGGACGATGCACGCATCTTCGCCAACAGCCTGCGCGCTCCGTACTGCGGCCCGAACAATGATTTCGAAGCGGTGCGCTGGCTGGACGACGCCGAATCGATCCGCTCGACGGTCATGCTGCCGCTCGGTCCGCCGGGCCAGAGCTTTGGCCTCTTGGTGCTCGGCTCGCCCGATCCGGCACGCTTCACTACCGCGATGGCGACCGATTTCCTGGTCCACATCGCTGCCACCGCCACCACCGCCCTGGCGCCGCTGCGCGCCTGACCGGCATGGACACGCGCGAGCCGCCATCCGACTGGGCCGCGCGCTATCTCGGCGAACTGGCCACCCAGCGCCAGTTGTCGCCGCACACGATCGCGGCCTACCGGCGCGACCTGGCCGAACTCGCGGCGCTGGCCGGCCACAGCGACTGGGCCAAGCTGGTGCACGCCGACATCCGCCGCTTTGCCGGCAAGCTGCATGCCGGTGGCCAGTCCGCGCGCACCATTGCGCGCAAGCTGTCCGGCTGGCGCGGCTTCTATGAATGGCTGTCGCACCAGACGACCCTTGCCGCCAATCCAGTGGACGGCGTGCGCGCCCCGAAGCGCGCGCAGAGCCTGCCGAAGGCGCTGGCGGTCGACGACGCCGTGCAATTGATGGAAGCAAACCAGCGCGGCCATCTCGAGCCGTTCGAATTGTGCAATCACGCGATGTTCGAGCTGCTCTATTCGAGCGGACTGCGCGTGTCGGAACTGGCGGGCCTGGACGTGGCCTGGCAGGATGCGCGCGGCGGTCAGCCAGGCTCGCTGGGCTGGCTCGACCTGCAGGCGGGCGAAGTGGTGGTGACCGGCAAGGGCAACAAGATGCGCCGGGTGCCAGTGGGCGGGCCGGCGTGCGAGGCGCTGGCGCGCTGGCTCGCGGTGCGCCCTGCCGCCCGCGACGGGGGCGCCGCGTTGTTTTTGTCCGCGCGCGACACCCGCATCACGCCGCGCGTCGTGCAAACCCGCCTGAAACAGCACGCGCTGCGCGCCGGCACGCCGGTGCACGTGCACCCGCACGTGCTGCGCCATTCGTTCGCGTCGCACCTGCTGCAATCGTCGGGCGACCTGCGCGCGGTGCAGGAACTGCTGGGCCACGCCAGCATCACGTCCACGCAAATCTATACGGCACTGGACTTTCAGCACTTATCCAAAGTGTATGACGCGGCGCACCCGCGGGCGAAAGCCAAGCCGGAGTCCTGAGCCGGCGTCTTGAACCAGCGTCTCGACCCAGCGTCTTAAAGCAGGCCGAACAACGCGGCCTTGACCACGGCGGCGGTCTTGTTGGCCGCGCCCAGCTTGAGCAGGGCATTGGCAACGTGAAAGTTGACGGTCCGCTCGGACAGGCTGAGGATGGTGCCGGCCTCGCTCGAGGTCTTGCCGTCGGCCATCCAGCGCAACACTTCGGCCTCCCGCGCACTGAGCGCCAGCGCCGGCGTACCGGACGCTGGCCGCTGCAGGCGGGCCAATCTCTGGTGCGCCGCATGCGCCAGCCACGACATATTGGCTTCGCTCTGGTCCAGCTCGGTCTCGGACAGCGCATCGTGCGAGCGCGCCAGCGTCAGCATGCCGACACAACCGTCCGGCGTACGCGACGCCTGCGCCCAGCCCACCTGCAAACCATGGCCACGCGCGTCTTCCCACAGCGGGCGCGCCTGTGCGAATACCGGCTCGCTCCACAACAGCGGCAACAGCGATGCCGCGCCATGCCGGACCGTGGGATCCTGCCCCAGATAACCCTGATTGGCGTAGCGCGCCTGCCACGCATCCGGGTAATTGTTCAGCATCACGGTCGACGGTTTCGACAGCGGCATTGGCTTGCGCATGCCGTAGGCGCAATAGTCGAAACCCAGTTCGCGCGCGGCGCCGGCGACGACCGCAAACAGGCCATCCGCATCCACGGCCCGGCCCATTGCGTCCAGATGACGGGTACGCCATTGCGCCATCGATTCGTTTGTCACCGCTTCTCCCATCCCCAGCCCGCTGCCCGACTGACATATTTGACAGTACCGGTGTCTTGCCGCATTTCTTAGACTATTGCTTCACATCCAATTGTCGCCGCATGCAGACAGGATGACAACGCATTTGATGGAGTCACTATGGTCTACCTGTCCCGCACCCTTGGTGCCGTCCTGCTGACACTGAGCACGTTTGCCGGCGCGCAAACGCCTGCTGCCATGCCGAAGGACGCACCCGAACTGCTGAACGTCGGCCCGTATCGGGTGCAGCTGGTCAGCCTGGGCACCGGGCCCTATACCGTCATTTTCGAGTCCGGCTTCGGGCGCGACCTGAACGTGTGGCGCGATGTGGCGCCGCAGGTGGCCAGGTCGAACAAGGTGATCACGTACTCGCGCGCCGGCCATGGCCGCTCGGAGGCGCGGCCCGGGACGCCCACCGTGGCCAGCCGTACCGATGAACTGGAACAAGTGATCGCCGCTGCAGGCGTGCGCCCGCCCTTCGTGCTGGTCGGCCATTCCTACGGTGGCTTCCTGATTCGCAGCTACGCCGCACGCCATCCGGCCGAGATCGCCGGCATGGTGTTCGTCGACCCCAGCGACGAGCACCAGAACACCGAACTGCGCAAGCTCGATGCTGCCGCGGTCGACAACGACGCCCGCCTGCTGGTGCAATACATGCCGCCCAAGTTCCAGCCCGAACTGGCCCAGGTACAGGCGATCCTCGACAGCGGCACGCTGCCCCTGGCCGGGCCCTTGCCGGATGTGCCGGTCGTGGTACTCACGTCCGTCCAGCGCCGCGAGCAGCCGCAACTCTTTCTGGAAACCCCGGCAGCCGTCGACGTCTGGCGCGACCTGCATGCGCGCTTCTTTCGCGGCTTCAGGCGCGGCAGCCACGTGGTAACGCCCGATAGCGGCCACAACATCCATCAGGAACAACCGCAGCTCGTGGTTGCCGCGATTGCCCAGGTCATTGCCGCGGCCGACACCGCACGCGCGGACGAGGCGGCCGGCAAGAAGTAGACACCCTGCCAATCCGGCCAGAAATTTACTCCATGGTTTGAACGCGATCAGCACGCGACACGCCAGATGGTGAGGTTGCAAGAATTGCGGCATAATCCCCCGGTTCTTTCGTCCAACCCTGATGTCAACCATGAGTAGCAAACCAATGGACCTGATCCCCAGCACCATCCTCACCGGCTTTCTCGGCGCGGGCAAGACCACCCTGCTCAACCGCATCCTGCAGGAAGACCACGGCATGCGCATTGCCGTCATCGAGAATGAATTCGGTGAAGAAAACATCGACAACGAAATTTTGGTGCAGGACTCTGGCGAGCAGATCATCGAGATGAACAACGGCTGCATCTGCTGCACCGTGCGTGGCGACCTGATCGAAGCACTCAACAGCCTGGCACGGAAACGCGCTGCCGGCGAGATCAGTTTTGACCGCGTCGTCATCGAAACGACGGGCCTGGCCAATCCGGGCCCGGTGGCGCAGACCTTCTTTGTCGATGAAGAAGTTGGCGCCCACTACCTGCTCGACGCCGTCGTCACCGTGGTCGATGCCCGCCACGCGATGGAACAATTGACCGCGCACGAGGAAGCCCAGCGCCAGGTGGGCTTTGCCGACAAGATCCTGCTGTCCAAGACCGACCTGGTCGATGCCGCCGCCGTCGATGCGCTCAAGGCGCGCCTGCAGCGCATCAACCCGCGCGCACCGATTGCCACGAGCGACTTCGGCCGCGCGCCGATCGCCGACGTGCTTGACCTGCGCGGCTTCAACCTGAACGACAAGCTGGATATCGATCCCGATTTCCTGCGCGTGGACGGCGAAGACGGGCACGATCACGACCATGATCATCAGCACGAGCATGGCGCCGATTGCGGCCACGACCACGTGCACGATGCGTCGTGCAGCCACGACCATCACCACAGCCACCACAGCGACGACATCGCCGCGTTCGTGTTCAAGAGCGAGCGCGCCTTCGACCCCGAGCGCCTGGAACAATTCCTTGGCAGCCTGGTCCAGGTCTTCGGCCCGCAAATGCTGCGCTACAAGGGTGTGTTGCGGATGGACGGCGTCGATCGCAAGGTCGTGTTCCAGGGCGTGCACCAGATCATGGGTAGCGACGTGGGACCGAAATGGGGGGAGAATGAAACGCCCGCCACCAAGATGGTCTTTATTGGTAAAAATTTACCAAAAGACGTATTTATCCGCGGATTGGAACAGTGTTTGGTATAAACTGCATCAGTTTGACTGGCCTAGCAGGCGTGTCCGTCGCCATGCGTCGACAGTGTGCCAGGCCGGGCCGCACGGACCGCCACGACGCGCCTCAAACAGCCAGTGGTGAACCGCCCTTGCCGCCCATGCGGCGAGGACGGCGATAGGATGGCGTACCGGCGTCATCAAGGCAGCCTGCCCGGCAAGCACCCTTTCGTGCGGTGTTACTAATGGGCAAGCTGATAAAATGCAAACCTCTGTCGTATCGAAGGCATCATGACTAAAACAACGAAACCGAATACCGCCCAGTCCGAAGAACGCCTCCTGACGGAAGACGAGATTCGTGCAATGAGCGAAGGCGACTACATGAATGCGGCCCAGCTGGCATTCTTCAAGAACCGCCTGCAGGAACTCGAGCGCGAGCTGCTCAAGAACGCCGGCGAAACCACGGAACACCTGCGCGAAACCGTGCTGGTTCCCGATCCGGCCGACCGTGCAACCATCGAAGAAGAACATGCGCTTGAACTGCGCACCCGCGACCGCGAGCGCAAGCTGCTCAAGAAAGTCCAGCAATCGATCCAGTCGATCGACGGCGGCGAATACGGCTGGTGCGAAGAAACCGGCGAGCCGATCGGCATCCCGCGCCTGATCGCCCGTCCGACCGCCACGCTGTCGCTGGAAGCCCAGCAGCGTCGCGAACTCAAGCAGAAGCTGTACGGCGACTGATTGACGACGGTGCTGAACGACGATTCGGCATCAGCAAAAAAGCATGCGCGCTGTCGCATGCTTTTTTTATGTGCAGACACCATTTCTTGATGTTTGTAACGACGCATGACAGCTGCCGTCCCGATCATGCGCGCACGCTACAATTGCTCGGTACCATACCAAAATTGCCCTTCGGCTACACTGATGGCCTTCCACTTATGCACAGCATATGTGGCCGGGGTCCGTGCTAAGGTCATGGTGGACACGTTATCGAGACAACGGTGAGCATGGGGCTTTTTTCCTTTCTGAAGAAAAAGAACGATGCGGTGGCCGCGCCCGGCTGGCCGCCACCCGAGTCGCGCCTGCGCGGCGAACCGTCACGCCTGGCGTCTGATGCCGAGCGCGAGCGCCAGCGTGAAATCGCCCGCGCCACCGCCGCCAAGATCGACGAAATCGAACTCGAATTCGCGTCCGACATGTTCGACGACGAGCCCGCCTGGGACAGTGGCCGCCGCCCTGCCAACGGCGTCACGGTGGCCGCCGCGCCCGATCCCGACGACATCCCCGACCAGGCCGCCGCGCCCGCCAGCGCCCCGGCGGTCGACGAAAGTGCCATCCTGTACGCCAACGGCCAGAGCGCCGCTGCCGAACAATTGCTGCGCGAATCGCTCGCGACGCTGGGCCGCCACGAACGCCTGCCATGGTGGATGCTGTTCGACCTGTACCAGGCCGACGGCCGCGAAGAAGCGTTCGAGAGCATCGCCATCGATTACGCCAGCCACTTCGAAACCTCGCCGCCCACCTGGAAGCCGCTCGCGCCCGCCTCGGTCGCCAGCCAGCCGGCGCAGGGCGTAGCCGCCGTCGAAACCTTCGACACGCTGCTCGATGCCTCGGTCGCGCCCCGCCTGCGCCGCGTGCTCGAGGCGCAGGCGCCGAATGTGCGGCTCGATTTCGGCAAGGTGCGCAGCATCGACGCCGATGGCGCTGACTGCCTGCTGGCCGCCCTGCAGACGCTGCGCGCGAGCGACCGCGGCCTGGTGCTGGCCGGCGCCGACACCCTGATCACGACGCTGCGCCCGATGCTCGTCATCGGCAAGCGCGGGGCCAGCCCGGCGCCGTGGCTGCTGCTGCTCGAGCTGCTGCTGCTGACCAATCGCGAAAAAGATTTCGAAGAAGCGGCGATGGATTACTGCGTCACCTACGAGGTCTCGCCGCCTTCGTTCGAAGCACCCCGGCACGTCTCGACCGCCGCACCGGCCCCGAGCCACGGCGACCGCTTCATGTTGCCAGCCGTGATCACCAGCCTGGACCCGGCGCTGCTGGCGGCCATCGAAGCCTACGCCGCAGAGCGCGACACCCTCGTGCTCGACTGCTCACGGCTGTCGCGCATCGACTACACCGGCGCCGGCAGCCTGCTGGCGCGGCTCGATGCACAGGCCGCCTCAGGCCGCACAGTCGAGCTGCGCGAACTGAACCACCTCGCAGCCGCCCTCCTGCGCCTGCTCGGCGCCGGCGAAGGCATACGTCTATATCCGCACCGCTACTGACGCTCCCCCCCAAAAGCCGGGGTCAGGTCTGACATTCGGACACGACCTCAACTGAAAAGCGGGGGTCAGGTCTGACATTCGGACACGATCTCGACAGTTGGGCTGCAGGAACGAGCTGACACCGGAGCATGCGACTAGTGGCCAAGGCACTGCTGGAAGTGGCTGTGGCTGAGGTCGTGTCCGAATGTCAGACCTGACCCCGGCTGTGGCACGGCTGTGGCTGAGGTCGTGTCCAAATGTCAGACCTGACCCCGGCTTTGGTGGCGCATCCGGATTTCCCGTTCGGATAATCTTGCAATCCTGCGCACGGTCCCCACCTGCTGGTAGCCAGACAATCACGAGGTAAAAATGGAACAATTTCACGGTACAACCATCGTCAGCGTACGCCGCGGCAATCAGGTCGCGCTTGGCGGCGATGGGCAGGTCACGCTTGGTAACGTCGTCATGAAGGGCTCGGCGCGCAAGGTGCGCAAGCTGTATCAGGGCAAGGTCCTGTGCGGTTTCGCCGGCGGCACCGCTGACGCCTTCACGCTGCTCGATCGCTTCGAGGGCAAACTTGAAAAGCACCAGGGCAACCTGCTGCGCGCCTCGGTCGAGCTGGCCAAGGACTGGCGCACCGACCGCGTGCTGCGCCGTCTGGAAGCCATGCTGCTCGTGGCCGACCGCGAATCCACCCTGATCATCACGGGCAATGGCGACGTGCTCGAGCCGGAAGATGGCATCGGCGCGATCGGCTCCGGCGGCATCTATGCGCAGTCGGCCGCCAAGGCCCTGTACGAGAACACCGACATGCCGCCTGCCGAAGTGGTCAAGAAGGCGCTGACCATCGCGGGCGAGCTGTGCATCTACACGAACATGTCCCACATCATCGAGACCCTGGATTGATATGAACAGCTTCATGAACATGACCCCACCCGAAATCGTCTCCGAGCTGGACAAGCACGTCGTCGGCCAGGGCAAGGCCAAGAAGGCCGTCGCGATCGCGCTGCGTAACCGCTGGCGCCGCCAGCAGGTCGACGAGTCGCTGCGCTATGAAATCACGCCGAAGAACATCCTGATGATCGGCCCGACGGGCGTCGGCAAGACCGAGATCGCGCGCCGCCTCGCCAAGCTGGCCGATGCGCCGTTCATCAAGATCGAGGCGACCAAGTTCACCGAGGTCGGCTATGTCGGGCGCGACGTCGACACCATCATCCGCGACCTGATCGACATCGGCATCAAGCAGACCCGCGCCAGCGAAGCGAAGAAAGTGCGCCAGCGCGCCGAAGACGCGGCCGAAGACCGCATCATCGACATCCTGGTGCCGCCGGCGCGCGACTTCGGCTTCAACACGGCCAATACGCCGGACAGCAAGGAAGGCGACGCCACGCGCCAGACCTTCCGCAAGCGCCTGCGTGAAGGGGCGCTCGACGACCGCGAAATCGAAATCGAGGTATCCGATGCCGCGCCGCAGATGGACATCATGGCGCCGCCGGGCATGGAAGAAATGACCGAGCAGATCAAGTCGATGTTCGCCGGCGCCAACAGTGCCCGCAAGAAGCCGCGCAAGCTCAAGATTCAGGAAGCCATGAAGATCCTGATCGACGAAGAAGCCGGCAAGCTCCTCAACGAAGACGAGCTCAAGCAAAAGGCCATCACCAACGTCGAGCAGAACGGCATCGTGTTCCTGGACGAGATCGACAAGATAGCCACCCGCTCCGAACACGGCGGCGCCGACGTTTCGCGCGCCGGCGTACAGCGCGATTTGCTGCCGCTGGTCGAGGGCACGACGGTCAACACCAAGTACGGCATGATCAAGACCGACCACATCCTGTTCATCGCGTCGGGCGCATTCCACCTGGCCAAGCCGTCGGACCTGATTCCCGAGCTGCAGGGCCGCTTCCCGATCCGCGTCGAACTCGAATCGCTGTCCATCGAGGATTTCAAGAGCATCCTGACCTCCACCCACGCGAGCCTGACCAAGCAATACCAGGCGCTGCTGGCCACCGAGGGCGTGCAGGTCGAGTTCCTGGACGAAGGCATCCATCGCCTGGCGGAGATCGCGTTCTCGGTCAACGAGCGCACCGAGAACATCGGCGCGCGCCGCCTGTACACGGTGATGGAAAAGCTGCTCGAGGAAATCTCGTTCACGGCAGGGTCGGAAAAAGACCAGGTGGTGCGCATCGACGCGGCTTTTGTCAACGATCGGCTCGACGCGCTGGCGGTCAACGAAGACCTGTCGCGCTACGTGCTGTAATTTTCTTGCAGGAGGCCGGCATGGCAAACAAGGCATTGGCGACGCGGCAAAAAATGCGATTGCGGATCGAACCGTCGCAGCAGGCGGGCAAGCCGCGTAATCCCATCGCCGCGCTGGCCAAGGCGCGCGCGGCCGGCCCGCATGCCAAGCCGCTCTCGAGCGAGCGCACTGCCGCCAAGCAGGCGCTCAAAAAGATCAGGCTGGTGGCCGGTGACGACGACTGAACCGGCCCCGGGCACGCTGTGCTGACACTCTTTGCGGACACCTCGGTGTCCGTTTTTTTGGGCCAGCGGCACCATTCCGGCGTACGCGCCTTGTCCACACCGTGATTCGACGTTACAGTCAGCCGTTGTCATCTTCACTGGATTGTCCATGAGTTCTCCCGATCTGATCCTCGACGCGCTGCGCATGCGCTTGCGCGCCGCCGGCATCACGTATAAAACGCTGTCCGAGCGCATTGGCGTGAGCGAATCGAGCGTCAAGCGCATGTTCGGGCAAAAGGATATGGCGCTGTCGCGCCTGGCGGAAATTTGCCAGGCCACCGGCATCGGCCTGGAAGACCTGCTGCGCGGGGCGATCGAGGCGCGGCCCCAGCTCGATGCGCTGAGCCTGACGCAGGAGCGCTCGATCGTTGCCAACCCGCGCCTGCTGTTGATGGCGATCTGTTGCCTGGGTCACTGGAGCATCGAGCAGATCATCGAAACGTACGATCTGACCGAGGCCGAGTGCATCACGCTGCTCGCCGAACTCGACCGGCTGGGCCTGATCGAACTGAAACCGCTGAACCGTTATCTGCTGCGGGTGTCGAATGCATTCCGCTGGCTGCCGGATGGCCCGGTGCAGCATTTCTTCCGCGAGAACGTCGTGAGCGATTACTTCTCGGGCCGCTTCGATGGTGCCGGCGAGGCGCTGCTGTGCCTGCCGGCGCGGCTGTCGCCGGCCAGTGCGCTGGAACTGTCGCTGAAGATCGACCAATTGGCGGCGGAACTGGCACGGCTGCACCGCAACGACCGGCGCCTGCCGGCCGACGAGCGCAAGGGGCATACGCTGCTGCTGGGCTTCAGGTCGTGGGAACTGGCGGCGTTTACGGCGTTGCGGCGCTAAGCGGCGTCTGCTGCGGCGGCTGACTCCCGGCCACGCTGCCGACCCGCCAACGCTTACATCACCGGCCGCTCGCCATTCATCGGCTGCGCGTTCTGTGGCATCTGCGGCTGGCCTTGCTGGCCCGGATTGTCCTGCTCCGGCGGCGGATCGCGCGGCTGGCCCTGCATCCCTTGCGGATTGCCATCCGGTGGTGCGCTCTGCATCATCGGCGGCGCGCTGACCACGCCTGGCGCCATTTGCGGTTCCATCACCGGCTGTGGCGGCATCGGGCGCGGCACCGGCTGGCTGATCGCACTCGTCTGACCGGCATCGGGCGCCAGTTCGACGCGCTTCATGACGCCATTATCCGACAACATCACATAACGCCGATGCACTTCGGCCACCACCACGCCGGGCGCGATCTCGCGGCCAATGCGCACCGCTTTCGGCGTTGACCCGTCGGCCACCAGGATCACCGCGCTGTTGACGCCGGCCGAGACCACACCGGTCAGCTGGAAGCTGGAAATTGCCACCGTGGGCTGTCCGCCGAACAGCGTGGCCGCGGCGTCCGGGCTCGGTGCCGGCTGGGTCGCGATTGGCGCTGCGGCCAGCGGACGCTGCTCGGGCTTGTACAGCTGCAGGATCCAATAGGCGCCCGATGCGGCCAGTACGAGCAGGGCCAGCAGGGTCAAAAGAAGGGGCAAACGCTTGTTCATGGTGTCTTTCGCATCCGGGTCATTGGCATCGCTGCGCGATTGTCTTATTGCACCAGCTGGTTGATTTCGATGATCGGCATCAGGACGGCCAGCACGATCAGCAGCACGACCAGGCCCATCGCCAGAATCAGCACCGGTTCAAGCAGGCCGGCGATGGTGAGCGTGCGGCGCTCCAGATCGGCCTGCTGCGAATTGGCAGCGCGCTCCAGCATGGCCGGCAATTCGCCGGTGATTTCGCCGGCGCGGATCATGTGCACGAGCATCGGTGGAAACAGCTTTTGCGCCGACAGCGCGCGTGCCAGGCTCACGCCTTCGCGCACGCTGGCCGTGGCCTGCTCGACCAGTTCGGCCATCGCCACGTTCGACAGCGTCTCGCGGCTGGTGTCGAGCGCGCGCAGGATCGGCACGCCCGAGCCGGTGGTGATCGCCAGCGTGCTGGCAAAGCGCGCGGTGTTCAGGCTGCGTTCGAACTTGCCGTAGATGGGCGCGGTCAGCAGCCACGTATGCCAGCGGCGCTTGAGCACCGGATTGCGCAGCGCGCGCCGCCACAGCCAGAACGCGCCGGCAATCAGGATGCCGACATAGATGCCATACGCGCGCACGAAGTCGGACACGGCCAGCATGACGACGGTGAGAAATGGCAGCTTCTGCTTGGTGTTAGCGAACACCGAGACGATCTGCGGCACCACATAGGTAAGCAGGAAAATCACGATCGCGAATGCGACGACGGTGACGATCGCCGGATACGTGAACGCCAGGCGCACCTTCTGCACGAGCGCGTTGCGGCGCTCGATGTAGTCGGCCAGGCGCGAGAGCACGCGCGACAGTTGACCGATCTGCTCGCCCGAGCCGACCAGCGCGCGGTAAATCTCGGCGAAGTCGCGCGGATGGTGCGTCAGGGCGGTGGAGAAGGCCGAACCGCCGATGACTTCGGCGCGGATCGACGCGACCAGGTCGCGCACGTACGGGCGCTCGGCCTGTTCGAGCAGCGCGGTAAAGGCTTGTTCGAGCGGCAGGCCGGCTTCCAGCAGGCTGGCCAGCTGGCGCGTAAACAGCGCCAGTTCGTTTTGCGACAGGCGCTCGCCGATGCCGCGCGAGCGTGCCACGCCGGCGGCGTCGAGCTGGGCCGCGATGGCTTCGACGCTCAGCGGCGTCAGGCCCTGCATGCGCAGGTCGGCACGCGCGGCGCGCGGACTGTCGGCGTTGACCACGCCCTTGCGCGTGGCGCCCGCGTTGTCGACCGCCTCGTAACGAAATGCCGGCATCGGTTAGTCCTTGGTCACGCGCACGATTTCGGCCCGTGTGGTGGTGCCGTCGAGCAGCCAGCGTTCGCCGTCTTCGCGCATGGTCTTCATGCCCACGCCCAGCGCCGCGACGCGGATGTCGGCTTCGGACGCGCGGTTGTGGATCTGGGCGCGGATCTGGTCGGTGGTCTCGAGCAGCTCGTAGACGCCGACGCGGCCGTGGTAGCCAGTATGGCCGCAGCGCTCGCAACCGACCGCTTGCCAGGTGGTGCCATCGAAGGTCTTGCACTGCGAGCAGAGTTTGCGCACGAGGCGCTGGGCCATCACGCCCAGCAGCGACGACGACAGCAGGAACGGTTCGATACCCATGTCGAGCAGGCGTGTTACAGCCGAGGCCGCATCGTTGGTGTGCAGCGTGGCCAGCACCAGGTGACCCGTCAGCGATGCCTGGACGGCAATCTGCGCCGTTTCCAGGTCGCGGATCTCGCCGATCATGATGATGTCAGGATCTTGCCGCAGGATGGCGCGCAGCGCTTTTGCGAACGTCATGTCGATGCGCGCATTGACCTGGGTCTGGCCGACGCCGTTCAGGTCGTACTCGATCGGGTCTTCGACCGTCATGATGTTGGCGGTGGCCGCATTCAGGCGCGACAGCGCCGCGTACAGCGTCGTCGTCTTGCCCGAGCCGGTCGGGCCCGTGACCAGCACGATGCCGTGCGGCTGGTTGATCAGGCGATCGAACTGCGGCAGCAGGTCGCTGGCCATGCCCAGGTGCGACAGGTCGAGGCGCCCTGCCTCTTTGTCGAGCAGACGCAGCACGGCACGTTCGCCGTGACCGGTCGGCAGCGTCGAGACGCGCACGTCGACCGGTTTGCCACCCACGCGCAGCGTGATGCGGCCATCCTGCGGCAGGCGTTTTTCGGCGATGTCGAGCTGCGACATGATCTTGATACGCGAGATCAGCGACGCGTGGATGGCCTTTTTGGGCCGCACGATATCGCGCAGCGCGCCGTCGATGCGAAAGCGCACGACCGACGTCTGCTCGAACGGCTCGATGTGGATATCGGATGCGCCTTCGCGCAGCGATTGCGTCAGCAGCGCATTGATCATGCGGATCACGGGCGCGTCGTCGGACGATTCGAGCAGGTCTTCGATCGCCGGGACATCCTGCAGCAGCTTGGTCAGGTCGAGGTCGGCATCGAACTCGTCGACGACCTGCGATGCGTCGTTGCCACCGCCCGCATACGCGCCGGCGATGACGGTGTCGAGCTCGTCCTTGTCCATGCGGCGCAGCTGGATGCGGCCGAAGCGGCGCGACACCTCGGCGATGGCAGCCGGCGCGGTTGCACTGGAGACCAGCACTTCGACGCTCTGGCCCGGCTCGCCAGTGCCGCGCGCCAGGACGACGTGGTCACGGGCGAACGCGTAGGGCAAGAGATTGGTCATCTGATTACTCCCGGTTCGGTGGCGTCACCGGGCGAAATTGCGAGGCTGGCACGGCGGCGCCAGATACTGTGCCAGATGCTGCGCCCGGTACTGCGCCTGCCGCATTGGTCGCCGGATTCGCCGGGCTCGAACGCGAGGCGCCCGGGCGATTGGCCGCGCCATCGTTCGAGGCGCCCGGCGCGGCGTTGGCCGGTGGCGGCGCCTGGACCGGCACGGTGGCCATGCTGCCACCTGCCGGCGGCTGACCACTGACCAGCGGCGGCAGCAGCGGCGCGCCCAGGTCGCGCAGCAGCGGCGAAGCCTCTGGGCGGCCGGCGGCACCGGCGGCGCGCATGAATTCGTAGCGGTCCATCGCGATCGAGTTCGACGCATCCTTGCTGCGCACCACGACCGGACGCAGGAACACCATCAGGTTGGTCTTGTTGCGCGTGCGGGTGCGGTACTTGAACAGGTTGCCCAGCACCGGGATGTCGCCCAGGCCGCGCACTTTTTCTTCGCCGTCGCCCTCGGTATCTTCGATCAGGCCGCCCAGCACGATGATCTGGCCATCGTCGGCCAGCACATTGCTTTCGATGGCGCGCACATTGGTCGTCAGACCCGACGCCAGGTTGCGGGTGGACGCATCGACGCTCGAATTCTCGTGGTAGATGGCCATCTTGATGGTGCCGCCTTCCGAGATTTGCGGACGCACCTTGAGCAGCAGGCCGACGTCCTGCCGTTCGACGGTCTGGAACGGGTTGCCGCTGTTATTGCCCGACGTGGTGTACGAACCGGTGATGATCGGCACGTTCTGGCCCACCTTGATGGTGGCCAGTTCGTTGTCGAGCGTGATCAGGTTTGGCGTCGACAGGATGTTGGCGTTGCCATCGTTTTCCAGTGCGCGGGCCACGGCGCCCAGGCCCAGCTCGCCACCGATCTGGCGGAACAGGCCGAAGGTCAGGCCGGACGGCACGCTTGGCGTGGTCGTGGCGCTGGTGCCCTGGCTGGCGGCCAGCGCCAGGTTGACGATGCTGCTGCTCGAGCCGCCGCCCGTGTAGTTCTGCAAGCCGCCGAAGCGGTACTTGCTGTCGGAGTCGCCCGTCGCGCCGACCCACTGCACGCCGAATTCGGACGCCTTGTTGGACGTGACTTCGACCACCAGCGCTTCGATATAGACCTGGGCGCGGCGCACGTCGAGCTGGTCGATGACCGAGCGCAGGTTGCGGTAGACGGCGTCCGGCGCGGTGATGATCAGGCTGTTAGTGGAGGCATCGGCCTGGATGAAGCCGGAACCCTGGCCACCGCCGGCGCCGCCCGCATTGGCAGTCAGCTGGCTTTGCTGGCCGAACGTGTTGCCGGTGCCGCCCATGCCTGTGCTGCTCTGCTGGCCTTGCTGGCCGCCCAGGCCGCCGGCGCCGCTGCCGCCCTGCCCGCTGCCGGTGCCGGACGTGATCGAGCTGCCCGACGTGCCCTGCTGCTGCACCGGCACGGCCGACGCATCTTGCGAGACGACGGCGCGCAGCGTTTGCGCGACGCGGCTGGCGTCGGCGTTTTTCAGGTAGACGACGTGGATATTGCCGCGGCTGGAGCTTTCTTGATCCAGACGCGCGATCAGGCTCTTGGCCAGGTTGGCGCGGGCCTGCGACGGCGCGCGCACGATGACCGCGTTGGTGCGCGGATCGGCCAGCACCGTGACACGGCCCGAATCGCCGCCGGCGGCCGGTTCCATCAGGCGCGTGACGAGTTGCGCGATATCGCTGGCGATGGCGTTGCGGATCGGGATCACGTCGAGATCGGCTGCCACCGGCGCGTCGAGCGCGGCGATGATGCGTGCCAGGCGGCGCAGGTTGTCGGCGTAATCGGTCACGACCAGGGTGTTGTTGCCCGGGTTGGCCATGATCGAGTTGTTCGGCGAAATCAGCGGCCGCAGCACGGCCGTGAGGTTGGCGGCCGATTCGTACGACAGGTAGAACACCTGCGTGGCGATCTGGTCGCCAGTGGCCTTGCTCGAGCGCACGCCGCCCACTTGCGTGGGCGAGGATTGCAGCTTGGCTTCGGCCTCGGGCACCACCTTGGCGTAACCGTCGCCGCTGGTGACCACCGCGAAGCCCTGCAGGCGCAGGGTCGACGTCAGCAGGCCGAAAGCTTCGCTCTTGCTGAGCGACTTTTCGGACACCAGCGTCAGCGTGCCTTTCACGCGCGGGTCGATGATGAAGGTCATGCCGGTGTAGTGGCCGATCGCCTTGATCACCGATTCGATGTCGGCGTTCACGAAGCTGAGCGCTGCGGCGTTCGCAGTCTCTTGCGCGGAGGCCGACAATGGCAGCGCCAGGGTCGTGACGGCGGAGGCGGCGCAGCACAGCATGGCGCCGGCGGCAAGACGGCGCAGGGCCGGAAGTTCGAGGTGCGCGAAGGTGGTGTGGTCTGTTTTCTTCATTATCTGAACTCGAGTGCGATTACGTTTTTGCCGTTCACCATCCGGCGCTGTCCCAGCAGATTCAACATGGTTCCCAGAGTGTCTTCATAGCCATCGGCGGCCGCTGCCTGGCCTGCAAAGCGCAGGCGGCCGTTCTGCAATGTCCCTGCGCCGGTCAGCAGCAGGGCGCCGCGCACGGTACGCAGCGTCAGATCGGCCTGCGGTCCGCGCCAGTCCATGATCATTTCGTAGCTGCCCAGCGGCTTGATGGGCGACATGCGCGAACCCATGTCGCTCATCGACAGCGTGGTGCGACCCTGCAGCGTCACGATATTTTGCTGGCGCAGCAGGTCAAGCGTATTCCAGGAAAGCCGGATGCGGCCGGTGGGCGCCAGCGTATTGAGCGGCGCGCCCAGGCCGGCCAGCCCCTCGGCTGGCAGCAGGAGTTCGCCGGCATTGACCTGCCACTGCGACCAGCTGCCCTGCACGCGCACCGGATTGGCCAGCGCCTGCGGATTCTCGAGCGTCATGTTCACGTTGCCCAGCACCACCAGCGGCGACAGGGTCCAGGCAAAACGGCCTGGCAGCAATGGCGTGACTGCACCGCCCTGCCCTGGCGCGCCGCCGATAAAGGCCGAGCCGCGCCAAAGCGTACCCTGCGCATCCCCCAGCGTCAATCGACCGCCGGTCTGGCGTTCGACCATGGGGCCAAGCCAGGCCGCCGGCAGGAAGGCCAGCACCGTTGCCACCACGGCCAGCGCCACCAGCAGGCCCCACGTCAGCGCCCGCCTCATGCAGCCGGCTCGATGCTATGACGCAGCGTGAGCGTGGCATCGACCTGGCCAAGGGCATCCTTGGCGGTAAATTGCGCATCCTGCACCAGCAGGCGGCTGTCGCGACGTTGCGCGTCGAGCCAGGCCATCAGGTTGGCGAACGAGACGCCATTGAGTTGCACCTTGGTGTATTCGCCACTGACCGACAGCGAGGCGGGATTCAGGCCGCTGGCCGTCATGCTGGCCGCCAGCGCCTCGCGCGTGACAGGTGCGACGGCCGGCGCCGGCTGGGCTGCGACAGCGCGCGCTTCGGCCGCCAGCGCATCGAGCTGCGCGGCTTGCTGGCGCAGCTCGGGCAGCGCGCGGCGCAATTGTTCGCGGCCGGTGAGCGCTGGCTCGAGCAGCACCAGGTACAGCAGCGCCAGTGCCACCACGCCGCCGCCGACGAGCAGGAACTTGCGTTCTTGCGCAGTGCGCGCGATCCAGTAGCCGCCCACGCGTTCGCGCAGGCCGCTCAGTTTGCCGATGGCGCTCATGGCTTGGCTCCTGTACTGCGGATCAGCCAGGTGGTCGCGTCGGGCGACTCCAGGCTGAGGTTACGTGACGCCAGGGACGACCGGAGCTGGTCGGCCATGCCGGGGTTGGTGGACTCTGGTTTGACGCGCACGGTGAGGGTCCGTTCGCGGTAATCGATTGATGCAATCGCAGGCGGCACGCCCAGTGTGCGTGTCGCTTCGCCGAAGGCGGCGGCCATCCAGTTGAATTCGTTGCCTGCGACCTGGCCGCTGCCGGCCTTGGCGCGGTCGATGTTCTGGCGCATTTGCGCGACCGGATCGATGGCCGGCTGGTTCGGGTACACCGAGCGGAACGTTTGACTCATCTGCAGGCGCACGGCATCGGCTTCGCGCTTCAGGCCCAGCCACTCGACATTCAGGCCGATCAGGTTGATCGCCACGGCGGCCAGCGCCAGGCGGATCGGCCAGCGCCAGCGGCGCCAGTCGCGCTGGGCGACGCCGGCCGTGCCCAGGCCCGGCACCAGGTCGAGCACGGGGCCGGTGCTGCCCTTCGCGCCGGCGATCCAGTGCGCCCAGTCATCGCTTTCCAGCGTGATACCGGGACCGGCTTCGGCCACCAGCGCATTGTATTCACCCAGCTGATCACGCTCGACGTACAGCACCAGCGGCGCATCGCCCGACAGCGCGCGCGCCGTCTGCAGCGCCATCACGGGGCTGCCGTCAAGCGCCAGGCCCATGCCGTCGTACTGGCTCTGGCGCAGGATCAGCTCGCCATTGCCGACGGCGGCGCTGACGCTGCCCGGGTGCAGCGGCAGGCATAATTGCTCAGGGACAGCGGCGATCTGGCGCGCCCCGAGTGCGAGCAGTGCCCGCACGAGCGGCTCGATCCAGGCCTGCTGCACCACGGCCACCGGCCGGCGGCCATCCGGCTGCACCGGGCCGGCTACCAGCACGCAATCGAGCGGATCGCCCAGGATATGTTCTTCGACGAGCGCCGGCAGCGCCGCGCGCAGGCGGGCGCCGGCCAGCGGCGGGGCCTGCACGGACAGCAGCGTGACGTCGCTGGCGGCCAGCACCAGCACCACGCGCCGGCTGGCGGCAACGACGTCGCCCAGATTGCGCAGCACGCCCTCGCCCTGCTGGCCGATGGCGCCGTTGTCGCCGACCAGCGCAAAGCGGCACAGGGCGCCTTCGCCCTGGCTGCGTGCCGGATGCCGGATATAAAGAGTACTCAAACTGTCTCGCTTTCTTCTCAGTTCTGGCGGGTCCAGATCACGTTCACACTACCGGAATTGACCAGATTGCCGCCGACTCGCACCAGCGATTCGGCATCCAATGCGGCGCGGTCGAGCCGGATCCGGCTCTGGACCAGGAAATACGTGCTTTTGACGGTGATCTTCGGCTGGCTTTCGGCCGGCATATTCGGCAACGACGCCTTGAAGATACCCACGTCAGCCCACGGCACCCGCTGGCGTTGCGCGACGATCGAATTCGCTTCGGCCATCGAACTTCCCGGCAGCACAGCAGCCAGTACCTCAGGCGCGGCAGTATTCACATTGACATCCGTATTCGACGCCGGCAGCACGATGACAAACGGACGCAGCCGCTCGACCGCTTCGGGCTTGAGACCTGGCACCATCAATAAATCGTCGACCCGCTCCAGCCGCATCGGCGCCCCGGTGCGCGGTTTCTGGGGCACCGGGGGCACGCCTTCTAGCGGCGGCTCGGCGACCAGAGGCTGACCGGCAGCAACGAACTCGGCAATCGGCTGCGCCAGCCGCGCTTCGAGGCGCAGATTGGTCAGCAGCCTGCGCATGACTTCGATCTCTGCCTTGTCGGGCGTGCCGCCCTTGGCCAGATTGTTCAGATTGTAACGCGCCGTGGCGTCCAGAACCTGCCCCGACAGCGACGCATCGAAGTTTTCGCCCTGGATCCGCTCACGCTCGATGTACTGGTCGAGCCGGGTTTCGGCCAGCGGCGTGGCCCAGACCTGATCAAGCGATGTGTAGTTGCTATTGTTATTGACGCGCAAAATCACGCTGGCCCAGTCGAGCGCGCCGCGCTGGATCCACTTGGTCTGCGACTGCAGACGCTGGTTTTCCATCGAGCGCACCTGCACCTGCTGCTGCCAGAACAGGCTGGCAACAATCGAAATGGCCAGCGTGGTCAGCAGCATGGCGGTGACGACGGCAACGCCGCGCTGGCGTGTGAGGTGGCGATGCATCAGGTGCCTCCCAGCAGGAATGCCTTGACCATCGGCTGGGCCAGGCCCTGCACGGTCAGCGCCACCTGCACGCCGGTCGGATCCTGCGCATTTTTGGCGGAAGAGTCTGTAATCGTAGGATCCACTGTCCCGCCACCCACGGCCGTGGGTTCGTTGCGCCAGGCATTGTTCTGCCAGCCCTGCACCTGCATGCCGACCACGCCCACCTGCAGCACGACGGACGGCGAGTTGTCGGCCGCCGCATCGGATGCGATGGCCTGCCACAATTGCTCGATCTGGATCAGGTCACGCGTGCCGGGCGACTCGCGCCGCACCAGCTGGCCCGCGACGACGCGGTAGCTGACCACCTGCAGGCGCGACGGCTCGTTCTCGACAAACACCTTGCGCACGAGGATCAGGCGGTCGGCATCCCACAGCAGCGCGGGACGCCCGGCCATGATGTCGTTGCCGGCCGCGTGCTCGCAATCGTTTTCCATCTGGGCAAAGGCGAGCTGCATGCCGCGCGTGGTTTCCATGTCGGCAGTGAGCGCCACGCGCGCGCGGACGATGCCGTCCAGGCCGCGCCAGCCGAGCACGGCCACCATGGCGAGGATGGCGATGGCCACCAGCAGCTCGACCAGGGTAAAGCCTGCAGGGCGCCGCCTGCTGCTCGGGATCCGCGTCATACCGGGGAAGGCCTCAGAACCAGTTGGATCAGTTTGACAATGCGGCGACCGGGTTTATCGACGTCGAACACCGAGACTTCGATCCTGCGCAATAGCGGGTTCGGACTGGTCAGGACTTCTTCTTCGCACATCAGGTTCAGGCCGCCTTGCGGGCACGGGAAGCTGCGCTTGCCCACTTCGGGGAACTCGCGCCCCAGGCGGATCTGCACCAGCCGGTTCTCGGCCGACCAGGTCGCCATCATCGACGCGCGCAAACCCTGGCTGTTGGAGGTCAGGCTGCCCACTGCGCGCAGGCCGGCGGCCAGCGCGGTGCCGACGATGACGAGCGCCACCAGCACTTCGAGCAGCGTGAAACCGGCGGCAGGGCGGGAAACTGGGCGCATGGTGGCGGGGGATGTCATTCGACAGTGAAGTGGCCGACGCCATCGGCGCGGATCGCGACCGTGTTGGCACCCTTGGCCATCGTCAGCACGAACGGGCGGTCGACCGGCTCGCGGCCGAACGTGATGCGCAGCATGTCGGGGTTGCCGGTGCCGACGGGTTCCAGGATCAGTTGCAGGGGTGAATTCTTGAATTCACGCTCGCGCAGCAGGTCGTCGCGCGTGACCGGCTCCCAGCCGGCATCGCCGCGCACCATGAAGCGGTAGCGCTCGCCATTGGCCTCGAACGCGACCAGGCGGTTGCGCACGATCGCTTCATCGCGTGCCAGTTGCAGCAGCAGCGCCAGGCGCTGCGCTTCTTTATCGAGGTCCTGGCGCGGACTCGGGATGGCGTTGAGCGTGGCCATGCCCAGCGTGAGGCCGATGATGACCATCACGACCAGCAGCTCCACCAGGGTGAAGCCGCGTGTGCGCGCTGCGCGCATGGCCGGCATGGCGATGACTTAGTCCCAGGAACCGACGTCGGTGTCTTCGCCAGTGCCGCCCGGCTGCCCGTCGGCGCCGTACGAGAACACATCGACCTCGCCCTTGACGCCCGGCGACAGGTATTGGTAAGCGTTGCCCCATGGGTCTTTTGGCAGCTTCTCGATGTAGCCACCTTCTTTCCAGCCATTGGCCGACGGGCCCGAGGTCGGCTTGGTGGTCAGTGCGACCAGGCCCTGCTCGGTGGTCGGATAGCGCTGGTTGTCGAGCTTGTAGAGCTTGAGCGCCTGCATCATCGTGGCGATGTCGACCTTGGCAGCCGTGACGCGCGATTCACCTGTACGGCCCAGCAGCTTGGGCACGACCAGCGCGCCAAGAATGCCGATGATGACCACGACAACCATGATCTCGACCAGGGTAAAACCGCGTGCACGACCTGTGCTGCGCGTGTTGCGCTGAGTACGTTGAAAATTCATAAGCTCTGTGTGATGACAAGGGAATCGATGGAACCGGCACAGTATAAGCCCGAAATATGACAAGCGTACCGGTGAAAAGTACGCAATTGTATGTCACGTTCATCCACACACCACGTTTCGCGCCGGCCGTTAAGACACTGCTAATCAACAGTGTTGCCGCTCTCACCATGGCGCGCCGCGCACACGGGACACGCCGGGTTGCGCGCCACGCCGATGGCGGTCCATTCCATATACTTGCCATCGAGCATCAAGAGGCGACCGACCAGCGCTTCGCCGATGCCCATGATGAGTTTCATGGCTTCGGCAGCCTGGACTGCGCCGACCACGCCGACCAGCGGCGCGAACACGCCCATGGTGCTGCACGCCACGTCCTCGAAGCCACTGTCTTCGGGGAACAGGCAGGCGTAGCACGGCGCGGCCGGGCGGCGCGCGTCGAATACGGCCAGCTGGCCGTCGAAGCGGATCACGGCGCCGGACACGAGCGGCGTGCCGGCCGCCACGCAGGCGCGGTTGACGGCGTGGCGGGTGGCGAAGTTGTCGCTGCAATCAAGTACGACCGTGGCGGCGCGCGCGAGTTCCAGCAGGCGCTCGGGGCCGGCGCGTTCGCGCAGGGCGGTGACCTCGATCTCGGGGTTGATGGCCAGCAGGGCGGCGCGGCCGGACTCGACTTTCGGCTCGCCGACACGGCCGGTCGTGTGCATGACCTGGCGCTGCAGGTTGGTCAGGTCGACGGTGTCGTCGTCGATCAGCGTGATGTGACCAACGCCGCCGGAGGCCAGGTACAGCGCCGCGGGCGAACCCAGGCCACCGGCGCCGATGATGACGACGTGCGCGTCCAGCAGGCGCTGCTGGCCTTCGATGCCGATGTCGTCGAGCAGGATGTGGCGCGAGTAGCGCAGGAGTTGGTTGTCGTTCATGGGGAAACCGCGGGGATGCTGCGAGCTTGGGTTCCCGCCTGCGCGGGAACGACGGTGGTTAATCGGGGTAACTCTGCGCACGTCGTTCCCGCGCAGGCGGGAACCCAAGTACCACCACAATCACTTTTTGGCTGGCGCATGCAGCTCGGGCGGCTTGTTCTCTGCGCCCGGCAATGGCGCCGGTGCCGGCTTGTCTTCGACCGGCTCGCCTTTGGCCAGCACCACCTTCAGGCCCTTGAAGTGGTTGATGGCCTGGGCCAGCTGGAAATCGTCCTTGCTGCCGAATTCGAGCGGCTTGCGGTCTTTCAGCAGCGCCAGCGCGCGCTGTTGCTGGGCCAGGCTTGCTGTTTGGTCCTTGCCGGCACCAGCAGGCTGCTCGCCTTCCGCCACCAGATGACGCTGCAGGTCCGACTCGCGCACGCGCAGCGCGTTGAGCAGGTCGCCGTCAGCCGTTTCGTCCACGCGCAGGTCGGGCTGCACGCCGGTGGCCTGGATCGGCCGCCCTTTCGGCGTGTAATAGCGCGCCGTGGTCAGCTTGATCGCCGTGTCGGGCGACAGCTGGCGCAGCGTCTGCACCGAGCCCTTGCCGAACGTGCGGCTGCCCATCACGATCGCGCGCTGGTAATCCTGCAGCGCGCCGGCGACGATTTCCGAAGCCGATGCCGAGCCGCCATTGACCAGCACCACCATCGGCACGGTCTTGAGCCCGGCCGGCAACCCGGCCAGCGGATCGCCACGCTGGGCATAGAATTCGCGCCGGCCGTAGAACGACTGGTTCGAGTCCGGCAATTGGCCCTTGGTACTGACGATCACCTGGTCAGCCTGGGGCAGGAACGCCGCCGTGACGCCGATGGCGCCCGGCAGCAGGCCGCCCGGATCGTTGCGCAGGTCCAGCACCAGGCCCTTGATGTCCGGTTGTTCGGCGTACAGTTCCCTGGTCTTTTTGGCCAGCTCGTCGAGGGTGTTTTCCTGGAACTGGCTGATGCGCAGCCAGGCGTAGCCGGGCTCGATCACCTTGGCCTTGACGCTGACGACCTTGATTTCGCGGCGGTCCAGTGGCACGACCCATGGCTTGTCATCGCCGGGCCGGGCGATAGTGAGCGTGACCTTGCTGCCGACCTTGCCGCGCATGCGCTTGATGGCGTCGTCGGACGACATATTGCGCACCGGAACATTGTCGATCCGGGTGATCAGGTCGCCCGACTTGATGCCGGCCCTGAACGCGGGCGTGTCTTCGATCGGCGAGACAACCTTGATGTAGCCGTCTTCGTTCGAAATTTCGACACCCACGCCGACGAACTTGCCCTGCACCGCTTCGCGCATGTCGCGAAACGCTTTCTGGTCGAGGTACACGGAGTGCGGGTCGAGCGACGCCACCATGCCGCCGATGGCTTCGGTCAGCAGTTTCCGGTCTTCGACCGGCTCGACGTAATCGGTCTTGATCAGGCCATACACATCGGCCAGCTGGCGCAGTTCGTCCAGCGGCAGCGACGTGGCCGTGCCGGTTTTTTGTGCATGGGCGGACAACTGGAACGATGCCGCCACGCCCAATACCATCCCTACGCCAACCAGCCCGAACCCCTTTGCTTTCATGCCCATGTGTACCCTGTGGTGACCTTAGAACCGGACCCAGCCTGCCGGGTCGAACGCCTTGCCGTTACGCCTGAGTTCAAAGTATAGCCCCGATTCTTCGTTGCCACCGGTGTTGCCGGCACTGGCCACCGCTTCGCCTGCGCGCACGGTATCGCCGGGGCGTTTGAGCAGCGCCTGGTTGTAGCCATAGATCGACAGGTACTCGCCGCCATGATCGATGATGATCAGGTTGCCGAAGCCACGCATCCAGTCGGCATGCACGACGCGGCCCGGGGCCACGGCGCGCACTTCCGTGCCTTCGGGCGCCTTGAAGAAGGTGCCTTTCCAGTTCGGGCCATCGCCGCGGCGGGTGCCGAAACGGGCCACGACGCTGCCATTGATCGGGCTGTTCATGCGGCCCTTGAGCGCCGTGAACGAGCCGGACGGTGCCGCAGGGCCCAGCGCAACCTCGGGCGCCGGTTCGGGCCGGGTTGGCGCTGGCCGCGGCTGTTCAGCCACGACCGGCGCTTCCTTGACCGGCTCGGGAAGCGGCGCCGGCAGCGGCTCCGGCTTGACGCCCGGCTTGGCGTTCGCATTCTGGCGCGCGATGCGTTCGCGTTCCCGCTCGCGCTCGGCGCGCCGTTCGGCCGCTGCCTTGGCACGCGCCTGCGCCAGCACGCGGGCTTTTTCATCGGCCTCGGCCTTGGCTTTGGCCTTCGCGGCGGCCGCAGCCGCAGCTGCCACCTGGCGCTTGCGCTCGGCTTCGGCCTGTTCGCGGATCAGGCGCGCCAGCCGGTCGACGAGGCCGGACATGCGCTCTTCGTCGCCCTTCAGGCGGTCGGCCTGTTTGCGCTGGTCGGCCAGCTTGCTCGACAGCGTGCCCAGCAGCGCCGCGCGGCGCGCCTTTTCTTTCTCGAGCATGGCTTTCTGATCAAGCTGCTCCTGGGCGATTTCTTCCAGCTCCTGCTGGGCGTTTTCAACCTTGTCGCGGTTGACTTCGACCTGCGCCAGGTTGCTGCGCACCGAATCGAGCAGGCGCGCCTGGGCCTGCGACACGTAGGCCATCAGTTGCAGGTCGCGGCTGATGCGGTTCGGGTTGTCCCCCGACAGCAGCAGCTTGATGCGGTCTTCGTTGCCAGCCACATAGTGCTCGCGCAGCAGCCTGGCCAGCTGCTGTTGCTGGGCGCCGATGGTCTGCGCCAGCTGCGCTTGCTGGGTGGCCAGCGCTTGCAGGCGGGTTGCCGTCGTATCCTGTTCTTCGGCCAGGTCGCGCAGCGCGCGGTTGGCGTCGGAAATGGCGGCCTCGGACTCGGCCAGCGTGTCGGCCGCGTCTTCCTTGGCGCTTTCGGTCTGGTTGATGTCGCGCTTGATGGCCGCCAGTTTTTGCTGGATGCCGGCGCGCTGCTTCTCGGCCACCGCTTTCTGGCGGCTGCGCTCGGTCTGGCGCTGCGCCCACGCGTCCGACGCGAACGCGCCGGACAGCGCGACCGCCAGCAGTGTGCACAACAGCTTGCTGCCGGCGTCCTTCATGGTTGGCAAACGCAAAAGATTACTTCGCCTTCCCTTGGTTTGCGACCGCGGCCATGGCGGCGGCAATTGCCGCCTGGTCACCCAGGTAGTAGTGCCTGATCGGCTTGAGGTCGGCGTCGAGTTCGTACACGAGCGGCTGGCCGTTCGGGATGTTCAGGCCCACGATATCGGCGTCGCTGATGTTGTCGAGCATCTTGATGATGGCGCGCAGGCTGTTGCCGTGTGCCGAAATCAGGATGTTCTTGCCGGCGCGGATTGCCGGGGCGATCTCGTCGTTCCAGGCTGGCATCACGCGCGCCACGGTGTCTTTCAGGCATTCGGTCAGCGGAATCTGCGATTGGTCCAGGCTGGCGTAGCGCGGGTCATTGAACGACGTGCGCGGATCGTCCTGTTCGAGCGCCGGCGGCGGCGTGTCGTAGCTGCGGCGCCAGACCAGCACCTGCTCGTCGCCGAACTTGGCGGCCGTCTCACCCTTGTCGAGACCCTGCAGCGCGCCGTAGTGACGCTCGTTCAGGCGCCAGTCGTTCTTGACCGGCAGGTACATCGCATCCATCTCGTCCAGTGCCAGCCACAGCGTGCGGATCGCGCGCTTGAGTACCGACGTGTAGGTCAGGTCGAAGGTGAAACCGGCTTCCTTGAGCGCGCGGCCAGCGGCCTTTGCCTCGGCCACACCCTTGGCAGTCAGGTCGACGTCGACCCAGCCGGTGAAGCGGTTTTCCAGGTTCCAGGTGGATTCGCCATGGCGCATGAATACGATTTTGTACATGAAAGCTCTTTTCGCAAAATTTCTGGTTGATGTCCGGTCCAGCATCTATTTTATAATGCCCCGATTCAGTTCAACCAATCGGAACCCTTGTGAAATTCATTATCGATAACATTTTCCTCGTGGCGATCGCCGTTCTCGCTGGCGGCGCGCTGTTGTGGCCAGCCCTGGCGCCGCGCGGAAAACGCGCATCGCCGCTGCAGCTGACGCAGATGATCAACCGCGGCAAGACGACGATTGTCGACGTGCGCAGCAGCGAGGAATTCGCCGCTGGTCACCTGCGCGACGCGAAACACATCCCGCTGGCAGACTTGGGGGCTCGCATTGGCGAACTGGACAAGTCGAAAAACCGGACTGTCGTCATGGTCTGCCAGACCGGCGCACGCAGCGACAAGGCGGCGCGCCAGTTGCAGGCGGCCGGTTTCGAGGACGTCCACAGCCTGGAAGGCGGCCTGGCGGCCTGGAAGGCTGCAGGCTTGCCGCTCACCAAATAAACCGCCCCATCGACTCGATCGGGCACACGAAAGGATTCATCATGGCAGCTCACGTCGTTTTGTACCACACCGCATCTTGCCCTTACTGCGTGCGCGCCGAGCGCCTGCTCGAAGCCAAGGGTGTCACCGAGATCGAAGGCATCCGGGTCGACCTGGATCCCGAGCAACGCCAGGTCATGATGCAGCGCACCGGTCGCCGCACCGTTCCGCAGATCTATATTGGCGATACCCACGTCGGCGGTTTCGACGAATTGTATGCGCTCGACCAGGCAGGCCGCCTGGACCCGCTGCTCAAGGGCGAGTAAGCTGTAGGCGCACTGCGTAGCGCGGCCGTCGGCGGCAAGACTGCTATTGCAAGCAAGTTGATTTTGCTACAATTGCCGTCGTGTTCGATCCGACGGCCCGTTCACGACGTCGCGCTCGACCAGGCAACCGGAGTGGCCCGCCACTTCCCACTATTATTAGAAAGCGTTCCATGTCCGACGAAACTCTGCAACCAGTATTCCAAATCCAACGCGTCTACCTGAAAGACATGTCGCTGGAGCAACCGAACTCGCCATCGATCTTCCTGGAGCAAGAAGCACCAGCGATCGAAGTGTCGCTCGACGTGGGTGCTGAAAGCATCGCCGAAGGCATCTACGAGTCGACCGTGACGATCACCGTCACCGCCAAGGTCAAGGACAAGGTTGCGTTCCTGGTCGAAGGCAAGCAGGCTGGCATCTTCGAAGCCCGTAACATCCCGGCTGACCAGATGGATCCACTGCTGGGCATCGGCTGCCCGAACATCATCTATCCATACCTGCGCGCGAACATCGCCGACGTGATCAGCCGTGCCGGCTTCCCGCCAGTGCACCTGGCCGAGATCAACTTCGAAGCCTTCTACCAGCAGCGCGCCCAGGCCATGGCCGAAGCCGCAGCAGCGCCGTCGAACTAAGCAGCAGTCGTACCCGACGAACGCGGCATCGCGCCGCGTTCGTGCCAGATGCCCGGCGTCCCGGTTTCACCCACCATCCAGGCCCGCCATGTTTTCCGCACGCCGTCTTGCCGGCTTCCCATTGATTGCCTCATGCGCCGCATTGCTGGTTGCCCCGAGCGCATTCGCCTTCGATTTCAAGACGGTCGGCACTACCCCCGCGATTTTGTACGCGACGCCATCGGCCAAGGGCAACAAACTGTATATCGCGCCGCCCGGCATGCCGCTGCAGATCCTGCTCACCTATGGCGAGTGGGTCAAGGTGCGCGACATGAACGGCGACACCGCCTGGACCCAGGCCAAGGGCCTGAATGCGCCGCGCACTGTGCTGGTCAGCACACCTGGCGCACGCGTGCATGCCAGTCCCGATGAACGCTCGGCTGTCCTGATGACGGCGGACAAAGGTGTCGTGCTGGTACTGCGCGATCCGGCTGCCGTCGTCTGGGCGCGCGTGGTCCACCGCGACGGCATCGACGGCTACATCAAGGTCTCGGATGTCTGGGGCCTGTAATCCTCTGCAGGAGTTTCATGCAACAGAATAAGCTCACCAAAATCACAGTCCTCGGCGCCGGCGCCTGGGGCACTGCCGTGGCCATCGCCCTGGCGGCGCGCCACGACGTGCTGCTGTGGGGCCGCAATCCCCAACAGATGCAGGACATCGCCGCCGCGCGCGACAACCGTGCCTACCTGCCGGGTCATCCACTGCCGGGCGCCCTGCGCGTGAGCGCCGACTTCGACGCCGCACTGGCCCACGTCGCGACGAGCGCGCCGGACGAGACGCCCCTGTTGATCCTAGCGTGCCCGGTGGCCGGCCTGCGGCCCCTGCTCGAACAATTGCGCGGCCGCTCGATTCCGAATGTGGTCTGGCTGTGCAAGGGCTTCGAGGCCGGCACCGCCCTGCTGCCGCACCAGGTGGTTGCACAGGTGCTGGGCGACGCGGTGCCGGGCGCGGCGCTGTCCGGGCCGTCGTTCGCCCAGGAAGTGGCGCGCGGCCTGCCGTGCGCGCTGACTGTCGCGTCGAGCTCGCGCGCCTTGCGCGAACGCGTCGTCGCACTGGCGCATGGCGACAACCTGCGCGTCTATTCGTGCGACGACCTGGTCGGCGTGGAAGTCGGTGGCGCGGTCAAGAACGTGATGGCCATTGCCACTGGCACGTCGGACGGCCTGGGCCTGGGGTTGAATGCCCGCGCCGCGCTGATCACGCGCGGGCTGGCCGAAATCACCCGCCTGGGCCTGGCGCTGGGCGCGCAACCGGGCACGTTCATGGGCCTCAGTGGCATGGGCGACCTGATCCTGACGTGTACGGGCGACTTGTCGCGCAACCGGCGCGTGGGCCTGGCGCTGGCCGAAGGCAAGGCGCTGACGACCATCGTGGCCGAGCTGGGCCATGTGGCCGAAGGCGTGCCATGTGCAAAGGCCGTGCGCGAGCTGGCGCACAAGCTGGGCGTGGACATGCCGATCACCGAGGCGGTGGCGGGCGTGCTGTTTGATGGGGTGGATGCCGCGCAGACGGCGGCGGGTTTGCTGGCGCGCGATCCGAGGATTGAAGTCGCGTAGCGGCTGAATGACGAACTTGGGTTCCCGCCTCCGCGGGAACGACGTACTACCGGACGTGATCGAAGTCGTTGCGCGTCGTATTCGGCCACCTTCTTCAACGTCGTTCCCGCGAAGGCGGGAACCCAATTCAGATCACATACCGCGACCGTGAAATTTATTCGGCTGGTCTACCGATCAGGATCGTCATGAGCGCCACCGCGTCCTTCACGGCGCGGATCGTGTGCGGCACACCGCCACTCAGGTACACCATCTCGTTCGGCTGCAGCGATGTCGTCGCACCGTGCGCATCGACGGCGATCTCGCCTTCGAGGCACAGCACCGTCACTTCGCCATCGACACGGTGCTCGGGGATGGGGCGTTCCACCGGCAGTACCAGCCGGATCAGTTCCATATGCTCGGTCTTGACCAGGGCCACCGAGGTGAAATGGGCGATATCGTTATCGCCGCGTTGCAATGCGATTTTCTCGCCGGATGTAGCGTGATGCAAGGCCATGTCGCCCTCCTCTATTCGTCGTGTTGTTCTGGAACGCTGCGCAGCCAGGTGACCAGCGCAAACGCATCCTTGAATCCCTGCGCCAGTTGCGGCACCAGTTTTTCCGGCGCATTGAGCGCCAGATCGACTTCGGTCCACACGAAGAAGCTTTTCAGCTTCAGGTATTCGACATGCGGATGATCCGCATCGAAACCCTTTGGTGGACGCTGCAACTTGTCCTCGTCCAGGAGGTCACCATAGGTGGCGCGGAGATGCTTATTCTTCAACATTTTGCCAAAACCCGTCGCATCGTTGACCACGTGCTCGCGAATGGCCTTCAGGCGCGGCGGCGGCGGCAGGTATTCGCCGACGCCAAAACCGAGTTTGCCGCTGGCATCGATCTGGAAATAATAGGTCGAGCCACCGCCGGCACTGGGCCGGCGCTTGTCGTTCGGCGTAATGCCGGCCGAGAAGCGGGTCTTGTACGGCGTCTTGTTCTTTGAAAAGCGGATGTCGCGGTTGATGCGGAACATCGCCTTCTTCGGGTTGCAGGCCGCGACCTGCTTGTCGAAGGCCGTGATGGCCCGGATCAGCTCAGTGACGACCTCCTGGAATTCTTCGCGCAGGATATCGTAGCGCGGCTTGTTCATGATGAACCACGGGCGGTTATTGCTTTCGGTAAGTTCGTTCAGGTATTGCGTCAGGTCGCGCAGGTGCATGTGGGTCCGAAAATAAAATTCAAGAAGTTCAGGGCGTCTGACGTGGGCGGCGGCCGATCTTGACGGCGATCGTCGTTTCGCGCCCCTGGCGCACGATCGTCATCGGTACGGATGCGCCCGGCTCGAGCTGGGCCACCAGCTTGAGCATCTCGCTCGTATCAGCCACTTTTTTACCAGCAACTGCCACCAGGATGTCGCCCGGCTGAATCCCGGCGCTCCCGGCCGGTCCGCCGCGCACCACGCCGGCAATCATGGCGCCGCTGCGTTTCGACAAACCGAAGCTGTCTGCCATCTCGGGCGTGATGTCCTGCGACTCGATGCCGATCCAGCCGCGCACCACCTCACCGTTCTTGACGATGGCGTCCAGCACGCTCTTGGCGGTGGAGACGGGAATGGCAAACCCGATGCCGACCGAACCGCCGCTCTGCGAATAGATCGCCGAATTGATCCCCAGCAGGTGGCCATTGGTATCAACCAGCGCCCCGCCCGAGTTGCCGAAGTTGATCGCGGCATCGGTCTGGATGAAATTCTCGACGTGGTTGAGGTGCAGGTTGTTGCGCCCCAGCGCCGAAATGATGCCCATCGTGACCGTCTGGCCAACGCCGAACGGGTTGCCGATGGCCAGCACGACGTCACCCACACGCGCCTGCGCCGGATCGCCCAGCACCATCACCGGCAGATTGGGCTCCTTGATGCGAATCACGGCCAGGTCGGTTTCCGGATCGGTGCCGACCAGCGTCGCCGCCGCCTTGCGGCCATCGGCCAGGCCGACCTCGATGGCATCGGCGCCATCGATCACATGGAAATTGGTGACGATATAACCGTCGCTGCTGACGATGACGCCCGAGCCGAGGCTGGCCAGCTGCTCGGCCTGCGGCGCGCGGTCGCCGCCGAAGAAGCGGCGAAACAGCGGGTCTTTCAGCAGCGGATGCGCTTCGCGCGACGATTTGCTCGTGTAGATATTGACCACCGACGACATCGCCCTGGCGGCCGCGTCGCGGTAGCTGCCGGTGGCGGGCCGGGGTGGCGCCTGCAGCATGGGCACCGGTTTGCCCGGAGTGCCCACCTGCACTTGCTTCGGCGCCGGCGTCGATTCGAGCCAGTCCGGCCGCAACGCGGCCACGACAAACCAGATGGCCAGCGCAACCGTGACGGTTTGCGCAAACAGCAGCCAGGAACGTATCCAGAAACGCCGCAACGGATGGGGCGGCCTTATGTCGCGGACGATGTCATCTTTCACTTTTTGAGGGCGTCCCGGATCTCGCGCAGCAGCAGCACGTCTTCCGGCGTGGCGGCCGGTGTCGGCGCTTCGACGGGACCGCGCAGGCGGTTCATCAGGCGTACCATCTGGAAGATGACAAATGCAAGCAGGATAAAGTTCAGCATGATCGTCAAGAAATTACCGTACGCCAGCACGGCACCAGCCTTTTGCGCCTCGGCAAGTGGTAGGTTATAGCCTTGGCCATTGAGGGGGATGTAATAATTGGCGAAATCAAGACCACCGAACATCGCGCCGATCGGCGGCATGATGACGTCCTTGACCAGCGAATCGACGATGCGGCCGAAGGCCCCACCGATGATCACGCCGACGGCCAGGTCCATCACATTGCCCCGCATCGCAAACTTCTTGAATTCGTCCATCATTGCCATGATTAACCCCTCTCATTGTTGTTGAAATAAGTAGTCGCATGATAACCGATGCCTTTCGGCGGCGGCGTCAACCGAGGCGCTGGTGTGGTGGAAAAGACCATTTTTGCAAGGCGTGTAGGCAAGACAATATTTTTTCTATAGGTGTTGCCGTTCACATATAATTTTGCAAGCTGGAAGCTCGGACTTAATTCTTATAATTCGTATATTCACGGAGTGGGGTTGGTATGAGTACTCAAAAGCAGGTCGATCCTGGTCGACGGGGCTTGCTGGTCGCGACATGCGCGGCGGGCGGCGTTGTTGGCGTGGCCACGGCGGGAGCCCTGGTCAGCACCTTCCAGCCATCCGAGCGCGCCAAGGCAGCAGGCGCGCCGGTTGAAGTCGAGATCGGCGACGTCGCCCCCGGCGAAATGAAAGTCGTCGAATGGCGCGGCAAACCGGTCTGGATCCTGCGCCGTACCCCCGCCATGATGGCCACGCTCGAAAAAGACCAGGGCGAACTGGCCGACCCCGCCTCCGAAAAAATATTCCAGCTCGACATGCCGGAATACTGCAAGAACCCCCACCGCTCGCGCGTCGAACACAAGGAAGTCCTGGTCACGGTCGGCATCTGCTCGCACCTGGGCTGCTCGCCCTCGTCGCGCCTGGCGGCCGGCCCGCAGCCGAACCTGCCCGACAACTGGCCCGGCGGCTTCCTGTGCCCCTGCCACGGCTCGACCTTCGATTTGTCCGCACGCGTGTTCAAGAACAAGCCGGCACCGACGAATATGGACGTTCCGCCGTACATGTACCTCTCCGATAACAAGATCGTGATCGGCAAAGACGAGAAAGGCGAGGCATAACATGGGCGCGTTCAAGGAGACAAAGCTGCCCGCCGATGCACCGGCGGCGCAGAAGGCACTGGCCTGGGTCGACGACCGGTTTCCGGCCACCAAGCTGTGGAACGATCAGTGGGGCAAGTACCACGCGCCCAAGAATTTCAACGTCTGGTATCTGTTCGGCTCGCTCTCGGCCCTCGTGCTGGTGCTGCAGATCGTCACCGGCATTTTCCTCACGATGCACTACAAGCCCGACGCGGCGCTGGCCTTCGGCTCGGTCGAGTACATCATGCGCGAAGTGCCGTGGGGCTGGCTGGTGCGCTACATGCACTCGACCGGCGCCTCGGCCTTCTTCATCGTCGTCTACCTGCACATGGCGCGCGGCCTCATGTATGGCTCGTACCGCAAGCCGCGCGAGCTGGTCTGGCTGTTCGGCTTCGGCATCTTTTTGTGCCTGATGGCCGAGGCGTTCTTCGGCTACCTGCTGCCGTGGGGCCAGATGTCGTACTGGGGCGCGCAGGTGATCGTCAACCTGTTCGGCGCGATTCCCGTCATCGGCAGCGACCTGTCGCTGTGGATCCGCGGCGATTACGTGGTGTCGGACGCCACGCTGAACCGCTTCTTCGCCTTCCACGTGATCGCCCTGCCCCTGGTCATCATCGGCCTGGTGGTGGCCCACCTGACGGCGCTGCACGAAGTGGGCTCGAACAATCCGGACGGCATCGAAGTCAAGGACCACATCGGCCCGGACGGCTACCCGCTCGACACGATCCCGTCGCACCCGTACTACACCACCAAGGATCTGTTCGGCGTGAGCGTGTTCCTGCTGCTGTTCTCGGCAGTGGTGTTCTTCGCACCCGAGATGGGCGGCTACTTCCTCGAGTACAACAACTTCCTGCCGGCCGACTCGATGAAGACCCCGTCGCACATCGCGCCGACCTGGTACTTCACGCCGTTCTACTCGGTGCTGCGCGCCACCACGGCCGACTTCATGTACGTGCTGATGGCAGCGGTTGCGGCCTACGTCGTGTTCATCTGGTTCAAGTCGCGCCTGGCTTTCACGACCAAGGCAATCATTGCCGTGATCGGGCTGCTGGTGATCATCGGCATGCTGCCGCAAGTGCTCGACGCCAAATTCTGGGGCGTGGTGCTGTTCGGCTCGTCGGTGATGATCATTGCCGGCATGCCATGGCTGGACCACTCGCCGGCCCGCTCGCTGCGCTACCGCCCGGACTGGCACAAATGGGTGTATGCGGTGTTTGCCGTGGTGTTCGTGACGCTGGGCTACCTGGGCACGCAATTGCCAACGGCCGCGTTCACGCTGATCTCGCAAGTGTGCACGCTGGCGTACTTCGGGTTCTTCCTCCTGATGCCGTGGTGGAGCACGATGGGCACCTTCAAGCCGGTGCCGACCCGTGTCACATTCACCCCGCACTGACGCCTTCGGACCCGCGCACAAGGACACCCCATGACATTGCTTGTGAAAAAACTGCTCGCCATCCTGGCCCTCGCGCCTGGCCTGGCATTCGCCGCCGAAGGCAGCTTCCCGCTCGACCGCGCCCCGGACCGCGCCGACCTGGCGTCGCTGCAGAACGGCGCCAAACTGTTCGTCAACCACTGCCTGAATTGCCACTCGGCCGCGTCAATGCGCTACAACCGCCTGCGCGACCTGGGCCTGACAGACGACCAGATCCGGCAAAATCTGTTGTTTTCTGCCGACAAGGTCGGCGACATGATGACCACGGCCATGCGCCCGAACGATGCCAAGGCCTGGTTCGGCGCGGTGCCGCCTGATCTGTCAGTGATTGCGCGCGCCAAGGCGTCGCCGGGCGGCTCGGGCGCCGACTACCTGTACACCTATCTGCGCACGTTCTACCAGGACGAGACGCGCCCGACCGGCTGGAACAATATGGTGGTGCCGAATGTCGCGATGCCGCACGCCATGTGGCTGCAGCAGGGGATCCGCACGGCAAAGTTCACGGAGCAGCCCGATCCGCATGACGCCGGCAAGATGGTCCACACCTTCGCCGGCTTCAAGCAAGTGAGTCCCGGCACCATGAGCCAGCAGGAGTTCAACACGGCCACCGCCGACCTGGTCGCCTACATGGTCTGGATGGCCGAACCGGCGCAGGCAACACGCAAGCGACTGGGGGCATTCGTGCTCCTGTTCCTGACGATTTTCGCCTTTTTGGCCTGGCGATTGAATGAATCGTACTGGAAAGAAGTGAAGTAATTCGCTTTCGTTGTCCGGTTGGCTATAATACGGGCAATCATTTCTCTGGGGTGAGTGCTCGGCGCTGCACCCCTTTGTTTCTTAAGGAACTATAAACCATGATGGTTCTCTACTCCGGCACCACGTGCCCGTTCTCCCAACGCTGCCGCCTCGTCCTGTTCGAAAAGGGCATGGACTTCGAAGTGCGCGACGTCGACCTGTTCAACAAGCCGGAAGATATTTCGACGATGAACCCGTACGGCCAGGTGCCTATCCTGGTCGAGCGCGAACTGATCCTGTACGAATCGAACATCATCAACGAGTACATCGACGAGCGCTTCCCGCATCCGCAACTGATGCCAGCCGACCCGCTGATGCGCGCCCGTGCCCGCCTGATGCTGTTCAACTTCGAAAAAGAGCTGTTCGTCCACGTGCACACGCTGGAAAGCGAGCGCAACAAGTCGAACGACAAGATCCACGACAAGGCCCGCACCGAAATCCGCGATCGCCTGACCACGCTGGCACCGCTGTTCCTGAAGAACAAGTACATGCTGGGTGATGAGTTCTCGATGCTCGACGTGGCCATCGCGCCGCTGCTCTGGCGCCTGGACCACTACGGCATCGAACTGTCGAAGACGGCCGCACCACTGATGAAGTACGCCGAGCGCATCTTCTCGCGCCCTGCCTACATCGAGGCGCTGACCCCGTCCGAGAAAGTGATGCGTCGTTGATGGACCTGGGGCGGGCTTGTTGCCGCCCCTGTCCTCAGCCGCACCGTACGCGCCGGAATCGGACGTTCTTCGGGCGAATCCGATAGACTGGCGCGAACGCCCGTTTTGCCTGTATTGCTAGCCCATACCACCATGTCAGAGATCTCCACCAAACCCTACCTGCTGCGCGCCATCTACGAATGGTGCACCGACAGTGGCTTCACGCCTTACCTCGCAGTCAAGGTCGATGGATCGACGACGGTGCCGATGGAATACGTCCGCAAGGGCGAGATCATCCTGAACATCAGCTTCGGCGCCACCTCGGCACTGAAGATGGATAACGACGCAGTCCACTTCCGTGCACGCTTCAATGGCGTGTCGCGCGAAATCTACATCCCTGTGCACAATGTGCTGGCGATTTATGCCAACGAGAATGGCCAGGGGATGGCGTTCGAAGTGGGGGCATTGCCTGCTGCGTCGTCGGATGGGTCGTCGCCTGAAGTGGGGTCTGCACCTGCAGGACCAGCGCTGTCGGCGGTGCCGTCCAAGGGCGTGGATTCGCCGGTGGTGCCGGATACGGAAGTGTCTGCGCCTGCGTCGGGTGGCGATGACGAGCCACCGAAGAAGGGTGGACGACCGACCCTCACGCGGATCAAATAGCGTATAATTCTTGCTCTAAAGATCACGCCGGCTTAGCTCATTTGGTAGAGCAGTTGATTTGTAATCATCAGGTGGCCAGTTCGAAACCGGCAGCCGGCACCAGTTAGTCAAGCAAAAAGCCCAATCCTCAGGATTGGGCTTTTTGCTTTTTGGGCGCTATGTAACCTGTGTCAACGTGAGATCAGGATTGGTTCAGGGGACCCGCAGGCAGTCCATCTTTTCAGGGTCGCACACGTCGTTCATGCTGCCTCGCGCAGTTGCAGTGACGACTGTGGCCGGCGCCTGGACATCGACTTGCCTGCGTCACTGGTCATCTGGTTGTCCCCGCCAACCTTAAATACAGACACTGCCGACACCAGACTGTGTGCCTGCTGATTCAGGGCATCTGCCGCATTGGCCATCTGTTCGACGAGCGATGCGTTTTGCTGGGTGCCGCGATCCAGTGCCATGACTGTCTCGCCAACGCTGCTGATGCTCGTGGTCTGCTCACGCGTTGCCGTGCTGATTTCGCTGATCAGCTCGGCGACACTTTTTACTTCGCTGACGATCGCGGTCATTGCCTCACCAGCGTTTGACACCATGCCCGCGCCCGAGCCGATCATGCCGACGCTGTCAACAATCAGTACCTTGATTTCCTTGGCCGCCTGCGCACTGCGCTGCGCCAGTGCGCGAACCTCACTCGCCACGACGGCAAACCCCCTGCCCTGCTCACCCGCACGGGCTGCCTCGACTGCTGCATTCAACGCCAGGATGTTGGTCTGGAAAGCGATGCCGTCAATCACCGAAATGATGTCTTCGATCTTTTTCGAGCTTGCCGTGATTTTTTGCATCGTGATGACGACTTCATCGACCATGGAGCCGCCGTTTTCAGCAGCCGCGCGCGCACTCAACGCCAGATCACTGGCACGGGCGGCGGTGTCGGCATTGACCCGGATGGTACCGGTGATTTTCTCCATCGCGTTGGCGCTTTCCTGCAATTGCCTGGCCTGCTCCAGAGTGCGTGCCGATAAATCCTTGTTTCTGTCCGCAATCTCCGTGGAACCAGATTCGATCGTATCGGAGGAACGACGCACACTATTGACGATCGTTGCCAGTGATTGCTGCATGTCGCCGAGTGACGCCATCACACTGTTTTCCGGCGCGGTCGCTGCTTCCGGTAACGTACCCAGGTCGCCGGACCGGACCTGATTCGCTGCTTTTCTCAAATCGTGCGGATCGGCACCCAACGAGCGATGAAGACTGCGTTTTATCAAGCGTGAAAGGGCAATCGCCGTGACGACGGCAACCAGCGACACGCAGATCAGCAACAAGCGCTTGGCACGGAATTTCTCGGCTGATTTCTGGATTTCGCTTTCTGCGGAACTGGCGATCAATTTCGCATATTCGCCCACCGTGGCAATCAGTTTCTTCAACAAAGGCTGGCACTCGGCATTCATTTTTTCAGTCGCTTCAGACTTCTTGCCATTCAGTGCCATCTCGACGATAGACAGCGCAATAGGGCCATACCGCTGCTCGATACTGACCAATTCGTCATAGAGCTGATGCTCCCTCGGCGTCGCTTTCTTGTCCAGATCAAGCAATTTCTTGAGCAACGCCATGCGGTCTTTCACGCGCTCGTGGGCGGCCATGACGGCAGCCTTTTCGGCAGCAATGTCGGCAGGCGCATTCAACAGAATAAGGTTACGCGCTGCAATTGCCCTTGCACTCACGGCTGACCTGACATCACGTGCAACGCTGCCGCGATTGAACTCGTCGCCCACAAACCCGTCAAAGTTGGATTGCGCTTCACTCAAGCTGAATACGGCCAGCGCAGAAATGGCGACAATAATTGAAACGAGCGTAGCGAAAGCAATTGTCAGTTGTCGGCTAAGACGCTGCTTGAAAAAATACATGATGACCTCGCATTAAAATGCATCACGCTGCCGGATGTTTTTCCCCGCAATGAAATAACACCTGTCGACAAGCCGGTTTATGTTCGTGAAACCAGAACGTTCTTCAGGAACTTGTAAAAATTAGAAGCAACATGAGAAATCAAACACAAAACAAATGTTTGGTATTTCCAATGAATACATGACGTGGGGGCGGGTGTTGATATACGTTGCCATTGCAGCAGGTATGAAAAGCGACTTGTGGCATAGGTGTCCCAACGCGTGAATGTAAGCGATGACTATGGCCCAAGCTTATATCAATTTCCCACCGGAAAGTTTCACCTCGTTATCATCAACATGTCACGGTGTGGCGAAAGCCCGACAAATGCGGTTCAGTGTTTCAAGTTATCCACGGTGACGACCACCCCATGCGTCTTGTCATCATTTTGACGACGAGCCCAGCTCACCATCCCGCGTATCCCATGTCTGCTGTATGTCGAGCAACTCCGGCAGTGTCCGGTGAAACACGTCCACCAGCGCCGGATCGAAATCCGTTCCTGATCGCTCATCCACATAAGCGAGGATTTTGTCGAGAGGCCATGCTTCCTTGTACGGGCGCTGCATGCTCAGGGCGTCGAACACGTCGGCAAGCGCCACCAGGCGCGCCGATTGGGGAATGGCGTCGCCGGAGAGGCCGGCCGGATAGCCGCTGCCGTCCCATTTCTCATGGTGATGCAATGCCACCTCGGCGGCGAGCTGGAACACCTGCGCTGCGCTTTTACTGAGAATGTCGTACCCGATCTGTGGATGGGTTTTCATGATGGCCCACTCGGCATCATCCAGTGGCCCGGGTTTGCGCAGAATGGATTGGGGAATACCGATCTTGCCGGTGTCATGCATCGGCGCTGCCAGTTCGAGCTGCTCGCTGTCTTCGGCGCTCCACCCTGCTCCTTTGGCAAGCGCCTTTGCATAGGCGGCCATGCGCCAGATATGCGCACCGGTATCGGTATCGTTGAAATGCCCCGCCTGGCCCAGCATCGAGATCGCCTCACGGTAACTTCTGGCCAGCAGTTCAGCCCGCACCTGGGACAGATGGCTGGCCACGCGCGCGCGCACGATCGGCGGCGACACTGGTTTCGTGATGTAGTCGACGCCGCCAGCGAAAAAACCGGCGGCTTCGTTCACAGGGTCGGCGTACGCCGTCACGAAGATCACCTGGATCGTCCCGGTCGTATCGCTCTGCTTGATTTTAAGGCAGAGGTCGTAGCCGTTGATGTCTGGCAGGCCGATGTCCAGCAACACCATCGCTGGCCGGTGCTTGTGGAGCGCGGCCATCGTTTCGGCGCCGTTGCGGGCAAACACCAGGGTGTAGTCATCGCTGAGCACCTGGCGCATCATGGCCAGGTTGGCGGGCTCATCGTCGACAAGTAAAATGACCGGGCGACTCATGGGCGGCTGCCATGCGCAATGGCCGGCGCGATTGATCTCGCGCCGGCGTAGCAGGCAAACAGGCCTGCCTGATCAACATAGGTCCCGAGGTATCGTACACGTGGAAATATTTTCGAATTTCTCAACATGCCTCCGAAGCGTCGCGCCATCTGCAAGCGTGGCAACCAGATTTTCACCTGCCTGCAAGATTAACTATTACTCTACACGATGACGAAAACCATGTGCGTTTTTTCCGCTTCGCGCGCTGCCTGAATGTGGTCTTGCGTACCATGCGCATGGCCCAACGCCCGTTCAACAATTACAATCCGCAAGTTTAGTTTGACCGTCAATTGACCCGATGCTATAGTCGGGCAAAGCCAATGGTAACGTTTCCAACGTGCCAAAAAAACATGGCACTGAACGGAGACAAGATGGTCAAATCCCGCAACCTGGCAGCAGCCTGCGCATGGTTGTGCGCCGCTGCAGGTGCGCTGAGTATCGTACTCGGTAGCGCGCCAGCCAGTGCGGCCGCACCGAAAGCAGAAGTCATCCACTGGTGGACCTCCGGCGGCGAATCGAACGCCGTCAAGCAGGTCGCCCAGGCGTTTCGCAATGCCGGCGGCGTGTGGGTCGACAGCGCCATCGCGGGCGGCGACCAGTCGCGCGCCGTCACCATCAACCGCATCATCGGCGGCAATCCGCCCACCGCTGCGCAGTTCAACACGTCCAGGCAGTTCACCGACGTCATCGAGCAGAATATGCTCAACAACGTCGATGCCGTCGCCAAGGCCCAGGACTGGGACCGCATCCTGCCCGAGCCGCTGATCGACGTCATCAAGCACGATGGCCACTACTACGCGGTACCGCTCAATATCCACATGCAGACGTGGATCTGGTACTCGAAAGCCGCATTCAAGAAAGCCGGCATCACGCGCGAACCGGCGAGCATGCCGGAACTCTTTGCCGCGCTCGACAAACTGAAGGCCGCAGGTCTCATCCCGCTGGCCCATGGCGGCCAGTCGTGGCAGGAGACCGTGCTGTTCTCGGCGCTGCTGGCCAATATCGGCGGGCGCAATCTGTACCTGAAAGTGATCCGTGACCGTGACCAGGCCACGATCCTCTCGCCCGCGTTTCGCGACGTGCTGCTGGCCTTCAAGCGCATGAAGTCGTACGTCGATCCGGGTGCACCGGGGCGCAACTGGAACGACGCGACCGCGCTGGTCATCAGTGGCCGTGCGGGCTTCCAGGTGATGGGCGACTGGGCCAAGGGCGAATTCACCAACGCCGGCCAGCTGCCCGGAAAGCACTATGGCTGCATCGCCGGCCTCAAGCCCGACACGCCGTACCTGATGCAGGGCGATGTCTTCGTTTTCCCGCGCACCGACAAGCCGGACGCCATCAAGGCCCAGCAACTGCTGGCGCAAGTCGTCTCGCAGCCCGCATTGCAGATCGCCTTCAGCAAGCTGAAAGGCTCGATCCCCGTTCGTCTGGACGCCCAGTCCAATGAGCTCGACCTGTGCGCGCAAAAGGGCGTGGCCATCATCAAGGACCGCTCGCGCCAGGTCGGCGTGACCGAGGTCTATCTGACGCCCGACCAGAACGGGGCAATGCAGGACATCCTGACCGCGTACTGGAATATGGACACGCGCGTCGAGAAGGTCCAGCGCAGCATTGCCCGCGCCCTGAAGTACTGACGCCATGCACGCATCCCGACTCTCTCGACACCTCAGTCCCCATATCGCCCTGCTGCCGATGGCGCTGACGGTGCTGCTGGCCTACGTCGGCGGCGCGCTGTGGACCCTGCGCACGTCATTCACCGCCTCGCGCACCTTCCCGTCCGATAAATTCATCGGCGTGGCGCAGTACGTGCGCCTGTTCGACAACGAGCGCTGGCTGCTCTCGCTGCATAACCTGGCCGTCTACGGCGCGGTGTTCATCGTCGCCTGCATGGTCATCGGCTTCCTGCTGGCCGTGTTCATCGACCAGAACGTCAAGGGCGAAGGCCTGCTGCGCACCGTGTTCCTGTATCCGTATGCGATGTCGTTCATCGCCACGGGCCTGGTGTGGCAATGGCTGCTGGCGCCTGGCAGCGGCATCGAAGGCGCCGTGCGCCAGCTGGGGTTTCCCGGTTTTTCGTTCGACTGGATCGTGCACCAGGACCTGGTGATCTACACCGTCGTCATCGCCACCGTGTGGCAGGCTTCAGGCCTGGTCATGGCGCTGATGCTGGCCGGCCTGCGCGGCATTGATCCCGAGATCTACAAGGCCGCGCGCCTGGATGGCATTCCGGCCTGGCGCGTGTACCTGCAGATCGTGCTGCCGATGCTGGGGCCCACCGTGGCGACCGTGTTCCTGCTGCTCTCGACCGCCGTCGTCAAGCTGTTCGACGCCGTCGTCGCGATGACGCAGGGTGGGCCCGGCATCGCCAGCGAAGTGCCGGCCAAGTTCATCATGGACCACCTGTTCCTGCGCTCGAACATCGGCCTGGCGTCGGCCGGCGCCGTGACGCTGCTGGTGCCGGTGCTGGCCCTGCTCGCGCCGTATGCATATGCGCGCAGCCGCCGCGCGCGCCTGAGCGGAGGCCACGCATGACAGCGCGCCTCTCGCCTGCCCGCATCGGCATCTACGCTTTTTTGCTGAGCGCCGCCCTGTTCTTTTTGCTGCCGCTGTACGTCATGGTCATCACGTCGTTCAAGCCGATGGCAGAGATCAGGATGGGCAATGTGTTCGCCCTGCCCGGCGTGGCCACGCTGGACCCGTGGCGCGCAGCCTGGGGCGCGGTCAGCCAGGGCTTCTGGAACTCGGTGGCGATCGCGGTGCCCAGCACCGTGATCCCGATCCTGCTTGGCGCGATCAATGGCTATGCGCTGTCGTTCTGGCGCCCGCGTGGCGCGAACCTGCTGTTTGGCGTGCTGCTGGCCGGCGCCTTCATCCCGGTGCAGGTGATGATTTATCCGTTGGTGTGGATGATGGCGCATGCCGGCGTCTTCGGCTCGCTGCCGGCGATCGTCGTCGTGCACGTCATCTTCGGCATGCCGCTCATGACGCTGCTGTTCCGGAATTACTATGCGTCGGTGCCGCACGAGTTGTTCCAGGCTGCGCGCATCGATGGCGGCGGTTTCTGGCGCATCTTTTTGCAGGTGATGCTGCCGATGTCGCTGCCGATCATCGTCGTGGCCGCGATCATGCAGGTCACGGGCGTCTGGAACGATTACATCCTGGGCCTGGTGTTCGCTGGCCGCGAGAACCTGCCGATGACGGTGCAGCTCAATAACGTGATCAACACCACCACCGGCACCCGCATGTACAACGTGAACATGGCCGCCACCATCCTGACGGCCGCCGTGCCGCTGGTGATCTACTTCATCTCCGGACGCTGGTTCGTGCGCGGTATCGCCGCCGGCGCCGTGAAAGGCTGACCCTCATGTCGAATGTCCATCTGCGCAAACTGTGCATCACCCGCGGCAACAACGAGATCATCCGCGACCTCGATCTGGAGATCGCACCGGGAGAATTCCTGGTGCTGCTCGGTCCATCGGGCTGCGGCAAATCCACGCTGTTGCACAGCATCGCGGGCCTGATCGATGTCTCGGGCGGCGCCATCGAAATCGGCGGGCGTGACATGAGCCATGCCGATCCGAGCGAGCGCGGGATCGGCATGGTGTTCCAGTCATACGCGCTGTACCCGACGATGACGGTCGAGAAGAACATGTCGTTCGGCCTGCGCATCGCCGGCACGCCGAAAGCCGAAGTGACGCGCCGCGTGCGCCACACGGCCGAGATGCTGCAGCTGGGCGCCCTGCTCGATCGCAAGCCGGCGCAGCTCTCGGGCGGCCAGCGCCAGCGCGTCGCGATCGGGCGCGCACTGGTGCGCGAAGCGGGCGTGTACCTGTTCGACGAGCCGCTGTCGAACCTGGACGCCAAGCTGCGCGCCGAACTGCGGCGCGAACTCAAGCTGCTGCACCAGCGCCTTGGTTCGACGATGATCTACGTGACGCACGACCAGGCCGAGGCGATGACGCTGGCCACGCGCATCGTCGTGATGCAGGGTGGCCGCATCCAGCAGATCGGTACGCCGGCCGAGGTCTACGAGACGCCGGCAAACCGCTTCGTGGCGGGCTTTCTCGGTTCGCCGTCGATGAATTTCATCGAGGGCAGCCTCGATGCGGCCGGGGGCTTCCGCGCCGGGGGCGTCACGCTGCAGCTCGCGCGCCCTGTCGCGGCGGGCGCTGTGACGCTGGCTGCGCGTCCCGAACATCTCCGGATCGACGACCAGGGCCCGCTGCAGGCCAGCGTCACGCTGGTCGAGCCGATGGGTAATCACCAGGTCGTATGGCTCGACTGCGCTGGCCAGGCATTGTCCGCCATCGTGCACGATGCGCGGCCGCTGGCAGCCGGCCAGTCGGTGCGTTTTGCGATCGACGCGCAGCGGGTGTCGTTGTTCGACGGCGCAACCGGCGATCGCCTGCAATCAGGGATGCCATAGTCAGATGAATACAGTATGCTTGGCGGCTCTTTTGATCCACTCATCGAACAGGAATCGCACGTGGCGACAATCAAGGACGTAGCGCGGCTGGCCGGCGTCGGTCTCGGCACCGCCTCGCGCGTGGTCAGCGGCAAAGGCTCGGTCTCGCCTGCCACGCTCGAGCGCGTGCGCAAGGCGATCGACGAACTGGGTTTCCGCCCGTCGCACGCGGCGCGCGCCCTGCTGTCCGGCACCAGCCGGATGGTCGGCGTGTATATCCCGGTATTGTCGGGCACCTTCTACACGCCGATCCTGCAGATCATCGATACCGAATTGCGCGCCGCCGGCCTGCACATGGTGGTGGCCTTTGGCGTGGGCCTGGGCGACGCGCGCAACCAGGCCATCGAAGGCATCGAATTTCTCATCGAGCGCGGCTGCGATGGCCTGATCATGATGACCAGCGCGCTGACCGATGACGACATCGCCGCGCTGGGCGCCAAGCGCCGCACGATCGTCTCGCTCAACCACGATTTCGCCGACCTGCCCGGTCAGTGCTTCACGGTCGACCACGCGCTCGGCGGGCGCCTCGCGGCGCGCACACTGCTCGATCATGGCCACCGCGACATCGCCGTCATCGCCGGCCCGAATGCGCTGATCGACAACGTGGCGCGTGTCGATGGCTTCATGCACGAACTGCTGGCCGAAGGCCTCGATACCGACAAGGTCTGGATCGCCGAAAGCGACTTCTCGCCGCAGGGCGGCTGGCTGGCGGCCAAGGCGCTGGTCGAATCGAAGACGCCGTGCACGGCGCTGTTCTGCGCCAACGACGAGATGGCCGTGGGCGCGCTGTCGTACTTCCAGGAAGCCGGGATCAGCGTGCCGCGCGACCTGTCGGTGATCGGCTACGACGACACGCCCAGCGCCGAATTCGCAGCGCCGCGCCTAACGTCGGTGCACATGCCGTGGCGCGAGATGACGCTGGCCGGCATCAACGCCCTGCTCAATCGCTGCTATGACCTGGGACGCCCGGTGACGCGCACGTTCCCCGTGGGCGTGACGATGCGCGCATCGCTGGCCAGGGCCGCAGGTAGCAAGGCCAAATCCAAAGCCAAAGCCAAACGCGAGGGCAAGAAAACATGACGTCGCTGGCGCAGCCAGCACGGGCCGCGCGCGGCCATTTTTTGGACACGAACTGGAAAGCTTTCCAAACGACTTGGATGTTTTCCCGAACATTTTATTCAGACCTTATTGACCAGATAGAGCGAGACCCATGACCACTGCCAACCGCCCCGAGCCACAAGCGCCGCAGCGCAGCGATTTTGCCCGCGACTTTTTGTGGGGCTGCGCCACATCGTCCTACCAGATCGAAGGCGCCGGCCGCGACGACGGCCGCGTGGAATCGATCTGGGACCGCTTCGCCGTCACGCCCGGGACCATCCGCGACGGCTCCAACGGCCTGGTCGCGTGCGACCATTACCACCGCTGGCCGGAAGACTTCGACATCGCGCGCGGCATGGGCCTGAACGCCTACCGCTTCTCGATCGCCTGGCCGCGCATCTATAGCGAAGGCGGCGGCGCACCGAACCAGAAGGGCCTGGATTTCTATTCGCGCCTGGTCGACGGCATGCTCGAACGGGGCCTGCAACCATGGGCCACGCTGTACCACTGGGATTTGCCGCAAACGCTGCAGGATGCGGGCGGCTGGGAACACCGGGCGACGATCGATGCCTTCCTTGACTACACCGACGCCATGACGCGCACGCTGGGCGACCGGGTCAAGCACTGGATCACCCACAACGAGCCATGGTGCACGGCGATCATCGGCAACTTCGAAGGCTGGCATGCGCCCGGCAAGACCGACCTGAAGGCCGCGCTGCAGGTCGCGCACAATGTGCTCGTCTCACACGGCAAGGCGGTGCCGCTGATCCGCGCGAATGTGCCGGACGCGCAGGTCGGCATGGCCGTCAGCCTGCATCCGCTGCGCGCGGCAAGCGACAGCGCCGAGGACATCGCGGCCAAGGAGCGTCACGACGGCCTGCGCTACCGCTGGTTCCTCGATCCGCTGTTCGGCCGTGGCTATCCTGAAGCGACGCTCGCGCAGATCGGCGCCGCCGCGCCAGACGTCGCGCCGGGCGACATGGACGCCATCGCGGTCAAGACCGATTTCATGGGCGTGAATTACTACTTCCCTGAAACCGTCGCGCATGCCGCCGGCCACGCGCCGCTGGACGCGAAGGTGCTGCCGACCACCGAAGGCGAAATCACCGCGATGGGCTGGCCCGTGGTGCCCGAAGGCCTGGCCGAACTCCTGCTGCGCATCGAGAACGACTACCACCCGGGCCCGATGTACGTGACCGAAAACGGTTCGGCCTTTGACGACGTGGTGGGTGCCGACGGCGAGATCGACGATGTGCAGCGCCGCCACTACCTGATGCGCCACCTGGCCTCGCTCAAGGCCGCGATCGACGGCGGCGCGCCAGTCAAGGGCTACTTCGCCTGGAGTCTGCTCGACAACTTCGAGTGGGCCGAGGGTTATCTGAAGCGCTTTGGCCTCGTGCACATCGATTACGCTACGCAGCAACGCCGCCTCAAGAGCAGCGGCCAATGGTACGGCGCCTTCCTGCGCCAGGCATAAATCCTAATAACGACAACGAACGAGACAAACCATGACAGCCACGCTTCGCCCTTCCCTGCTCGCCCTTGCGATCGCCTTTGCCCTGCCCGCCTTCGCGCATGCCGCCCCGATCGACACCAACCTGGCCGACTGGCCGCGCGTGACCAGCGCGATCAGGCAAGACGCCGCGCTCGAAAAGCGTGTCCAGGAGATCGTCAGCAAGATGACGCTGGCCCAGAAGGTCGGCCAGATGACGCAGCCCGAGATCAAGACCGCCACGCCGGCCGACGTGACCAAATACTATCTGGGCTCGGTACTCAATGGCGGCGGCAGCTGGCCGAACGGGAACAAGGCGGCCAGCGCGAAGGAATGGCTCGCACTGGCGCAGGCGTACCACGACGCATCGATGAAGACCGACATGGCGATCAAGGTGCCAGTCGTGTGGGGGACCGACGCGGTCCATGGTCACAACAACGTGCCGGGCGCCACGCTGTTCCCGCACAATATCGGGCTGGGCGCGGCGCGTAACCCGAAGCTGATGCGCGAGATCGGTGCCGCCACCGCAAAGGCCGTGCGCGCGACCGGCATCGCCTGGGTGTTCGGCCCGACGCTGGCCGTCGTGCGCGATGATCGCTGGGGCCGCACCTATGAAAGCTACGCCGAGCATCCGGAAGTGGTGCGCAGCTACGCCGGCGAATACGTCAAAGGCATGCAGGGCGCGTTCAGGGACGACGCCAACACGATCGCCACCGCCAAGCACTTCATCGGCGACGGCGGCACGAAGAACGGCAAGGACCGTGGCGTGACCGAAGCCAGCGCCGTTGACCTGATCAACATCCATGGCGCCGGCTATGCACCGGCCCTGAGCGCTGGCGCGCAGACGGTCATGACCTCGTTCAACAGCTGGACCGACACCGCGACGGGCGTCGAGCATGGCAAGCTGCATGGCAGCAAAGTGGCGATCACCGACATCCTCAAGAACAAGATGGGCTTCGACGGCTTTGTCGTCACCGACTGGAATGGCATCGGCGAAGTGAAAGGCTGCCGCAACGACAGCTGCGCCCAGGCGGTCAACGCCGGCAACGACATGTTCATGGTGCCGGACGACTGGAAGGCCTTCATCGCCAACACGATCAGGCAGGTCGAGTCGGGCGAGATCCCGATGGCGCGCATCGACGACGCCGTGACCCGCATCATCCGCGTCAAGCTGCGCGCCGGCCTGTTCGACAAGAGCCCGGCCCAGAATGCGTATGCGGGCAAGGACGATGCGATGCAGGCGCGCGCGCTGGCGCGCCAGGCCGTGCGCGAGTCGCTCGTGCTGCTCAAGAACGAAGGCCCGGCCCTGCCCCTGAAGCGCGGCCAGAAAATCCTCGTCGTGGGCAAGAGCGCCGACGAGCTGTCGAACCAGAGCGGCGGCTGGTCGATCACGTGGCAGGGCACCGCCACGACGAATGCCGATTTCAAGAACGCCGACACGATCCTGACCGGCATTCGCGACGCGGCCGGCAGCGACAACGTGCGCTTCAGCGTCGACGCGAAAGACGTCGACGTGACGCAATTCGACGCGGTGATTGCCGTGATCGGCGAGCGTCCGTATGCGGAAGGCGATGGCGACATCCACCCATCCGGCACGCTGCGCCACAGCAGCCGCTATCCGGAAGATCTGGCCGTGCTGCAGGCGGTGGCCGGCAAGGGCAAGCCCGTCATCACGGTGATGGTCACGGGCCGGCCGGTGTACGGCAACGACCTGCTGAATCTGTCGGACACCTTCATCTCGGCCTGGTTGCCGGGCTCCGAGGGCAAGGGCGTGTCGGACCTGTTGATCGCAGGCGGCAAGCGCTACGACTTCCGCGGCACGCTGCCGTTCTCGTGGCCGAAGTCGGCCTGCCAGGTCAAGCTCAACGTCGGCGACAAGGAGTACGCACCGCTGTTCGCCTACGGTTACGGCCTGAAGGCAGGCACGCGCTCCAAACTCGGCAAGCTCGATGAAACGATTCCGCAAGGTGGCTGCAGCGCCGGCAATACCTTCCCCGTGTTCAGCCAGGCCGACCGCACCAGCTTCCCGCTGGCGATCCGCAGCGGCGGGCAAACCACGGTGCTGGGCGCCGACCTGAATGCGAGCTTCACGCTGCCGGGCATCGTCGTGACGACCGCCCAGGTCAACACCCAGCAGGATGCCAAGATGGGGGTCTGGACCGGGCCGGCCACGCTGGAAGCCCGCGGTGCGCGCGCCATGGTCGTGCCGGCAGCGGCGGCGAAGGACGGCGCACTGCGCTTTGACACCATGGTCGCCAAGGCGCCCACCGGCAAGGTGATGCTCGCGATGCGCCAGGGTGCGAGCGACACGGCGCTGGACGCCACGAGCCTGTTCAAGCGCCTGGCCGACGGCGGCAAGCACACGGTCTCGATTCCACTCGCCTGCTTCCAGGCCAAGGGCGTTGATCTGGCCAAGGTCGACACGCCGTTCAGCGTGACCAGCGACGGCCCGTTCACTGCAGCCTTCGCGAACATCGAGATCGCCGGCGGCGCCGCGAAAGAGGCCGACGCCGTGCGCTGCGAGGACCTGAAATGACGAAAGATCTGCGGCTGCTGGCCGACATCGGCGGCACCAACGCGCGCTTCGCGCTGCAGTCGGATCCGGCTGGCGGCTTCGACGACGTCGAGGTGCTCGCTGGCGCCAGTTACCCGACGCTGGGCGACGCGATCCGCGCCTACCTCGACGGCGCGCGTGCGCGCGGGATGGCGGTCGACAGCGTGCGCCATGCGGCGCTGGCGATTGCCAATCCGGTCGAAGGTGACGAGATCCGGATGACCAATCACCACTGGGCCTTTTCGATCGAGGCGCTGCGACAGGAACTGGGCCTGACCACGCTGTTGATGGTCAACGACTTCGCGGCGCTGGCGATGGCGCTGCCGCACCTGCCGCCCGCCGGGCGCCAGCGCATCGGTGGCGGTATTGAACTGCCCAACCGGACCATCGGCCTGATTGGCCCTGGTACGGGCCTGGGTGTCTCGGGCGTGGTCCCGGCCGGCGGACGCTGGATTGCGCTGTCGGGCGAAGGCGGCCACGTGAGCTTCGCCCCGGTCAACCGCGACGAGGTGGCAATCCTCGAGGCGCTGTGGAGCGAGTATGGCCACGTCTCGGCCGAGCGCCTGCTGTCGGGCATGGGGCTGGAGCTGATCCACTGGGCGCGCACCAGCCGGCGCATGAAGGCGGCCGACATCACGACGGCGGCCCTGGATGGGTCATGTCTTGAGTGCCAGGGCTCGGTGCGGGTGTTCTGCGCGATTCTTGGCAGCGTGGCCGGCAATGTCGCGCTGACGCTCGGGGCGACCGGCGGCATGTATATCGGCGGCGGCATCGTGCCGCGCCTGGGCGTGCTGTTCGAGCAATCGGCGTTTCGCGCGCGCTTTGAAGACAAGGGGCGCCTGGGCGACTATCTGGCGCGCATACCGACCTACTTGATTACTGAACAATATCCCGCCTTGCGCGGCGTTTCAGCTATGCTGTCGGATCAAATTTTTAGTCTGCACCAATAACGGAGAGACCATGCAGAATCCCATCCAGACCCCGACCGTGGCCAGTGCATCGACGGACGGCGAACGCAATACGCATACCGGGGCGCTGTTCATCGTCACCATCCTGTTCTTCATGTGGGGCCTGATCACGTCACTCAACGACGTCCTGATCCCGCACCTGAAATCGATCTACACCCTCACCTACATGCAGGCGATGCTGGTGCAGCTGTGCTTCTTCGGCGCCTATGTCGTCGTGTCGCTGCCGGCCGGCGCGCTGATTCGCCGCCTCGGTTACCAGAACGGCGCCGTCGCCGGCCTGCTGGTCGCGGCCACCGGTTGCGCGCTGTTCTATCCGGCGTCGAACGGCGGCTACGGCCTGTTCCTGTTCGCGCTGTTCGTGCTGGCCAGCGGGATCACGATCCTGCAGGTCGCCGCCAACCCGTACGTCACCGTCCTTGGCCCTGCGCGCACCGCCGCCAGCCGCCTGACGCTGACGCAAGCCTTCAACTCGCTCGGCACCACGGTGGCGCCGACGCTGGGCGGCCTCCTGATCCTGTCGACGGTGGCGCTGTCGGCCGAGCAGCTGGCGCTGCTGCCGGAAGCAGAGCGGATGGCGCACCGCGCCGCCGAAGCAGCTGCCGTGCAGGGCCCGTACCTGGGCCTGGCCGCAGCGCTCGCGCTGCTGGCCGTGCTGTTCGCACTGGCGCGCCTGCCGAAGATCGCGTTCCAGGACACCGCCACCGCTGCCGTCGACGGCAAGGGCGGCGCGATGGCGTACCGCCACCTGGTGCTCGGCGCGCTGGGCATCTTCCTGTACGTGGGTGCTGAAGTCAGTATCGGCAGCTTCCTGATCAACTTCATCGGCGAGCCGCACATTGCCGGGCTGTCGCATGCCGACGCGGCCCGCTACGTCAGCCTGTACTGGGGCGGCGCGCTGGTGGGCCGCTTCATCGGCTTTGCGGTGATGCGCTACGTCAGCCCGGGCAAGTCGCTGGCCGTCACCGCACTCGGTTCGATGGCGCTGGTGCTCACCGCGATCTTCACGGATGGCAGCCTGGCGATGTGGGCGATCATCGCCGTCGGCCTGTGCAACTCGATCATGTTCCCGACCATCTTCAGCATGGCGCTGCACGGCCTGGGCAAGTTTACGGGCCAGGGTTCGGGCATCCTGTGCATGGCCATCGTCGGCGGCGCGATCGTGCCGTTCATCCAGGGCATCCTGGCCGACACCATCGGCCTGCAGATCTCGTTCCTGGTGCCGGCGGCCTGCTACCTGTTCATCCTGTACTACGGCGTGAAGTACGCCGACCTGCACAAGCAGAAGGTGGTGACGGAATAAACGTCGCCGTCATCAACGAAAATGCCCGCACGTGATGCGGGCATTTTTTTTGGGCAAAGCCGGGGTCAGGTCTGACATTCGGACACGACCTCAGCCTTAGCCACTTCCAATGGCGTGTTGCCGAGTATCCGCATGGCCATGTTCAGCTAGTCCGACAGGTCGATTGTCCAGGTCGTGTCCAAATGTCAGACCTGACCCCGGCTTTTGACGCGCTTACTGTCGAGATCGTGTCCGAATGTCAGACCTGACCCCGGCTTTTGCCGGCTTTTTGGTGGGGGTTAGCGGTTCAGGCGCTTGAGCAGTTGTGCACGGACCATGCGCGATGTGTTGTCGGTCATTGGGTCGAGCAGGCCGCGTGCGCCTGGCGGGATATGCGCTGCTGTCTCGTCATTGGCTTCGAACACGTAGTGCCGGAAGAGTTCGGCCCACGCTGCGCGCTGCGCCGGTGGCAGGTCGCGCACCGTCATCAGGGCGTGCATCAGCGCGTTGTTGGGCGTGTCCATCCAGGCTGGCGACTGGCGCCACCAGTAGTTGACCAGCACATTGACGTCGTCCAGGGCCTCGACGTGGTGCCACCACATGCTGGGGATGAACAGCGCGTCGCCAGGGCCAAGTTCGGCGCTTTGCGCCTGCGCGAGCGCGTCGGCAAAGCGCGGGAAACGTTCGGGATCGGGCTGCGCGAAGTCGACCAGGCTGATGGGCTGGCCGGCGGGTGTCAGGTCGATCGGGCCGATGTACAGGTTGTGCTGCTGGCCCGGCGGGAACAGCGTGAAGCGGCGTCGCCCGGCTGCGATGCAGGCCAGGTTGTCCGGCAGGTCGTAGTGGGCGGCGATGCGGGTGCGGTTGCCGATCCAGATCGACGCCAGCGGGTCGCGCGGACCGAGGTCGACATCGTTCTCGCCTCTGAAGCCCGGCAGTGCGCCGTCGATCGTGGTCGAGCCGACGTAGATCGCGGGCGGCGCCGGCGTGGTCAGGTGCTTTGCCAGTTCATCGAGTACGGCGTCGAGCCGCACCCGCAGTGACTGGAAATTGAAGCCGTCGAGCGCGGCGTTGTAGAAGTAGCGGCCCTTGATGTCGGGCGGCCCGAGCATCGCATTGACGGTGGCGTCGCCGCACCAGCGGCGCAGGTAGTCGAGCGCTGCTTGCGGCGACTGGCGCCCTGCAGCCACCACCGGCCAGTGGGCCACCAGGCCGCGCAGCAGCAGCGGCTCGGTCGAGGCCAGGATCGTTGCATCGAGATCGGCCGGCGTCACACCGGACAGCTCGCGGATGGCGTTAGCGGCTGGCAGCATCGCGGTGATTCTTGCGGTCGATCAGGCTGCGGAAGTTCGACAGCGAGGCAAGTGCGAAGTAGATCGGTGCCAGGTAGCCCGCCGCGTGCAGTTCGGCGATGACGGCGCCATCGAGCGCGCCGAGGCGTTCTTCGTGGATCGTGAAGAAGCCGCCCAGGCGGTTCTGCGCGCCGTTGTCGAATTCGATGTCGAGCACGAATGCATCGAGCAGATCATGGCGCTTGAGCGCTTCGAGGAAGCCGACATTGGCCTGCACGCCGTTGTGGATGTTCGACAGCATGGTGCTGACCTTTTCCAGATACTCGGTGTTGCCGCCATGCGGCATGAACACCGGCTCGCCGTCGGTCGTGCTCACGCGCGGGTGGTCGAGGTCGACCTGGATCATCAGCTCGTCGCCATTGCGGCCGATGTAGAACGGCTGGCGCTCGTGCATCCATGGCACCAGCGGCGCATCCCAGCGGCCGTCCTGCAGGAACAGGTTTTCGTCTTCGGTAAAGCCCAGCAGCGCGATCGCTTCGAAGTTGGCGCCGTCTTCGAGCTGGCGGAAGATGATCGGGTAGATCCCCTGCAGCGAGCGGAATTCGTCGGCGAAGGTCGGCACCCACGCGACCTCGCTGCCCAGGCCGGGGCGGTGGCCGGCGATGATGCGCAGGTCCTTGTGTTCGATGTTGTTCAGCAGGGCGATATTGGGCATGGCTGTCTCGTTGGCGTTGTTGGAATCACTCGGTGAAACGACAACGGCGGGTCGGCTGATGCCGACCCGCCGCTGCGGTTGCAGGGCCGGTGTGCGGGAAGTCTACTCCCGAATACCGGCGCCGGCCAGATGCTGCGCGATCAGAATTTGTAGCGCGCTGCGAGCATGTAACGCGGACCCGATTGCGTCACGAACAGCACCTGCTGCTTGGTGCGGCCGTGCGTGCGCTGGATCTCGTCGGTCAGGTTGATGCCCTCGAACGACACCGACAGGTTCTTGTTGACGTTGTAGCCGATGCTCAGGTCGAGCTGGCCGTACGCTTCGACATAGTTCGGGTTCGGGCCCGAGCCGTCGAAGGTCGACGACAGGAACTCGTCGCGCCAGTTGTAGGCCGCGCGCACGTTCCACTTGTCGTTCTCGAAGATACCCACCAGGTTGGCCGAGTCGCCCAGGCCGACCAGTGCGAACTGCTCGCCCACGCTGCCGTTGTCGTACTTCAGGCCCGAATTGACGTAGGTGTAGTTGGCCTGCACGCCGAAGCCGCTGTTGCCGAACATGTGCTGGAGGTTGAATTCCAGGCCGCGGATGTTCGCCTTCTTCTGGTTCGAGTACGACGTGATGCGGAAGTTCGCAACCGGATCGGTGCCGATGGCCGTGATGGTACCGGTGGCATCGCCCGACGCGTTGTTCGGTCCCGCGACCACGCCCGGCTGGCCGTTGAAGTTACGGAAGATGTAGTTGCGGATGCAGGTGGTGTCTGCCGTCGTGCAGCTGCCCAGCGCCGCATTCCAGTAGGCGCCGCCCACCGGCGTGCGCACGCCGAACGGCTGGGCGATGATCTGCGACTGGCCGGCGTAGTTCTCGAGCTGCTTGCGGAAGTGGTTGACCGAGATGAAGCTCTGGCGGCCGTAGTACCACTCGAGCGCCAGGTCGAAGTTCTTCGACTTGACCGGCTCCAGCGCCGGATTGCCCTGCGAGCCGGTACCGCCTTCGACGCGCGCCAGCGTGTCGAGCACCTGGCCGCCGGCGATCTGGTCGTAGCGTGGACGGCCAATGGTGTGACCGTAGCTGAAGCGGCCCTTGATGTCGTCGCGCAGCGCGATGTCGGCATCAAAGCTTGGCAGCACGTGGCTGTAGTTGCCTTTCAGCGTCGTGAAGCCGGACTGGCCGAACACCACCGGCAGCTCATTCTGCGAGACCCAGCTGATCGCGATCGGGGTCGGCACCAGTGCGGTAGAGCTGACGTCCGTCTTCTCGTAGCGCACGCCGAGCGAGGTATTGATCGGGAAGCGCGTGTCCCATTCGGTGTTGAACTGCAGGTACAGGCTCTTCGATTTCTCTTCGGTGCGGCGGTCGGTGTCGTAGGTGGTCTTCGGCACGTACAGCTGCGGCAGGCCGGAGGCCTGGGCCACGATGTCGCGGATCTGGCCGAAGTTGAAAGTGTGGAAGCGGTCGAACAGGGCCGGGTTGTCGCTGCCGTTGACCTGATCGAAGTACTTGCCCAGGCTGTCGACGGTAAACAGGCTGGCCGGATAATCGGAAGCCTGCGTCGCGCCGCCCCAGGTGTCGCGCTGCTGCACCGAGAACGCCGAGCGGTAATCGACCTTGGTCGCGCCCAGGCCGAACTTGACTTCGGAGGCTTCCAGCACTTTCCAGCTGCCGTGCGTCTGGATCTGGTCGACTTCGGTCTTCATGTAGCCGTTCTCGAACACCGAGCCGGTGACCTGCTGCGGCGCGCGCGCGTAGTCGGCGCCCTGGATGCTCAGCACCGGGAAGTCCTGCGAGAAGTCGGCGGTGGTGTTGCCGCGGCTGAAGCTCGCAGTGCCGATCACGTTGCTCGAACCCCACGGGCTGTTCGGCGTCGATTCGGCCGACGAGCTGTGCGCATCGAGTTCGAAGCGCAGCTCGGGCGTGACGCGCCAGACGGTGTTGAAGCCCAGCGATTTGTTTTCGCTGCGGGTCGCAAAGTCCGACACGCCCATGGCGATGTCGGCGTTACCGGCCGGGATGAATTCGGTGTAGGTCAGCGGACCGGCGATCGGGCCATCGGTCCAGCTGCTCGACGACGGGCCGAAGTTGAACCACGCCGACATGTCGTTGCGGCGGGTGTGGATCTTGTTTTCCGAATAGGTGTAGTCGAGGGTGCTGGTGATCGACTTGTTCGGAGCGAACTGGAACACGACCTGGCCGTTGGTGCGCTCGCGCTGCACGCCGCTCAGGTTGTAGTTCAGGTTCTGCGGGGTCTGGTACAGGTCGGTCGGACCGGGACGGTTCGTGATCAGCTCCGAGCCTGGCTGGCCTGGCAGCGGAATCGCGCCGTAGGTTGCCTGGTCGCCGCGGAACGGGCCCTTCCAGCCATTGGCCACCGACGCGCGGTTGTAGCCCAGGTTACGTTCCTGGTAGCTGGCCGACAGGCCGATGCCGAAGCGGCCGTCGGCCGACGTGTTCGAGTAGATGCCCGAGATTTCAGGGGTGACCTTGTTGCCGTGCTGGAGACCGTCCGGCAGGTTGGTGGCCGACGTGTCGTGCACGCCCTTAATGCCGATGCTGGCCTGCATGCCAGGGCGCGACAGCGGGCGCGCGGTGATCACGTTGATGGTCGCACCGACGCCGCCGGTCGGGGTCTCGGCGCGGCTCGACTTGTACACCTGCAGCTGCGAGATCGCTTCGGACGCGATGTTGGCGAAGTCGAATGCGCGGCCATTGCGGTCGCCCAGGTTCGACACCGGCATCTGGCGGCCGTTGAGCAGCACCAGGTTGAAGTCGGGGCCCACGCCGCGCACGGTGATCTTCGAGCCTTCGCCGATTTCGCGGTCGATCGACACGCCCGAAATGCGCTGCAGCGATTCGGCCAGGTTCGTGTCGGGGAATTTGCCGATGTCTTCGGCGACGATGCCGTCGACGAAGCCCTGCGCATTGCGCTTGAGGTTCATCGACGATTCGAGACTGGCGCGCAGGCCGGTCACGACAACGGTCTGCGTGCCGTTTTGCGCCGGACCGGTGATCGATGCGGTCGGGTTGCTGGCCGCGTCGACCGCCTGGTCAGGGGCGCTGGTGGCGGTTTCGGCTGGCGGCATGCTGGCCGCTTCCTGGGCGAACGCCGGCATGAACGCCGCGCATGCGCTGGCAACTGCCAGACTGATCAAGGTCTGTTTAGCCTTTGGGTAGTACATGTCTTCTCCTGTTTTTATAAATATGACCGTGCTCAGACACGGTGTCTCCGCCATCCGGATGCGTCGCCGCTGCCCCCGGGTACTGCCTTTCAGACCCGGGCGCCTCGTTGCCCGGCTACACGCCACCATGTGGTGCAGCGAGACCGATCGGCTGGTGCCGATGGCCTCGCTACGTGAATCGCCGGGTGCGCGCTGCACTGTGTCATGTGTCCTCGGCTCCTTGGCGCACCGCGCCAATCGGGGATCGAAGGGAATCTGTCTGTCACATGGAAACGTTTCCATGCAGTGATCTGAATCTTAGAGTTATGAAAATAAATTGTCAACGGAATATTCTGTTACCGCGTCAATAGGGGTGACGCAGTTTTGCAACACTTTGGTGCGCCACGCACGGCAACCCGCCCGCACCAGCGATGGATGGCGGGCGCGCCGCCTGCATTGACGGGAGGTCTTCGGCACGCTATAGTCGGCTTGACGTTTTGGTAACGTTTCCAAACTGGAGCATGCATGCACCATTTTCTGGCCTTCTGCGCACGGCGCGCCTCCCGCAGCACCCTGCTTGCCGCTGTCTGTGTCATCTGTGCCGCCAGCGCGCATGCTGCAGCACCAGCACCAGTAACAGAACCCGCGTTTTCCTGGCCCGGCGGCGCGCGCGCCGCAGTCAGCCTTGCCTACGACGACGCGCTCGACTCGCAGCTCGACAACGCGCTGCCGACGCTGGACCGCTACGGCATCAAGGGCACCTTCTACCTGCAGTTATCGAGCCCAGCGGTGGCAGCACGTTTGCCGGCATGGCGTGCAGCGGCCGCCCGTGGGCATGAACTGGGCAACCACAGCCTGTTCCACCAGTGTTCCAGCAAGGGCACAGACCGCGGCTGGGTCGCCGCGCATCGCGACCTCGCCACCACCACCCGCGCACAGATGGTCGACCAGGTCCTGCTGGCCAACACGATGCTGGAAGCGATCGACGGCCGGCGCGATCGCACCTACACGGCGCCCTGCGGCGACGTGCAGGCGCTGGGCGGCGACTACCTGCCGGCACTGCGCCCGGCATTCGTTGCGATCAAGGCGGGCAACGGGCCCGGCGTGCCGGCATCGATGGCGGCGGTCGATCCATATCAGGTTGCGTCGGTCGGCCCGGTGGGCGCCAGTGGTGCAGAACTGATCGCACTGGTGGAGCAGGCGGTCGCGCGCGGCACCATGGTCGCCTTCACCTTCCACGGCATCGGCGGCGACCATCTGAGCGTGTCGGCGCAGGCGCATGAAGAACTGGTGCGCTACCTGGCCGCGCACCGTGACGTGGTCTGGACCGACACGTTCGTGGGCATCATGCAGCACGTCAAACAGGCGCAGGCGCGCCCGCCCGGCTGGACGCTGGCCTGGAGCGATGAATTCAACGGCGCAGCACTCGATCGCACGCTCTGGACGCCCGAGACGGGCGGCCATGGCTGGGGCAACAACGAGATGCAGTTCTACACGGCGCGGCCCGAGAACGTGCGCGTCGAGGATGGCCACCTGGTCATCGAGGCACGCAAGGAGCGCTACCAGGGCAAGGACTACACGTCGGCGCGGCTCAAGACGGCCGGCCTGAAAGAGACGCAGTACGGGCGCTTCGAAGCGCGCATCAAGGTGCCGAAGGGCCAGGGCATCTGGCCGGCGTTCTGGATGCTGGGCGCGGACATCGGCAAGGTCGGCTGGCCGCAGAGCGGCGAGATCGACATCATGGAAATCATCGGCAAGGAGCCGCGCAATGTCTACGGCACGCTGCACGGACCGGGCTACTCGGGCGAGCACGCGTTCAGCAAGCCGGTCGCGCTGGAGGGCGCCGACTATGGCGACGATTTCCACGTGTTCGCCGTCGAATGGGAACCGCAGGCCATCCGCTGGTACCGCGACGGCGTGCACTACCACACCGCCACGCCGGCCCTGGTGAAAGGCGACTGGGTCTTCGAGCACCCGTTCTTCGTGTTGCTGAACCTGGCCGTCGGCGGCTACTGGCCCGGTTACCCGGACAGCACGACCGTGTTCCCGCGCCGGATGCTGGTCGATTATGTGCGGGTATATCGCAGGGACGCGACCAATTCAGCGCAGCGCCACTAACGCCGTTCCACCGGCGCTCAGCGGCAGCGCGGTGCCGTAATGCGCCAGGTCGCGGCCCAGCACCAGGCGCAGGTTGGCCGGTGCGCTGCGCCCGACTTCCTGCAGGTGCACGCTGCCCACGCGCTGCGCCAGGCGCCGGGCCGCATCAACGTGCGCTGCGTCGTATTCGATGCGCGTGTGGCGCACCGCAAACCCGGGCTGGTTCGACAGGCGCGTGACGCGCAGGCCAGGCGCATCGATCTGGCGCGCCAGCGCGCGCGCCATGCCGGTCACGCCATTGCCATTGCGGATCTCGAGGCGGGCCACGGCTAGCCGCAGTGAACGCGGCTGCACAACAGGTACGCTTGCCGGTATGCGGCGCAATTCCATCATGCCGTCCACGCCGACATGGATCTGCGCCTGCGCCCAGCCGGGTCGTGGCGCGTCCAGTGCCTGGTCGAGCGTGGCGACGCTGGTCTGGCTGCCGGTCGCAGCAAAGTCGGCGCGCAAATCGTGCTGGCGCAGCGACGCCGCCTGGCGCAGCATCTGCTGCGCGCGTGCACCCTGTCCCAGCGCGGCCAGCGCCTCGCCCAGCGACTGCCATGAATCTGCCACCAGCGGATCGAGCAGGCAGGCACGTTCCAGTGACACGCGGGCCGCATCGACATCGCCACTGCGCAGAGACGCGTTGCCCAGGTCGGCAAACCGCTGGGCGGCCTCCGGTCCGGCATCGGCTGGCAGCGCTGCGGTCAGGTCGTGCCAGGTGGCGTGCGACCCTGGCGCCTGCAGCGGCGCGCACGCCACGAGGCCGGCGCACAGCCAGGCCAGCCGGATCAATCGGGCGCTATCGTGAATGGTCGGGCGCATGGCGGGCTCCTTCGGTTCAGCGCGCGCTGGCCAGCGCGCTCATGGCACGGGAAATCTGGATCGCCGCCGGTCCCAGCAGGACCATCATCAGCGTCGGGAAGATGCAGAAGATCAGCGGGAACAGCAGCTTGAGGCCGATGCGCGCGGCGGTTTCTTCGGCGATCATGCGCCGCTTGTGGCGCAGGTTGTCCGCATACACGCGCAGCGCGTCGCCCACGCTGGTGCCAAAGCGCTCGGACTGGATCAGCATCGCGACCAGCGTGTCGACATCGTCCACGCCGGAGCGCAGCGCGAAGTTGCGCAGCGCCTTTTCCTTGCTGAAGCCGGCGCGCATTTCCATCAGGACGATCTGCATCTCCTGGGCCAGCAGCATGCTCTTGATATGGATTTCGGCGGCCACCTTGACCAGCGCGCGCTCCAGGCTCAGGCCCGCCTCGACGCATACCGTCAACAGGTCGAGGGCATCGGGAATGGTCTCGAAGATCTCACGCCGGCGCCGCTTGACGCGGCGCGCCAGCACGACATTGGGCAGGTAGTAGCCAACTGCGGCGCCGCCCAGCAGGATCATCAGCATCATGCGGCCCGAGGTCCCGCCGCGCCACAGCAGCACGGGCGTCAGGACGGCGGGCGCAAGCAGCACCAGCACGGTCTTGGCCGCGAAGTACAGCGTCGGCGCCGCCGGGTTGCGCCAGCCGGCGTTCATGAACCGGGTGCGCAGCGTCGATTTTTCCCAGCCCTCTTCGGGAATTGACAGGCGGGTGAGCGGCCGGGCGACGCTGGCAATACGCTCGATCCAGCGCAGGCGCGGCACGTCGCCGACGCCCGATGCGGCGCGCTGGCCGAGAAACTGGCGCAGGCGTTCGCGCAAGGCGACCGGCGCGAACAGGGCCAGCGCCACCCAGCACAGCGCGCAGACCACGACGAACACGACCAGCAGGAACGACAGTTGGGTGATCTTCATTGCGGCCTCACACGCGGATGCGGATGGTCAGGCGCAGCCACAGCACGCCGACGATGATCATGCCCAGCCCGTACCACAGCAGCCGCTCGCCGCTCGGATCGGTCCACAGCATGCTGACGTAATGCGGGCTGCTGACCGTCATCACGCCCATCACGCCAAATGGCAGCAGGCCCAGGATCCAGGCCGACATGCGGCCTTCGGCGGACAGCACCCGTACCTGGGCCACGAGTTTGAGCCGGGCGCGGATGATGCCGCTGATATTGCCGAGGATTTCGGCCAGGTTGCCGCCCGAGTCGCGCTGGATCAGCACCGCGATCACGAGGTAGCGCAGGTCGGTCAGCGGAATGCGCGCGGCCAGACCGTGCAGCGCTTCGTTCATCGGGACGCCGTAATTGATCTCTTCGCGCGCGATGCGAAATTCGCCGGCCAGCGGCTCGGGCAGTTCATTGCCGACGATCTGCAGCACATTGATGAACGAGTGCCCGGCGCGCAGCGCGCGCGCAATGAAGTCCGCCGCCTCCGGCAACTGGTGCTCGATGCGGATCAGGCGCCGCCTGCGCATCCGGTGCAGCAGCCACCAGGGCAGGCCCGGGCTGGCCACGCACAGCACCAGGCGCGCCGGCAGTGGCAGCGACCAGACGGCGCACGCCACCAGGACCGTGATCACGCAGCCGAAGGTCGCGGCAATGAAGTGGCTGACGGTCCAGGTGGCCCCGGCCTGCACCAGCAACGCATCGATGCGCTGGGCCAGGACGGCGCGGTGCAGCAAGCGGTCCAGCGCAGGCTGGCGGCTGTACGGGCGCTGCTTGAGGATCGAGATGCGCTCGCCCGAGCGGCTCTGCGCACCGCCGGACATGACTTGCAGGCGGCGTGCAATGCGGCGCGCCGCCGCGCCGCGGGTACTCATCCACCACAGGTAAAAACCTTCGACGGCCAGGATGACGGCGGCGAACAGCACCACGACGAACGCATAGAACAGGGTGTCCATGAGCGATCCTTCAGTCAAACACGCGGTCGGGATCGAACGCGTCGTCCGGTACCGGCACCCCGAACAGCCTGAGGCGATCGGCAAAGCGCGGCCGGACACCGGTGGCGCTGAAGTGGCCAAGCACCCTGCCCTGCGGGTCGACGCCGCGCTGTTCGAAGCGAAAGATCTCCTGCATCGAGATGATTTCGCCTTCCATGCCGGTGATCTCCTGCATGCTCACCAGCTTGCGCGTGCCGTCGGTCAGGCGCGAGACCTGCAGTACCACCGTCACCGCCGAAACGATCTGCTGGCGGATCGCGCGCGGCGTCAGGTTCACGGCGGCCATGCTGACCATGTTTTCCAGGCGCGAGAGCGCATCGCGCGGCGTGTTCGAGTGGATCGTGGCAAGCGAGCCTTCATGCCCCGTGTTCATCGCCTGCAGCATGTCGAGCGCCTCGGCGCCGCGCACTTCGCCCAGGATGATGCGGTCGGGTCGCATGCGCAGCGCGTTGCGCACCAGCGCGCGCTGCGTGACTTCGCCCTTGTCCTCGATGTTCGGCGGGCGCGTTTCCAGGCGCACCACGTGCGGCTGGCGCAGTTGCAGCTCGGCCGCATCCTCGATCGTCACGACGCGCTCGCTGGCCGGGATGAAGCCCGAGATCAGATTGAGCAAGGTGGTCTTGCCGCTGCCGGTGCCGCCCGAGATCAGGATGTTGACCTTGGCCGTGCCCAGGCCATCGATCACCTGGATTATCGGCGGGGATACGCTTTTGTAGTCGAGCAGGTTCTGCACCGTCAGCGGACTGCCGCCGAAGCGGCGGATCGACAGGATCGGCCCGTCCACGGCCAGCGGCGGGATGATGGCATTCACGCGCGAGCCGTCCGGCAGGCGCGCGTCGACCATCGGGCTCGATTCGTCGACCCGGCGCCCCACGCGCGAGACGATCTTTTCGATGATCTTCATCAGGTGGGCGTTGTCGTGGAAGGTAACATCGGTCAGTTCGAGCTTGCCGTAGCGTTCGACCCAGACCTTGCTCGCGGTGTTGACCAGGATGTCCGAGATCGTCGGATCGGCCAGCAGCGGCTCGAGCGGGCCGAAGCCGAGCATCTCGTGCTGGATGTCGAGCACCAGGTGGTGGCGCTCGTGCTGGTTCAGCACGATGCGTTCGTCTTCGATGATGCGCTGGACCAGCAGCGCCAGCTCGTGCTTGAACTGTTCGGGGGTCAGGCGTTTCAGGCGCTCCAGATCGATCCGGTCGAGGATCATCTGGTGCATCAGCTTCTTGAGCTCCTGGTAGGCCTGGTTGGGCGCGTCGTGCGATTCGGCACCGGTCGGGCGCTCGGGATCGGGCAGCGCAAGGCGTTCGCGAAGGGACATCGATGTCTCCGGTGCGTGGTTCAAGCGTGAGGAACGGGTCAGTCGTCGTGGTCCTGGCGCCCGAACAGGCGCCCCAGCAGGCCGCGGCTTTCGTGGACCCGCTGCGCGGTCACCAGTTCGACCAGGTCGGCCAGGCTGCGCGCGGCAGCGCTCGAGCGCGACAGCTGCAGCACCGGCACGCCCTGGTTCACCGAATCGGTGACCGCGATGTAGTCGTTGGGGAAGGTGTGGACCACTTCGCAGCCCAGCGCCGCATGCAGGTCCTGCAGGCGCAGCTTGCCGCCCTTTTCGTAGCGGTTGACGATCAGGCGGATGTTGTCCAGCACATAGCCGAGCGAGCGGAAGATGTCGAGCAGGCGGCGCGCATCGCGGATGTCGGGCAGCGCCAGTTGCAGCAAGGGATAGATGGTGTCGGTCACGTCCAGCGCGCGCAGCGACACCGCATCGATCTGGCGCCCGACGTCGAGCAGCACGTAATCGTAGTGCTGGCGCGCCACGCGCAGGATGGTGTCGATGTGTTCGGGCTTGGCCTGCCGCTCGTGGACCGGATCGTCGGCCGCCGCCAGCACGCCGAAGCCGGGCGTGACGTGCACCAGGCACGATTCGAGAAACGGCCCGTCGATACGCGTGATCTGGGCGCACACGTCCGACATCGTCATGGCCGGCTTCTGGTCCGACACATACAGCGCGGCGTCGCCAAACTGGCCGTGCAGGTCGATCAGCAAGACCTTCTTGCCCGCCAGCGTGGCCAGCGCGTAGCCGAAATTGGTCGAGATGAAGGTAGCCCCGCTGCCGCCCTTGCAGGCGATGAAGGCCAGCACCTTCCCGTCGCACATGGTCGACATGCCGGCGGCGCTCGCGATCCGGTCCATCGCCTCATGGAAGGCGCGGTGCACCAGCGGCAGTTGCAGCAGCTCGCGCACGCCGGCGCGCATCGCGGTGATCAACAGGTCGGGCTGGTGCTGGGTGGTCAGCAGCATCAGTTGCGCCGTCGGATACTGGCGGCCCAGGCGTTCGAGCAGGTTGGCTTCGGATGGCTCGAGGTTGCTGGCATCGACGATCACGAGTTGCGGCGCATCCGGGTCGGGCCGGTCGAGCGCTTCGCGCAGGCCGGCGCGGGTTGCGGCCACCTGCATGGGCGGCACGCGCGCGGCGCCCTGGGAAGCCAGTTCCGCATACAGGTGGCTGTCGCAGCTGATCAGGAGCGCTCTCATGAAATCCTCGATAAGGGTGTAGCCGCGCGCTCAGTGCGAACGAATCATCGGCACCGGCTGGCCGGTGTCCGGTTGTGCGAACGAGCGCTCGTAGTTGTCGATGGCGGCGCGCGCTGCCGGTCCGCTGAGCCCTGCCGCGGGGTGGCGGATGCTGCCTGCCGCCGGGTCGATCGTCTGCGCGGCCAGGTTGGCGCGGGTGGCCGTACCGAACTGGCTGTCCCAGTGCGGCGTGCCCGAGACGCAGCCTTGCGCGCCGCAGGCAAAGAGCGTCAGCGCCACGCAGCGTGTGAAGATGGATGCCATGCTGCTCTCCTGGTTCAGTTCTCGGGGCCGCCGGCGCCCGGCGCCGGTGCGGATGCAATGGGTGTAGTGCCAACGGCAGGCGCGCCTTCCAGCCGCCCGCCGAGCAGCACACCGGCGCGCGACGGCACGTCGAAGCGGTCGGTCGGCAGGCTCAGGCTGCCGGCCGGCAGCGGCCTGACCAGGCGCGCCGTGATCACGAACACGAGTTCGGTGCGCTCCTGCTGGAAGTCCGTGCTGCGAAACAGCGCGCCCAGCACCGGCACGTCGCCCAGTCCCGGCAAGCCTTTCATGTTGGCGACCAGGTTGTTGCGTACCAGGCCACCGATGGCGAAGCTCTGGCCGTCGTGCAGCTGCACCGTGGTGCTGGCGCGGCGCGTCGTCAAGAGCGGCATGATCGCGGTGCCGGCAACACCGGCGGCGCTGATGCCGATCCCTTCGCGCGACAGCTCCGAGACTTCGGGCGCGACCTTCAGGTTGATGAGTCCCCCGCCCAGCACGGTCGGCGTAAATCGCAGGCCGACCCCGAATTCCCGTTCTTCCAGCGTCACCTTGTTGTTGTCCTGCGCCACCGGGATGAAGAATTTGCCGCCGGCGAGGAACGCGCCTTCCTGGCCGCTGAGGGCCAGCAGGTTCGGCTCGGCCAGGATGCGCACCAGGCCATCGAGCTTGTCGGCATCGATGCCGAAGCGGTTGCCATTGGTTTTCAGGCCGGCCAGGCCACCGCGCGCCAGGCCGCTGAGAAAATCGCTGGCCAGCGTGGTGGTCCAGCTGCCGGATCCAAAACTGAAGCGGATCCCGGTCTCGAGCCGTTCGAGCAGCGTGCGCGCGACTTCGGCCACCTTGACCTCGAGCTGCACCTGCTGGGGCGCGCTGACCACCAACAGGTTGACCACGCGGGCGCTGGGGCCACCGGCGCCGGCCGCCGCACCGCCGCCGGTGCCCTTGTCGACCAGGATCACGCCGTCAGTCGCATTGTCCTTGTCGGGCGCCGGCAATGGGCGCAGCGGGCGGCGCACATAGGCGCCCGCCAGTTCCACGGCGCGGTTGACCGCGCTGGCGTCGCTGACGGTGCCGGTCAGCACCAGCGTGTCATTGGCGGCCAGCACCCGGATCTGCTTTTCGTCCGGCATGGCCGCGCCCAGCATCGCTTGCAGGCCGCCCGGGTCCATCGCGACCGTGATGTCGATCACGCTGCACAAGCCGCTGCGGCCCTGCACGATCATGTTGGTGGTGCCGACATCGACGCCGGCGATATACAGCGTGTCCGGCGCGACCAGCATCGCCTGCACCACGGCCGGGTTGCCGACGCTGCGCCGGCGCACCGCTTCGGGCAGGCGCAGCATGGTCGACTTGCCCATCTGGAGCGCCATGACGGCGGGCCGCGCCGCCTCGCCCTGGCAACCGGCGTCCAGGCGCAGCTCTGGCCGCACTGCCGTGCCGGGCACTGCGGTTTTCCGGACGGCCGGGTCTGGGGCCGCCAGCGCCAGCGCGCTCACACCTGTCAGCATGGCCGCGAGGCAGGCGCGCAGTGCGATCGGGGGATGTCGTTGCATGATCGGTCCAATCGAAGACATCAGAAGCACTCCTGCGATGCGTGCAGGCCGTTGATGACGCTGATGCAGTCCCGGCGCGGTGCCGGCAGCGGTGCCCGCACCTGCTGCAAGCGTGGCCGTGGTGGCAGCGCTGCGCGCAGCACGACCGGTGCTGCGGGCGGCGCCGGCAGCAGGTTCTCTTTGGTGGCGCCGGTGGTGGCAGTGGCGGCCGGATCGATCTGGTTGCGCAGCGCCAGCGACAGCGCACCGACGCTGCGCGCCAGATCGAGCTTTTCGGCCTGTTCGGGTGTCACTTCGAGCGTGACGGCATTGACGACCTTGGGCTTGGTCTCGTCGCGCCCCACTTCCTGGGCCACCGCCAGCACCAGGATGCGCTCGAGGACAATCTTCGAGATGCTGTGTGCACGGGCCTGCGGGGCGTTCGGATCGGGCACCGTCTCGGTACTGACGATGATGTCGACATAGTTGCCTGGCAGGGCGAAGCCGGCCACGCCGATCACGTCATTGACGCGCACCGTGATCGCGCGCTTGCCTTCGGCGATCAGGGCCGACAGGCCACCGAGCGTGCCGGCCGGTGCCAGCTTGGCTTCGCTCACCGGCTCGCCGGCGAGCAGGCTGCTGCGCAACACCCGCCCGTTCAGCGCTTTGGGATCGGTGAACGCCCCCTTGGGCACGCTGGCGGTGGGCCAGTCCACCACGGCAAACAGCACCGGATTGAGACGCTGGCCGATGTCGATGTCGCTGCTCGCGACGACGATCCTGCCGGCCGTGGTGACCGGCGCATTGAGCAGCCAGCGCGCGGCCAGCGCCACGGCCAGCAGGCCAAGCAGCACGGCCAGCGCCATCATGATCATCGCTCGTTGATTTTTCATGCTGCGTCCCCTTCGCCGAACAGGCTGCACCAGGCGCGGGTCAGGCCGTCGATGTCGCAGCGCGGCGCCTGACCGGTATAGCCGGCGAAGTCGGCGATCCGGCCCAGCAGCTCGTGCGGACAGGCGACCAGCAGCGGGCGCCCGGTGCGGCGGTGCAGGTGCTCGATCAGGAAGGTGATCGCGCTGTCGTCGAGATCGATCCGGCGCAGCCGCGCCTGGCGCCGCAGCAGTGCACGATAGCTGTGCTCCGACAGCGGGCCGACCGGGATCCGGTAGCCGATGCGGCGCAGGCAGGCGTCGTCGAGCACCGACTCGGGCGCCAGGCTGGTGGCCAGCACCAGGCTGACATCGAACGGCAAGGCATGCGTGGCGCCGCCCGGTACCGTGACGTGGTCCTGACCCGCTTCCAGTGCGCCGAGCCAGCGGTGCAGCAGTTCGCCCGGCGGTACGCGCTGGCACCCCAGATCGTCCACCACCAGCAAGCCGTTGTTGGCCAGGATGTGGGGCGGCGCGCGCAGCACGCCGCTCCCCAGGTCGCTGCGCAGCTCGAGCATGTCGCGCGCCAGCTCGGGGCCCACATGCACCAGCGGACGCTGGCTCAGCGCCCAGCGTGCGTCGCCGCTGCGGCGCTCTTCCAGCGCGCGCGCGTGCAGCGGAACGGGATGCAGCGCCGGGTCGTGCAGCCCGATGATTTCGTGGTTCACCAGCACCGCATACGGCACCGCGATCGGGTCCTGGCGCAGGCGTGCCAGCTTGCGCGCCAGCGTCGTCTTGCCGCTGCCGGACGGACCGTACAGCAGCAGCGGGCGGCCCGAGTACAGGGCTGCGCCGATCTGCTCGCGAATGGCCGGCGCCAGGGGATCACCGTCGAGCACGGCGTCGAGCTCGGTGCGCGTGACGCGCGCTGCATCCGGCTGGCGCTGCGACTGGCGCGTGACCACGGCGCGCCATGCTGCCAGCGTCACCGGCGCGGGGCCGACATAGCGCGATTCGGCCAGGTGTTCGGCCGCCGCGCGCTGGCCCGGAGCCGTCAGCTGATAATGCACATCAAGGTCGCTGTCGCCCGAATACGCCACCTCGGCCTGCTGCGCGCCCACCAGGGCCTGCAGCACCTCGCGCAGCACGCTGACCGACAGGCGCAAGCGCCCGGTCAGCCTGGACAAGGGCGTCTTGCCGTCGGCATGCAGGGTCTTGATCACGAGCGCCGTCACCAGGCGCGCGTCGAGTCCCGTATCGCGCACCGTGCGCGGCTGGCGCGGCAGCACCGCGGCCGGATTGCCATCCGCGTCCAGCACTGGCGCAGACAGGGACAGCGACGCATCCGTTCCTGCCTGTCCGGCGGCCGATAACACTCCGATCATGACGCCTCCTGCTGCTGATGTTGGTTCTAGGAAAACCTCAATTGATTCTAACGAGCATCTATTTACGGCACTTGATGCCTGACAAGAGCGCACCCGGCGCTCACGCCAGGTGCGGCGAACCGTAACGGCCGACCAGATGCACGATCGTCCCGGCTGCGATGGCCAGGCCATACGGAATCGATCCGGCGCTGGGCCGGCCACCCTGGTCCGCAGATGGCAAACACTGCAGGCGCAGCAGGATGGGCAGCAACATGCCCCACAGATTGGCCAGGGCCAGGCGCAGGCGCCCTTTGACGATCAGAAACACAAGCACCATCACGCCGCCTGCGCACCAGGCCAGGACCGCGATGCGCAACGCGTCACCAGCGCCGGTGAAGACGCCGACGGCGGCCATCATCTTGACGTCGCCGGCGGCCATGCCGCGCAGAAGATAGAACGGGAGCAGCACGGCCAGCCCGGTCGCGCAGCCACCCAGTGCACCCAGCAGCGCCGTCACCGGCCGGGGCGACAGCAGATGCAGCAACAGCCCGCCCAGCACACCAGCGAGCAACAGTAAATTGGGAATGCGCCGACTTTCCAGGTCCTTGATCGCGGCTGCCGTAACGAGCAGCAGCAGCAGCGTGTCGAGGTAGGGTGTGATATCCATGACGGGCTCCGGAAAAAAAAATGCCCCCCAGGGGCAGACTGCACACCGGGGGGGCACGGGGATTACGGCGCAGTCGGGGCAGCGTCCTGCAGCTTGTCCCGGATGTACTCGAACGTTTCCTTGATACCAGTGCCGACCTCGCCAGCCACGGTGGCCATTGCGACGCCGATGAGTGCAGCGATCAGGCCATACTCGATGGCAGTCACACCGTTTTCATCTGCGATGAAGGCTTTGATGGCGGAGGTAATCGTGCTCATGACAAAACTCCTTGTAGTGGTTGATAAAGTACTGGCTGCGACCGGGCCCGGTCGCCGCTGCTGTCGAACTTTGTGCCAGTGAATTGACTATAAGTATTAGTGCCATGCGGCAATTTGACGGCGCACAGTTTTCCGTGTGGAAATGTTTTTGCTTGAGGAAACGTAAGGTCGATCTGCCAGTGCGCGATGACCCGATAAAGCAGGGTAAAAATCACCGAGAATAGTTGCCGCTAGTACAAAAAAGCATTATGCTGCTTTGCTTGGCCGCTGGAAAAAGCGGCATCTCCGGCCCGGTTGCGCGTCATGCCACGCCACATGCAGGGTCTTCTTTTTTCGCGCTTGCCTGGCCTGATAACGACGACATGGATTCCCTGCTGCGACACATGGTGGACATGACTGGCCACCGCGATCACACCATGCTGGACATCTCCGTGGTGTCGGCGGTCCAGGAATTGTCGGGCGCGAGCCAGACCCGCGTGCTGGGTATTGCCAGCGTCGGCGGCCAGCAGTTCGTGCGCTCGCGCGCCTGCATCCAGGCCGGCGGCGTCGCCTGTCCGGAAGAGCCACAAGACAGCGGCCCGGGCGAGCCGATTGCCACCTATCCCGAACTCGACGCCTGCCTGCGCCAGCATGCCACGCGCGCCGAGGGCATCGGCGCCGACGGCTTGCGCCGCCTGTGGCTGCCGATCTGGTTCGGCGATCGTGCCGATACCTGCCTCGAGATCGCTCACGACAATCCGTTCACGCCGGAAGCGCTGTACATGGTCAGCGGCATCGTCAGCGTGTACCGCAATTTCCAGAATCTGCTTGACTACAGCGAACGCGATTCGCTCACCGGCCTGCTCAACCGCAAGACCTTCGACGACCAGCTGGCGCGCATGCTGCATGCCACGGACGTCGAACCGGCCGTGCCGGGCCTGGCCGAGCGGCGCGCGCACCACGGGGCGGAACAGCAGTGGCTGGCCGTGGTCGACGTCGACCACTTCAAGACCGTCAATGATCGCTTTGGCCACCTGTACGGCGACGAGGTCCTGATCCTGATCGCCAACCTGCTGCAGTCGTCATTCCGAACGCAGGACCGGGTGTTCCGCTTTGGCGGCGAAGAGTTCGTGGTGCTGCTGCGTTCCACCACGCTCGACAACGCGCGCCGCATCATCGAGCGCTTTCGTCTCGATGTCGAAAGCCACCACTTCCCGCAAGTGGGGCAAGTCACTGTCAGCGTCGGCTTTACCAGCGTCAGCGCGGCCGATTCGCCGGTGGTCACGCTGGGCCACGCCGACCAGGCGCTGTATTTCGCCAAGGCCCACGGCCGCAACCGCGTCTGCCACTACGAAGCGCTGGTCGAGGGCGGCCTGCTGCAGACCGTCACGACCAACGACACCGCCGAGTTCTTCTGAGCGCGGCGTGCGCGTTCAGGCCACCTGCATGAACCGCAGCGGTTCGACCTGCCACTTCTCGGCCGACTCGTGACGCACGATGCGGTCGCCGCCACCAAAGCCCACCGGCCGTGACAGATCGACGGTCTCGGGCTTGATGTAACGCTGCTGCCTGGTGTGGAAGAACACGTTGACCTTTGGCGTCAGCAGGCTCGTTTCGTGCGGCTCGACCACCACGCCCAGCCGGCCTGATTCGAGCAGCACCAGCGTGCCGACCGGGTAGATGCCGACGCAGCGCATGAATTCCTGGACCAGGGCCGGATCGAAGTGGAACTTGCTCCACTCGTACAGCTTGCGCAGCGCTTCGGCCGCCGGCATGCCCTTGTGATAGCAACGCTCGGACGTGATCGCGTCGTACACGTCGACGATTGCCGCCATCTGCGCCAGTTCGCTGATCGCGCCGCCGGCCTGGGCGTCCGGATAGCCGCTGCCGTCGCGCCGCTCATGATGGTGCAGCGTGATGTCCAGCGGGATGGCGCCGATGCCAGGCGTGCGCAGCAGGATGTCGTGGCCATCGCGCGGATGGCGCTTGATGATGGCAAATTCGTCGTCGGTCAGGCGCCCCACTTTGTTCAGGATTGCATCCGGTACCAGCGCCTTGCCGGTGTCGTGCAGCAGGCCGCCGATGCCGGCCTGGTAGATGTGCTCATCGTCCAGGTTGCGCGAGCGGCAGAACGCCACCAGCAGCGTGCACACGCTCACCGAATGCAGGAACGTGTAATCGTCCTTGTTCTTGATCTGCAGCAGGCCGAGCAAGGCGCCCGCGTTGCGCAGGATCGATTCGGTGATGTTCTGCACGACCGCGCCAACCGCGTCGAGTTCGACGGCCTTGCCCAGGCGCGCGTCCTGCATCACCGTGCGCACCAGGCCCACCGCCTCGCGCCGCACCGTGGCGGCGCGCTGCAGTTCTTCTCCCACCGAGACCCGCACCCGGCTGGTCGCCGTGGTGGCCAGCGCCGTCACTTCGGCTTCGGTGGCCGCCTGCGCCTGGGCCAGGGTCGGCGCATCCACGTCCATGCCGCGGCTGCAGTCGATCACGACGCCATGGATGCGCGCATCACGGATTTTCTGGATTTCACTCTCGCAAGACAGCAGGAACTGACTGCGCACGAACGGGTGTTCCATCCAGCCACAATCGAGATCGTGGATGAACATGCCGACCCGGAGTTGTGAAGCATCGACTTTTTTCAACATCTGCTGCCTCTTTCGATTACAAGATGCCGGCGCTGCGCGCCGTTATGCCAGCAGTATAACCAAGAGATTTCTTTTAATCACCTATTGTTGCTTTGTAGGCACGGGACACACAGCGGGACACGGCGTCTTGCGCTTGACGTTAACGTTAACGTCAGATACCGTACCAGCACCCCTCGTCCTCACGCCTTCAAGGACTGCAACCATGAACGATACGACCGCTGCCGCCACACTGGCTGCCCCCGCCAACCTGCAACTGGCCAACAAGGTGCGCTTCGTCACCGCCGCTTCGCTGTTCGATGGCCACGACGCCTCGATCAACATCATGCGCCGCATCCTGCAATCGAACGGGGCCGAGGTGATCCACCTTGGCCACAACCGCTCGGTCGACGATGTCGTCACGGCGGCACTGGCCGAGGACGCGCAGGGCATCGCCATCTCGAGCTACCAGGGTGGCCACGTCGAGTATTTCAAGTACATGATCGACCTGCTGCGCGAGCGCGGCGGCGCGCACATCAAGGTGTTCGGCGGCGGCGGCGGCGTGATCGTTGCGCACGAGATCGACGAACTGCACGCGTACGGCGTCACCCGCATCTTCAGCCCGGAAGACGGCCAGCGCATGGGCCTGGTGGGCATGATCCACGCGATGCTGCAAGCCTGCGACGTCGACCTCTCGCCGTATGCCCCCACCACGCTGGCAGCGCTGCAGCAGGGCGAGCTGGCCGCGCGCCACCGCCCGCTGGCGCAGCTGATCACGGCCCTGGAAAACGACAAGGTCGACGCCACGCTGCGCGCACAGATCCTCGAACACGCCGCAACGCTGCGCGTGCCGACGCTGGGCATCACCGGCACCGGCGGCGCCGGCAAGTCGTCGCTGACCGATGAACTGATCCGCCGCATCCGCCTCGACCAGGGCGACCACCTGAACATCGCCGTGATCTCGATCGACCCGTCACGCCGCAAGTCCGGCGGCGCGCTGCTGGGCGACCGCATCCGCATGAACGCGATCAGTCCGTGGAACGGGCAGACGCGCGTGTTCATGCGCTCGCTGGCCACGCGTGACGCCGGTTCGGAAATCTCGCAGGCGCTGCCCGACGTGATCGCCGCCTGCAAGGTGACCGGGTTCGACCTCGTGATCGTCGAGACGTCCGGCATCGGCCAGGGCGACGCCGCCATCGTGCCGCACGTCGACACGTCGATGTACGTGATGACGCCGGAATTCGGCGCCGCCTCGCAGCTCGAAAAAATCGACATGCTCGATTTCGCCGACTTCATCGCCATCAACAAGTTCGACCGCAAGGGCGCGCTCGACGCGCTGCGCGACGTGGCCAAGCAGTACCAGCGCAACCGCGAACTGTGGAGCCAGAGCCCGGACCAGATGCCGGTGTTCGGCACCCAGGCCTCGCGCTTCAACGACGATGGCGTGACGGCGCTGTACCACGGCCTGCTGCCAAGGCTGGCGGCGCTCGGCCTGCCGATCGATGCAGGCAGCCTGCCCGCGCCGGCGCTGCGCTACTCAAGCGGCAAGAACGTGATCGTGCCACCGGCACGCAGCCGCTACCTGGCTGAAATCGCCGACACCGTGCGCGGCTATCACCGCCACGTGGCGCGCCAGGTCAAGCTCGCGCGCGAGCGCCAGCAACTGGGCGAATCCAAGCGCATGCTGCTGGCCGCCGGCCAGGGCGCTGCCACGGCTGACGCGCTCAACGGCCTGATGGCCGAACGCGACAACGCGATGGATGGCGAAGCGAAGAACCTCGTCGCGGCCTGGCCCGCGCTGCAGGCCGCGTACGCAGGTGACGATTACGTCACGCACGTGCGCGACAAGGAAATCCGCACACGCCTCGTGACCAAAACCCTGTCGGGCAACCCGATCCGCAAGGTCGCGCTGCCGCGCTTTGAAGACCACGGCGAAATCCTGCGCTTTTTGATGCTCGAGAATGTGCCGGGCGCGTTCCCCTACACGGCCGGCGTGTTCCCGTTCAAGCGCGAAGGCGAAGACCCGACCCGCATGTTCGCCGGCGAAGGCGACGCCTTCCGCACCAACAAACGCTTCAAGCTCGTCTCGACCGGGATGGACGCCAAGCGCCTGTCGACCGCGTTCGATTCGGTCACGCTGTACGGCGCCGATCCGGCGCTGCGGCCCGATATCTACGGCAAAGTGGGCAACTCGGGCGTGTCGATCGCCACGCTGGACGACATGAAGGTGCTGTACGACGGCTTCGACCTGTGCAGCCCGTCGACGTCGGTATCGATGACGATCAACGGCCCCGCGCCGACCATCCTGGCGATGTTCATGAATACGGCGATCGACCAGCAGATCGACAAGTTCGCACACGACAACGGCCGCCAGCCCACGCCGGACGAACGCGAAAAAATCCGCGCCTGGGTCCTCACCAGCGTGCGCGGCACGGTGCAGGCCGACATCCTGAAGGAAGACCAGGGCCAGAACACCTGCATCTTCTCGACCGAGTTTTCGCTGAAGGTCATGGGCGACATCCAGGAATACTTCGTGCGCCACGGCGTGCGCAATTTCTACTCGGTGTCGATCTCCGGTTATCACATCGCCGAAGCAGGCGCCAATCCGATCTCGCAACTGGCGTTCACGCTGTCGAACGGCTTCACGTTCGTCGAAGCCTACCTGGCGCGCGGCATGCACATCGACGACTTCGCGCCCAACCTGTCGTTCTTCTTTTCGAACGGCATGGACCCGGAATACACGGTGCTCGGACGCGTCGCACGCCGCCTGTGGGCCGTGGCCATGCGCGAGCGCTACGGCGCCAACGACCGCTCGCAAAAGCTCAAGTACCACATCCAGACGTCGGGCCGTTCGCTGCACGCGCAAGAGATCGACTTCAACGACATCCGCACCACGCTGCAGGCGCTGATCGCGATCTACGACAACTGCAACTCGCTGCACACCAATGCCTACGACGAAGCGATCACCACGCCGACCGACGAATCGGTACGCCGTGCGCTGGCCATCCAGCTGATCATCAACCGCGAGTGGGGCCTGGCCAAGAACGAGAACCCGAACCAGGGCGCGTTCATCATGGACGAACTGACCGACCTGGTCGAAGAGCAGGTGCTGCAGGAATTCGAGCGCATTGCCGAACGCGGCGGTGTGCTGGGCGCGATGGAAACCGGCTACCAGCGCGGCAAGATCCAGGAAGAGTCGATGCTGTACGAGCACCAGAAGCACGACGGCACGCTGCCGATCATCGGCGTCAATACCTTCCGCAACCCGAAAGGCTCGGGCGCGCCCGCGACCATCGAACTGGCCCGCTCGACCGACGACGAAAAGCAGTCGCAGCTGCAGCGCCTGGAGGCCTTCCACACGCGCCACGCCGATGCTGCGCCGGCCGCGCTGGCCGCGCTGCGCCAGGCCGCCATCGACAACCAGAACGTGTTTACGCACCTGATGGACGCCGTGCGCGTGTGCTCGCTGGGGCAGATCACGACGGCGCTGTTCGAAGTGGGTGGGCAGTACCGGCGCAATATGTAGAGGCTGGGATTATCTCGACCAAAAATATCCTTCAATCAAAGGTTGATACATTTTAGAAAAATGTGCAATATGGAATTTTCAGTTTTCATTCATTGCTGCATTAATTGTTAGCCCCAGATTGAAGGAGTACTCCTGTGGACCTGATCGACCAGCTCAATGCACTTGCTTCGCGAATTCGTACCACCAAAGATCTCATACAGACTGAAGAAGCCACCAAGAATGCTATGGTCATGCCATTCATTCAAATTCTGGGCTACAACGTATTTGACCCCACCGAAGTAACGCCGGAATTGATTGCAGACATTGGAACCAAGAAAGGAGAAAAGGTCGATTATGCGATTCTTCGCGATGGCAAACCGATCATGCTGTTCGAATGCAAGAAATCCGGTGGCGATCTCCATATCAACCACGCTGGCCAGCTATTCCGCTATTTTCACGTCACGGCATCCAGATTCGGGGTGTTAACGAATGGCTTGAAATACAGGTTCTTTACGGACCTTGAGCAGCCTAACAAGATGGATAACACGCCGTTCTTCGAGTTCGATATCCTCGACTTCAAAGAACGCGATGTCGAAGAGCTCAAGAAGTTCGCGAAGGCAAGCTTTGACGTCGACACCATTCTCAACACTGCCAGCGATCTGAAATACACGCGTGCAATCCAGGAACGCTTGAACGAATGGGTCATCAACCCGCCCGATGAATTCGTCCGTCTGCTATCAGTAGACCTTCTCGCTGGAAGGCGTTTTACGCCAACGCTCAAGGATCAGTTCACGCAAATTACAAAGCGCGCATTCGAGCAATTATTGAGTGAAAGAATCAACGTACGGTTGAAAGGTGCCATGGCTGCCGAGTCGCCTCTCGTAGCCGAGAATACCGCGCCAATTATTCCACTGGCAGTAAATGAGCCGGAAGTTGACACTAGCCCGGAAGAGATCGAGGGCCTGCATATTGTTCGCTCGATCCTGCGCGACGTCGTCAGTCCACGCCGCATCGTCATGCGTGATAATCTGAGCTACTGCGCTATTTTACTGGATGATAATAACCGCAAGCCTGTCTGTCGCCTGCGCTTTAACAATGCCCAGAAGCTTGCTGTAGGCATTTTTGATCAGGATAAAGCCGAGGAACGCTTCTCGCTCGATGTTATCGATGATCTGTATAAGTTTGCGGATCGCCTGCGCGCTACTGTGACGATGCATCTGCCGGCCGAGGAGTAATCGGCGACAAGTCTATCATGGCGACCAATATCTCCGCATAGGGAGTTCTGCATGCCGATCCGCCCCGCACAACTGGCCGCCCTGATGCGCGAAGTCGAACAGGAAGACCCGATCGACTTCGCCGACCTCCCCTTCCCCGAAGACGAACTGCGCGACCTCGTCGCCAGTCACCTGTGCGAGATGGCGGCGGCGATGGAGAACTTCAGCCAGGAAGATCGCCTGATGACACTGCTTGCCGTCTCGGCCAAGCTGGTGCTGGAAAACCTCGTGCTGCACGTGCAGTTACTGCGGCGGCATGGCTTGCCGGTAGGCGAGCATGTCGATGCCTTGCTGCAACGTCTGCGCAAGGATCCAGGCACTGATCCGGGCTGAACTGCGCTGCGCCGGCGACCTGCCATCTTTGTAACAATTGCTCTCACTTTTTTGCTGTTACCGGCGGCTGGAATTTGCAACAATCGCATCCGTTTGTACGTTGGCGCCGCTATTCCTTCAGGTATTATTTGTTGTTGAGGAATTTCGCTATCTGGCGAAACAACGAACTCCATTGCCTGAGGAATCCCACATGTCGCGCCACGCTACCAAGCTTACCCTTACCGCCCTGCTGTCTGGCGCCATCCTGGCCGCTGGCCTGTCCGGTTGCAACCGCACCCAGTCCACCGAGACCCTGCTGGCCGAAGCCACCGAGTATCAGCAAAAAGGCGATATCAAGGCGGCGCTGATCCAGCTGAAGAATGCCGTGGCCAACAGCCCGGAAAACGGCGAAGCACGCATGGCGCTGGGTACCCTGCAATTGTCGACCGGCGACGCCGTGTCGGCTGAAAAAGAATTCGGTCGCGCCCGTTCGCTGGGCATCCCGGCAGCGCGCGTGCTGCCGCTGCTTGGCCAGGCGATGACGCAGCAAGGCAAGTTCAAGGAAGTGCTGACCGAGATCACGCCCGAAGCGGCGGCCGGCTCGGCACCACTGCTGAGCCTGCGCGCTGACGCGCTGCTAGGCACTGGCAAGCCGGATGAAGCGCAGCAGGCCTACGCGGCCGCACTGGCGGCCGATGCCAATTCGGGCGAGGCGCTGATGGGCATGGCCCGCATGGCCGCGGCCAAAGGCGACCGCGAAGCCGCAACGCGCTATGTCGAAGATGCTGTGGCCAAGGATCCGAAGAATCCCGAAACGTACATGATGCGCGGCTCGATGCTGCGCATGATGAACAAGCCGGACGAGGCCCTGGCGGCGTATGACCAGGCGCTCAAGCTCAAGCCCGATCACCGCGGCGCGCATATCGAAAAAGCGTATGTCGAGATCGCCCGCGGCAAGTTTGACGCGGCCAAGATCGAAGTCGAAGCGGCCGAAAAGAACTCGCCGGGCAGCCTGCTGGTGGTGTACACCCGCGGCCTGTACGAGTTCTCGCAAGGTAAATACTCGGCGGCGAAAGACGCGCTGGCCAAGATCCTCAAGGTCGCACCCGATCACCAGCCGAGCATCCTGCTGGCCGGTGCATCCGAGCTGAACCTGGGCGGCACCCAGCAAGCCGAACAGCATCTGCGCAAGTACCTGCAAAGTAATCCGAACAATGTCTATGCACGCAAGCTGCTGGCCCAGGCACAACTGCGCAATTCGCAGCCGGCCGATGCGGCCGAGACGCTGGCACCGGCCCTGAAGAACGCCCCGCAGGATGCACAACTGCTGGCGCTGGCAGGCGAGTCGTACATGCAGGTGCGTGACTTCGACAAGGCCAGCAGTTACCTGCAGCAGGCTGCCACGCTGGCGCCGCAAGCCGCTGCCGTGCGCACCTCGCTGGGCCTGTCGCGCCTGGCGCAGGGCGACCAGGCCCGTGGCCTGAGCGAACTCGAAATGGCGGCCACGCTCGATCCGAAGTCACTGCAGGCCACGATGGCCCTGGTGCAGACCGAAATGGGCATGAAGCGCTATGACCGGGCTGAGGCCGCCGTCGCGTCGCTCGAAAAGCAGCAGCCAGACAGCGCGCAAGTGCAGCAGCTCAAGGGCGCCGTGTACATGGTTCAGGGCAAGAATGCACCAGCGCGCGCCGCGTTTGAAAAAGCCGTGCAGCTGCAGCCGACGTTCCTGCCGGCCGTGACCAACCTCGCGCGCCTGGACATGCAGGAGAAAAAGCCGGACGCTGCCAAGGCACGCTTCACCGCCTTCCTCGAGAAGGACAAGAACAATGCCGACGCGATGGCGGCATTGGGTGAGCTGGCGCTGCTGCAGAAGAACACGGCCGAAGCCACCACCTGGTTCGAGAAAGCCAGCACCGCCAATCCGCAGGCAACTGCCCCGGCACTGAAGCTGGGCGCGCACTACCTGCGCACCGACCAGGCGCCGAAAGCGCTGGCGCTGGCCCGCAAGTTCCAGACCACGAACCCGACCGATGCCGGCGTCCTCGAACTGCTGGGCCAGTCGCAGGTCGCCACCAAGGATCTGAACGGCGCGCTCGACACCTACAGCAAGCTGGCCAACGTGCTGCCGAAATCGGCGCCGGCGCAGATTCGCCTGGCCGAAGTCCAGCGCATGCTCAAGAACGACAGTGCAGCCGCCGGCCATATCAAGCGTGCGGTCGATCTGCAGCCTGACTTCATGCCTGCGCGCCTGATGCAGGTGGACGCAGCAATGCGTGCCAAGCGCCCGGACGATGCACTGGCCGCGGCGCGCCAGGCGCAAGAGGCCGCGCCGAAAGCGCCGCTGGGCTTCGTGCTCGAGGGCGACATCCTGATGAGCCAGCAAAAGAGTGCACCAGCACTGCAGGCGTACGAGAAGGCCCTGGCGCTGGCGCCATCGTCGGAACTGACCGCCAAGGTCGTCCAGGCAATGCAAGCGGGCGGCAAGAGCAAGGAAGCACTGGCGCGTGGCGAAAAGTGGCTGGCCCAGAACCCGGCCGATGCACGCATGGCGCTGATGGTTTCCGAGATCAATATGGCGGGCAAGGATTACAAGGCAGCCATCGCGCGTCTGGAAGCCGTGCAAAAGACGGCGCCGGAAAACCCGCTGGTGCTGAACAACCTGGCCTGGGCTTACCAGCAGGTAAAGGACCCACGCGCGCTGGCAACCGCCGAGCAGGCATTCAAGGTCGCCGGCGACAATCCGGGCGTGATGGACACGCTGGGCTGGATGCTGGTGGAACAGGGCAATGTCGCACGCGGCCTGCCACTGCTGCAAAAAGCCAGTACCCAGGCGCCAAATGCCATGGAGATCCGCTATCACCTGGCACAGGCGCTGAACAAGAGTGGCGACAAGGCCGGCGCCAAGCGCGAGCTTGACAAGCTGCTGGCAGCAAACACGCCGTTCGCGCAAGCCGATGAGGCACGCGCGCTGCTCAAGACGCTGTAATGTGGCACGCCGCCGCAAGCGAACACTGCGCTTGCGGCGGCCTGATTGACCTTTGCATGCAGCATCCTGGCGGTGATTTTTATTCATCCTATCGAACGCTCGATTTATTGATGCCGAGATAAGATGTCATTACACAGATAAGGATGTTTATCGTGAACGACGATTCATACGGAATCCGGCTTACCGATACGTCGGACGGTCGAAACTCGGCCAGCATGCTGATCAACAGGATGTACGCCTGGCGCGGCTACTCCGGCGATCACCACCCGAGCAACGATCCCAACCGCATTACGCTGACCGCCACCGACAAGGGCGATGTGGTCGGCACCCTCAGCATCGGCATCGATTCCGAGGTCGGGCTGATGGCCGATGAAGTCTTCGGCGCCGAACTCGATGCCCACCGCGCCAACGGCGCGCGCCTGTGCGAGTTCACCAAATTTGCCTTCGACCCGTCGGTACGCTCGAAAACCGCGCTGGCCAACGTGTTTCACCTGGCCGTCATCTACGCCCGCGACATGCATGGCTGCACCGACATCATCATCGAGGTCAACCCGCGCCACCGCCGCTTCTACGAGCGGATGCTGGGCTTTCGCAAAGAGGGTGAGCTCAAGATCAACACACGCGTGGATGCGCCAGCCTACCTGCTGCGCGTGAACCTCAAATACGTTACCGAGCAGATCAGCATTTTTGGTGGTACCTTTGCCGCCGATGGTGAAACCGAAGAGCGCTCGTTTTACCCGTACTTCTTCTCGCCCCGCGAGGAACGCGGTATCATCAACCGCCTGCTGCGCATGGATGAGTCACATCCGGCATAAGCACCCGCATCGCCGGTACGCGCCCTGCACTTCCTGCGGCGCCGACCATCTCGTCCCTACTTTTTCGCAATGTCCCCGATGAGCAATCCGTTTCAGTACGAGCAGGCGTTTTCACGCAATATTGGCTGGGTCACGCCCGCCGAACAGCAGCAGTTGCGTGGCAAGCGCATCGCTATCGCGGGTGGCGGCGGCGTCGGCGGCGTGCACCTGCTGACGCTGGCCCGTCTGGGCGTCACGCGGTTTCACATTGCCGACTTCGACACGTTCGACATTCCCAACTTTAACCGCCAGGTCGGCGCGATGATGTCCACGGTCGGCCAGCCCAAGGCCGACGTGCTGGCGCGCATGGCGCGCGACATCAATCCCGACATCGAGATCAGGATTTTTCCCGAGGGCGTCCACAGCGACAATCTCGACGCATTCCTGGCCGGCGTCGACCTGTACGTCGACGCGCTGGACTTCTTCGCCTTCGATGCACGCCAGCAGACCTTTGCCGCCTGCGCACGCCTGGGTATCCCGGCCACCACTGCCGCGCCACTGGGCATGGGCGCTGCCCTGCTCAACTTCATGCCGGGCAAGATGACGTTCGAGGAATATTTTGGCTGGGGCGATCTGCCGGAGGAAGAGAAGGCGCTGCGCTTTGTCGTCGGCCTGGCCCCGGGCGGCCTGCACCGTCCCTATCTGATGGTGCCTGGCTCGGTCAGCTTCGCCGAACGGCGTGGCCCGTCGACCATCATGGCCTGCCAGCTGTGCGCCGGCATCATCGCCACCGAGTCGCTCAAGATCCTGCTGGGACGTGGCGACGTGCTGGCGGCGCCCTGGGGCATGCAGTTCGATGCCTACCGCAACAAGCTCAAGCGCACATGGCGGCCAGGCGGGAACCGCCATCCGATCCAGCGCCTGGCGATGGCGATCGGCCGGCGTCAGTTTGCGCGCATGGCGGCGGCCGGCCGCTGAACGACGAACGCGTCGGCAACCGGCGCCGACGCGTCGAAGGACGAAAAAAAACCACTGTCGTTACCGGCAGTGGTTTTTTTCTTGCTTGAGAACAGGACCTGCGTGGCAGGCCCGTGGTTCTTAGGCAGCTTTCTTGTTGCGGCGACGTGCTGCGTACAGACCCAGCATGCCCAGGCCCAGCAGGCCAACCGATGCTGGCTCTGGCACTTCAGCTGCGTTCGAGAACACGACATCCAGCGAACCGTTGATGGTCTGGGTACCGGTTGGGTTGAAGTTGTTCAGCTGACCCGACTGGAACGAGAAGCTGTAGAACGGGTTCGGTGCAATGAAGAAACCAGCGCCCGCAGCGGTCAGGTTGAACGTGGTGTTCGAACCAAAGCTGCCGCAGTTGATACCGTCGGCGCCGCAAGTGCTCAGGCCTGGATTGAGGGTACCCACGCCAGTCAGTGGCTCGCCCGTTGCCAGCAAGACGTCATCATCGCTGCCAGCGATAACAAAGTCACCACGGCCGTTGACTGGAGCGATGACATCCGTCGAAGAATTATTCAATGGAGCATCCAACACGAACTTCAGGTCGCCAGCTTCGCTAGGCGCGAAATTGAAAGTGGTGATGTTGCCATTGACCGACACGGTGCCGGACGCTTTATACAGAGCATAGATGCCGTAGTTGAAACCCAGACCAGTCTCAAGAGGGGTCAGTGCAGTGTTGCCGCCGTTGGTGACGAACTGGCCAGCGCGCCAGTACAGGGAAACGTTGAACGTGCCGTCATCGTTGAACGTGGCGATCTCAGTGTAGTTACCGGTGATCTTGTCGGCGCGGAAATTAGCAGTTGAACCGACTGGATCGATGGTGAATGGGTTAAACGGTGCCGCTTGAGCGGTTGCGCCAGCGAACATTGAGGCTGCTGCGATCGACGTTGCGACGATGGTTTTTTTAAAAGCGTTCATTTCGTAAATCTCCTGGGTTGTCTGGGGTACTACTCACGAAGCTATATAAGCAATCACCGTGCCAGCTCAGGATATTTGTTTTAAATCAAGTGGTTATCTATTTTCATTGATTCAAATCAAATGCTACTGTAAAAAATACCGACAGCATATTTACCGCTTAAATACCATGCTGTCAGAGTATTCCTACAGAGGTTTGCGTACCACCACATTCCATGTGTTTCCGGAAGTAAATTCCGAGTGAATTACATATCCTGCTGCCAACATCTTGGCGCGTAATTCTTCCACGTGGAACGGGCTATATAGAATGCCTTTACGGATGCCCCAGTCGTTAATCTTCTGCGCCGCCCAGCGTAGCGGCGCAATTCCTGCTGGATACAGCAGAACATTTGCTGCCATCGTCCCGCCCGGCTTGAGCACACGCAAAATGTCGCGCAGCGCCCCGTCGATGGTCGGGAAACAGTGGATCGAGTTGGCAATGTTCGCTGTGTCGAAGCGGTTGTCGGCAAACGGCAGCTGGGCTGCATCAGCATGCTGGACCTGGACTTGCGGATTGTTGGCAAAGCGGCGCTTGGCGCCAGCAAGCATTGATGGTGCATAGTCGATGCCAGTAACCTTGACTTGCGGCAATTTGCGGCGACGACGCCAGTTCAGCACCATTTCCAGCAGGGTTCCGGTGCCGCAAGCCACTTCCAGGTGGTCGGGACCGAAGTTCGGTCCAAAGAAGCGCATCTGGGTCCCGATTGTGCTGTTATAAGCGAAGGTCAGAATAAAAAAACCACGCAGGTCGTACCACCACGGCTCAGAGGAATAGGCTTCAGCGATTTCATCCCTGGTCTTACCTGTCGTCATGGAGCATCCTCATTTTCAAACACACGAAACGCTGAATATAGGATGTTCCGGTCAGGCAGGCAAGGCACAAATGCAATCGAGAAATAATTGGCGCACCAGTGCGGGCTCGCTGAAGCGGCAGGACAGCGCGTGAAGAGTCCTTAACCGAGCTGCCGCAGCCGGTTGACGATGCCGGCTTCCTCGCGCGGCGAAAAGAACCATGGGAACAGTGAACGTTCGCCTACCGCCTTGTCCTGCATGCCGCCGAGCTTATTGACCTGCTCGGTGCCATAAGCGGTTGATACCCGCAATAGAACTGCTGGCGCTTGCACGCGTGGATTGTCGCGCGATTCGCAAACGAGCTCGAATCCGAGCATGACTTCGTAGAAACGGCGATGACGCGGATTGACTTCAATGAGAATGTCACTGCAGCCATTCAGATCACGCGCATAGATCAATGACACATGAAACAGCGATGCAAGCACAGCCTTCGATTTGATTGCCGGATCGACTGCGAGCTTGATGATCTCGCATACCCGTCCGCGCCGGCGAAATGGATCGATATGGTCCTTGAAGACCTGATCAGCGAGCAATCCGATATCCGAATCCATGCCCAGACTTAAGGTCCCGAACACATCGCCAGCATCCGATGCAGTCAGCGTGATCCGATTCGGGTCAGTGCCGATCTGGTGATTGCCGCTGTAACCACGCCAGGCGTACATCTTACTGATGAGCATGCTCGCGGAATTGCGCTGGGTATCAATGTCGGCAGCGCGAATCCCGAATACGCGCTGGTTGATCGTGACATCAATGATGCTCGGATTACCATCCGCGGCTGAGTCATCGCCACCAAGCCCGGTGTAAGGGATGGCTGGCGCTAATGTCTCGATCATGTACGTTCTCCTGACAGTATCGGCGCGTCGTGCAGGGACGACAATTCGGTCATCTTTGCATCGACAATTGCTACAAAACCAATTTTATTAACAAATTGAATGTGAAATAGTGGAATTGCTACGCAAATTCCCTCACAGCAAAGAGTATCAGGTCAAGCGGCCTCTGCGGCACGTGGCGACACGAAAGCCTTGTGAAACAAGTGGCGCGTGAGCAACACCAACGGCATCCGCAGCCAGTTGCCACGCACATACAAGGCGAAATGGGCAGCGCCGTCGAAGCGTGCCGCGCAGTCGGGATGCGGCGGCACCAGCGCCCGCGTGAACAGTGCATCCATCAGCGCCAGCACGGGCCGGGGCGGTGCAAACGCCTCGGCGGCGGCCATGACCGAGGCTGGTACTGGCGTGCCGAACGTGCGGTTGGCGTGGCGCAGCGCATAGAACATCGGACGGGTGAGTTCCAGCGCAACAGCGCGCGCGACCAGGCCATCCCAGAAGCCCGGCTCGGCGCCGAAATGCGTCGCCAGGCGATGCATGTCGAACAGGTCGCGCAATCCCTGGTCGAATTCGCCACCAAAGAACAGGTGCACGGCGCTGTGCAGAAACATGTCGTGCGGTGACAACGAACACACGCCCAGCGCGCCGAGATCGCCGGGAATCGGCCGTGCGGCCGCGCGCAGCAATGCCGGGTCGGGCCGCACCGGGGCGGTTTCGGGCAGGATCGCGTGATGGACGTCGATCGCATTGCCGCGCCGCAGGTGCACCATCGGCGGCAGCTCATGCATCCAGGTGCGGTAATAGCGCTGGTCGTAGGCGTCGTGGTGGGTGCTGGCCCAGCCATGGACCATCAGCGCGTTTTCCACGTCGTCCAGCCTGTCCTTGGGTACGAGGATGTCGATGTCCGAGAACAGGCGACCACGGCCGGATGGCAAGCCGGCCATCGCGTAGGCGGCGCCTTTGAGCAGAATCAGGGGCAGACCCAGCTGGGCCAGGTCGCTGCGGATGCGCTCGACCTCGTAGCCAGTCAGGCGCCGATGGCGCAGTGCGACGATGCGCGCCGCTTCCAGGTGCTCGCGCGGCTGTGGCGGCACGTCGTCGAGCAGGCCATGCTCCTCGAGCAGGAACACCAGGATCGCGCCGACATTGGCGCTGTTGGCCTGGCGCAGCAGGCGGTCCCAGCCCGGCAGGTCCAGCAGCCGGACCCGGCCTGGCGCAGACAGCACCTCGACCAGCAGCGATGGCGCGCGCGCGGTCATGCCGTCACTCCCGCCAGGCCGTCGAACAGCGCGATCGCTTCGTCCAGCTGGCTGTAGCAGAATTCGTGACCGTCGGCACCGTCGACCAGATCGCCCAGGCAATCGAAGCCGGCAGGGCCGAGCACGAAATAGTTAAAGGCGTTCTCTGCCACCCGAATGAACAATTGCCCCTTGGACAGCGGGGTGAGCGTGGTCGCGGCACCTGCCTCGTAGCGGGGAAACACGATGTGGCGTGCGCGCCCAACCTTGCCAACCTGCGCCACGCTCGCGGCCGGCGCTTTCATGTGCGCGATCGTGCCCTTGTTGGTGCCGGGTACCGACGGGCCGAGCAAGGCGTCTGGCGCAAACGCACGGATCACGTCGATCGAGGCATTCTTGAGGCTGACCGGCCGGGCCAGCGGTGCGATCATGCCGTCACTGCGCCGGATCAGCGTCAATTCATCCGACAGCAGCCGCCAGCCGCGACAGACCAGGGCGGCGCACAGCGTGCTCTTGCCTGAGCCGGGCGGGGCCGGCAGGATGATCGCGCAGCCATTGCGCTCGATGACGGCGGCGTGCACGATCAGGTAACGGTGAGCGCGGTTCGAGACGCACCAGTTCATGACCCATTCGAACATCGGCCAGGCTTGCGCCACCGGCAGCGGAGCGAACGGCTCGCGGCCATCATGGTCGAAGCGGACCTGCGGATGCCACCAGCGGCGCAGGCCGGTACTTTGACGCAGGCGCACCTGGAAATCGGCAAAGCCGCCCGGCTCCTCGATCAGGTTGTCGCGATACATCAACCCGATGCCATCGGCGACCAGGGGAATATTCGATTGGATTCGGCTGACAAACGGTCCGGTGCGCAGCAACAGACCGGGGCCGCCCAGGCGCCGCACCAGTTCGGCACGGCCCAGATCGGCTACAAGAGACATGGTTCGATCAGATTCAGGGAGGACAGTTGTTCGAGCAGCTCGGCCACATCATGGGCCAGCGTGGCCTCGTCGACTTCGAAACGTTCGCGCAGGATTGCCGCAAGCGCCGATTCAGATGTGGGCCCGGTGCCCATGTGTTGCAGCACGACCAGCGCCTCGGGAGTCAGCAGGTGGGTTGCACCTGACACTTCGTTGAACAGGACGACATCGTCCTGCCACTGGCGGTAATGCAGAACTGCAGGGCCCGGACGACGCCAGGCCCCTGCTTGCTCACTCGCCGTGGACAGCGACAAGGTATTGCCTGACCTGATGGATATTCCAGGAAACACTAGCATTGACCTTGTACATGCCGGTGTTCTTGAGTTCGTTCCACATACGTTGCAGCGTCAGCACGTCGAGGAAGTCGATGCGGCGCGAAATGACGTTCAGGTAAGCCGTGCAGAGATGCTTGCCGATGTACGCGTACTGGGCATCGAACGTCGACGTCATCACCTCGGCCATTGAGCAGGCAAAATAGGTTTTCTCGAAGCGTTTTTCATTGCATTTGAAGACTTCGGCGAAACGCTTGGTTTTGTTGCATGGCCAGCTGCGCTGGACATGGCACCAGTTCGATGGCGACAGCGGATTGCAGCGCTGCTCGGTGGCCACGTTGCTGTTCAGGCCAGCCGAGTGGAAGGCCGATGCCGACTCGCAGACGAAACCGGTTTTCTGCAGCGTTGCGTGGCTTTCCAGCGTCATCAGCACACCCGCCGCGCCCAGGCCGGCTTTGGCCAGGCGGCGGCGCGTGGCGCCATGCTGAGGCATCGCCGGTGGGATGGATGGGTGTTGCGGCTCGTTACCGCTTTGTTGCTGATCGTTAGCCACGGCTAGTCCTCGAATTCAATTACGACACAGGTAATAGAGCAAGTTTCGTGCCCTTGGAAATTCCTGTAGGAATATTCTTACTTAAAACAACTACTTAGACGCTTGTCAAGCACGATTTTACACTGCATTGCGAAGGCTGAATCGCGGCAGTGTAAGAATAATCGACAGGCTTTTTAGAAGAAACTTTCCGGGATCACCAGGATGTCGCCCGGGCGCATCATGATGTTGGCAGAGATATCGCCATCCTTGATCAGGTCATCGAGACGCACTGGCAGTTTCTCTTGCTTGCCGTCGACCGTGCGGATGATGCTGGCCTTGTTACCCGATGCAAATTCGGTTACGCCACCAACGGCAATGACGACATCCATCACCGACATTTCGCGGCGATACGGCAGTGCCTGCGGACGCGCGGCCTGGCCGATGACGCGGATCTGGTCGCTGAAGTTACCGATGAAATTGGTCACGATCACGGTCACGACCGGCTGCTGGATGAACTTGGCCAGTGCACCTTCGATATCACGCGCCAGTTGAGTCGACGTCTTGCCGGCGGCCGGCAGGTCTTCGACCAGCGGGGTCGTGATCTTGCCGTCAGGACGCACCGGCACCGTCATCGAGACCTCAGGGTTGCGCCAGACGATGATGTTGACGCTGTCGCCAGGGCCAATCAGGTAATCAGGATTGATCGGTGCCATCGCGGCGGTGCTTGGCGGCGGCGGCGTGGCGCAACCGGCCAGAATCAGCATGCAGGCAGCGGCGCCAGCGGCGACCAGGTGTTTCGTCAGTTTCGTCATCATCGCGTTCATCCCTTGCACGCGCCATACCCCACCTGCCTGCATGGTTTACCGCGCGAATCAATAATTGTTATTTCGCCATCATGGCCTGCGCTATTGTAACGCAGGCCGCAGCGGGAACAAGCCATGCACAATTGAAATACTTTCTTGTTGTATGATCAACACGTCAGCATCAGCCAGCGCATGGCGGTCAGTCTAGCGCTCCAATAATTCCTGCACATGACGCACAGGAATGGCATACGTAATACCGCTTGGCGCCGTGATCGCAGTTTCTTTCAGCCCCTTCACGAACACCATATTGATCACGCCGAGCACCTGCCCGGTCTCGGGATCAAACAGCGGGCTGCCGCTGTTGCCCGGATAAGCGGTACCGTCGAGCTGATAGATGCTGAACGGCGAGCGCTGCAACTGCACCACGGCGCGCGCATCGAGCTTGCGCGCATTGAGCGACGGCTGCATGACCGGCGTGATGGCTGCCAGCAGCGCGCGGTGCGTGGCCGGATACAGGCCCAGCACCATGCCGAGCGGGAACCCGGTGAACGCCAGTGCCTGCCCCTCGGCCGCCATGCTGGCGTTGCCAAGACGCAACGCTGGCAGCGGTGTGCCCTCGATGCGCAGGTGGGCCAGATCATGCTGACGGTCGAGTCCGACCAGTTGCGCCGCCCGGAAACGCACGCCGGCGCCGTCCGGTACCACGATGCCCAGCTTTTCCAGCCTGGCGCCGTCGAGTTCATTGGGCACCACGTGAGCATTCGTGATCACGCTCAGGCCGTCGCCGACGACGAAACCGGTGCCGCTGAACACGATGGCCGGGCTACGCGTCTGCATCTGGGTGCCGATGCCGACAATCGACGGCTTGACCGCCGCCACCGTCTGCGGCAGCGTGGCCGCCCTTGCCGGCGCCATGACGATGGCGGGCCATATCAGGACGGCCAGGGTGGCGGCCGCGAGTTTTCTTCCAAACAGTCTACGCATCATCAAACGATCTCATTGGTTGCAGTTGCACGATGGAAGCAATCGTACGGCCCCTTTCGCTTTTTAGCCATTACAATAAGGACCTTTGAATTTCAGCAACATTTTTTGCGTCCCCTGTCACGCCCTCCGCCGTGACGCAATCATGCCAAAAAATACAACAAGCGGTTTCGCTAAATGTTTGCGATAATGCAACAATTAAGCATCCTGTAATGAAATTCACTTAAGATTTTTCTCTGGCTGTTTGCTCAGGTGTTGCAAACAGACGGTATCGTTTACCCAGAATCGCTGGATTTTCTAACCTGCAATTGCAATTGCTCAGGGTACAAGCGATCATGCACTTTGTTTATTTGTGAGCCTGGTTTTTTGCAGACCGGGACCTGACCGGCGAGACTGATACGATGGCTGAAATTACTTCCCAGATTCTTAACCTCCTCAAAGCCATCGGCAAGTATCGCTGGCATGCGGTCATCATCGCCTGGGTGGTGGCGCTGGCCGGCTGGCTGGTCGTCTACAAGTTGCCGAACCAATATGAAGCGTCGGCGCGCGTGTATGTCGATACCCAGAGCATCCTGAAGCCACTGCTGTCGGGCATGACCATGCTGCCGAACCTGGAGCAGCAGGTCCTGTTCATGCGCCGCACCCTGATCAGCCGTCCGAACGTCGAGCGCGTGGTGCGCGAGGTCGACCTCGACGTCAAGGCAACCGACGCCAAGCAGATGAACAAACTGGTCGACGACATGATGGCCAACATCAAGATTGCCGGCACCGAGCGTGATGACATCTACACCATCAGCTACACCGGCACCAGCGCCCGCGAAGGCAAGGACGTGGTCCAGGCCTTCCTGACCATCTTCGTCGAAGGCAGCTTCGGCAACAAGAAGCAGGATTCCGAAAAAGCGGTGCAGTTCATCGACGACCAGATCCGCAGCTACGAAGAGCGCCTGGCCGCTGCCGAGAACAGCCTGAAGGAATTCAAGATCCGCCATATCGGCATGCTGCCAAGCGAAGGCGCCGACTACGGCACGCGCATGGTCGCCACCAGCGAAGGCCTGAGTCAGGCCCGCCTGGAGCTGGCCGAGGCCGAGCAGGCGCGCAATGCGATCCGGCGCCAGATTTCCGGCGGCAACAGTGGCGGCAGTGGTTCGCGTCCGACGCCGATCTTCGTCGATCCCGAGCTGGATGAGCGCATCGCCAACGTCAACAAGACGCTCGACACGCTGCGCACCCAGTACACCGAGCAGCACCCCGACATCGTCGCCAACCGCCGCCTGCTCGAGCAGCTGCGCGAGCGCCGCGCCGAAGCCGCCAAGAACAACAAGCCGAGCATGGACCCGGGCGCCAGCTACAGCCCGATGCTGCAGCAGCTGACCGTGCAACTGTCCGATGCCGAAGCGCGCGTCGCGTCGCTGCAGGCGCGTGTCGCCGAATACAGCGGCCGCGTCGGTCGCCTGCGTGGCCAGGGCGAGCAAGTGCCCGAGATCGAAGCCCAGCTGGCACGCCTGAACCGCGACTACGAAGTCAATCGTGAAAATTACCAGAAGCTGGTGGCCAGCCGCGAGTCGGCCAAGCTGTCGGGCGACCTGTCGTCGGCCACCGACATGCTGACGTTCCGCGTCATCGATCCACCGACCGCGCCGGCGACGCCGAGCGGCCCGAACCGCATGCAGCTGTTCTCGCTGGTCTTCGTCGCGGCCCTCGCCGCCGGCCTGGCCGGTGCGTTCCTGCTGAGCCAACTGCGTCCGACCTTCCTCAGCCAGGCTGCCCTGCGTGAAGTCACGGGGCTGCCGATCCTGGGCTCGGTCAGCATGAACTGGACCGCCGAACAGACGGTGCTGCGCAAGCGCCGCCTGCTCGCGCTGGCCGCTTCGGTGCTGCTGCTGTTCGGCCTGTACGGCGCCGGCGTCGCAGCCATCATGATCCGCCCGTCGATGTAAGGCCGGTTGGCCACCAAGGAGCAAATGTGAGCATTATCGAAAAAGCGGCCAGCCGCATCGACCAGCAGCGCCAGAACGCTGCTGCCACCCCCGCCGCCGTGATCGTGGCGGATCCGCAAGAGCCCATCACCCCCGATGCCGGCTACGTCCCGGCGCGCCCACCGGAGCAGGTCGCTGCCCCCACGGCGCCGGCGGTTGCCCCGGAAGTGGCCGACGCCACCGCTGCGGCCGGTACCGCAGCCAATACCGCGACCAGTGGCCGCTACAGCACGCGCCGCATCGAACTGGACCTGGCACGCATGCGCGAGCTGGGCATGGTCACCGCGGCCGGTGGCCGCACGAACCTGCTGGAAGAATTCCGGATCATCAAGCGTCCGCTGCTCAAGCGCGCCTTCACCGAGCGCGGCCCGAAAGACAATCCGGGCAACCTGATCATGGTCACGAGCTCGCTGCCGGGCGAAGGCAAGACCTACAGCGCGATCAACCTGGCGATGAGTATCGCGATGGAACTCGATCACACGGTGCTGCTGGTCGACGCCGACGTGGCGCGCCCTTCGGTGCTGCGCACGCTCGGCCTGCCGGCCCAGCGCGGCCTGATGGACATCCTGCTCGACGACAAGCTCGACCTGGCGGACGTCATGCTGCGCACCAACGTCGACACGCTGTCGATCCTGCCGGCGGGTACCAGCACGCCCCGTGCCACCGAGCTGCTGGCCAGCTCGACCATGACGGCGATGGTGCACGAACTCGCACACCGCTATCCCGACCGTGTCATCATCTTCGATTCGCCGCCACTGATGCTCACCAGTGAATCGCGGGTGCTGGCCAGCCACATGGGCCAGATCATCGTCGTGGTGGAAGCCCAGACCACGACCCAGCACGCGGTCAAGGAAGCGTTGCAGCAGCTCGAAGGCATGGCCAACGTCAATCTGCTCTATAACAAGACCAGGGATATTCCGGGCATTGAAGAAACGTATGATTACCACTATGGCTAAGCAGCGCGCTGGCCTCGCCCTACCGCGCCTCGCGCCACTGGCAACGGCCGCCATGTTGGTGGCCGCATGTCCGGCGCAGGCCGAATGGAAGGTCACGCCGACACTGTTGGTAAGCGAGATCTGGACCGACAACGTCAACCTGACCGAAGACGCGCTGGCGCACAGCGATCTGATCACGCAGGTATCGCCCGGCATCACGGTGCTCAATCGCAGCCGGCGTCTGACGGTCGAGGCCACGGCACAGGTGCACGCTTTTGCGTACCTGCGCGATAGCGACAAGCGCAACCTGTCCGACCCCGCCATCGTCGGCCAGAGTCTCGATCCCCAGGATACCGAGCGTACCTACCGCGGCAACCTCAGAGGCGAGCTGGCGCGCGACCTGTTCTACGTCGATGCGAGCGCATCGCGTGGTCAGCAGAGTATCTCTCCCTTCGGCCCGCGCCCGAGCGGCGACCTGTATTCGAACCGCAACCGCACGGAAATCGACTCTTGGAGCATCAGCCCCTACCTGACGCGCAGCTTCGGCAGTGTCGCGTCTGGCATGCTGCGCTTCACGCGCGACTCGGTAAGCGGCGGCGACGCCCTCGGCTACCGCGGCACCGGGGGCAACACCCTGCTTGCCACGCTCGACAGCGGTCCGGCGTTCCGGACGGTTGGCTGGGGTGTCAGCTATGTCAAGCAGAAACTCGACGGCGCCGAGTATGGCGATTCGTCGAACGAGAACCTGTCGACCAAGCTGCGCTATGTCATCAGCAATCGCCTGTCGCTGCTCGCCAATGCCGGCTACGACCGTTACGATTATGAAGGCCTGGGCGGTAGCGACCAAGGCGCCAACTGGTCGCTCGGCTTTGCTTGGTCCCCGTCGCTGCGTACCAGCGTGGAGGCAACGCTCGGACGCCACTTCTACGGCACCACCGGCACGCTGTCGGCGCTGCATCGCTCGCGTCACACGACCTGGAACATCAGCTACGACGATATCGTGACCACGTCGCGCCAGCAGTTCCTGCTGCCATCGACGTTCGACACGGCGGGCCTGCTCGACAGCATGTTTGCCACGGCCTACCCTGACCCGATCGAACGCCAGCGCGTTGTCGCGGCCTATATCCAGTCCAACGGCCTGCCACCGTCGCTGACCGACAGCGTCAATTACCTAAGCAACCGCTTCCTGCGCCAGAAATCGCTGCGCGCGTCGATGGGATTCCGCAAAGCCCACACCAATGCCGTGTTCGCGCTATATGCCACCCGCCGCAACGCCCTGTCCACCCAGCAGAGCGACAGTGCTCTGCTGGGAAGCCAGCAAGGCAGCCTGAACGACAATGTGCGCCAGATCGGCGCCAACGCGAGCTATACCTACCAGCTCAGTTCCCGCGCCAACCTGACGGCCGGCTACGACTTCAACAAAAGCAAGTCCCTGACGGGCGGATTCGATGACGAGCAGCGCACACTGCGTGTGGGGGTATCGCGCCGCTTTGGCGACACGCTCGCCGCGATCGACTTGCGTCGCCGCACCGGCAGCCTTGGCCGCTGGAACAGCGACGGCAATATCGACAACGGCAATACCTACACCGAGCGCGCCCTCGTGGCGAGCCTGAACATGCAGTTCTGAGCGTAACGGATCCACGATGTACGAAACCTATTACGGCCTGTCGGCCAAGCCCTTCCAGCTCCGCCCTGACCCGCATTTCTTTTATGGGTCCAAGGGGCACAAGCGCGCCATGGCCTACCTCGAGTACGGCCTGTCGCAAGGCGAAGGCTTCATCGTCATCACAGGTGAAGTCGGCGCCGGCAAGACCACGCTCGTGCGCAATATGCTGAGCAAGCTGCCGCTGGATCAGATCGTGGCCGCGCATATCGTCAACACCAGCCTAGATCCCGAAGACACGCTGCGCATGGTGGTGTCGAGCTTCGGCCTGCCGTACGAAGGCCAGAGCAAGGCCGAGCTGCTCAACCGCCTCGAGCAGTTCCTGCGCACGGTCGACCGCCAGGGCAAGCGCGCCCTGCTCGTCATCGACGAAGCCCAGAACCTCAACGCCCGCACGGTCGAAGAACTGCGCATGCTGTCGAACTTCCAGACCGACGAACGTTCGCTGCTGCAGACGTTCCTGCTTGGCCAGCCCGAGTTTCGCGCCACGCTGCACAGCCCCGGCATGCAGCAGCTGCGCCAGCGCGTGATCGCCAGCTACCACCTGGGTCCGATGGATGCGGCCGAAACGCGCGCGTATGTCGAGCACCGCCTGGCCACCGTCGGCTGGCAGGGCACGCCGTCGTTCGACGACGGCGCGCACGCCGCGATCTACGCCTACAGCGGCGGCATCCCGCGCAAGACCAACACGCTGATGGACCGCGTGCTGCTGATGGGCTACCTGGAAGAACTGCAGGCATTCACCGAAGCGCACATCAACGACGTGGTGCGCGACATCTCGGAAGAATTCGACGCGCCCGACCTGGATGACCTGGCCGGGACACACGCCGAGCAGAAAATCGGCAGCAGCCACGGCAACGAGCCGCAGCCGGCCGAGCGCCGCGCCAGCGTCGAACAGCTCGACGAACGCATGATGCGCCTCGAGAAATCGATCGTGTCGGTGCTGTCGATCCTGAAAAAGATCGCGGCCACGCCACCGACTGCCTCCGGCGCTGCGCCCCACCACCCGGACCACCAGGAATAAACGCCATGAAAATGACCGCTCCCGCAGCCCGGCCGCGTCCAGCGCCGGGTGAAAAAATCCGCAATGCGATGACCTGCGACGTGGAAGACTACTTCCAGGTGTCGGCGTTTGCCCCGTACATCGACCGCGACAGCTGGCCAACGCGCGAATGCCGCGTCGAAGCCAATATGGAACGCATCCTCGCGCTGTACGAGCGCGAAGGCGTGCGCGCGACCTTCTTCACGCTGGGCTGGATCGCCGAGCGCTATCCCGCGATGGTGCGCCGCATCGTCGAGGCAGGCCACGAGCTGGCCAGCCACGGCTACGGCCACCTGCGCGCCTCGGACCAGAGCCGCGCCGAATTCGACAACGATATCCGCTCGGCCAAGGCGCTGCTGGAAGACATCGGCGGCCAGGCCGTCGTCGGCTACCGCGCGCCGAGTTTTTCAATCGGCCACGGCAATCTGTGGGCGCTCGACGCGCTGCACGAAGCGGGCTACAAGTACAGCTCGAGCATCTATCCGATCGCGCACGACCACTACGGCATGCCCGACGCGCCGCGTTTCGCGTTCTACCCGAACGGCCCGGACGGCATCCTCGAAGTACCGATCACCACGGTGAAGATGGCTGGCCGCCACCTGCCGGCCGGCGGCGGTGGTTACTTCCGCCTGCTGCCATACGCGCTGTCGCGCTGGATGATGGAAAAGGTCAACCGCGAAGACGGCGAGTCGGCCCTGTTCTACTTCCACCCGTGGGAAATCGACACCGACCAGCCACGTCCCGACGGCCTGGGTGCCAAGGCGAAGTTCCGTCACTACGTCAATATCGACCGCATGGAGCGCCGTCTCGAACAGCTGGCGCGTGACTTCAAGTGGGACCGCATGGACCGCATCTTCCTGGACAAGCCATGAATTCGATCATCGAAGCGGCGCAAGCCAGGCGCGCGGCGCCCGTCGCCGCTGCCGCCGGTCCGCAGACGCTGCATTTGATGACGCCGCAGACCGCGGCGCGCTGGGATGCGTTCGTCCGGGCCTGCCCGGAAGCGACGTTCTTCCATCTGTCCGGCTGGCAGTCCGTGATCGAGCAATCGTTCGGCATCAAGACCTGGTTCTACTTCGTCGAGCAGGACGGCCAGATCCAGGGCGTGCTGCCGCTGGCAGAGATCAAGAGCCGCCTGTTCGGCCATTCGCTGGGCGCAATGCCGTTTTGCGTGTACGGCGGCGTGGCGGCCATCGACGACGGCGCACGCGTGCTGCTCGATGGCGCGGCCGATGCGCTGGCGCGCCAGCTCGGCGTGGGCCACCTCGAATACCGCGCCATGGAGCGCGCGCACCCGCATGACCCGAGCTGGCTGACCAAGGAGCTGTACGTCACGTTCCGCAAAGAGATCAGCGCCGTCGATGACGAGAACCTCAACGCCATCCCGCGCAAGCAGCGCGCGATGGTGCGCAAGGGGATCAAGCTGGGCCTGAAGGGCGTGGTCGAGGACAACGTCGACCATATGTTCACGGCCTATGCCCACAGCGTGCTGCGCCTGGGCACCCCGGTGTTCCCGAAGAAGTACTTCGCGCTGCTGCAGAAGACCTTCGGCGCCGAATGCGAAGTGCGCTCGATCTACACCAGCGACGACCGCCTGGTCGGCTCGGTGCTGTCGTTCTACTGGCGCGACGAAGTCGTGCCGTACTACGGCGGCGGCATGGACCTGGCGCGCGAAGTGGCGGGCAATGACTTCATGTACTGGAACCTGATGCAGGCGGCCGCGGCGCGCGGTTGCCGCCTGTTCGACTTTGGCCGCAGCAAGCTGGGCACCGGTGCCTACGACTTCAAGAAGAACTGGGGTTTCGTTGCCACGCCGCTGCCGTACGAGTACAAGCTGTACGCCACCGATGCGCTGCCGGACAACAATCCGCTGAACCCGAAGTACCAGTTGTTCATCAAGGTGTGGAAAAAGCTGCCGCTGCCGGTGGCGAACTTCCTGGGCCCTTACATCGTGCGCAACCTGGGCTGACAACGTGCAAGACCTGCTGCTGCTGATTCACCGCATCCCGTACCCGCCCAACAAGGGCGACAAGATCCGCTCCTACCACCTGCTCAAGCACTTGGCGCGCGACTACCGCGTGCACCTGGCCACGTTCGTCGACGATGCCGACGACTGGCAGCACGTGCCGACGGTGGAGGCGCTGTGCGCCAGCAGCCATTTTGCCCCTCTCAATCCGCTGCGCGCCCGCGTGCGCAGCCTGGGCGCGCTCGTCAAGAACCGCTCGCTGTCGCTCGACTACTACCAGGATGCCGGCATGGCGCGCTGGGTCGACCAGACGGTCGCCACGCACAAGATCGATCGGGTGATGGTGTTCTCGTCGCCGATGGCGCAATACGCCGACAAGCTGGGCGATGCGCGGCGCGTGATCGACTTCTGCGACGTCGATTCGGACAAGTGGCGCCAGTATGCCGAGAAGAAGTCGCCGCCCATGAGCTGGCTGTACCGCCACGAAGCGCGCCAGTTGCTGCGCTACGAACGCCAGGTCGCCAGCCAGTACGATGCGTCGCTGTTCGTCTCCGCGCCCGAAGCGGACCTGTTCCGCAAGCTGGCGCCTGAGAGCACGGCGCGCATCGGCCACTTCAGCAACGGCGTGGATACCGAGTACTTCTCGCCAGAGCATGCGTCTGCCAGCCCGTATGCGGCAGGCGAACGCGCGCTTGTCTTCACTGGCGCGATGGATTACTGGCCGAACGTCGACGCGGTGCAGTGGTTCTGCGACGAAGTCTTCCCTGCCCTGCGCGCGCAGGATCCGGCGCTGGCCTTCTACATCGTCGGCTCGCGCCCGAATGCCCAGGTCCAGGCGCTCGGCGCCTTGCCGGGCGTGACCGTGACGGGCACCGTGCCCGACGTGCGCCCGTATATCCGCCACGGCTGTGTGGCGGTGGCGCCGCTGCGCATCGCGCGCGGCATCCAGAACAAGGTGCTGGAAGCGATGGCCATGGCCACGCCGACGGTGGTCTCGCCGCAGGCGCTCGAAGGCATCGATGCGGCGCCAGGCAGCGAACTGGCGGTGGCCGACGGCGCGCCGGCCTGGATCCAGACGTTGGGCGCGCTGCTGGCGCGCCAGCACGAACAGAACGCAAGCATGGGCCGCGCCGCACGCGCGCGGGTCGAACAGCACTATAGTTGGCCAAGCAACCTGGCCTGCATCGAGGAGCGACTGGAATGCACGTGACACCCCCATCCGGCATTGCCGGCGCCAATCTGGACGCCGCTCCGACCCCGCTGGCACGTTCGAGCGCCATGCTGATCGCGCTGGCACTGCTCGCGCCCTTCTTCCTGTACCTGGGCACCGCCGAATCGCTGGTCGCGATCTGGAACAGCTCCGAGACCTTCGCCCACGGCTACGCCATCCTGCCGATCAGCCTGTGGCTGATCTGGCGCCGGCGCGACGTGTTCGATGCGATTCCCGCGCGCCCGTGGGCGCCCGCACTGCTCCTCCTGGCGCTGCTGGGGGCCGGCTGGCTGCTGGCGCGCATGGGCGAAGTCCAGGTCGTGATGCAGTACGCGTTTGTCGCGATGTTCCCGATCGTCGCGCTGGCCATGCTTGGCCCGCGCCTGGCCGGAGCGCTCGCGTTTCCGCTGCTGTTTCTGCTGCTGGCGGTGCCGTTTGGCGAAGTGTTCGTCGCGCCGCTGATCAACCTGACCGCCGACTTCACCGTGTGGGCCGTGCAGGCCACCGGCATCCCGGTGCTGCGCAACGGCACCCGCTTCGACCTGCCGACCGGCTCGTGGTCGGTGGTGGAAGCCTGCAGCGGCGTGCGCTACCTGATTTCATCGGTCACGCTGGGCTGCCTGTACGCCTACCTGACCTACCAGTCGACCAAGAAGCGTTTACTCTTTGTAGTCGTGTCGATCATCGTGCCAATCATCGCCAACGGCCTGCGCGCCTACATGATCGTGATGATCGGCCACCTGTCGGGCATGGAACTGGCCACCGGCGTCGACCACCTGATCTATGGCTGGGTCTTCTTCGGCCTCGTGATGCTGCTGATGTTCTGGATCGGCAGCTTCTGGCGTGACGACGATCCGCTGCCGGCGGCCGAATTGCCGGTGGCAGCGCGCACCCGCCGCGATGGCGTACCGCCAGTCAGCACGGCACGCATGGCGGCGATGTGCGCCGCCGTCGTGGCGCTGGCCGCGCTGTGGCCGGGCTTTGCCCGCTACAACGATGCGGCCAATCTCAATCCGCAGCAGGTAGAGCTGACGAGCGTGGCGATCGGCTGGCCGCAGGCGGCGCCATTTACCGGCTGGACGCCGCGCTGGATTGCGCCCGATGCGACCTACCGCGCCACGTTCCGCAACCCCGACGCCACGGCGCCGGTCTCGCTCGACATCATGTACTACCGCAACCAGCGCAACGGCAAGGCTTTGATCAGCTCCATCAATATGCTGGCTGCCTCCGACGACGCCTGGCATGCGCTGGGCGGCACGGCGCGCAACGAAACGATCGACGGCAAGCCGGTCACGCTGCGCGAAACACGGATGACGGGTCCGGGCGGCCAGTTCCTGGTGTGGCAATGGATGTCGATCGACGGCCACCTGACCTCGAACAACTACGTCGGCAAGCTGCTGCAGGCCCAGGCCAAGCTGCGCTTCCGCGGCGACGATGGCGCCGTCGTGCTGCTGTCGGCGCCGGTGGGCGACGACCCCGACGCCGCACGCGCTGCACTGCGCGCCTTCATGACGGTGCAGGGCCCGGCGATCGAGCGTGCGCTCGAGCACGCGCGCACGCATTGAACGGAATCGAACACGCCATGCACAGTGACCTGTCCGTCCTGAACGCCCAAAGGCCGCTGGTCGTGCACCTGGTGTATTCACTGGATGTCGGCGGCCTAGAAACGCTGCTGGTCGACTGCATCAACCGCATGCCGGCCGAAAAATACCGGCATGCGGTGGTCTGCCTGACGCGCTACAGCGCGTTCGCGGACAAGATCACGCAACCGGGCGTCGCGCTGTATGCGCTGAACAAGCCGCCCGGGAACGGGCTACGCGTGCACGCCGATTTCTGGAAGCTGATGCGGCGCCTGCGGCCCACGATCCTGCACACCTACAATCTGTCGGCGATGGAGTACTGCTTCACCGCGGCCGCCGCCGGCGTGCCGGTGCGTATCCATGCCGAGCATGGCCGCGACGCGTCCGATCCGCATGGCCTGAACCCGAAGCACACTTTCCTGCGCCGCCACCTCGCCCCGTTCATCGACCGCTATGTGCCGGTGTCCGACGACCTGCAGCGCTGGTTCAGCGAGGTTGTCCGCATTCCGGCAGCCAAAAACCACCTGATCAAGAACGGCGTCGATACCGACCGCTACGCCCCGCGCGCGCAAGCGCTGACGGCCGCGCCGTGGCGCGCGGACGACATCGTCATCGGGGCGGTGGCGCGGGTGCAGGACGTCAAGAACCACGCCAGCCTGGTGGCGGCGTTTGCGCTGCTGCGCGAGCGCCTGCCGGCCCTGCGCGACCGGCTGCGCCTGTCGATCGTCGGCGACGGCCCGTTGTTCGGCAAGATCCAGGCGCAGGTCGCCGAAGCCGGCCTGCAGGACGTCGTGTGGCTGCCCGGCGCGCGCGCCGACGTGGCCGACCTGCTGCATGGCTTCACCATCTTCGCCCTGCCCTCGCTGGCCGAAGGCACGCCCGTGTCGCTGCTCGAAGCGATGGCGTGCGGCTTGCCGTCGGTGTGCTCGCGCGTGGGCGGCATCCCCGAAGTCGTCGAGGATGACGTGCATGGTATCTTGGTCCCGGTGGAGGTCGAGGCGCTGGCCGACGCGCTCGCGCGCTACGTCCAGGACCCGGCCCTGCGGGCACGCCACGGCGCGGCCGCGCGCGCGCGCATCGAAGACAGGTACAGCATGGCCGCCATGCTCGGCGCGTACACCGCGCTGTACGACGCCCTGTGCGCGCGCAAGGCGCCGGCGCGGCTGCGTCCCATCGTCAACTTTTAACTTCAGCGGAACCAGACAGCATGTGCGGAATAGTCGGCATTTTTGATACCCTCGGCAACCGGGAGATCGACCGCGCGGCGCTGGGCCGCATGAACGAAAGCCAGCACCACCGCGGCCCCGACGAGGGCGAGCTGTATCTGGAACCGAGCATGGGCATGGGCCACCGCCGCCTGTCGGTGATCGACCTGGCCAGTGGCCAGCAGCCGATCGTCAATGCCGAGCGCGACGTGGTGATGGTGTTCAACGGCGAGATCTACAACTACCGCGAGCTGCGCGTCGAACTGGAAGCGCTGGGTTTTGTCTTTCGCACGAAGTCGGATTCGGAATCGCTGCTGCATGCCTACCAGGCCTGGGGTCCGGACTGCGTGCACCGCCTGCGCGGCATGTTCGCGTTCGCGATCTGGGACCGCAAGAAGCAGACGATGTTCCTGGCGCGCGACCATGTCGGCGTCAAGCCGATGTTCTACTCGCTGCTGCCCAATGGCCTGTTCGTGTTCGGCTCCGAGCTGAAATCGATCATGACCCACCCCGAGCTGTCGCGCAAACTCAATCCACGCGCGGTCGAGGATTACTTTGCGTTCGGCTACGTGCCCGAGCCGCACACCATTTTCCATAACGCGTACAAGCTCGCGCCCGGCCACCGCATCGTGATCAAAGCCGGTGCGCGCGAGGTCACGCCCGAGCAGTACTGGGACGTGCCGTTCAAGCGCGCCCCGCAGCGACCGATGCAGGAGATCGAGCAGGAGCTGATCGAGCGCGTGCGCGAGTGCGTGCAGAGCCAGACCGTGGCCGACGTGCCGCTGGGCGCGTTCCTGTCGGGTGGCGTCGATTCGAGCGCGGTCGTGGCGATGATGGCGCAGAATAATCCTGATCCGGTGACCACGCTGTCGATCGGCTTCGACGATCCGGAGTACGACGAATCGAAGTTCGCCAACGAGGTGGCCACGCGCTACGGCACGATCCACCACGCGCAGATCGTCGACAAGGACGACTACGGCCTGATCGACACGCTGGGCCACCTGTACGACGAGCCGTTCGCCGACAGCTCGGCGATCCCGACTTACCGCGTGTGCCAGCTGGCGCGCAAGCACGTGACGGTGTCGCTGTCGGGCGACGGCGGCGACGAAAGCTTCGCCGGCTACCGCCGCTACCGCTATGCGATGGCCGAGCAGCGCGTGCGCGACAAGGTGCCAGCCAGCCTGCGCAAACCGGTGTTCGGCACGCTGGGCAAGCTGTATCCGAAGGCCGACTGGGCGCCGCGCATGTTCCGCGCCAAGACCACGTTCGAGGCGCTGGCGCGCGACACGGTCGAGGGGTACTTCCACGGCGTGTCGATCATGCCTGACCGCGTGCGGGCGCAGTTGTTCTCGGATTCGTTCAAGCGCGAGCTGCAGGGCTACAGCGCGATCGAGGTATTCCTCGGCCACGCCGCCAGGTCGCCAACGGACGATCCGCTGTCGCTGATCCAGTACCTCGACTTCAAGACCTGGCTGCCGGGCGACATCCTCACCAAGGTCGACCGCGCCGCGATGGCGCACTCGCTCGAGGTGCGCGTGCCGCTGCTGGACCATACGTTCGTGGAATGGGCATCAAGCCTGCCGCCGGACATCAAGCTCGGTGGCGGCGAAGGCAAGTACATCTTCAAGAAGGCCCTCGAACCCTACCTGTCGCACGACGTGCTGTACCGCGCCAAGAAGGGCTTTTCGATTCCGCTGGCGGCGTGGCTGCGTGGCCCGCTGCGCGAGAAGCTGCGCGCTGCTGCGCTGTCGCCGCTGCTGCTCGACACCGGCATGTTCAACGAAAAATTCTTGCGCCAGATGGTCGACCAGCATATCGCCGGCAGCAAGGATTACAGCGCACCGCTGTGGTCGGTCCTCATGTTCGAGACCTTCCTGCGGGTGAGCGCCAACCGCCCATAAGTGCAGAGCTCGGCCCTGTCTAACGTGGACTGCACCAAAAAAAAGGCCGGTCTCAACCGGCCTTTTCATTCACGCGCGCGTCGGCGCCCAGTCGCGGTACCAGGTCCAGAAGTTGGCCAGGCCCGTCGCTAGCGGCGTGGTCGGCGCAAAATCGACCCAGGCCTTGAGCTTGGCGATCGACGCATGCGTGGCCGGCACGTCGCCCGGCTGCATCGGCAAAAATTCCTTGCGCGCCTCGACGCCCATTACGGATTCAAGCGTGCGGATGAATTCGAGCACCTGCACCGGATTGTGGTTGCCGATGTTGAACACGGTATGCGGCGCGCTCGTGGCCGTGGCCGGCGTCGGCTTGAACAGCAGGCGCACCACACCTTCGACAATGTCATCGATATAGGTAAAGTCGCGCGTGAGCAGGCCTTCGGCGAACACGGGAATCGTGGCGCCGCGCATCATTTTCTCGGCAAAGCTGAAATACGCCATGTCGGGCCGGCCCCACGGACCGTACACCGTGAAGAAGCGCAGGCCGGTAGCCGGCAACTTGAACAGGTGACTGTACGAGTGCGCCATCAATTCGTTGGACTTCTTGGTGGCAGCGTACAGCGACACCGGCGCATCGACCTGGTCATCTTCGCTGAACGGGACCTTGGCGTTGTTGCCGTACACGCTGCTGCTGCTGGCGTACAACAAGTGCTCGATGGTTCCCTGGCGACAGGCTTCGAGGATATTCCCGAAGCCCACCAGGTTCGACTGGATATACACGGACGGATTGTCGATCGAGTAGCGCACCCCGGCTTGCGCCGCCAGGTGCACCACCAGCTGCGGCCGTTCGCGCTCGAACAGTGCGGCGACCTGCGCTGCATCGCTCAGTTCGACCGTATGGCAGACGACGCCGGCGGGTGCGAGCAGCGCGCGCACCCGGTCATGCTTGAGGCGCGGATCGTAATAATCGTTGAAGTTGTCGCAGCCGACGACCTGATGGCCCATGGCCGCCAGGCGCGCGGCCACGAAGCTGCCGACGAAGCCGGCAGCGCCCGTCACGAGGATCCGCTGGGCTGACATCAGGCGGCCGTCCGGCTGACGCGGCCAATCCCTTCGTAGGCCAGGCCGGCGGCAGCAACGACGGCCGGATCGTAGATGTTACGGCCATCGAAGATCGCCTTGTCACGCAGGATGGTGGCCAGGCCAGCGAAGTCCGGTGCACGGAATTCTTTCCATTCGGTGACCAGTACCAGCGCATCGGCGCCTTCGGTCGCCGCAGCGGCCGAGCTGACGATCGTCAGCATGGACTCGACGCGCGCGGCGCCATGTTCGCGTTCCAGGACGCGCAGCGCTTCGCTGCTGGCGACCGGATCGTAGGCGCGCACGTGGCAGCCGGCGTCGAACAGTTCCTTGAGCAGCACCAGGCTTGGGGCTTCGCGCATGTCATCGGTATTCGGCTTGAACGACAGGCCCCAGACGGCGACCGTCTTGCCCTTGAGGCCTTCGACGCCGCCGTAGAAGCGCGTGAGCTTCTTGAACAGCACGTTTTTCTGGTTGTCGTTGACCAGCTCGGTCGCTTCCAGGATATGCAGCACCTGGCCATGATCGCCACCGGTCTTGACCAGTGCCTTGACGTCTTTCGGGAAGCACGAACCGCCGTAGCCCATGCCGGCGTACAGGAACTGCGAACCGATGCGCGGGTCGAGTCCCATGCCGTGGCGCACGGCTTCGATGTCGGCGCCCAGCACTTCGGCCAGGTTGGCCAGCTCGTTCATGAAGCTGATGCGGGTGGCCAGCATGGCGTTGGCGGCGTACTTGGTCAGCTCGGCGCTGCGCACGTCCATCTCGACCAGCTTTTCGTGGTTGCGGCTGAATGGCGCGTACAGCTGGCGCATCAGCTTGGTTGCGACGGTGTCGTCGCTGCCGACGACGATGCGGTCAGGCCGCATGAAGTCGTCGATGGCCGCGCCTTCTTTCAGGAATTCGGGATTGCTCACCACCGAGAACGACAGCGTGCTGCCGCGCTTGTCGAGCTCGCCCTGGATGGCGGCGCGCACCTTGTCGGCGGTGCCAACCGGGACGGTGGACTTGTCGACCACGACCACCGGCTTGTCGATGCGCTGACCGATCGAACGGGCGGCGGCCAGAATGTGGGTCAGGTCGGCGCTGCCATCTTCGTCAGGCGGCGTACCCACTGCCAGGAACACGCAATCCGCGTGCGCGACAGCTTCGTCGTAGCTGGTCGAAAACAGCAGGCGACCTGCCTTGGCATTGCGCTCGACCATGTTGTCGAGGCCTGGCTCGTGAATCGGAATGACGCCGTTCTTGAGCATCGCGATTTTTTCTTCGTTGACGTCGAGACACAGTACAGTGTTGCCGACATCGGCGAAGCAAGCGCCTGAAACGAGCCCGACGTAGCCGGTGCCAATGATGGTGATCTTCATGATTTATATCGGGGAACGAGGTAACTGAAAAATAGAACCGCGCAGAGCAGTGCGGCGAACCAGGCTATTTTTCCACAGATTGGAAAATAATTGCCACACGTAACAAATGCGTGCAAAACTTGAATTATAGTATCATGGTTGTCAAAAATTTATGCGTTTGCTCGTCAATTGTGCTGCCCTCAGGCAAAATTTTTCGCATAATCACGACATTGCAGTTCAACACTCCCCACTCCCGGAAGACACCTCCGGCGGTGCACCGATCAGCACCCGGCACGACACGATGAAGTTACTCACCTTTAGCACCCTGTATCCCAATTCACAGCAACCGAACCACGGCATCTTCGTGGAAACCCGATTGCGCTACCTGATTGCCAGCGGGCAGGTCGAGTCACGTGTCGTCGCACCAGTGCCATGGTTTCCCCTAAAGGGGGAGCGCTTTGGCCATTATGGCATCCTGGCCAAAGTACCGCGGCGCGAAACGCGCAACGGCATCGACGTCACGCACCCGCGCTACCTGGTGCTGCCACGGGTGGGCATGAACGTCACGCCCTACACACTGGCGCATGCGGCCAAAAAGGAGATCGGCCGCATCCTCGACAGCGGTTACGACTTCGATGCCATCGACGCGCACTATTTCTATCCGGATGGCGTCGCGGCCGTAATGCTCGGCAAGTACTTCAACAAGCCGGTGGTGATCACGGCGCGCGGTACCGACATCAACCTGATTCCGCAGTTCGCGCGGCCGCGCCAGCTGATCCTGGATGCGGCGCGCGACGCCGACGGCATCATCACCGTGTGCAAGGCGCTCAAGGACGAGATGGTCGGCCTGGGCGTGGCGCCCGACAACATCACCCCGCTGCGCAACGGCGTCGATCTGGAGCGCTTTGCGCCCATCGACCGCGCCGCCGCGCGCGCTGCCGTCGGGCTGGTTCCGGGTCGCTTCACGCTGCTGTCGGTGGGCCTGCTCGATCCGCGCAAGGCGCACGACCTGATCATCCGCGCCCTGCCTCAGTTGCCGGACGTCGACCTCCTGATCGCCGGCATCGGCCCGGAAAAAAACAATCTGGAGCGCCTCGCGCGGGAATTGAACGTGCAGGACCGCGTCAAACTGCTGGGCAGCGTGCCGCAGACCGAACTGAAAACGTATTACAACGCCGCCGATACGCTGGTACTGGCGTCGAGCCGCGAAGGCTGGGCCAATGTGCTGCTGGAAAGCATGGCGTGCGGCACCCCGGTGGTGGCCAGCAATGTCTGGGGCACACCGGAAGTCGTGGCGGCGCCGGCCGCCGGCGTCCTGATGCCGCAGCGCACTCCCGAAGGCCTGGTCGCGGCGCTCGGCCAGTTGCGCGCCAACTACCCGGCGCACAGCGCCACCCGCCGCTACGCCGAAGACTTCGGCTGGCAACCGACCACCCAGGGCCAGATCGACCTGTTCAACTCCATCTTGGCGAGAAAAGCCGCGTGAAAATCCTTTATCACCACCGTACCCGTTCGAAGGACGGCCAGTACGTCCACATCGAAGAAATGATCCGCGCGCTGCGCGCCGAAGGCCATGAGGTCGTGATCGTGGCGCCACCGAGCGCCGAAACCGAATCGTTCGGCGCAGATGCTGGCCCGGTCGCCTGGCTCAAGCGCCATCTGCCGAAGACGTTCTACGAATTGATGGAGCTGTCGTATTCGCTGGTCGCCTACCGGCGCCTCGCCAAGGCGGTCAAGCAACACCGCCCGGACGTGCTGTATGAACGCTACAACCTGTTCCTGCCAGCGGGCATCTGGCTGGCGCGCAAGTACAAGCTGCCGATGCTGCTTGAAGTGAACGCCCCGATCCTGGAAGAGCGCACCCGCTACGACGGCCTGGCGCTGACGAAGCTGGGCCGCTGGTCGCAGGCGTATGCCTGGCGCAACGCCGACATGGTGCTGCCGGTCACGCACGTGCTGGGCGAGATCGTGCAAGCCTACGGCGTGCCCCCAGAGCGCATCGACGTGATCCCGAACGGCATCGACCCCGAACGCTTCGCTGGCGCGCCGGACGTGGAACAGGCCAAGCGCGCGCTGGGCCTGCAGGATGTGCTGGTGCTGGGCTTTACGGGCTTCGTGCGCGACTGGCATGGCCTGGACAAGGTGATCGACCTGATCGCGCAAGACCCGCCGGAAGCGCGCCGCCACCTCTTGATCGTGGGCGACGGCCCCGTGCGCGCCACGCTCGAGCAGCAGGCGCGTGACCTGGGCATCGAACACCGCGTGCAGTTCACCGGCATCATCGGGCGCGACGATGTGGCGCGTTACGTGGCCGCCTTCGACATTGCCCTGCAACCGGCCGTGGTGAAGTATGCTTCACCATTGAAGCTGTTCGAATACCTGGCACTGGGCAAGGCGATTGTCGGTCCGGACCAGCCGAATATCCGCGAGATCCTGCGCGCCGACCACAACGCCGTGCTGTTCGACCCGGATACCCCGGGTGGCCTGGCTGGCGCCGTCAAGCGCCTGTGCGACGACCCGCTGCTGCGTGCCCGCGTGGCGCAAGGTGCGCGCGACGCCATCGACGAGCAGCAACTGACGTGGCGCGCCAATGCGCGCCGCGTCGTCGCCCTGTTCGAAAGGTTGCAGAAGCGTGCGTGACATCCTGGTGTTCCTCGCCTTCGTGGCGATCATCCCGTTCATCTTCAAGCGACCTGTGGTTGGCGCCATTGCGTACGCCATGGTCAGCCTGATGAACCCGCACCGGCTGACGTACGGCTTCGCCCAGAATTTTCCGTTTGCGCTGTACCTGGGCATGGCGACGTTGCTGGCGATCCTGATCTCGCGCGAGCAGAAAAAGATCCCCATGTCGCCCCCGGTGCTGATGATGGTGCTGTTTTTCACGTGGTACACCATCGCCTCGGTCTTTGCGCAGGTTCCGTCCGAAGCGTGGAGTGACTGGGACCGGTACGCCAAGACCATGCTGATGGTGTTCGTTGCCATCATGACCGTACGCACTGCCAAGGACGTCAAGGTGCTGGCGCTTGTGGTGGCGCTGTCACTCGGTTTCTGGGGCATCAAGAGCGGTGTGTTCGTGATCCACAGTGGGGGCGGCGAAGGCTTGCGCGGCCCGATGAACAGCTTCATCAGTGACAACAACACGCTGGCGCTGGCCATGGTGACCATCACGCCGCTGCTGTTCTATGTTTCGACCCGCGCCAGGTCGAAGTGGGTCAAACGCGCCGCCCTGGGCATGGCGGGGCTGACCATGCTGGCCGCGATCGGCTCGTACTCGCGCGGTGCGCTGCTCGGCACCTTCGCCATGGGCTTCTTCCTGTGGCTCAAGTCAACGAGCAAGGTCAAGACGGGCCTGGCCTTCGCGCTGGTCGTGCCGATTGTCCTGACCCTGATGCCGCCAGAATGGACCGGCCGCATGCACACCATCCAGACCTATGACGAAGATGCGTCGGCGACCGGCCGCATCAATTCCTGGCATTTCGCGGCCAACATCGCCAACGAGTTCGTCATGGGCGGCGGCCCGGGCGTCTTCACGCCGCACATGTTCATGCTGTACGCACCGAATCCGGAGCGCTATTACGATGCCCACAGCATTTATTTCCAGGTGCTGGGCGAACAGGGATATGTCGGACTGGCGATTTTTGTGCTGATGTTCGTGGTGGCCTGGCGCACCGGCGGACGCTTGATCCGCCATTGCCGCGACAAGGAAGAACTCGTCTGGGCGCTGATGCTGGCCCGGATGTGCCAGGTCAGCATGATCGGCTACCTTGCCGCCGGTGCTTTCCTGACGCTGGCCTATTACGATCTGATTTATTACGTGATTGCGATCCTGGTCTGCCTCGACAAGGTCCTGATCAGGGCACCGCAGAAAGACGACACGCCACCAATGCAGCTGCCATTCCTCGAACGCTACCTGGCGCGCCGGAATGCGAAAAAAGCTGCCCGGGCGCAGCTGGCGCTCTCCCGCCGCCGCACCTGACGGCGGCAAGCGTCTAGTCTGGCACGGTCACACCAGCACTTCCAGCGCCGCCGGATGGCCGAGAAAACCGGCCGGGCTGGCGCTGGCGCCGTACGCACCCGACTGGAACACCACCACCAGATCGCCGACGCGGGCGTGGGCCAGTTCCATGCGCTCGGCCAGGATGTCGAGTGGTGTGCACAGCGGGCCGGTGGCCGATGCCGGACCGCTGTCCGGCGCATCGTTCTGCGCATTCATGCGGTTGCCGATCGCGACCGGATAATTCTTGCGGATCACCTGGCCCAGGTTGCCTGATGCCGCCAGGTGATGGTGCATGCCGCCGTCCAGCACCAGGAACACCTGCCCGCGCGAGACCTTGCGGTCGATCACGCGCGCCACGTACACGCCCGCTTCGCCGACCAGATAGCGGCCCATCTCCAGCGCCAGGCGCGCCTGCGGCAACGCCTCGGCCAGGCGCGGCAACCAGGCTGCCAGGTGCGCGCCCATCGGCGCCGGATCGAGACGCTGTTCGCCCGGGAAGTACGGAATGCCCAAACCGCCGCCGATATTCAGCTGGCGCACCGCCAGCGGGCTCTCGCCGGCCAGCTGGATGGCCAGTTCGATACTGCGCGACTGGGCTTCGATGATGGCGTCCAGGCGCAGGCTTTGCGAACCGCAGTAGATGTGGAAACCTTCAAAATCGACCCCCAGCGCCGCGGCCTGGCGCAATACGTCGGGCGCCTGCTCGGCGTCGATGCCGAACGGCTTGGCACCCCCGCCCATGCGCATGCCGGACGACTTGAGTTCGAATTCCGGATTGATGCGCAGCGCCACGCGCGGCGCGATGCCCAGCAGATCGCCGATGCGCGCTGCGTTGTCGAGCTCATGCTGCGACTCGATGTTCAGGCAGGCGCCGGCGGCAATCGCCTGCGTCAGCTCGCCCTCGAGCTTGGCCGGGCCGGCAAAGCTGATGCGGGCCGGATCGATCCCGGTGTCGAGCGCAATGGCCAGTTCGCTGCCCGAGGCCACATCCAGCCCGTCGACCAGGCCCGCCATATGCTGCACCAGCGCCGGCATCGGATTGGCCTTGATCGAATAATGCAGCGCGACCTGCGGCGGCAGGATCGCGCGCAGGCTGGCCACGCGCGCGCTGCACAGGGCGCGGTCGATCGCATAGAACGGCGTGCGGCCGACGCGCTGCGCCAGGCGCGGCAGCGGAATGCCGCCGACGTGCAGGACATCGTCGACGACCGGAAAATAGATCTGGGGAGCGTGCTGGGGCTTGGTGCCGGTCATGGGCTTGCGGTCAATACAAATGGATTGGCGCCGGCGCTAGCCGGCCTGGAGGGTATGGCGGAGCAGGTTGCGGTCGATCTTGCCGTTCGGGTTGCGCGGCAGTGCCTCGGTGCGCAGCACGATCTGCGCCGGCACCATGTACGCCGGCAGCCGGCGCTTGCATTCTGCCAGCAAGGCGGCGCGGTCGACCAGGCCGGGATCGGCCACGGCCACCGCCACGATGGCCTGGCCCAGCGTGGCGTCGTCGACGCCGAACACGGCGACTTCGCTGACCAGGCCACTGGCGTGCAGCACGCTCTCGACCTCGGTCGGACTGATACGGTAACCGGACACCTTGATCATCTCGTCGCTGCGGCCGACGAAGTACAAAAAGCCGTCGGCGTCGCGGCGCACGGTGTCGCCCGACCAGACCGCCATTTCGGGCAGCGGCAATGCGGGATCCTGGCCGGGCGCCGGGCGAAAGCGCAGCGCCGTGCGCGCCGCATCGTTCCAGTAACCGAGCGCCACCAGCGCGCCACGGTGCACCAGCTCGCCCGGTTCATCGGCGTCGCACAGCGTGCCGTCGGGCCGCACGACGAGCACCTCGGCATTCGGGATCGCGCGCCCGATCGAGCCGGGCCGGCGCGCCACTTCGGCCGGTGGCAGATAGGTCGAGCGAAACGCCTCGGTCAGGCCGTACATCAGGAAGATCGCGGTGTGCGGCAGCGCCTGCTGCAGGGCCTCGACCGTCACGACCGGCATCGCGCCGCCCGAATTGGTGATGAAGCGCAGCGAGGTGTCGGCCGGCCAGGCCAGGCGCGCCAAAGCGATCCACAGCGGCGGCACGGCGGCCAGGCCGGTGATGCGGTGCTCGCGCACGGCAGCGACGATATCCTTGGGGAACAGGTAGTTCATGAGCACCACCGACGCGCCGCGCAGGAAGGCGGTGGTGAGCTGACTCAGGCCATAGTCGAAACTGAGCGGCAGCACCGCCAGCAGGCGGTCCGACGCCGTCATGCCAAGGTAGTCGGCAACACTGGCGGCGCCGGCAACCATGTTCCGGTGCGACAGCACCACGCCCTTGGGCGCGCCGGTGCTGCCCGAGGTGTACAGGATCGCGGCCATGTCGGTGTCGATGCGGCGATGCGGCAGATGCCCGGCTGACGGCGCCTGCAAGGCAGCCCAATCCAGGACCGGCAAGTCCGGTGTGCTGGTCAAAGCGCCTTCGGTGACCAGCACCGTCTGCAAGGCGGGGCATGCCGCCAGCACCGGCGCCAGCTGCGCCAAGCGCTCGGGTGTCGTCACCAGCAGGCGCACGCTGCAATCGGCCAGGATGTACGCCACCTGGTCGGGCTTGAGCAGTGGATTGACCGGCACGAACACGCAGCCGGCAGCGGACGCGCCGAACATCGCGGCCACGTTCTCGATGCGTTTTTCCATGTACACCGCAACCCGCTCACCTGGTCGCAGCCCCTGCACCAGCAACAAGTCGGCCACGGCCGTAACCGCGCTGGCCAGCTCGCGATAGGTGCAACACGCCGTGCCATACACCAAGGCCTCGGCGTCGGGCGTGCGTAGTGCGCTGTCGAAGATGCTGCCGTGGATGAGGTGATTCATCGCGAATCGGGCTACGAACCCGGAGGAATTAAAAGAAGTGCGACACGAGCGACGCATCCGCCATCTTACCAGTTCGGCACGGGTTGCAATGGGCTGCGTGCTATATTCCCGGCATGCCGGATACCCAATACAGTCGCACTGTTCCCCGCACCATACCTTCCGTTCCGGTGCTGGCGCTGGCCGATTTCGGACAGCACAACGGACAGGCCCTGCCGGCCCTGGACGCGGCGCCGGCCGTGCAACTGGTCTCGAGCGGACGCATAGCGATCGGCATGGCGCTGCGCGCGCTCGACATCGCACCTGGCGATACCGTGCTGGTGCCGGCCTACCACAGCCCGTCGATGATCCCGCCAGTGCACTGGCGCGGCGCAAACGTCGTGTTCTATCGCATCCACCCAGATACCACCGCCGACCTGGACGACATCGCACGCAAGCTCGGCCCGGACGTCAAGGCCATCATGGTCACCCACTTCTTCGGCTTTCCCCAACCCCTGTCTGCCTTGCGCAGCCTGTGCGACACCCACGGAATCGGTCTGATCGAGGATTGCGCGCACTGCTTCTTCGGCAGCAGCAAAGGCGTGGCGGTCGGCAGCAGCGGCGACTATGCGATCGGCAGCAGCATGAAGTTCTTCCCGATCTTCGAAGGCGGCTGCCTGATCTCGCACCGGCATGCCCTGACCAACCGGCTCACGGGCGCGGGGGCTGGCTTTGAAGCCAAGGCGGCGCTGGCCGCACTCGAGGCCAGCTTTTCCAGTGGCCGCCTGCCTGCTCTGCGCGTCGCGCTGGCTCTGCCCCTGCGGCTCAAAACGGCGCTTTGGAACCGGGTCAAGGCGCGCGCGCTGCGCGGTCAAGCCGGCGCCGTGGCGGTGGCTGCGCCGGCACTGGCGCCGACGTCGTCCGAGAGCAGCTATGCGTTCGATCCCAACTGGCTCGACAAGCGCTCGTCATGGTTCTCGCGCACCGTCCTGCACCTGGTTTCGCGGCGGCGCATCGTGCAGCAGCGGCGTCGCAATTATCTGGCGCTGGCGAGCGCCCTGGCCGGCGCACCCGGCTGGCAGCCCCTGTTCGCTGCGCTGCCAGCGGGCGCCTGTCCCTGGGTTTTCCCGCTCCTGGCCGATCAGCCCGATGCGTTGTTCGCGCGTCTGGACGCGGCCGGCGTGCCGATGGTGCGCTTCGGCGCTACCCTGTGGCCGGGCGTCGACGACACTGTGTGCGCCAACAGCGTGGCACTGGGCCGGCGCCTGTTTGGCCTGCCGTGCCATCAGAGCTTGACCGATGCCGAATGCCAGCAACTCGCGGCCACCGTGCGTCGTGCGCTGGAACAGGGAGCGGCTGCATGAGCTGGAACGTGCTCCCGGCGCGCGCGCTCGCCGACCCCGCGCATGCAGCCCGCTGGCGCAGCCTGCACCGCGACAGCGGCGGCTCCCCATTGCTGGCGCCGCAATTCGTGGACGCTGCACTGGCCGTGTTCGGCACCGGCAGGGAGTACCTGGCCTGGCACGAACAGAATGGGCAGGTCGACATCATGACCATCGTGACGCCCGCGCGCAACGGCATCTGGCACACCTTCCAGCCCGCGCAGGCTCCAGTCGGACTGTGGCTGCAGCGCGATGCGGGAGCCCGCAGCGCCGAACTGCCCGGCCTGCTACGCCGCCTCCCCGGCCTTGCCCTGATGTTGGGCGTCACGCAGTGCGATCCGTACCTGATGGCGCGGCCGCCGGGGGAGACTGCCCTGCGCGTTCTTGACTACATCGACACCGCCCGCATCACGCTGGCAGGGAGCTTTGACATGTATTGGCAGATGCGCGGCAAGAACCTGCGCACCAATTTGCGCAAGCAGCGCAAGCGCCTGCTGGACGAGGGCGTGCCGACCCGCCTGCAGGTCAGCCGGGCGGCGCACGAGATGGCCGCTGCGGTCGACGATTATGGGCGCCTGGAAAGCGCTGGCTGGAAGGCCGGAGATGGCACTGCGGTGGCGGGCACCAATGATCAGGGGCGGTTCTACCGCGCGCTGCTCCAGGGCTTCGCCGACGCCGGCATGGCCTGCGTCTACCGCTACTGGATCGGCGAACGGCTGGCGGCCATGGACCTGTGCATCGAAGGTAATGGCTGCGTGGTGGTACTCAAGACGGCCTACGATGAAACGATCGGCAATGGCCTGTCACCCGCCCTGCTGATGCGCGAAGAAGCCACGCGCGACATCTTCGACAGCGGACGCTTCGAGCGCATCGAATTCTACGGCCGGGTGATGGAATGGCACCTGCGCTGGACCGATGAAGTGCGCGGCATGTACCACATGAATGCGTACCGCTGGCCTCTGCTGGCCCGGCTGCACGGGGCCAGGCAGGCCGGCGGCTGATCAGAACCCGCGCGCCACCGACAGGATGTCGCGCACGGTGCGCAGGCGCGGGTATTCAAACAGCGAACCGAAGACGGCGCGCACCGCGTCGATCCGGCGGCCAGCGCGCAGATAGGTGTAGGCAACCTGCATGCGCACCGCATGGCGCTTGGCGCGGTAACCGGCGCGCACGGGTTCAGACGCACTGCGCAGAAGCGGTTCGAGCGACTCGATCGAAGCGATGAAGCTCTCGGCCGCGCCAACCGGGTCCTTGCGCAGGGCGCTGGTCGGATAGATGTGGTAGGTCGCGACGATGCGTGGCACCACGCCGGCCTTCTTGCTGTCGGCGACCAGACGGATGAACAGGTGCAGGTCTTCGCCTACCTTGTGGCCGAGCGGGAAGCCACCAAGGCGGACGAATTTCTCTCTCGGGAAGCTGATGGTTCGAATCTCCATGAAACCATCGCCGATCAGGTCTTCGAAATCGGCTTCCTGCAAGGGTATGCGCGCGGCCTGCGGATGACGGGCCAGCAAGCGCTTGCCGGCGCCGCTGGCGGCAACGAACGTGCCCAGCCGTTTGCCCTGCGGATCGCGCATCTCCTGATCGGCCAGCAGGAAGTCGAGGTCGGGCTCATCGCGGATCCAGTCGGCGTGCAGCGCCAGTCGATCGGGCGCGAATTCATCATCGGCGTCGACAAACGCCAGCCAGTCGCCGGTGGCCAGTTCCATGCCCCGGTTGCGCGCCGCCGACACGCCGGCGTTGGCCTGGTACACATACACGATCCGGCCTTCGTAGCGGCCCGCCACATCGGCCGTATCGTCGGTGGAACCATCGTCGATGACGATGATCTCGTGCGCCGCATGGGTCTGAGCCAGGACCGACTCAATGGCACGCCCCAGGGTGGCACCATTGTTGTAGTTCGGGATGATGACCGAAAATGTGGGCAGATTCGCCGGCAGGTGCGTGGAGAGCGTCATGGCGATGTCGCGGTTGCGGTCCGGTTGCGGGCGCCAGCCAGTGCACCGGACAATTGAGTCATGCTCATGAACTGCCCCCCGAGCGTGTCGCGGAACCACGCACAGTAGTCGTGCACGGTGGTGATAAAGCGTTCCAGTTCGGCTGCGTCGCGTACGTAGGGCGTGTGCCCAGGCACCATCGACGGGCTGTGATACGTCAGCGAAAACACCTGGCAGCCATCCTGGTGCAGGCTGGTACTCAGGCGCCGCATTTCGTCGCCGCTGGCAACTTCAGGGCTGAGGCGAATGCGCTCGAGCGCGCCGCTGCGCGCGAGCACGCCCCCGAGGCGCGCACGACGCGCCCAAGGCTGTTGGGCCAGCTCGTACAGCGCCGTGCCCTGCCCGCGCAGCCAGCCGGCATAGCCGGTGGTCACAGGTAGTTCGAGCAGGGTGCCGGCATCCGTGTCGAACCAGTAAGGATTTTCATCGAAGGCGCGAAAATCCGGGCCGCCATCGTCAAGGAAGGCGCTGTACGGCACCACGCTGGCATCAATCCGGTAGCCCAGCGCTGCGATCGAGTCGGCAGTGTGCGGCCCCAGGCCATAGCGGCCGGCTTTGAACGCCGTCGGCGCGCGCCCGAACGACGCAGTAATCGCCTCAGTGAGCATGCGCAGCTTGTCATACTCGAGCTGGCGCGGCAGGTTGCCTGCATACGAATGAAAGCGCGACACCTCCTCGTCATGCGGCGGCGATACCCATGGATGCAGGTGAGTACCGATCTCGCAGCGTCCCGCCTCCATCAGGCTGCGCAGGACCGAGACCGATGCCGGCGTGGTTGCCACTGGGTAGTCGATAACATAAGTCGGGACGATTCCCATGCGATCGAACACGCGCTCGTGCATCAGCGGCTGGCCGGCGATCGAACCGGTCCCGACACTGGCGCGGTTGAACGGCTGGTCCCAGGCGAATTCTTCTTCGGTGTCGATGATGACCAGCAGTACCGGCCGCTCCCCGGTGCCCAGGCGGGCCGGGAGATGGTTGCTTGTGCCTAGCATTGGGTGGATTTTTGCAGAAGTTCGTGGTCCGGCGGCGCGTGGCGCGCCAGCGCAGCAAGGCAGGCATCGATGCGCCGGTAAGTGGATAGGAAGGTGGTATCGTCCTTGCCCTCGGGATCAAGGATCTGTTGCGCGCCTGCATCGCCGGCACCGGTATCGGCTTCGCCCAGCAGATGGATGCGGTCCTTCAGGTGAGGGTAACGCGCTGCGATGCTGTCCAGATTGATGCGGTCAAATGCGATCACCAGGTCAGCTGCTTCCAGCATGGCCGCACTGGCGTGGCGCGAGCGATGTGCCTGCATGGTCACGCCGTGGCTGGCCGCTGCGGCGATCGCCACGGCCGGTGACGGGCGCTGGTTACGCGGCAGCATGCCGGCCGACGCAAAGTGCAGTCGGTCGGCGCTGAACAGCTGGCGCGCTTTGAGTTCGGCATAACTGCTGCGGTTGATATTGCCCTGGCAAACGAACAGGACCTCCAGCGGACGGGTGCCCGCCGTGGCCAGCAGCCTGGCCAAGTGTGGGCCAAGCAGGTCAGCGGCGGGGCGCGCCGGGCGTGGTGCCAGGCGGCCGGCAATGAGGTCGCGCAGCTCGCGCAGACCCGGTTTCGGATCGTCCAGCACCAGTGTGTCCTGGTGTTCCCGCCCGATCAAAAGGCGGTGAAAGCCCCAGGCCCAGCTCGCGCAATGCGCTGCAAGCTTGCGCGGCTGGCGCTTCAATTCGACGGCGGCCATTCTGGCCTGCCACATGTCGAGCACCAGGTTGCGACAATACCGGCCTGCCGGGTAGTCGACCGGCGCAGTGCGTTCGCCACGGGCCAGCAGGCGATACAGGCGATATGGGAAATCCACCCCGATCGACACCGGCAAGGGTAGCGAGCCCCAGGGACGGGCATTCACTTCAATGAGGATCCAGTTGCCGCTGTCACCGTCGATCTTGAACTCGAACATGGCCAGGCCGGTGTAATGGCTGGCACGGACCATGCGCTCAACCGCCGCAAGGCGGCCCGGATCGAGCGGTGCGCTCTTGCGATAATAGCCACTCCCGTTGAGCTCGTGGGCGCGGTAGTGTTCGAATGCCTGCAATACCTCACCCTCGTGGCACAGCACCGAGACGCCGGCACCAAAGCCGGGGAACATCTGTTCAAGCAAGATCGGGCCTGCGTGATCATGTCGGGCCAGCCAGGCCGCCAGCGCCTCGCGTCCATCGACTATGCGCGTGCTGGTGCGCACGTACAGCTCAGGCAAGGCATACGACATCGGCTCCTTCAGTACCACCGGAAGGCCAATGTCTGCCACGATCTGCTCAACCGTGTCGTCCGGTGCCAGCATTCGCCCATGCGCCACCGGCACATTGCAGGCCTGCGCCAGCGCGCGCGTTTTCACCTTGTCGAAGAACGTGTCAAGTGCGTCCGCGGAGGGTATCGCCAGCGCGCATTGCGCCGATAGCACATCGCTGTGCAGGCACAGCGGCAGCAGGCCGCGCTCATCACACGGGATCACCAGAGTGAAACGGTGCTCGCGCATCAGCGCGCCGATTGCGGCAAGCCATTCGGCACCACCGTCGAGATAATAGGGCAGGAAATGGACGGCTTTGATATAGCGCGATGCCAGTGCAGGCGAGCGAAAATCGAACGGCGCCACGTGCACGTCAAGCCCTTGGCGCCCAAGTGATCGCACCGTAGCCAGGAAACTGCGGGTGTCATCACCAATGACAAGTACTTTCTCCCGCATATTCATGCACGGCTCCGTAACAATTGGCGCGTGGCAAGTGCCATCGTGTACATGGCCCATTTGAACGACACCCGCGCCGCCAGCGCACGGCGCGCGTACTGCACCCCCAGCGCGTGTCGGCCTTCATTGGACCAGTGACGCGACAGGCGGCGCAGGATATCGCCTTCGTACTCATGGCACAGGGTACGGACGGCGTCGTGTCGCACTGTCATTGCAATATGTTGCGACACCAGGGCGGATAGCAGCCAACGCTCGGGCTGTGAAAAACTGCGCGACAAGTTGTTTTGCCGAAGCGGGTCGGGCACATTGTGTTGCGCGATGACGTCCGGGTTGAAAAACACGGCGCGCGCCGCATCGGCTACGCGCCAGAAGAAATCGCGATCTTCTTCATACGAGGTGCGCGTCCAGAAGCCGCCGATGGCCTCGGCTGTGGTCTTCCTGACCGCGACGGTATTCAGCTGGGCAAAACCACCAGCGCGCACCAGTTCGTCCAGCGCAACCCGATGACCGCGGGCATGATCACGAGCACGAGCACCAACCAGTGCATCCAGGGCAGGCAGCCAGCTTGTGCGCTCGACTTTGCCTGTCGCCGACACGGCAGTCTGATTGGCGATATAAAGGTCGACATCGGGTTGACCGTCGAATACCTCGGCCATGGCGCTCAAGTGGGTGTTGCTGGTCCAGAAATCATCATCATCGCAAAACGTCAATACGGGGCCGACAGCGTTGTCCATGCCCAGATTACGCGTTACCGATGGACCAACGCCCACACCACCGGCAGCGCCCAGCTCGATCAGACGAAAGCGCTCGTCCAGGCCCGCCCAGATCGAGGAATAGGCAGCACGGGTAGTGGCATCCGAGCCGTCATCCACCACAATCACTTCGAAATTAGTAAGTGTCTGACTCTGGATGCTGGCAAGCATGCGCTGCAGCAACCCGTGTCGGTTCCGGGTAGGAACGACAACCGAGATACGGCATATGGACACCGGCGCGCGGCGTGCCATGAGCTCGCTTTCAGAAGAAGGGGCTGTTTCGCGGAATGACAATTTTCTGCCTTCAGTGCATTAAATCGCGGCATGAAAAACCGCTCGAAGAATCTTGCCATGCTAACACATTCGACTCCGCGCACGTGGTCGAACACTGAGGCCGCGCCACGGCCCGACATACGTGTATCACAGGTGCCGGCGGCAACTTTGCCCCACACGACAGGCTACTGACGGATCGGAAAGTGCATTGGCCTGCACCCTGTTGAATATCTGTCGACCCACACCCTCATCTCACGTCGAATAAATACAATCAAATTAATGCTGGTGCAAGATTAACTTTATATATATTGAACAGCACGGCTTTTAACTATCCAGTCACGTCACGCGCGTAGATTACTTAAAAAGAACGCTGATAGAAGAGGACTAGCCCATCAATTGAAGCACGGTCGTAACAGCAAGTATTCGTATGAGAAAGAACTGCTATTTCTCCTCATCAAGACGACAACTCCCTTAAAAGAACGTCTATGCCAGCCAAATAAATTATAAATATCTAAACAGGTGTGGCGATATTTTTAATTAAAAAAGAAGCAGGACGATGAATGTTTCACTAAATCAACTAAATGCTTGACATACAAACAGGAAAGCACATCTTCATATGCATTTTCCGTTGTTTTCGTGCGGCAATAAATAGAATTTGGCGATTATCAGACCACAGGGATTATGAACCAGAGTAAAGTTCAGTTCTCAAAAGAAATTCTTTCTTAAACGAACCATTACTTTCTTAATGATCATGAATCCCTCCACCACATTGCACTTCGCTGTAAGCGCCGACGATGTCGATGCGCATCAATCCGCGCGTTCATTCGCGCTTGCTGCAAGCCAGCGTTTCGCTGCTGTCCTGAGTGCGACTCTGCTGGTTGCCTGTGGCGGTGGCGGCGCTGACACAAGCGCAACCAGCGAGAGCCTGTCGCTTGCAAAAACGACTACGGCGTTCAAACCTGCGGTAGCGCCCGTCGCACCGCCAGCCACGTCAGGGGACGCTGCCGTGACGCCGATTCCGGTTAAGATTGGCGCCATGATCACCGACGTCACTATTCAGAATACCGGCGCGGCGCAGGCCGATGTGCCGTTCACGTTCGGCCAGATCGTTGCTCCTGGCCAGATGAGCGTCAAAGAAGGCCTGGTTGCCAAATTGGGTGATGGCACGGTGCTCCGCCTGCAAAGCGATATCAAGGCAACGCATGCCGACGGTTCGGTGCGCCACATGATCGTGTCCGGCGTCCTGCCAGCACTGGCGAGTGGCGCGACGCAAAAGCTGACCCTGGCCAAGTCCAGTGTCTCGGAGCGCAGCACGGAAAGCTTGCAAAGCCTGACCAGCTCTGGCGTGAACGGCAAGGTGACCATCGCCATTGACGGCGACCAGTACACCGCATCGCTGGCCGATGCCTTGGCTGACACGACGCCGGAAACATGGCTATCAGGCCGTGTTGCCAACGAATGGCTGCTCGACGCGCCTTTAAAAAACGCTGCTGGCATTGCCCACCCGCTGCTGACGACCCGTTTCTACGTTCGCTGGTATTCCGGACTCTCGAAGCAGGCCCGGGTTGATGTGGTGGTCGAAAACATCAAGACCTTCACGGCCGGCGCACGCAATCTGACCTATGATGTCAAGATCGACATCGCAGGCCGTCAGGTGTACGCCAAGAATGCACTGACCCATTACCATCACACGCGCTGGCATAAGGCGGCCTGGTGGGACGCATCGCGCGAGCCGGCCACTAATGTCCAGCTCAATACTGCCTACCTGATCGCATCAAAGGCCGTGTCGAACTACGACAGCACCATCGTGCCGGCAGAAAATGCCCTTGCCGACCTTGGCAAGGTGCTTAGCCCGGCGAATACCGGTCCGATGTCGATTGGTCCAGCGTTCCCGTATATGCCGAATACCGGCGGCCGCGGTGACATCGGGCCGCTGCCATCCTGGTCGGTGATGTACCTGCTGTCGATGGACAAGCGCGCCCGCGATGCCATGCTTGCCGCTGCCGATGGCTCGGGCAGCTGGTCGATGCACTACCGTGACGAAAAAACCGGTTACCCGGTGCGTACCGACAATGAAGCAAACAAGCTCATTTCCACCCACGGCAATATGGCCGGCCAGGGCCCGCTGCCGGTGCCACGTTGCGCCAATGCCGACCAAAAGTTGTGCGATACCCCATTTACCGACGATACCGCGCACCAGCCGTCGCTGGCCTACCTGCCTTACCTCGTCACGGGTGACTATTACTACCTTGAAGAGCTGCAATTCTGGGCGGCCTCCAACCCGCTGGGTACGGCGCCGGGCTACCATGGCAACGGGCAGGGTCTGGTGCGCTGGCAGCAGTTGCGTGGCCAGGCATGGTCGTTGCGTACGCTTGGCCACACCGCGTACATCACGCCGGACGGTCACCCGCTCAAAGGCTATTTCAATACCCAGCTCGACACCAATCTGGACTTCTATCACGCAGCCTATGTAGTCGGCAATCCGAACAACTTGGGCGTGTATGACGGCTCCGGCAAGGATGCTTTCTGGGTGGAAAACCCTTCGCCATGGCAGGATGATTTCCTGACCTGGAGCTTCGGCTACCTCTCGGAACTCGGCTATGCCAAGGCAACGCCAATCCTGGCCTGGAAGTCGAAGTTTCCAGTCGGTCGCATGGGCCCCGACTACTGCTGGGCGCAAGCGGCAACGTATGTACTCCAAATGCGCGGCAGCGACGGCAAAATCCTGAACAGCTTCGACGCTCTGTACAAGACGAACTTCAGCGGCATCCTGTACAACGACAACGGTCAACCGTACAACCATCCGCAAGGCGTGCGCTTCATCGACCAGCCATGCGGTAGTCAGGCGCAGGCCGACTACTTCAGCCTGGCGTACGGATTCAAATGGCAACTGGGTCGCATGGCTGGCTACGCCGATTCGGTGATGGGTTATCCGGCAAACATGCAACCAGCGCTGGCGGTCGCCGTCGCATCGGGCATCCCGAACGCGAACCGGGCATGGACCACGTTTGCAGGCCGCTCCGTCAAGCCGGACTATAGCCAGGCGCCGCAGTGGGCGATCGTGCCGCGCTAAACACGCATCCCGAGTCGGCTGGCCGGGGTTCCGCATCACGGGACCACCGGCCAGCCTTATTGGCAGTATCGATGACCGCGGCCATGTCCATGTGCCGGCAGCGCCTTCAAACCATTTTCATAACCTTGTTTCAGTAGAACGAACTTCTGCTCACATTGCACCTTATAATGTCGTGCGTGAAAACAAGTCGCTTCCTGGATGCCGCCCCACAAAGGTGAATTCGCTCCCTGGGCGCGGCATGCAGCGCCCCATAGAGCGGTAAGCCGCCTTGCCAACATGAACATCAATGACATCGTTCATTGACGCCCGGTGGTTTGAGGTCTGTGCCTATCAAAGGCCATTACCGCGCCGCCAACCCACCGTCACTCTGTAGCAGGCTTTATGGCAGATCTGCGTCGCTCGCTGGTCATCAATTTTTTCTCTTCTTCAGGTGCTGCGCTGCTTCAGTTCGTCGTCAGCGTCATGCTGGCTCGAATGCTCAGCCCCAGCGAAATCGGGGTGTTTTCGATGACGGTCGTCTTCGTCAATCTGGCGCACGTGTTTCGTGATTTCGGTGTTTCGACCTACCTGCAACGCGAACCGAATCTGACGCCCGACAAGATTCGCTCGGCCACTGGGGTCGTGTTTTCCACGTCCTGGCTGATCGCCTTCGGCATGTTCCTGTCCAGCGCCTGGATCGGGCGCATGTTCAACGAACCGGAAATCGTGCCTGTCATGCGCGTGCTGGCAATCGGCTTCTTGCTGATCCCCTTCGGTACGGTCACCAATGCCTTGCTCACGCGCGAGTTCGCAGCCGACAAACAGGCGATCGTGACCGCCGTTGGCACGATCAGTTTCTGCATCAGCTGCCTGGTGCTGGCAAAGCTGGGGTTCGGCAGCATGAGCCTGGCCTACGCCAACCTGGTCAATATCATCACCTGCGCCATTGCTTATATCCCGCTGCGGCCCAAAAACACCCCGTGGACGCCCTCTTTTCGCCATTGGCGCGGCGTGGCCCACTTCGGTCTTGGTTCGTTGCTGTCGAGTTCGGCAGTGGCGATCAATAACGCCATTCCCGACATCTTGCTCGGCAAGCTGGGGTCGGCACGCCTCGTCGGCCTGCTCAGCCGTGCCAATTCGACTGTCACGATCTTCACCTATGTAGCCGGATCGACGGTCAGCTACGGTGCGGTGTCCTACCTGGCACAGGCTCACTACAATGGCACGTCCTTGGTGCCGACACTGTCGCGCGCCACGGTTTTACTCACCGGGATCGGATGGCCTGCACTCGCGCTAACCTGCCTGCTGGGCCACGACATCGTGCTTGGACTGTACGGCGCGCAATGGGTGGAATGCGTGCCGGCCATCTTGCCGCTGACCGTTGCGGCGGCGGTGACGATGCTGTTCCACTACATTCCGGCGGCGGTGACCGCGATTGGACGTCCTTACCTGAGCGCGGTACCGGTCCTTGTCACTCTTTTGACCAGGATCGCGTTCGGCGTGGCGCTGTTCGATGGCGGCCTGGTCGGGTTTGCATGGGCATTATGCTGGGCAACGATCGCTTCCGCTCCCGTGATCGCCATGCAGCAGCACCGTTATTTCAACTTCACGATTGTCGCCCTGTTGCGCGCGACGATGCCGAGCATGGTGGTAACGATCGGCACCGGCGCGGCCGGTGTACTGCTGAATTTCCTGATTCCGGACAGCCTGCCTTCGCTGGTGCGCCTGCTCGCGATGCTCCCCGTCCTGGCCCTGGTCTGGTACATGATGCTGCGCGCAACCCGGCATGAACTGCTGGAGGAAGTGCACCGATTGGCCGCCACTGCCAGGCTGCGATTGGGAAGACTGCTACCGAATGTATAATTCCTACTAGTGCGGCGACCGCTGCGCCGCGCGCTTTTAACGAGATTGACGATTATGTACTTCGATGAAGTAAGGACCATCCTGATTGACGTGCTGGCCCTGGGTGAGTCCGGTCAGCACCTGAGCGAAGATTCGCCCCTGCTGGGCAGTCTGCCGGAGCTCGATTCGATGGCCGTGGTCAGCCTGATCGGCGCCCTCGAAGAACGTTTCGGCATCGCCATCGACGACGACGACATCAGCGCCAGCACCTTCGCCACCCTCGGCACGCTCGCTGCGTTTGTCGCGCAGAAGCAGGCCGAATGACAGCCAGCCAGGTTACGCCCTCCGCCGAGCCGTTCTTTTTAAAGACCGGTGCAGGCCAGCGCTTTTGCCTGTTTCATCCGCCGCACGGCCCTTGCCGTGGTGCGGTGCTGTACGTGCCGCCGTTTGCCGAAGAAATGAACCGTTCGCGCCGCATCGCGGCGCTGCAGGCGCGCGAGATGGCGGCCCTCGGCTACGGCGTGCTGCAACTCGACCTGTACGGCTGTGGCGATAGCAGCGGCGACTTTGGCGACGCCCGCTGGGCCATCTGGAAAGATGACCTGGCCGCCGGCGCGCGCTGGCTCGATGCGCGCCTCGGCCAGCCGCTGCTGCTGTGGGGCCTGCGCCTGGGCGCCCTGCTGGCGCTGGACTATGCGCGCACCGCGCAGCACCCGGTCAAGGCACTGATCCTGTGGCAGCCGGTGCTGAGCGGCGCGGCCTACCTGACCCAGTTTCTGCGCCTGCGCACCGTTGGCGCGCTGCTGGCCGAGGGCGCGTCCGGGCACACCGGCACCGCGGCCCTGCGCGCCTCGCTGCAGGCGGGCGAGACGCTCGAGATCAGCGGCTACGACTTGGCGCCCGAACTGGCCGCCGCCATCGATGCGCTGCCAGCGCTCGAAGACTTCACGCCGGAATGCCCGGTGCACTGGTTCGAAGCGCTGGGCATGACCGGCCAGGGCGCTTCGCCCGGCGTCTCTCCCGGCACGGCGCGCGCCAGCGCTGCCTGGCTGGCGCGCCAGATCGACCTGACACTGCACCAGGTGCAGTGCCCGCCGTTCTGGACCACTCCCGAAATCACGATCTCGCCAGCCTGGCTGGCAGCCACCTCGACGGCGTTGCAGGAACACGGTCATGGCCATTGAAGAACGGGTCGTGACCTTCGACTGCCACGGCGACAGCCTGTATGGCGTCATGCACCTGCCCGAGAACCCTGGCACGCGCGCCGTGCTGGTGGTGGTGGGCGGGCCGCAATACCGCGCCGGCAGCCACCGCCAGTTCACGCTGCTCGCGCGCAGCCTGGCCATGAACGGCATCGCCGCCATGCGCTTCGATTACCGCGGCATGGGCGACAGCGAAGGCGCCGAGCGCGCGTTCGGGGACGTGGAAGACGATATCAAGGCAGCGATCGATGCCTTGATGGCGACCGTGCCCGGCGTGCGCGAGGTCGTGTTGTGGGGGCTGTGCGACGGCGCCTCGGCCGCCATGATGTACGCGCCGCTGGACGCGCGCGTGAGCGGCGTGGTGCTGCTCAATCCATGGATCCGCACGCCCGACAGCATCGCGCGCACGACGCTGCGCCACTACTATCGCGACCGTCTGGTCGACCGCACCTTCTGGGCGCGGGTGCTGCGTGGCAGCTTCAATTACCAGCGCTCGCTGGCCTCGATGTTCCAGCTGGTGCGCACCGCGTTCGGCCCGGGCACGGCGCCGCGCACCACGCTGGCCCTGCCCGACCGGATGCACGCCGGCCTGCACGCCTTCACTGGCCGGGTGCTGGTGATCATCAGCGGCGCCGACCTGACCGGCCGCGAATTCTGCGACCTGGCCGAGGCCACGCCGAAATGGCGCCAGCTGCTGCAATCCTCGCGCGTTACCCAGTACCGGATCGACCGCGCCGACCACACGTTCTCACGCCGCGTCTGGCGCGATCAGGTCGCGCACTGGACCGGCACCTGGCTGGGCAGCTGGTAACACAGCTGGTAAGCGCCGCTCAGCGGGCCTGGCGCGCCAGGCAGCCGCTGAAATCATCGAACGCGCCATAGGTGGCGCTCCGCCCACGCTTCGCACCGCACAGATCGATGCCGCCGACCGCGCTTGCGTCGCGCCCGGGTACCCCGCCACGCCACGCCAGATCGCCGCTGCCCGGTGCCTCGAACAGGTTGCGCACCGGATGGTAGCCGGCAAACATCTGCCACAGCGCCGTGCTGCGGTTGTCCTCCAGATGCAGCAAACCGCTGTCGCGGCTGCGGATCGGCCCATCGACCAGATTGCCGTCCAGGCGCGCGCTGCTGGTTGCAAAGCGCACGTCGATCCCGGCCGTATCGAGCAAGGTGTTGTCCACGACGCTGGTACGCGCCGCGCTGTTGAGATAAATACCGACGTCCGAACAGCCCATCACCAGATTGGCACGCAGCGTGCCTTGTTCCTGTTCGGTGATGCAGCGCCCGTCGCGGCACACGGCCGCACCGGTGCCGCCGCCACCCAGTGACAGGCCCACCCGCTGGCCTGGCCCGCGTAGTGTGCGCTCGCACCACACCAGGTTGCGTTCGAAGACGTTGCCGCTGCCCCCGCCCTTGGCGAACGCGCCATAGCTGACCATGTCGCCCTCGCCCTTGAGAAAATCGCTGATCAGGTTGGCGCGGATCGTCCAGCCATTGGCGGCGACCAGATCGATCGGCGTGACCGGGTTGGACGTCTGGCGCACGCGCGTCGCGGTCAGCGTGTTCTGTTCGATCAGGCCGTCGTCCGGGAAGCGCCCCTGTTCGCCATTGATCTTGATGTGGGCATTGAAGTCGGTGAGCGTGTTGTTGCGCGCGACGAAATGGCTGGCCGCGCCCACCACGTGGAATGCGTGCTCGCAGTAGCGATCCTCGCCGCACACGCCGCGGATGGCCAGGTTCTCGAACCGCCAGTGCGGCGCCTTGACGCGAAAGCCTTCGACCAGATCGAACTCGAGCTGCGCGCTGCCCGGCTGGGCCGCCCGCACGACGATCGGGAGCCCGGCGCGCCCCGGACGATTGACGTCGAGCGGCGCGCCGCCAAACCGGTACACGCCCGGCAGCAGCGTGATCGTGTCGCCCGGGTTGGCCTGCGCCAGCGCCGCGCGCAGTGCCTCCGGTGTCGCGACCATGATCGCGCCGGCAGCATCGACGCCGACCGCGCCCGGTTGCGCGCCGAGGGTCACGGCAAGAGCGGCTGGCAGCGCCGGTTCGCCCCGATCGAGCCGCAGCAGCAGCGCGGCGCTGACCTGCCCCGCCTTGACGATGACCGGGTTATGGCCGCTGGTGCGTTTTTCGATATACGGCGCCAGCGCGCGCGGCGTGACGCCCACCTGTTCGATCACGTACGCCGCACCGATGGCGCCCAGCGCCAGCAGCGCGAGCGCGCCGGCCACCGCCTTGCGCATCATGTGCTGCTCTTGATGCCGTGGCGGTTCATCAGGTCATACATCGTCGGGCGGCTGATGCCCAGCATTTCCGACGCCTTGACGATATTGCCGTCGACACGCGCCAGCGCCTTCACGATGGCGCCCTGCTCGGCCTCGTCGCGCACCTGGCGCAGGTTCAGCGGTTCCTCGACCGGCGTGTCGCCTTCGGGCAGGCCCAGGTCATCGGCCACGATGGTCGGGCCATCGGCCATGATCACGGCGCGCTTGACGCAGTTTTCCATCTCGCGCACATTGCCCGGCCAGGCGTAGCCTTCGATCGCCGCGATCGCATCCGGCGAGAAGTGCAGCGTCGGGCGCGACTCCTGGGCGCAGAACTTGTTCTTGAAGTGGTGCGCCAGCAGGGCCGCATCGCCCTGGCGGTTGCGCAGCGGCGGAATCGTCACGACGATCTCGGACAGGCGGTAATACAAGTCTTCACGGAAGCGCCCGGTGCTGCACAGTTCCTTGAGCTTCTGGTGCGTGGCGCAGACGATGCGCACGTCGACGGGGATTTCTTCGTGGCCGCCGATGCGCTCGATCACGCGCTCCTGCAAAAAGCGCAGCAGCTTGGCCTGCAGCGCCATCGGCAGGTCACCCACTTCATCAAGGAAGAAGGTGCCGCCGTGGGCCAGTTCGACCTTGCCCTTGGTCTGCTTGGCCGCGCCGGTGAAGGCGCCTTTTTCGTAGCCGAACAATTCGCTCTCGAGCAGGTTTTCAGGAATCGCGGCGCAGTTGATGGCCACGAAGCGCTCCTTGGCGCGCGGCGAGATCGCGTGCACGGCGCGCGCCAGCACTTCCTTGCCGGTGCCCGATTCGCCCAGCAGCATCACCGAGGCCGAGGTTGGGGCGACCTTCTCGATACTGCGGCACAGCTTGAGCATGCCGGGGTCGCGGCTGATCACGCCGGCCATCGGCGAGTCGGCCTGGCTGGACGACATGCGGCGGTTTTCTTCCTGCAGGTTGTGCAGGAAGAATGCGCGCTGGATGACCAGGTTGAGCACTTCGGGCTCGGGCGGCTTCTGGTGGAAATCGTAGGCGCCCATCGCGATCGCCTTGACCGCATTGGCGCGGTCCTGGTTGCCGGTCAGGACGATCACGCGCGTTTCCGGCGCCAGCGCCAGGATCTGCTGCAGCGTGGCCAGGCCTTCGGTCGAACCGTCCGGGTCGGGCGGCAGGCCCAGGTCCATCGTGACCACGGCCGGCTCATGGCGGCGGATCTGCGCCAGCGCGCTTTCGCGGTCGTCGGCGACCACCACGTCATAGGCGTCGAAACTCCAGCGCAGCTGCTTTTGCAGGCCCGGGTCGTCTTCGATGATCAGCAGTTTGGGTTTGTTTTGGCTCACGATTGTCCTTTCATCACGCAGCGCGCTCGGCGCCAGCCTCACGGTACAGCGGTAACGTGACGGTAAATGTGCTTCCCTGCGCGGGCACGCTGGTCAACGCCAGCGCGCCGCCCAGTTCCTGGATGTATTCACGGCTTTCGAACACGCCGATGCCCATGCCGGCCGGCTTGGTCGATTCGAACGGCTTGAACAGGCGCTCGCGGATGAATTCCTCGCTCATGCCGGCGCCGGTATCGGCCACGGTCACGGCGACCTCCCCGCCCGCGCGGGCAATCGATACGCTGACACGGCCGCTGCGCGGCGTGGCTTCGATCGCGTTCTGGATCAGGTGGCCCAGCACGCGCTCGAGGCGTTCACGGTCGGCCAGCACCAGCAGGCCCGCATCGACCACGTCCAGAACCGGATGCGGCTCGAACGCGCTCTTGAGCGCAATCGCCTGGCGCACCACGTTCTCGACGCGCAGCGGCAAGGGCCGTTCCGGCGCGTCGTTGCGACTGAGCTTTTGCAGCATCATCTTCATCTTGTCGACCGAGTGTGTCACGGTATCGAGCATATCGCGCTGGAACTCGGGATTGTCGCGGTGCTTTTCGGCGTTCGCGTTCATCAGCGACAACTGGGCCACCAGGTTTTTCAGGTCGTGCACGACGAAGGTCGACATGCGGTTGAACGACTCGAACTGGCGCGCCACCATCAGCTCGTTGGCCGCATCCTGCTGCGCCAGGTAACTGGCGGCCTGGCTGCCGGCGATTTCGAGCAGGTCGAACACTTCCCAGTTCAGCGACACGGCGCTGCGCGCATCCTGCAGCACGACAAAGCCGAACAGCTTGCCATGCATGATCAGGGGCACCACCAGCCAGCCACGCGGAAACGCGACCAGCCACGACGGCAACACCAGTTCGCCGTATTTTTCGGGCAGCGCCGCGTATTCGCGCAGGTCGATCACCCACTGGGTGGTTTCCAGGAAGTGACAGAAATTCGAATCGGCCGGCTCGGTCGCGGTGCTGGTGGCCTGCCACCCCGCCACCGGCTGATAGTGACCGCCATCGCCGTCGCGGCGCTGCCACAACACGCCGCCCGGACTTTCGACCAGCGCGCCGACCGCCTCGATCGCGCGCTCGCCGATGTGCGTGCTGCCCGACGACAGGGTGCGCGTGAAGCGCATCCATTCCTCGCGGTAGTCGTAGCCGTAGCTGTAAAAATGCTTGCTGATGAAGACCTTGAGCCAGGCGCGGAAGGTGCCCGAGAACAGGGTGCCGGTCAGCAGCAGCAAGGCGCCGCACAGGAACGCGACCTGCATCACGCCGCCCCAGCTGCCGCCGAAATAGCGCAGGTAGTAGCCGGCAAAGCCCATCGCCAGCAGGTAGATGGCCGAACCGAACAACGCGGTCGAATGGAACATCACGCGGCGCGACAGCACCAGCGCGGTCGAGCGCGACGTGCTGCGCTTGACCGCAGTACCGATCAGCGGCATGGCCAGCGCATTGACGATGCCGCGCGCGGCCCAGGTGTCCGGGTGCATGTCGTGGAACAGCATCGCCTGGCTGTACATGTAGAAATCGTAGGCGAACATCGCGCCGATGCCCAGGCAGGCAAACTTGATGGCCCAGCGCTCCTGGATCGTCTTGTTGCGGTAGACCTGCTCGACGAGCAGCATGCCGAGTACCGCCTGGCACACGCGCGCCGTGACGTTGGGCAGCAGGCCGCCGTTCAGATTGAGCATCAGGTCGGTACGCACCAGAACCGTCACCAGCAGCAGGATCACATAGCAGACGGCGCCGATGAAGATGGGTGTGCGCAGGCTGAAAGGCCAGCGGCTGGCCGGATCACGCGAGTTGCCCAGCAACAGCAGCAACACGACGCACCAGGCGGCGCTGCGCAGGATTTCAAGCGTGTCGGTCCAGACCGACCAGAGGTCGTGGCCAGTGGCGGCCTGCCCGGCCAGTGAGGCGGACCAGAGCGCGGTGAATCCGCATGCGAGGGCAATGGCGGCAACCTGGGTGCGGCCGCGCCAGATGGTGAACAGCAGGCCGATCAGCAACAAGAAACCGATGGCGGCGACGCTATAGCTATAGACGGCAATGGTGGTCAACGTATGCCATCCATGAAAACGACCATTGAAAAATTCGGGATAGAAACGTTAAAGCCAGCAACCTGCGGTGCATGCACCGCAAGTCGGTCCGGGATGATCAGCGGCCGCTACGGAACAGCACGACCTTGAGCGTATTGATCAGGATGAGTACATCCAGGAACAGGCTGTTGTTCTTGACGTAGTAGAGGTCGTATTGCAATTTCTGCAACGCGTCCTCGGCCGACGATCCATAACCATAACGCACCTGCGCCCAACCGGTAATGCCTGGCTTGATGCTATGACGGACATTGTAATATGGAACCACTTCGATCAGCTGCTCGACGAAGTAGGCGCGCTCGGGCCGCGGGCCCACGAACGACATGTCACCCTTGAACACGTTCAGGATCTGCGGCAGCTCGTCGATCCGGGTCTTGCGCATGAAGTTACCCACACGCGTTACCCGTGGATCGTTCTGGGCGGCCCACTGTGGCGTACCGCCTTTTTCGGCATCGGCGCGCATGCTGCGGAACTTGTGCACGCGGAAAATCTTGCCATCCTTGCCGACCCGCTCCTGCGAGTAGAACACGGGACTGCGGTCTTCCAGCCACACGGCCAGCGCCGCGAACAGCATGATCGGGAACGTCACGGCCATGATCAGGGTGCTGCAGATCAGGTCAAACCCGCGCTTCATGAAAGTACGGATAAAGCTCTGGTCGAAGCCACCGCCGAATACCAGCCAGCTCGGCTGCAGCGAATCGACCCGGATCTGGCAGGTTTCGCGCTCGAAGAACGTGGCGGCATCGGTCACCTTCACGCCTTGCAGCTTGCAGTCGAGCAGTTCCTTGATCGGGAAGCTGCCGCGCCGGTTCTGCACCGACACCACGATTTCCTGCGCGCCATACTGGGTCGCCATCTTGACGAGCGAGTCGCCTTCACTCACCTTGAGCACGTCGGCGGCCGGCACGCACATCTCGTCGCTGCCCACCGGAATGAAGCCGACGACCTTGTAGCGGTGGTAACTGTTCTTGTTGACGGCCAGGTCGCTGCACTCCTTGGCCAGCGCGCCGTTACCCAGGAACAGGATGCGCGACTGCATCAGGCGCAGTTCGGACGTCTTGAAGAAGATGATGCGCGCGATGAAGATCCCGGCTGCGGCAAGGCCAAAGCCCAGCAGCAGGATGCCGCGACCGAAGTACAGGTCGGGCGCCACGTAGAACACCAACGTCAGAATCAGGAAACCCATCAGGAACGCCGGCATCAGCTTCATGAAGAACGGATGACGCAAGCCTTCGTCGAAATCGAGCTGATACATGCCCATGGCGCTCATGCTGAAGCTGACTGCCACGGCGAATGCGACAGCCGACGCCAGGAAGTGATCGAACTGGTCATTCGTGAGCGGTGCACCGATGTCGAGAAAACGCACGGCTGCGCCTGCATAGGCGGCGCCCAACAGGATCAATATTTCCACGAACAGCAGGACGAAGACGATCTTCGACACATAGTGGTTAGAGATCCGAAACATGATATTCCTCAGAATTGATTATTACGCTTACCACGTGCCCGGAAACCGGTGCCTGCGTCACGTGCGCTATGGACTGGGTACGCCACGGCTGCCACGCATGGCTGCTACAAAATGATTGCGTTAAATTGCAAAAGTCAGCGCGCGCCCGGATTGCCTGTTCCAGTAAAGAAATTTCGACATGATTGGGGGCAGCGCACTGTTGTCTTGATACTACATAGACTCAGAATGTGGCCGATTGATGCAAATTTAACATTGCTTCTGCATTAATTTTTTGACATATTTTTAACATTAAATATATCACGGAAACATCTTATCCTCAATATTGCTCTCTTAGACGTCAGCTTAATGCAACAAGTGATATTCGACCATTTATGTTGCCAAAAAGCATGAAAAACAACAGTTCATTGTCAAATCGATTCTTTATTGCAACAAAGGGGATGGATTTTAGCACTTACGCGAAATCGACTCCGCGCTCCACACACTAGTGTGACACTGGTGGACGCCAAACCAGACACGGCAAATTATTTGTCAGATTTTTTACACACTCGTGACAATCATTTCGTATTCCCGAATTGTCGGGGTGATCATCTCAGACGGGTATCAGCGGCCCGCAGCCTGGCGCAATAGCGTTGCGAAACGTTGCATGTACCGTGCATGAGAAAAGTCGCGTTCAAGACGCTGACGTGCAGCACGTCCTAGTGATGCACGCGCCTGTTGGTCGCCCCACAATGACGACAACACACTGGCCAGTCCGGCAGGGTCACCGGGCGTGACCAGCAAGCCATCCTTGTCATGCTGGACCAGTCCAGTCGTCATTGTGGTACGAGACAAGACCAATGGCTTGCTCATCGACATCGCCTCATAGATGGCGGTTATTCCACCCGGATAATCGGACTGCTTCAATGGGACAACAACAATGGTCGCCTGCTCGTACAGTTCCCGGAGCTCCTTGTAGGTGAGTCGGCCTACCAGACTCACATGAGACACATCATCGGGCATGGCAAACTTCGCGCTGCTTCTCAACTTCAACGGCAGGCCTGCTTGCCGGCATGCCTCGATCAGTGTCGGATAATCGCGACTGATATCGTCACCGACGGCCAGGACATACTGGCCATCCCGGACATCCGGCCGTGAACGGAAGAACTCGTCGTCAATGGCAAAGCCAAGTATCTGTGCCGGATGGCGGAGCTTGTATTGTGCTTCCACCGTGCTGCGCTGGTCTTCGGTGAGGACAAACACCTGATCCACTCGGGGAACCACGTAATCGAGAATCTTGTCGCGCTTTGGCCAACCACGTCCCGACACTTCCCACAGGACAATCTTCGGCTTGAAACGGAACAGCCGACGCAACATCAAGACAAAAAATACATTGCTCTCGAACACAGAGACAATCACATCGGCCTTGCGATCGAACAGCAACACTTTCAGGGCGCGCAGCAGATCCAGCCCTGCCAGCAGCGACCCCTTGTTGACCAGGGGATTCCATGGAAACGCATGCAAATCGCGCTCGACGCCTTTCACACCATATTGTTCAATGCCACCACCTTCACGCCCCGGGTTGGGACCGTCCTCCGCAGCAACCGCAGCGCGCTTGGACTGCATTTTTACATTGGGCAGGAACACCACGGATACATCGTGTCCGCGCTGACCAGCGGATGGATATGGCGCTGCGCTGTCATCCTGGCGTGACATATTGTCTGGCATATCGGTTTCCAGTCACTCAAGTTCACGTAAGATATTCCGAGCTCACAGATACATCATCACTTCCATTGATGATCATAATGCCATCAGCGTGTGCGAATGATTCCAACACGGGTCACAAAAGGGCGTAGGGAGTCGCGCTACCGTAGTGACTATACACAATGCCAGTTAACAGTACTCCCGGGAAATAGCTACATAAAAGAAGCTGGGCAGTCTCAAGAATCAAGTGCAGCACTCCTCCTGTAGAGTGCTGCCATGCCAAAAATCTATACCCATCTGACTGCTGATTACGATGCAACCCTTGCTCACCAGCAGAGTTACGCTCGGCGTATCGCACCGCGACGCATGCCCAAACTGCACGTTGATAGCGCGCTCTTCCAGGTAGTGAGGCGTTTCCTGAAAGCACTCTGGTCGCCACAACAAATTGCGAACATACTGCGCGCCATGTGGCCTAACGATTCCGACAAAACGGTCTCTCACCAGACGATCTACAACGCGATCTACGTGCATCCGCACGGGGAACTGAAGCGCGAATTGATTGCCTGCCTGCGCCATCACAACCAAGTGCGCAAGCCGCGCAGTCGGGGCGTTGACCGCCGAGGCCAGATCAAGGACATGCAGAGCATCCACATCCGTCCGCCCGAGATCGAGGACCGTCTCATCCCTGGCCATTGCGAGGGCGACCTGATCAAGGGCGAAGGCAATCGTTCCTCGGTCGGCACACTGGTCGAGCGAACCACCCGCTTCGTGGTGCTGGCCAAGATGGACAACGCCGGCACGGTGGTCGAGAGCTTCTCAGCCGTGCTCAACCGTCAGTCGGCGGGAATGCGCAAATCGATGACTTATGACCAAGGCCACGAAATGCATGGCCACAAAATTCTGACCGAGCGCACCGGTGTGCAGATTTACTTTGCCGACCAGCACAGCCCGTGGCAGCGCGGTTCCAATGAAAATACCAATGGCTTGCCGAGGCAGCACATGCCCAAGGGCTTGGACCTGTCGATCTACTCGCAGGACGACCTCGATGCATAGCGCTCCCGCTCGATACTCGACCTCGAGAAACGCTTTGCTGGAAAACGCCGCTCGCTGTCTATACCGAGCACGTGGCTCGACTACAATTGCACGACCCCGGTGTTGCAGTTGGTTCTTGAGACCGCCCAGTTAATAAGCCTGACAGCCCGACCAGCGTAGTAAACGATGTGGGATTTATCGGCACATAGTAAACTTGTCATTCACCTAGATATCTGCTAAAGCCAATTTCCCAAACTAACAACATATTTGTTAAATTGCCAAAAAATATATTAACAAAATTTTACATTTATTGATGAGAGGAAAAATCAGTATTAGTCTGCTACCAGTAGTTTAATCTAATAGTTCGCGTATACGCATGTTAAATAAAATTTTCTTGTTTATTGTTTAATTAAATTCCACATAAAATACTAATGCCACATCGAGAAAAAACACTCACCACTAATCGAAGGCTTTCAGGTATCGAAGCGTGTCGGGGAATTGCGGCGATGATGGTTGTCTTTTATCATGCAGCGCGCCACCTTAAATCTGATTATGGTTCTATGCCGTGGCATGGGATTGCCCAATTTGGTCATGCCGGAGTTGATTTTTTTTTCGTGCTATCTGGATTTATAATTTTCTTTGTTCACAAACGCGACTTAGGAAAACCGTCGACGTTGATCGGTTACTTTGAACGCAGATACACAAGAGTTTACCCGTTGTTTTGGCTATCATTGATAGTCGTAGTAGTTTTAGCTGCTTTTTCTTCAAAACACATAATTCCCAGCTTTGATACGTTATTAAAACGCGCAACCCTATTACCTTTTGGCGGCGATGTTGGTGTTGCTTGGACATTGCAGCACGAGATAATTTTTTATTTATTTTTTGCCGCTTCAATAATTAACCGACGATTGGGGATCGTCGTGTTTCTCGTGTGGCTATGCTTTATCCTTTACTCGTCGGCAATAGGTTATGTGCCGGTAGATTCGCCGTTGCTTTCGTGTGTAGCGTCTATGTTTAACGTAGATTTTTTCTTTGGCATATTAGCGGCATACGTCGTAAGCTCCGAGTCCATTAAAAATGATTCGCTGATATTTGGCTTTGGGGTCTTCCTATTTTTTTGTTTCGCTTTTGCCGAGAATATTGGCGTAGTCAATGGATACACAGATCTATCCAAAATTGCTTATGGCCTCAGCTCCATGTTAATCATCATGGGCATCGCAGGAGGAAATTTAAATGGCCATCTTAATGCTCCCGCATGGTTAACTCGACTGGGAAAAGCGTCTTACTCCATATATTTGTTCCATCTTCCTTGCATTGGTATTATTTACAAAATCCTGACGATATTTGGATTAAAAGAATATTTCACGCTTGGGGGACTCTATTTTCTGCTCTCAACTGGCTCGATCTTAATGTGTATGATGATTTCTAAATATATAGAATACCCTCTTATAAATAGATTTGAAAAAACCAATTCAGTATTACGCCGAAATTTCGGACAGGTCATTAGCTTAGTGAAGCAGATTGTTCAGAGTAGATACGGGTCGGTATCGATCACAGATAAGAGAATAGTACCCCTCAACTCTCAAAGTCAAATCCCTGTTAATTCTGCAATACCGAAAGCGTCTCACATCGCCGCTAAAGCAGACACTGATTGAGGGCATAACGGCTGCGAACTATTACCTCGACGGTCTTTCCCTTTGTTTGCTCAATTCAGGTGACGAAATTTCTTTATCAGTCCAATTGGAAATATTTTCCCGGATCTTCACCTGACGTTCTATATCAACGGCAGTCTCAAGAATCAAGTGCAACACTCCTCCTCTAGAGTGCTGCCATGCCAAAAATCTGTACCCATCTGACGACGCAGGAACGCGCCGTCGTGATGACCAGGCGGGAAGACCAGTGCAGTATCCGATCCATTGCGAAGCGCCTTGGACATGCCCCAAGTTCAATCAGCCGCGAACTGCGTCGGGCACTTGTAGCTGATGATTACGATGCCAACCTTGCTCACCAGCAGAGTTACGCTCGGCGTATCGCACCGCGACGCATGCCCAAACTGCACGTTGATAGCGCGCTCTTCCAGGTAGTGAGGCGTTACCTGAAAGCACTCTAGTCGCCACAACAAATTGCGAACATACTGCGCGCCATGTGGCCTAACGATTCCGACAAAACGGTCTCTCACCAGACGATCTACAACGCGATCTACGTGCATCCGCACGGGGAACTGAAGCGCGAATTGATTGCCTGCCTGCGCCATCACAACCAAGTGCGCAAGCCGCGCAGTCGGGGCGTTGACCGCCGAGGCCAGATCAAGGACATGCAGAGCATCCACATCCGTCCACCCGAGATCGAGGACCTTCTCATCCCTGGCCATTGGGAGGGCGACCTGATCGAGGGCGAAGGCAATCGTTCCTCGGTCGGTACACTGGTCGAGCGAACCACCCGCTTCGTGGTGCTGGCCAAGATGGACAACGCCGGCCCCCGTACGGTGGTCGAGAGCTTCTCAGCCGTGCTCAACCGCCAGCCGGCGGGAATGCGCAAATCGATGACCTACGACCAGGGCCGCGAAATGCATGGCCGCAAAATTCTGACCGAGCGCACCGGTGTGCAGATTTACTTTGACGACCCGCACAGCCCGTGGCAGCGCGGGTCCAATGAAAATACCAATGGCTTGCCGAGGCCGTACATGCCCAAGGGCTCGGACCTGTCGATCTACTCGCAGGACGACCTCGATGCCATAGCGCTCTCGCTTAATACTCGACCACGAGAAACGCTTTGCTGGAAAACGCCGCTCGCTGTCTATACCAAGCACATGGCTCGACTACAATTGCACGACGATTCGATTCATTAATCCCGGTGTTGCAATTGGTTCTTGAGACCGCCCTGTATACGCTTTCGATGCTTTATCAGTATCCAGAGTGCTCGCTTGCCACTCGGGCGATTGCGTGCCGGCCAACCATGGCGAGGACAGGCCCTGTTTGCAATTCTGACGTATACGGCAACAGCCGGACATGACTTCGGAGGGGGTAGTAAAACAACGTCACGTAAAACGTTGTGAAGCCATGATGGCAAGATGGCAAGATGGCAAGATGCCAAATTGGTGCGGCTGGCTGGAATCGAACCAGCGACCCTTGGCTTCGGAGGCCACTAGTCGTTGCCTTGGAGAACCGCATGAACACTGTAACTCATTGAAATTGCTTACTATTGTACATCGCAACAGCAGGCAGTAGTGAGCAGTATTAGGAAGAAAATCAGGCTGTTTTCTCCCCAATTTCTCCCCAAGGCCCCAGGAACCTGCCCTCGGGTCACGCTACAGTTGTCTATTGTAGTGAGTGCGCATTAGCCTGCGATGGCTCCACACGGCGGCCGTCGCTTTTTGTGCGCGGAGCGGAGCCGGGGGCGGGGCCGCTCTATTTCGCTGGCGGGCATCCAGCGGTATATCTCCGGGCGCCCCTCCATGTGAAGCCGCCTCTACACAAAACGAAACCCGGGTACGAGACCTGGGTTCGCCAACCCTTCAGCAGTTACAGCTGCGTCATGAGGACCCCCGGTCGCAGTGCTCACATCATATAGCGACTGTCGTTGCCAGGAATGCTTGAGGAAAAGAAATATGTGTAGCCAATTTTGTCGATTCAGAAAAACAACGCCGCCCTGGCAAACGCACGCTTTGAGTACATCCCGCACCCTATCTACGAGGCACGAACTTACCGCGCTGGCAGGAGCACGGCCGGCACCTAGTCGCTATCGCAGTAGTAGTGACAGCTGCAGCATTAGTACGACACCAGTCCGAGCACGAGCACGCCCTCCCCTTGCGCACGTCTTTGACATGAACATGAGCACCAGTCTACGCCGCATTCGGTGAGCGGCAGTTGGCCAAGGTGTGCGTCCCGGCGAACTTCGCAGCACCTGCAGTGCTCGCATATCGTTTCGACGCAGCGGCTCGGCCGCCGGCGCAGCTGGTGGCCGGGTTGAGCGGTTGCGAGTGGTGTGCACGCGTCGACGTAGCGGTTCGTGCGCTGGCGCAGCTGGCGGACGGGCCAAGCGGCAGAACGGTGGTGTGTGCGAGGGTCCGAACTGTCGTGCGCGGCGTAGTGGCGCACGGCCGTGAGTGCCGGGGTGTTGGCGACGAGTCCGAGGTACGCGCGCCGGACGGAGGCTGGCGGGTGCACCGAGTGCCAGGTGCCCAGCATCACATGCTTACACACTTCTGCGCGCCTTCCATAAGCACGCCTTGCAGCAACTTTTCAGGGCCAGCCTTTCCTTTTCTGGGACTGCGCCGGTTTTCGAACAATAGGTTTCCTCGGACACGGTGCTTCTGCGCGAGGCGGCCGAATAGGCGGGAATCGCCCAGCAAACTCCTTGGCCGACTGGTTTTCTAACGGACCTCTAGCGCGCAGAAGGGGGCGCAGAAGCACGCGCAGAAGCTTCCTGTTAACTATTTTTCAACTTTACCCCTTCTGCGAGCCGGCATGTCGCTATACATGTTAGACCGACAACGAGTCGGCGCATCTAAAAACAACTACAAACCGAGCGACCATGACCACCCAAAACACTACCGGCCACGGCATCGACAACCGCGTCAAATGCCGCCTGAACCAAGAGCGAGTGCTCCTCGTCCTGCACCGATTTGGATGGCTGCCAGTGCGCCAGGTTCATCAGGCATGCTGGCCCGACAAATCCACGCCGCGCAATGCTCAGGAGTACCTGGCGCAGCTCCTGAAGCTCAAACAAGTCGCATTCAAGCAGGGCCCGGACGGTAGCCGCGTGTATGCTCTGACGGCTCAGGGAGCTCGCCGGCTGCGAGCGGAGCTGGGCGTGGAAGCGATGTTCGACGCTGACTTCACGCGCCGTGCAATGCCCACCTTTCAGCACCGGTGCCTAGCAAATGACGCTTGTTTGTGGTGGTCGAATCTGAACGGACCAACTGGCTACTACACCGAGCACGAAATTGCTACCGGCCGCGCTCCAGTCACATGCGCGCCGCAGTATATGACGGACCCCCTTGGGAAAATCCCTGATGCACTGCTCACCCTGCAGATGGAAGTCAATGACGAGAACCCTTACTCGACCTGGTACACGTGGGTCGAGGTCGAGAACAGCGAGAAATCAAAAGCGGCACATGAGCACATGGTTACGGCTCTATGCGACGTCATCGGATTGGGAAAGCAACCTTGGGAAATCGGAAGTGCTAGTGTCATGCGTTTTGCAATAGTCGTGTGCCCTCACCTGAACCAAGAGTCCAAACTGGTTGAAGGGATGTTGAAATTCCTGGGTAAGAACAAGGCTAATTATGATGCGCGCACAATCGTGAACCGGCTTTATATATGGCGTCCGGGTGCTGAGGAAGGCATTGCCCTGCGACAGTGGATTGAAGAGCGGCCGGCGTATCTGGCACTGCGCGACAAACACCGGTTGTGGTGGCCAGCCCCCCCGAAATGCGCTGCCACCGATTAAGACACCAAAGCAAAAAGCCCCTTGTTTGAGGGGCTTTTTGCTGAAACCACGGTCTAAATGCCATGCGGGAAAAAGTTAACGGTGCGTATCGCAGCCGACACGCGGGCGCGTCTAAGCTGCCATGCTGGCGGCCGGCCTGACGCAGACAGAGGTGGCCCTGCCAGTATCCTGACGCAAGTGCGGCCAGGGCTATGAGGTTGAGGTCGGGCATAAAGACCACCGGGCAATCCCGTTGGCCACTGGGACCTGTTCCGCGTGCTGAGGGGACAGCATCGCGCGCTGGTGCTGACTAAGCGCGAAACGACTCAAGGGTGTTGGTCCAGGTGAAACTGCCGTACGTCATACGCGGTGACGAACTGCCAGCCGTCGGGGAACGCCCAGTTTTCCTTGACGAGCCGCAGCTCGATGTCCTCCATGGTAAGAACACGCCGTGCATCGGGGTAGGAATGGGTGTCATAGACGACTGAGCCGCCGGCAGTTGGGTAGCCCACTTCACGCGAGAACACCGGATAATTGTCGAGCATGGCGCGCACGACCTCGAGGTGCGGATGCGTGCCTTCAACCTCCACCCTAAACAGTGAAATGCCCGCCAGCGCGGCAATTTCATCCTTGATGTTGTCCAGCAATGTCTGCCTCGCCCGCGGGTCAACGAGCGCTTTTGCTGCCTCGTCATCGAGCAGTGTCGAAGTGTTGGGATGATATTTGCCATCTGCCTCGAATACGAGCTTCGGGAACCCCTGGCCATCCGTGATAAGGATGTCGAACGACATTGCGTTGACCTGCACTTTTTGAATGTAGGTGTGGCTGATTTCGATGGCGTCCGTCAGGCGAACCTGGCTCAGCACCGGATGTCGGTTCGACTTCTTCTGGTTCAGGTAGAAGTATTCCTCGCACAGGTTGTATAGAGTCTGCTCCCAGGGATTGAGCACCGGCTTGGGCGAACAGGTGAAGCCTGCTGGCAGGATTGAGGTCGGATTTGCGGCCATGCGAATTCCCTATCGTTATTGTAGTGGCGCGACTGTAGTCATCAGTGCCTCGCAAAGAACAGACTGGATTGACCACCTTGCTGTTGCTATTATCTGCACCTGCAAATCAGACGGCAATCTGCTGCAATCTTCGCAGCCCCTCAGGTGTGAGTGAGAAAGTCCCAAGCTCCTCGTTTTGGACCAACAGGTCGCACTGTGCGGCGAGGAGCAGGGCATGGCGCAATCGGTCTGTCAGCAAGTCAATGCCGACAAAACTCTCACCGTTCCCCGTTCGCTCGAGACCTTGGTCACCCTTGAGCAGGACATAGCGACTGCGTCCGTCCCGGGCAGCGCGCTCCTGCACGATGCCGAAATGCTGAAGCAAGACGTAGTGCTGGACGACGTGTGCCATGAACACCGCAGGCGAATCGTACATATGCGCAGACATTACATCGGCAAGCTTCCCAAGCGTGAGTTGCTCGTTCGCAAGCGCCAGGTCGAAATAGGGGTCCGTCCGGAAGTTCTTCGCTTCGCTCGCACAATAAAGCAGAGCAATATAGACGCTGCGCAACGCTTGGTCTTCCTCTTCCGAATTGTGCGCAAAGTACCGCACGCTCAGCAAAGACTCAAGGAGAGATTCGATGCGTTGTGTATTTTCTAGGGTCGGCCCGGCCGCGAAAAGCGTCGGCTCATTGCCGCGCCAGTCTTCCAACATCATGACCAGGCTTGCCACGTCCTTGCTGGCGTTCTCCGGGAGGAGCGCAAGTAGCTTCTCACCCAGACCCTGCGCGCAGTCGAGAATTTCGCGCGGCTTGTTAGTGACGACTGCCCGGTGCACCCACGACTCGCACAACCTCAGGAGGACACCTTGGGCTAGTCGAATGTATTGGCGCAACTGCAGGCTTGCCCACCAGCTTTGTGCTTGGGCGCAGTCGTCCAGTGTCAGCTCGTAGCTGCCATCATGTGTACGCCCCCGGGCCATTGTGAAACGAATTACGTTCTCCGGTACGCCCGCCTTGTGCATGCGCGTCTGCTGCTCCGCATAGATGGCGCGCAACGCGAGGGTTAGTCCCTGGTGGCGGTATTCCCAGTTCGGTCCGAACGTGAGTCCATCTGTAGACGCCGGATAGTACTGCTCAGTGAACGCGTCAATCTCGCCTTGAGATGGATTCAGCAAGTCCAGCATCCCTCCCATCTCTGCGACTTCCTCATCTGAGACATACAGCTTGCCAATATCAGCGAGCCAGTCCCGACGGGGATGCTCCTCAATGGCCTGCTCGTAGGCGTCCGCGAGTTTCTCGCCCGCCTCCGTGAGCAGGTAGGCACCAAGAATGCTTGTCACCTTTAAACAAGGCATACCATTGATGAGACTGGGTCCATACTGCACGGCCTGCAGGAAATTGGCACCGGAGCTAGGCTCGTAGTCAGGGTTACGTCCCATCGCCTTCTGGTCTTGTGGGCCCACAATAACCTTCATGCTCAACGGCACCTTCTTGCGCCCCTTCGGATAGAGGCGACTGCCACCCGCCAGCCCCCTGATATTTTGTCGCACGTTGTGCCAGCTCAGCAGCAGCTGAATTTTCTCAAGCCCATGCAAGGAGAGTGCCTCGATGTCCGGAGCACGCTTACGTCGGGCCGTGTCATCAATCTGCCGCACCATCCAGCAAATGGCGGAGTACACCCGGATGAAAGCCACTACGTTATTAATGCCTGGGAATACAGAGCGATAGAGCGACTCCACGGCCGCGTTCGTCCCCAGCGGGTCGAGCACGAAGTTGTCGATGAGCGGGTCGGTGAAGTACGGCTTGTCGAAGTGCTGGAGCATGGATTCAGTTTTTCTTGTATAGGTCAGCCAGGCCGTGCAGGTCCAAGGCTGCGGTGTCGAGGGCGTAAAAGACAGGGCGTTGACAGTTTATGCACAGGCACACTTGGTCAGAGCGCAACCGCGAAGCGTCCTCCGACTGCAGTTTTACGTTGCAACATGGGCAACCCACACGGCTACTGTTTCGCGACAGCACCCCGAACCCGCCGCGCGTGTTATTGCGGTGCTGCCACAGCGCGTCAAATGCCTTCTGGTAACGGGGCGGCACCTTCGGAGCCGATTTTGCGGTCCGACTCATAAATTGACCAATCAGCTCAACCAGCTGTTGCGACTGAGTCAGCTCAGCCTCAATGGTGCTGGCGGCCGCCAGCGCGACGCGTTTCATATCGTCTGGAATGCGGTCGAATCGGTTCGTGCGCAGGGCCAAGTGCGCGCCTGCCGCAATCTCGCCGGGTTCCAGCGTGCGCCCGGCAAGCTGTTCAAGGGCCTCCTTAAGGGAGGGCAGCGAAACCTGCGTGTGTGCGGCAACCGCACAGCAGGCCATGGCAGAGAAGAAGGGCAGCAGCCCCCCCCGGTTATCCTCCCCATACTCGAACGTGGCAAATCGAGTCAGCCAGCTCTGGAGCATCATCGCCCCATAGTCGGCAGCCCCCTGCCCGCCAAGGGTACCTTGCACGAGAGCCTGCTTGAGCCGCGCACAACCTGAAAGTTCAACCAGTAGTGGGGCTACTGACGAACGGGCTTCAAGGGCGAGCCCCTTCGGAATCGCCTCCAAAAGTGCCTGATACAGCTCTTCCGTACGTTGCCGGCGCGCTTCTTCGGTCGAGCTATCAGCCGACGTAAATTCAGACCTCTCCGTGGCCAACAGCGCCCGCTTTACTGCTGGCAATGCGTTACCCATCGGCTTATTCTCAGATGGTTGGGTATTACCCTCATTCGTCGAGGTGACAGCAGCGTCTAGCGTGATGTCGCGATTCAGCCAACGCAGGACGGCTTCGACCGTATTCCGCGTGAGGCCCGCCGGGGTTTTCCCCAACTTCGGTGCCTCGATGCTTGAGCGCCACTCGTCGTAACTCATCTTGCGAACAGGTGCTGGTGCTGTGCCACTTTTGGTTGGCGCGGGCGCGCGGCGACCGGCGCCGGGCTCACCTTTTTCCTGCGGCTGGATATGGGACTGCAGTCGCGAGAGCCACCCGAAGATAGTGTCCAGGTCTTCCAGCCGGAATTCGTTGGTCATGACGCGGCTGGAGGCTTTGGCCAGATTGCGTTGATTTTCATCGCCGGCAAGGTCGAGCTCGACGTTAATCCAGCCTTCGGCGTGCAAGGCCGCACCTTCGACGATGAGACGAAGTGCCCCGCGAGCATTGACCGGTTGCCCCATCTTTACCGAGAACCTGCCATTTTCAAAACGCACCTCGTCCACCACAGCAGCACGCTCGTCGCCGTCCCAAATGGACAGCGTGACGACTTCGGCATTTCCAGCAGGTTCAATACGGCCAACCAGCTCGTTAGCTACCGTCCATGTAGCCTGGAGGGCTAGGTTACGGGCGGTCATCGCTTCGACTTTGAATTCGCAAGGCGTGAATTCGACTGGCTGTGCCATCGACCATTTGAACGGGGATTGTGGCAGCATGCGAATGAGTGATACCTCCACGTTGTCTGTGGAACTCAGGCTCTGGCCAGTCGCATTAACGGAGCCAGTCATTACGAGGGTACCGTTGCTGCCCTGGAGCTCAAAACATTTGGCGTGGAGACGGCGCGGCTCCTCATCCTCCCGCCCGGCAACCACATAGCCGGGCGGTACGTCGAACACGTCTTCGCTCGTGAACGGCGCGATGAGCGAGCGGGCGTCCAGCCCAATATACAAGGAGTCCACGCCAATATCCCGCGCAAGCTCCTGCACAGGGGCACCACTGGGGGTATGGAAGGGTGCGAGGACTGTCAGGCGATTGGGGTCGTCGATGCGTGACGCATGGTCCAGGAACTGCTCGTCAGCAGGAGTGGCAAGCGTATGCACCAGCCACGTGCGACGCGCCGCCTCATCGACCACACCTGCACGCGCAAGTTGGCTGGCCGCGCGGCGCCGGTAGGCCTGAAGTACGTCCAGGCTCTCTACAGAGAAGGAATATTTTTCAATAAGCTCCTGCAGAAAGTCCCCAAACTCCCCAAATACGGCCGGCTCTCCGTCTGAGCTCAGAGCGTCGATGACTTCAAGGTTCCGACCATGCCCTGACATCGTCAGGTTGGCGCTAGCGACCACGAAATGGTCGAGGTCTTCCCACCCCTCCAGATAGACAACCTTGGGGTGAAAAACCGTGGTCTTTCCCATGTAGACCGGAATAACCCGGTAGGCACTACCAGCGTAGAGGCTGGCGGCTTCATCAGTGGATTTGCACGCTTGCCGAGCATCAACCAAAACGTCAATCTGCTCGCAATTACTCTGGCGCAGTGTTGGCAGGATGAGGGCCTCGAACCAAGACAGACTAAACGTAAATGTCGTGAAGAGGGCTCGGCGCGGGCGCGCCATCTTAATTAAAGAAATGAGTGTATTTGACATGCCCTTGGTAGCGGAAATTAGCGTCGTTTATCTTTTTAAAATCAATTTAATGCGGATGTTATTGCCATTTTTCGGACTCGACTCTATTGTCAAATCGCAATTTCTCGAGTCTAGCCCTAGAACCTTGAGATGTCTATTAAGCATTTTGGGGGCAACGCTGACGTCTAACTTGATAACGATGGAACAGGAAGATGGCAGTTCGTGACAAAGAGAGCCTGGCACCTGCGGCACCGTTTGCCAAGTATGCGGCGTGGAAGTCGCTGCGCGCTATTGTTTGCGCACCAGCCGTCGGACGTGGCCAACAGAGCGGCGGTAGCCCCTGGACTCTCGACGTCGAGGAGTCTTTCTGCTCAAAAACCACACGCGCCGTCTCCGATTGCCCAGAGCCCGGGACGCGTAAAAACTAGCCTTTGAAAGTACGATTTTTCTGGGAAGAAGAGACAAAAGCTAAGATGCCGTTTTTTCTTTAATAATCAATTATTCAAGCGAGTTTCTTGGCACAGTGGTACGGAGATTTTGGCATAGTAGTACGGATAACCTGGCATACTAGTACGGAGGGTATGGCACAGTAATACGGGGATTTTGGAGCGCTGGAGTGGCTCGGACAGTAGTACGGAAATTTGCGACAATAAAAAACACCCCCCTCTCACACCCTAAGCGCACATAGTAACTGATTGAGCAGCCCTAGATGGCTGTCATCATTGAGCTTTTAGCGCAGACATATGAGATGTATAAACCCATCTGCATGCATCGCAACTACCAAGCGTCGACGGCAACGTCGGCGCTTTTTTGGTGTAAATTGCACTCCGGTGCGTACCCCGGTTGCGCTGACCAGCTGAATCCACAGCTAGAAACGGACATAAGCATCTGATTAGCGGAAGGCAGACTGACAAGTCTGAAGAAGGAGCTACGCGAATTGCAGGCTCATGCAGTAATCCTCAAGGCAGAACTTTGAGAGAAGGGGAAGTTTGGCGCACGAGTGCACGCCAGCGCCAGTTGCAGTTCCCTTGGGGGGTTTAGTTCTTTTTCTGGTTTGCGATGCGGCGCTGGTGCCGCACTTCACCCGCGTAGCTCCGTGCACGGGCGATGTCGTCCTTCATCTCTTCGATGTGGGACTGTGCCGCTGCGTCCTCGAAGACTTTTTCGAGTCGATGCACCAAGCGCCAAAGCGACCACGCGGCAATGAGCACCAGGTCTTGGAACGGCTCGTCGATGTACGCATCACCGACGGCCTTCTTTCTCCCGGACGCACCGTACCAGTGGGGGTTCTTCATGAACGATGGTACGTGCTCTTGGCCAAACGACAGGATATAGCCGTGAACAAGGCTGTTGCGGTACTCGTTCAAGTCCTCAGCAGCTTGCGCGGCGACCTTAAGGACGGCATTGCACTTGTCACTCAGCTTGTGGTTGCCTTCGCCAAGCATCTTAAATTGAGCTTCTGTGTTCATCTTTTCAGTGAACGGTCTCGTGCCCTCAATGCTGGTCTCGCTCAGCGTCCACAGGGCCCGCTCGAGCGTTGTCTCGAACATGCCGTAAGAAACAATGAACGAACCAATCAGCATTAGGTGGGTCGGCATCAGGCCAAGACCCATCAGATGGGTTTGTATTTCGAGCGACTTCGCGGGGTAGTTGTATGGCGGCATTTAGCGTACTTTGGTATTGTGGCGCTTGTCAAAGCGTAACAATACCGGCCACCGAGCGGGTGGCGCAAGCACAAGAACAAGGAAGAGAGAATGGCGACGGTCATCGAACACGCATGGGAAAACCTGTCGAATACGCTACGGCTGTATGTCGAGGCCCACATGGACTTTGCTGCGCTCTACGAGGTTGACCGCCCAGACGCGGTCACGAGACAGGACCGCACTTTCGAGGGAAAACTTGAGAAGTTTCATACGCTGTACGACGTCACAAAAGACCTGCAAGGATTTAACTACTTAAAGCACGCAGACACGGCTCTGCTCATCGTGCTACGTAACGCCATCCATCATCGCGACCACAACCTTTTTGTGAGTTGGGAGGCCTTCGTACTGGCTCACGAAGAGACCAAAAAGATGCCATCAAGCAAGTATCTGTTCGCCAGCCTGACGCCCGAGTCAGAGCGTGTCGTGCTACGTTATTACCTGCCGCTCGATGACTTCCGGAGGCGGTTGCCCGACGCCAAATTGAAAGCAGCGGACAGGGCAACCATCGGCCCGCTGTGGGAGCAAGACCTGCGCTTTGCCGACATGATGACTGTGGCAAACAGGGAGGGCTTCGATGTCGGAAGCGTGTATGTCGATGTGATGCCGGCCTTCATCTCCGCGATGCACCGGGTACGGGGATGGCTGGCCACAACGAACTTTGTCCCAAGCGGAAGCGATGGCCGCATCTACTACCGCTCGTTCGGAGATGAGCCGCCGGCTCAACAACTAGGCTTCAGGGCATTAGCTACACCGAGCAATTAAGAGGATAACGTGTTTGGATTATTTAAGAAAAAAGTAGCACCCCGGCCAGCGCCGTCGGCTAACGAAAACATCATCGATAAAGCGGCAGTCCTGCTGAATCTGCAGCTGCTACTGTGCCGGTCACAGGACGGCTACCTCTCAGGTCTGGACAGCAAGCCGGTTCGTGGGTATCTAGTCGGATTCTTCGACTGCGCACTGCAAAAACTCGGTAATCCGGTCCGAAGCGATGAAGAGTTTGCAACGTTGCTGGTTCATGGCCACGCACAATTGCTAGGCAGCGACCTAGGTGACACACAGCGCTACACGTTCGCGTCTCTGCGCTTGCAAGATGACCCCGATTTTGCCCGAGGGCAGGCTGAAGGGGGTAGCGAATGCAATGACATGCTGACTGGGAAGACCGCGAGCGCGCTCGGTTTAGCGCGGTATTTCATGCAAGATTGACGCCAACCCGCAGGGGTTTGAACGAAAAAGCGGCCTCGCAGGGGCACCTATGTTACGCTTTGACCAGGTCCTGGTTTGGGGTCCGGTTTTTCACTAGGGCAATAGCGAATGCTTTCTGCCCGCCTCGCTTTAGCCCACCGCCGAAGCCATCGGCAGTCTTCGGATAGCAGGTGCCGTACTCCGGTGCCGCCGCCCCCATGAAGTAGCCTTTTGCGAACATCTCCGCATGGGCCTTCCCGATTGCTTTCAATAGCTTATCCTCGCGTTCAAAGCCCATTCCCAGATAATCCCGCAGTTCGGGCAGCGTGAAAGGGCGCGGGTCCACGTGGCGTCCGTAGAGCAGGTATAGACGACGGGCGGTCCTGTTCTCGAGTCCGTAATAGGCATCCTCGCGGAACCACGACGAAAGACCTTTCCCGAACAGTGCGCGAACGTTCGGCGGGATGTGGACGACGTGGCAGCCCTTTTTATGTGGGGTCGAGGTCGACGAGTCGCCCAGCAGTGAAACCGTTATCTGCAGCTTGCCCGTCTTCCGAGCCCTCTGGGCTTCCAGGTCCTCGGGCAGCGCTTCGGCTATACAATCGATTAGCGCCGGATGCTCCGTCTCGATAGTAAGTTTCGCGTTCTGTAGCCGCTTCAGCTGCCCGCGCAGTGCGTTATAGTTTCGGTCCCCATCCGAGCGTCGCAGGGTCTTCAACATTTGTCCTTCTCGCAGTTGGACAGGCGTTCCGAGCGGCAATTCCGCGCCGAGGCGGACAACAGCGACCCAGGTCTCTACATCAGACGTACGCAGTTCTTCGCCCTGATACGTGACGGTGGTAGTTCCCGTCTTGATTCCGGAAATGCGAGTAACGAGTAAAGGGCTTTTCGCCGAATAGTCGCCGCGCGGACGCCGGCTGCCCGACAGCAGCTGCGAGCCGCAGAACAGGAGTGACACGTTTAGTTGCCCATAGTACATTTTTGCCCCCAGAAATAGTGGGGCCTCTGCGGATAGGATATCGTTGTCGAGTGGGGCAACGGTGATTGAGGCGTCGGGCGCCGCCGGTGCCGCCGGTGCCGCTAGCATTGTCACGTCATCCACGGCCTCGGCTCGGGAGCGCTCAACAGGCTTGTTCCCCCGGACGCGGTGGCGCTCGCACTTCGTGAGGGAGACTTCGTAACCGGATTCTTCCACGTCGACCGCCGTCCACACGTTGCCTAAGCATCCTTTGCAGATGTTCAGCAGCTTTTTAATGAATTCGCGGTCCGTCAGTGGCACCAGGTAGCCCGGACGGTCGAACTCAACCGTATTGTCGTCAGTTTCACGGAATACGCGGGTAGTCAGCTCCGCTGCAAGCAGGGAAAGCATCTTCGGGTGCGAACGGCAGGTAGCGCGCAGCGATTCCGGAGAGAATCCAAAAAGTACATCGCCCTCACCGAAGTCAAAACACAACTCAAGCTCGATTGAATCCATTGCGGCGACGGCTTCTGGAGTATAGATATAAGACTTACTTACCAAATGAGTTCTCCACACAAAAGTTAGCGTAACTGCGTAGACACACGTAGATTTGCCCACTGGGGGTCCGGTACGAGACGGAGATGTACATTAACAGCGTGTATATGCTGTACAAATTTCCAAGTACGAAGCGTCCGTCATCTCTTAATCCAACCGTTTGAACGCCAAGGGGGTAAGAGAGCGGTTAAATCGATAATGGTTGACCGAGGCGGCTTTGAGAAGTCACTCCGTTCGAGCTTTTTTGCCTGCTGCCGGGCTCGGTACTGCCTTGCCGCAAAGGCATTTGCTGCCCTTTTCTGCTCGCTTGTTACATGTTTCAAAGGTCTGCCCACTTTTCGTTTCTCTACTGTTGCCATACCTACAACCCCCACTGCCGTTGAGTAAGTCATGTCTAGCAAGTCGATTTATATGAATCCTTACCTCGGGAAGCAGCACAGGGCGTTAATTGATGCAATTCTGACTAGAAAATGTACGCCCAGTTTCGATGATGCGTCATGTATAGATATGCAAAAATATGATGCGTCATCGGAACTAGGCACTAGAGAATTAAGGGGCCGGATTCTTACTCTCAAATGGTGTAATGTGAACCTAAGTGGCACCATGCGAGAGAGGTCACTTCTCTCTCAACAAGCTGAAGATTGAATAATTACCCTCAAACGCTTCATAGCACCGCTTAATGCTGCTGCCGCCATCGTCCAACCGTGTACTGCACTTAAAATATAAACTGCGAGAAAACCTTGTCTCACACCCTCACTGCCAAAGAACAATCGCTCGCGAAAATCTTCAGTGACGACTACGTCTTCACTATTCCTGGATATCAGCGTCCCTATGCTTGGGGCAGAGACCAGGCCCAAGAACTGCTGGACGACCTGCTAGGTGCGCTGGCCACTACACCAGCTCAGCTCAGCGATGCAGCGCCGTACTTCCTGGGTACTATCGTGCTTATTAAGAGTGATGCATCGCCGGAAGCAACGGTAGTCGACGGCCAGCAGCGCCTCACAACGCTTACGTTGCTGCTGTCTGCCGTGCGCGCCACGGTGCAGAATACGGCGGTTCAGACCGGTATTACTAAGCGCATTTACGAGCATGGCGATGTTGTCTCAGCTACCCAAGCACGTTACCGTCTATTGCTCCGCGAGCGCGACCGAGACTTTTTCCGGGAATATGTGCAACACGAAAATGGTCTGGATGCGCTGGCGAAGCTCAACGCAGTGCTACCTGACGCACAGGCGCGTCTACGGACCAACGCTCAAGTATTCATGGATGGGCTCGCCAAACTGCAACAAGCGCAGCTTGTGCGATTGGTACAGTTCGTCATAACGCGCTGCTATCTAGTTACCGTCGCGACACCGGATTTGGATTCGGCCTATCGCATTTTTGGTGTGCTCAATAGTCGTGGCCTGGACCTGAGCGCGACCGACATCCTCAAGGCAGAAATCATCGGCGGCATCGAACCGGCGCTACGCGACGACTACACTAAAAAGTGGGAGGACGAGGAAGAGGACCTTGGGCGGGATGAGTTCGGCGACTTATTCAGCCATATACGCATGGTTTATCGCAAGGCCAAACCTCAGGGTACTCTGCTTAAGGAGTTTAAAGAGCACGTGGCGCCGGCTCAACAGCCGCGCGCTTTTGTGGATGAAGTTTTGCTGCCGATGGCGCAAGCCTTCAGTGAATTGCGCAACGCAGACTACGCAAGTCAGTACCACGCCGAACAGGTGAACTCATACCTACGATGGTTGAACCGGTTGGAATTCAACGATTGGGTCCCGCCTGCGTTGGTCTTCTTCATACGACATCGCCAACATCCCGCTACCGTACTGAGCTTCTTCCGAGACCTAGAGCGGCTGGGGTACTCAATGTTAGCTCGCAAAGCTGGCGTCAATGAGCGTATCGAGCGCTTTTCTGCGCTTACCCGTGCAGTTGAGTCTGGTAGCGACCTTTTCGCCACATCGTCACCTCTGCAGCTCTCCCCTGAAGAGCAGTTTCAAATCTACGCAGCGCTGAACGGGGCCCTGTACGAAACCCACTCCTCTCGTGCCCTCGCCTTACTGCTGTTACGGCTAGACCATCTGATGTCAGATGGCAGCGCCAGCTATCAGCACGACGTGGTTTCAGTCGAGCATGTCATGCCCCAGCAGCCAGCACCGAACGGCCAATGGGCCGCGTGGGTGCCCGACAAAGCGATGCATCAACTCTGGGTGCACCGACTCGGTAATCTAGCCCTGCTGAGCAGGAAAAAGAATAGCTCGGCCAGTAACCGCGACTTCGACTGGAAAAAATCGGCCTACTTTACCAAGGGTGGCGTTACGGCCTTTGCGTTAACGACGCAGGTGCTACAGTACGCGGATTGGACAACGGACGTCATGCAGCAGCGTCAGGATGCCATGCTCGCCAAACTGGAGACACACTGGCGCCTGCAAGACCGCAAGAGCAAGGTGGCCCTTACAGAGGCTTTGCTGGCCGAGTTAGAAGGAGCTGGTGACGCAGTGCCGTTCGAACTGGAAAGCGCCATACACAGCCTTACCGCTGCGGGAAAGGAGAACGGCAGCGCGTTCATCGTTCTGGCCGGTTCACAGGCCAAGCTCGAATGGTCAGGGCAGCCGCATTCCTATCAACAGCTACGGGAGAATCTGCGCAGCTCGGGCGCTTTAACGCTGTCCAAGGACGGGACGCACTTGGTATTCACTACAGACACAAGCTTTAAGAGTCCTAGCGCAGCCTCAGCCACTGTCTTCGGACGTACGGACAACGGCCGCAACACCTGGAGGGTCAAGGGCACCTCAATTACCTACGCCGCGTGGCAGCGTACTTTGCCCGACAATCAACCGGCAACGGGTCGTTCGGAGGCTTGAGCCGACGATTCGAGTAGAATTTGCGTCCAGTCGACCCGACTGGACGTTCGTACTGCGACGCGACACCGAGCGGTTCGACCTAGCAGCCGTCCTGCCGGACCTTCTAACCCGGAAAGACGCCAGGCTGTCCGAAAGTTGACGACGTCTGTCCGGATGCCCGGGGCCGCGCTGCTTCGAAATATCTGAGGTGAGTGGAAGCCGGTAGGGATTCGCGGTGGCCCAACCGTCCCTAGATTGCGTCCCCAAACACTGCCAGTTCCAAGGTCTCGTGCTGCCGATGCCAATCGGGCATGTGTCGTGCCACTAGCGCCCAGAATGCTTTTGTATGGTTCTTTTCCACCGTGTGGCATAGCTCATGGACAATGACGTAGTCCTGTACGCTTGCAGGAAGCTCCATCACGCGTGGGTGAAATTCGAGCACGTTGTGGGTATCGCAACTGGCCCAGCGGCTTTGGAAGTGCCGAATGCGGGCGCCACCAGCCTTCAAACCCGTCTGTCGCTCCCAATGACGCACCCGTACTGGCAGCTTTTCATGCGCACGTTCGCGGTAAAACTGCTCCAGCCAAGGCATTAGTGCATCAAACTGGATGACCAGGCCATTCGGGTTTTCAACAATAAAACGCGATGCGGTAAAGGTTACCCTGGGCTTGGTCAATTCCGGACAATGCCGCACTTCGGTGAAGTAGGTCCGCCCGCAGTAGCGCAGCCTGCTGCCTGTGGTGATGGCTTCGGCGCTCTGTGGCAAGTTCACCAATGCCAGCCTATCCCGTATCCAACGGGCACGACCACTCACCAAAGCTTCTTGTCTGGCGGAGTCAACCATCGGTCCACGTAACAGTACCGGCTGTCCGTGCTCCACGGTCACGTAATGGCGCTTCAGCTTGGCATCGGGTTGGAAGCGCCATTCGATAATGGTCTGGCCGTACTGCAAAAAGGGCATGGTCAGTTCTTGAGCAAAATATCCAGAATGCGGCTTGCGTGGTCGCGGGCGACCGACCGTTCCCAACCAGCCAGGGGCATCAGTAACTTACGCAGCAAGTCGCGGATTTCTGGGTGCAGGTCATGCATCTGTTTCCAGTTGGCCGCAACAATTGCGCTACTCAGGCTGACATCGTCGAACAGTGTGGTCGTCGCCACCCTTGCTGTTTCTTCCGCCAACAAGGCGGCCAAGTAGTGATATGTCGCTGAATGCGCCGGATGAGCGAAGCCAGTGTTGTCCTTGTCTTTGATACGTTGGCCAAACAGGTCGAGCTGCTCCAGAAACTGAGCTTGACTGATACGGCCGGCGGCTTCTTCCGCCAGCAGCTTTTCCAGTTCCTCAGCCAACTTGTCGAAGAAGGCCGGGTCTTTGTCTCTGCCGGTGACAATGGTGTGCTTCAACTGGTTTTTCATTACCAGCGCCTGACTGCCAGGGCTCGCCAATTTCCGCAGGCGGGCCATGTCGCCGGCATCCAGAATCGACACCTCCTTACCCAGCAGGCTCCTGGCCGGGCTAGCAGCAATATAATCATCCAGCAGTTGCTGTAACAGCACCGACTCAAGCTTTGTGATGCGCTCGCGATAGGTGTTGCCGGGCAACTTGTCGCGCAGCATGAGGCGGATTTCCGCGAACAGTGTGAAGTACGACTTGAAGGATACGCCGCGCACATCGGGCAAGATGATGTCAATGCTTCGGTTGAACTGCTTGGCCAACTCCAGGAAGTCTTCGACCGCGTCCAGCCTGCTCGTCGGGTCAAGGAAACGCTCGGCGTCATCCTTATAATCCTCGCGCTGTCGGACCGGGTCGTGCTTCTTCGGCAGCAATTTTAGAATGCGGTCGAGTGTCGCTTGCAGCTTGGGCAATTCGCTTTCGACGCCTTCCCAGACTTGGGCTGGCTGCACTTCCCCACCGTAAATTTTCAGCGCATGGTCGAGGTGCTCCACCACTCCATGGTAATCGACGACATAGCCCGCATTCTTGCCTGCCATAGTGCGGTTGACCCGTGCAATCGCCTGTAGAAGCGTGTGTTCCTTCAATGGCTTGTCGAGGTACATGGTACCGACAATCGGGGCGTCCCAGCCGGTCAAAAGCATATCGGAGACGATGATGAGGCCCACATTGTTGGCGTGGGCCTGCCCGTCCCGACCCTTGGTCTCGTCGCCATAGGGAAGCGGGAACAACTTGCTGACGAAGTTGGCCACTTGTTCCGTGGGCACAGCGACCGGCCGTTTGCCAGCGTGCAGCTCGCTTCTGATGCGTTCTTCGATGGTCTGAATCTGGTTTCGGCTCAGCTTATACTCAGCAGCGGCTTCATGCACCGAAATGCCGGTGCGTGACGCGGTGACGCTTGCCAGCGAGATTACCACCCGACTTTCGAAGGTCGGCAAGCCGCTGGCTTTCCGTTCTTCCATTAAGCCATCAAGCAAATCCTTGTAGCGCACCGCCATGTCACGACCGTCGCACACCAGCATGGCCTTAAGCCCTTTGGCCTGGACGTTGGCGACGAAGTGTTCGACCAGGTGCGCTGCGACCTGTTCCATGCGGTCGCCGGCCTGCCGCCAGCGGGCCAACAGCGCTTTCTTGAGCGCCTGCTGGCGGCCCTCCGCTTCTTTGTCGAAATGGTCCTTAAACGCTTGGTCAAGCTGCGCATCCGGGGTCAAGTCCACCCAGGCGTCCAGGTACTTGATGGGCAGAGTCGCGCCGTCGGCTACCGCCTCATGCAGGCGGTATTCATCGATATATGTGTCCCCACCAAACTCGGCCAGCGTGTGCTTGTCGTCATTCAGCAGCGGCGTGCCGGTGAACGCAATGAATTTGGCGTTGGGCAAACTGGCGCGCATGAATGCGGCCAGGAAGTCGTACTGGCTTCGGTGCGCTTCGTCGACCAGCACATAGCAGTTCGGCTTCGCGCTCAACACTCTGAAGTTGACCTGCTCTCGCCTCATTACTTCCCATCGGGCGTCTAGCATCACCCCCTCGTCATCAAACTGGCCGAAGCACATGTTGCGCTCCTCTACCATGAAGAAGTCCTTACCCTCGCGCACGCGCCGGTGTCGCGTTGCTTCCAGGGTGGTGGTGTCCGCATCCGAAGGCGCATCGGCCGGGGCGTTCGACTGTTCGTTCTCCTGAAACTTCTGCACGGTGCTGGTGAAGATACTGCCGTAATCGTTGCCAAGTAACTTTCCCAGACCATCGACCGACACAGCCTGAATTGCCTTGATGCCGACCGCGTGGAAGGTATCGAAGATTTGCTTGTCGAGGTCTCTGCGGTCGGTGAGTACGAGCACGGTCGGGTTATTGAGCCCGGTGCTATCGGCCCGCAGCATCCGGGCCAGTAGCGCCATAGTCAGTGACTTCCCGCTGCCCTGTGTGTGCCACACCACGCCGCCGATAGGCTTAGCCGCCGTCAGCCGGGCAATGGTTTTGCGCACCGCGCGCCATTGCTGATAGCGCGGCAGCTTCTTGACTGTCTTTCCGTCGCGTGTCTCGAACAGTACGAAATGGGTCACCAACTCGAGAAAACGGCTCGGTTCAAACAGTGCCCACAACAGCTGGTCTTGTGTGCTTGGGTCTGCCCCTAGCACACCAGACACCGCGGCCAGTTCGGTGTCCTGCAGCCTGTATTGTGCGTAGAACGCTGGCTTGGTGAGGATGGCGCCGTACAGGCCCTCGCGCCGGTTCAGGCCCACGCAGACTTGGTTGAATACGAACTGCGCAGGAAAACTGGCCTGGTAGCCGTCCAGTTGTGCCAGCGCTTCGTCCAGCCGAAGATGGCCGGCCTTGCATTCGATGATGGCCAGCGGCAGGCCGTTGATGAACAACAGCAGGTCGGGTCGGAACAGGTCGCCGTCGGCATTCTGGCCGACGTACTGGTCTACCACGTGAAAGTCGTTATTGGTAGCCGTGGTCGCGTCGAAGAAACGCACGCTCCGCGGCCTGCCCTCGACATCCTTGACCTGGATGTCGGCGCGATGCACGGCCTGCTCCCAAAACGCCCTATTCGCGGGCGACAGGTCATCGTTTACCCGCTTGCGTAGCTCAATCAGCGCCGTATCGACGCCGCCTGGCGCTGTGCGTAGCCATGGATTCAGACTTAGAAGCCTGGGTCGGAGCACGCTTTCGAGGACGGGAGCCAGATGGCGGTGTTGGACCTCGACCTTGCTGCCTGACAGATTTGTGTAGCCCAGTTTGACCAGCGATTCGATAGCTGGGGTTTCGACACCAGTCTTCTCTGCAGCCAGCATTGTTGCGCCTTTTTCGTTTGTTTTCTGTTCTATCGGTCAGGCGGCAAGAGCCACTTCTTGCTGCGCACCTAGAGCTACCCGCCACTCTCCAGTCAGCAGTTTTTGCATTAGGCCGCGTTTGAGAATTTTTTGAGTTGCCTGCTTTTCTTCTAGTACAGCGATTTTTGCGTTGATGGCGTCAACTACCGTGGCAATCTCACTCTGAACTGAGAGCGATGGCAAAAGCACTGGAAATGCCTTGAGTTGCGAAGAATTGATGCTGGCTAGGTTGGTTGTACGTTTTGCGCAGGATAGAAAATATTTTCGCCCATAATCGCTTGCCGCTAACGCAGCAAGATAATCAGGATTCAACTTGTCGGGCGCCGGCCGCACTGCGAAGACATGGTTCTGATGAAGGCAAGGAGAAATCTGTCCCTTCCACACCCCCCCTCGCCCTAGCTTGTCAAAGTCTCCACCTTCGGTCATAAGCACATCGCCGGGCTGGAGAGAATATCGGGCAACTTGGGTTGCTTCAATCTCAATCATTTTGACCTCTCTAAGGTCAATAAGGGTATCTTGAACGTTTGCAACACGCAAGTAAGGCAATTGCACTGGTTCTTTTAATTCTTTTTTACCTTTCGCAACTCCAGTTCGCACTTCAGCAACGTCACACAGAGGCACTATTGGCCATTCGTTGCTGTCGCAAGTGCTTACTTCTCGGCTGAATAATGTTTGCATCAGGCCCTGTTTCAGAGTTCTAGTAGATGCAATCTGACGACAGATTACATCCAATTGGTCGTCTACAGCTGTGAGGATGGCTGCAATTTTTTGTTGTTCAGGAATCGGTGGTATCGGGAATTCAAAGCGCGCAAGGTCCTCATAGTAGATGCGAACTCGAACGCTTCCGTCGCCGGATGCGCCGACATATCGCTCCCAGAGACCAGAACGCCGAACTTGGTCGAGGTAGATTGGTAGTAATTGAAGAGTGTCGGTCTCGAATACTATATAGTCCGGGCTGACCATTACCGCGTGTTGGTTCTTATTCCTAGCAATCGAGCCGATATTAAGTCGCATCGGGTTGTACGCGAATGCGTTCGGAGCCACCACCTTGCATCGGTCGGTCGAGACACCCTTCACGCGCTCGCGCATCGGCGCGAGCCCCTGATTCTTCAAAACACCACACAATAATTTGTCGTCAACTTTGGCGTTGTTCCGCACCTTGCATTCAGTGGCAACCTGGCCAAGCGACTTTACCTTCCACGTAGACGGAATCCCGCCGGAAATGCTTGCATCATGCCCAGCCATTTTTGTCGCACTCATACCGCCTTCTCCAGCAAGCCGAGCTCTGCAAGATAAGCATTTAGCCGCACGTTTATCTGCGTCTCTTCGTTGGCCAAGTCGGCCAATTTCGCTAATGTAGCGATGACGTCTACGGGCTCTTCGAGCACGCCATTATCAATGTAACGAGAGAAATTAAGGTTACATTCGTTGCCACGAATTTCCTCAATTGTTACCACTCGACAGTAGTTTTCAACCTCAGTCTGGTTGTCGAATGCAGTCTTATGCGTGCTAACAATGCGGACAATGTCGGCTGGACGGAGGCTGTTCTGGGCCTTGCCTTCGAGGTAGTTTGCACTAGCATCGATGATGATGACTTTTCCCTTAAGAGCGGGCGGCTTCTGCTTATTTAGAACTAGGATACAGGCTGGAATGTCGGTGTTATAAAACAAGGCCGACGGCAGGCCCACGATTGCCTCAATCAAGTCGCCCGGTTGGTTGCCGCTCGCGGTATCGGTGCCGAACAGAAGCCCCTCACGAATCTTGCCTTCTTCACCGCTACGGAACAGCACACCATGCGGCAAGATGATACCCATACGGCCGTCGGCCTTCAGGCTAGCCAGCATGTGCTGAGCAAAAGCGAGGTCGGCATAGCTGCGCGGCGGAATGCCATAGACAAAGCGTCCGTACGGGTCGCTGACCTGTTTGTAGTTGGGTGCCTTGGGCTTCTTGTCGCTATCCTGCTCGGCTTCATTGGCCAGTTCCAGCGGCGCCCACCAGGACTTGGCCGAGAACGGCGGATTCGCAATTACGCGGTCGAATGTCTGGAGGTAATCGCCATCCAAATGCTTGGGTTCGACAAGCGTGTCCCCACGCTCAATCTCGGCACGCATATTGTGCAGGTAGAGATTCAACTTAGCGATGGCCCAAGTGCCGAGGTTTTTCTCCTGGCCGAACAGCAGCACGTTCGGCTTGCCCATGATGGTGCCGTCGGACAGATTGGCAATGTGATGGGCGCTTTCCACCAGCATGCCACCACTACCGCAGGTCGGGTCATATACGGAATGACCCGGCTGGGGGTCAATGAGTTCGACAACCAGTTGCACCACGGACTTGGGCGTGTAAAACTCGCCGCCCTTCTTACCGGCGTCGTCGGCAAACTGCTTGATGAGGTACTCGTAGGCGTCACCCAGCATATCCGCCTTGTACAGGTCGGCGTTACCGAGTTTGTACTGGTTAAAGTGGCGCAATAGCCGCTGCAGGGTGGCATCGGACAGCACGCGCTTGTCGCCGTACTGGGTGGCGGTCAGCACGTGTTGCAGTTCGGGGTTGTTGGCTTCAATAGTGGCAAAGGCTTTGTCCAGCGCCTCGCCGATGTTTTCAGTACGCGCAATCAGCTCGTGCCAGCGAGCGCTGATGGGGAAGCGTCCCCACTTGTCTTGGACTTCTTCCTCAGCTTCCCTTCCTGTCAGGCCCTCGTCCTTCACCAACTGGGCGGTGCGCTCTTCGAACACGTCGTTGAAACGTTTCAGGAACAGCAGGCCGAAGATGTAGTTCTTGAAGTCAGACGAGTCAATGGAACCGCGCAGGATATTGGCGGACTCCCAAAGCCAGGTCTCAAGAGCCTCAAGAGATAGTTTATTGCTCATGGTAGGTATTGCTCACAAAAACGCGATTTATAAAGTGCAGAAGTCTGGAGATTGAAATTTTCGCAGCGAACTGGTTTCGTAAGAGGAGAGTTGCTCCTGGCACAAAAGAGCTGCTGTGGCAACTGTGCTTCTAGCTTGGACACATCTGGAGCCTGTTCGCGACTGCCGGCGCAGGTTGCCAAGAGACGCGCACAAGGCATGTGAATTGTTGACGAGGCCGTATCATGCCTCTTGCCGAGCCCAAATGCTAGCGCTCGGTAAATCCGACCGCTGCTGCTGCTACGCGCAATAATTGCCTCGGTGCATTGCGCCCGACGCAGCTTCCGGAGAGAGCGCAGATATGTTATTCCGCCAGCACTGGTTGTTGCGGGTCAGCGGCAAGGCTAATGTGTTCCAGCCGCCAGCGTTTGAGTTGCTTGAAATCATGATAGGAAAGTACTGTCTCAGAGATGGCCTCACAGGAGCGTAGCTCAATGTGCTGCCAAGTCTTGCTCGGCGCAAACAGCTTTTCATTGAACACGCTTTGAATGGCTTGCGCAACTTTTTGTGCAGCCGCTTCTGCTGTCATGAAATCTGTTTCTGCTGCGTGCAGAATAATGATATCCAAGGTGTAGGTATCGTCTGGACCGCTCCGCGCTAATTCTTCGCCTCCGTCCACATCGAAGAAGACACCTGCAATCAGTTCACCATGCGGCTTCACTGCCTTTGCGATTTTCTCGGCCAGCTTGAACTCTTTCGAGTTTAGCCGGCGCTCGAACTCATCTGGAAATGCTGAGCGACGGTAACGGCTGGCCAACCACATCTGCAGGATGGCGTGATTCTCGGGAGACAAAGTAGCGTCGGTGCGTGGGGCGAATTCGTTGAGTGCCAGCTTTTCAATTGGTATCTTGGCTGTAGCCTCGAACTCGGCCCAGAAAGTAGCAACGCCGCCAAACTCTACATGTAGCTTGCGAGCGTTCTTTGCATGTGTGGCGTTGCCGTCTTTGTCCGTTACCAAGCGGCCGACAACTACTTCGATGACAGGCTCTCCTTCCGGGGCCTGCGCAAGGTCGCAGTCATGGCTGGCGACAATGACGAGGGTCTGCGCAGGCTCCGCAGCGTGACGAAGTCCTAAGGCAGCTATTGCGTCGCTACCTAGTAGATACCCTTGGCGCCATAAGGTGTCACGGTTCCATTCCGCCACGTCTCACCTTCAGACTTGGTCGTTGGATGCGGGGAGGTCAAAGTCAGCGGTCGGCGCTGTCCTTGGTCGATTCGCAAATCGAGCGCTCATACGCTCACGTTGAGCTGCTTCGCGCTTGTGAATCTGCACTAGCATTAGCGCGGCGTCACTCGCAGATTCACCTGCCTGAGCAACCTGCAGCAGCGTCCGGCCACTGGCAAACTTGCGTTTCAGCAGCGCCGCATTGACGGTCACGCCTTCGTGCGCCAGCACGTCCGCAGCTTGAGCAAGGTCCTGCAGCTTGGCTGCGTTTTCGTCCGCAACAGGGTCGCCATTGAGCCAGTTATATATAGACTGGCGCGACACGCCGAAGGTAGTCGCAAGGTCTGACACTGCCGGGTTCAGTACTTCACGGATACGTGTCAGGTTCTCAGTAGGAGTACGAACCAGCTCAACTTCGGCAACTTCAATAGTAGGTGCCCTGTACTGCGCCTGATGGGCATTGCGCTGCAAGTGCTCAATCGAAAGTTCCCCCCCGGTGCCCACAGCAGCGAGTGCGGCACCTGCAGCCGCCACCCATCCGACTAGGCGAACGACAGTGGATGTGACACCAGTAGCTGTCCCTCGTTCAGGAACCCATCCACCATATTTGTAGCTCAATGTGGCGTCCATAATGCTCTCCTGTTAGGCCCACGAGGCCCAGGCATGGTTTGTAACCGTCGCTTTGAAAGACTTGTCGATTTCATCGTGGAGGGCGGTTAGTCGCTCTTCCACTTTGGACAATTCGAATGCCTCTCGATGCACAATCGAAGCATCTGTATCGACCATAGCATGCAATCCTTCATGCTGAGTGAAGCGTGGTTCGATGACGAGAGCCAGCCCACCCAGTTCCATTGGCAATCCGATTTGTCCATTGCGAACAATAACGCGCGAAATGAGCTGACCTGCAGTCGTTGAAACCGTAGTCTCGCTGACCGATTGCTGAAGTTGTCCTTCTCCTCGCAACGATAGCCCTAACACTTCAGGAACTAAGTAGTCTCGAAGCGTCTCCCCATCCTTGAAGGGCTGTACTGCATCCAAATAGCGCAGACCAATACGCTCGACGAAGTCAAGGCGCATGGCGCTATGCAAGAAACCTAACCCCGTTAGCAACATCGCAGAGAACGTCTCGAAGGTATCGTACGCAGTGGTCTGTAACGTTAGCGCGTTGGTCTCCAGGAGAAACGCACTCCGACTGTCGATGTCGCCAAACAAGTAGCGTGCCTGCGTTGTCAACGTAGGGGGGACCATCTGCCCTTGCTGGGTTCCCAGCACAGGAAAATCAAGGCGCTGAAATACTTCCTTCTTGAAATCAGGGAAGTGCGCTTCACGCATCTTCGACTGAATAGTAGGGACGTAGCTATCCAGGTCCAGTACATGGTTAAACTGAACTTGAGCAACCGTGTAGTAAAGCGGTGCATTGGCCAGCTTCTTTCCCATGACATCCTCGATAGTGTACTTGACAGACAGGTTGACACTTTACACCCCACTTAACACTCGGTCAATCGGAATTCTGATACCCCCTATCTCTCAGCCAGCGACCACCGTGGCATCGCGCAGTACCAAGCCGCCTCGTCCAAAGTTCTTGATGTTGCCACAGTGGTTGTTCCGGCCTACGTCCAGGAGCTCTCGCATGTGCACTTTTGGGAAGCGGTACTTCTAGTCAGAAATTCCTCCATTCAGTGATTGGAGCGCTTTTTTGCAAAGAATTGCTATACAAGCAAGGCACGCATATAGGACATCCATGAATGAACGCATTTCTGCAATTCCGAACTAACAGGGCCTTTAGCGATGGCATGAAGGCATACCGCACTGGCCATCCGCCACACGCACCCATGCACTATTGCGAACATTCCGGCGATTGGGTACGGGGTTGGCACGTTGCATGGCTCGCGAAGAACTTTAGACAGGATAAATTACCACTTGGGAGAGCCGGCTCGCAGGTTGGCACATAGTTATTCGGGGCCCTCTGAAGAGGGCCCTTTTCTCACTAAGCAGTGTAGAGCACCACCACCACCGTCCCTCTCTCATACCGCTCAAGCTATCTTAGACGCTGCCGGCCGAGCTGGGACCCTGACACCTAATATGAGTGAGACTCGCGCTACAAGAGCTTCACTCTACTCCGTGCGCTCGTTTTAACTGATTCCAAGGTCCGCTGGGTGCAGCTTAGGCAGCAGATAGCTTCTCTTAACGGTGGCGCTTTAATGCCATATCCGCAGAGTTGAGCCGGCTTAATTCGTTCACATACAAGTAGATGTTCACGAAACCAACCGCTCTGTGCACTTCTATTTTTATGGCATCGCCCACTCGTGGTTGAGAGGGCCCACGAAAGAAAAAACCTGGCAATAGTTGCCAGGGTTGTGATGTTGGGCATGGTCGTTAGTTGCACACACGTTTGCCGGATGCCAAACGCTGTCCTAGTCGAGATATAGGATAGGCGACATGTTTAGTAATGGTACTCTGCGAAGAGGAGTTGAGCCGGCTCAACCGGTTCTTGAGCGGCTCAATCTGTGCCAAATATGCGGCCGGTTGTCGGGGATAACCTTGGGTGCGCGCGTATACGTCCCTCAAGCGAACTGCCAGAACAGAGAACTTCTAGTGCTGCAGACAATTCGTCAGAGACGCCTGGTTGTGCTAATCCTAGCCATGTGTCGTTCGGCGCTACTACTAGGTGCAGACGGTTCTCGGGCCAGTCATTCAGGTCGTCGTCAAGCGCCAGCCATCGGGTCAAGCCTCGGGCATAAGCATCAGTCTGGATAACTTCATACCGTGAACCGGGCGGGTATTCAATCAACGAGCCGCACCAGACTGTGTCAATAACGCGCTCCCGGAGGCCGAGGGGCAGTTGCTGCGCCGCATACTCTAAGCCGAGCTCCCGAGCCCACAATGTTGCCAGAACTATCTGAACGGCTGGGAACGGCTGCAAGATGCGCTCCAGTAGAGGCGCATGCTCGAATAAGGGGTGAGCAGTTGGCTGACCGCGGTAATAAACGCGCGCACGTGTGCGGTCGTCCACTGGAACACGAACATCGGCGGGATGCAGCACGCCGTCGTAATCGAGGTAGAGAACAGGACCCATTAAATTTCCATGCGTTGTTGGAGCCAGCTAAGGAAATGCACGTTTACCACTATATTCGTATTCTTCATTATGAACTCTTGACCAGTAGAGTGAATTAAAATCGCTAAGCGAGGGTTCTGGAACTGGTGTTGGCCACGGCTGCGGACTTGAGCCGGCTCAACTGGTCAACGGGTTTTTGGTGGGAGGCTCTCGGCCAGCAGCAGATGCAGCGCAGAGGGGGTAGGCACCAGCGCGTCGAGCGTTTCCTGCAGCGCCGCTGCGGCCTCCGGGGATAGTTCGACCGGTATCGGGTGCCAGTCCTCGCCGTCTCGCTCGACGCCGTCCAGCGCCAGCGCACCCTCCTTTCCCTGCACCAGCGCCACCTTCGGCTGGTACCCGCCTATTGCCGCGGCCTGGACATGGTGCCTCCTGTAAGTTTTGCCGGCTCAACCGGCCTTGCGCCGTAGGCTGAACACGCGGCCGGCGGCAAATCCGCCAACGAATGCGGCAATGACCAAGACCGTAATTTCCGGTGTACTCACGCTAACTCCGCTGGTAAAGGCCACCGTAAGCAGCTCACCGAGTTACAATTAAAAATCAACAACAATTGTGATGTTACAACTTCGCGTTACGAGAAAAATATGAAAAATACAACTAAAAAGTTAGACGCCGCTCTAGCTTTACTTGCGCTTCTCAAAAAAAACGTTGTGGTCGGCGTGGTCGGGGAAATGAGCGAAGACGACCGCATCAGCCTACGAGGGCTATGTGCTGAGTGCGACATCCCGGCCCCTCAGCTGAGTTCCGCTATTGCTCAATCGATTGAGGTAGTAGAGCAGTTGATTGCATCTCTGACTACTCAGTTGGAGGCAGAAAAAGTTGAAATCGAAAAAAAGATTGAGCAAGCTCAAGATGTTCCTGAGAGTAATCCTAAGCCAGGAAATCGGCTTAAAGTCAAGCTTTAAGAATGAGATTTATTCGTTTCATTTTTACTAGTAGAAGTACCCCAAAAATTGTAATTAATGCAAATGTTCAACCAAGAGAGAATTAGATGAAAAAATGGAAAGTTACTTTCGAGCGTAATGGTGGCCAAACTACATCCCAAATTATAGAAGCCTCATCTGCCGAGGAAGCTGAATCAAAGGCACTTAGAGCTACATTTGGAAACGTTACCTACCTCAGAATCATCTCCGTTGTGAGAGCTTAGTAGGTCACTTAGCATCCTAGTCGTCAATCACAATTTTCTAGCTTGTCAAGAGCCGAGGAAGACGATGTCGCTAGCGAAAAGCTGCAAACCCGTTCGCCTCGGCTGACAGCTCAGCCTATAATGCCGGGGCGAGTACTTCCGGGAAGTCATGGATTCGAAAGGCGTGAACGTCTTTGTCTCTTGTCGAATTCCCTGCCCGGCTGAACCGCTCGCTGGGTACGAGGTTAAACCTCTTCTAAACCCACCGGCTCGGGCAGCTAGAGCGGTAACTGCTGGGTTTTCATTCTCGCGACTCAAGTCAGGGCGCTAGGCGGAACAGTCTCGAGGCTGGCCAAGAATCGCCGGGCCAGCACCTTGGCCGAGACCTGGCCGCTCTTTTTAGAGGGACCTCAGCCCCACGCGGTGAAGCCATCGTAGCTGTTTTTAGCTCGCGGAACCGCGCCTCACCCTGCAGCGAGGTGGGCGTTTTCTAACTTGTCGTACAAGTCATCCCGAAAAGAAAAACGCTCCAGACAGCTAGGCTGTCGGGAGCGTCAATTATATTGTTCGGTTTAGTTGTACATCTTGAGCTCTTCAAGAGTCACACGACGATTGTAAGTTACACCGTATTTCGCGGAAGTTTCTGAGCTTGGCGCCGCATCGAGGATGCTACCAACACGCTTTGCAGCGATTTCGCGCTCAACGCAGGCCTCGTCGGTTTTTTCGCACACCAGACGCAAAATCCGGGTGTACCGCTGCTTGCCGAAGTCGCCTAGCGCCTTCGAATTCCGAACGCGGAGGTAGTACTCGCTACAATGCGCGGTTGGTCGACTGTGAAACAAAGGGAAATTTTGTTGAAAAATATTTCTCGCAGACGTAAAAAAAGCCCGCCTAAGCGAGCTTGTTGGTTCTGTTGGCCAAGGCCGCTGACTTGAGCCGGCTCAACTGGTCAACGGGTTTTTGGTGGGAGGCTCTCGGCCAGGAGCAGATGCAGCGCAGAGGGGGTAGGTACCAGCGCGTCGAGCGTTTCCTGCAGCGCCGCTGCGGCCTCCGGGGATAGTTCGACCGGTATCGGGCGCCAGTCCTCGCCGTCTCGCTCGACGCCGTCCAGCGCCAGCGCCCCCTCCTTCCCTCGCACCAATGCCACCTTCGCTTGGTACCCGCCTATTGCCGCGACCCTGACCATGTACTCCCCTTTGCGCATTTTTCACTAAGAAGCTAGGCTCACATGTCGCCCAGCCACTAAGAAAACTGGTGATATGTCGCTCAGCCACTAAAAACCCGGTGAAGTTGAGCCGGCTCAACTGGTGCGATTGTGCCGCAGCCCGGTAACCCGGCCGGCCGCGAATCCCACGACGAACGCCGCAGCCACTAACACCACAATCTCAAGTGTACTCACTATGCAATCTCCTGCGGTAGAGGCCAGCGCAGACACGTTGCCACGCGCCGGAATATCCATCGTAGCTCCTGGTCGTTCTCGCCCCACCCCAACGCGATAGCCGAACGGTAGGCAGCTGCGACCAGATGAACTTCCTGAAGCATCGGTGCCCTCCGTTTAATCGCCGCGAGGTCGTCACATAGGCTTTCGATGCATTCGGTCCTCACTGCAGTATCGTTCAATTCACGTTTATCCATAGCGGGCTCCGGCGCTGTGTAAACCAACAGAATACTGTGTTAACGTACAGTAGTCAAGAAAGCAACACATTGATTGAAAGACGAGCGGTTGAGCCGGCTCAACTGACGACTGACTTTGTCGCTTTGCTGCCAAACGGGCCCGTCAAGCCAACGTTTGGAGTTGCCGCATGGGAAAATTTCCCCTCTAAACGATGATAGGTACTGGAAATGATGTTACTGCTGGATGCGATTGAAGCTGAAGTTGTGCCCGTACCTGGTAAAGACGGCTGGTTCCGGCTCACTGGCATAGACATCTTGATGCTCGACTATCCAAACGCTATCGACTACATCGAAGACGCGGAACAAGCAGGTCAAGTTGTACACCACGATGCGCGAATTGAAGGCATGCACGACGAGCGCGCAGAATGCTTGGACAGCGACCCTCGTTTCAACCACGAAGGCGAAATGAACTTTGCGGTAATCGAGAAAGACGACAAATACACGATGGTGCTGGACATGAACTGGCCAGAGGCCGTCATCCTGCGCCAACTCATCAAACGCCGCGGCTACGAACACGAACCACTGCCGACCACTGCCAGCTGGTAACCGGTTGAGCCGGCTCAACTCTCGGAGCGGTGCCGGGGCAGGCCGTCCCAAATCGTGGGCGGTATCTCACCGGCCGATTGCATGAAAAGCCCTGGCAACGGTTGTCAGGGCTTTTTATGTTGGCCAAGTGAGATGGCTTTGGTGCGGTTGAGCCGGCTCAACTAACTTTCAACCTGGCGACTAGCGCCAGCAGCGCCAAGTGCTTGGAGCCGCCGGTACGAGGCCGGCCAATAGCTGCGTCGGCACTCGACCAGCTAGCAGTGCTCCGGGCATACTCTTCGCGGTCGACGGCAGCGGCAAAAACATTGCCGAGTCCGGCAGGCCGGATGCCAATTACGCCGTGCCGCATCTCTCCGACGAGACGGTCAAATACGTAGGCTGTCAGGCCTTTTTCTGCGAGTATTTTGTTGAATTCCCTGACGGTGTTGGCCGCCGGTTCGACGGGCGTTGGTTGGTAATTCATGGTGGGTCTCCTAGGTAGTGGTACCCCCATATAGCAACTGCTCAGTTGAACCGGCTCAACCTAACACGACGACAGCCGCAACCGCCACGGCCAGGCCGAATGCCATTATCGCGACTGACATGTTCACGAGTACTCTCAGTGCGCGCGATTCGTCTGCTAAAAAATCGCGGATGGTTTTATTCATTCTGTGTCCCCGTTGGTTGAGCCGGCTCAAGTTAGCCCGAACAGACGCTCAACGGTCGACGGAAAGGGCACTTCTGGCGATAGCCGAGACTCGAGTGCGCCGCCACTGCACAGCAGCGCCAGCGCCGCAGACAACTCATCAGGTCTGCCCGGTTGTGAGAGACCCTGCCACGAGTTAGTAGGCGCTATTACCCGGTAACGCTGCTCATATGGCCAGCCGTCGGTGTCGTCGTCGAGCGCCAGCCAGCGCTGTACTCCCCGCTCTGCTGCATCGGTAGCGATTGCGTCATGTCGCGTTCGCGGCGGGAACTGCAGCAGAAATCCCTGCCAAATGGTTCCAACGACGCGAGCCTGCAGCCCTGGTGGCAGTTGCTGCACAGCGAATTCGTACCCGAGCATCCGAACCCAACTCGTGCAGAGAGAGATTCTGATATCAGGGTACGGCTGCAGGATGCATTCTAGCAGCGCGGCGTGCTCGAATAATGGATAGTCGGTCGGTTGGTTGCCGTCGTACACTCGCGGGCGCGTTGGCTCCTCCCTAGTCACACGTACGTCTGCTGGATGCAGCACGCCGTCGAAATCCAGATATAGAATCGGTGCCAAATCAGCCTCCTAGAGTACGCCGCCTCGGTTGAGCCGGCTCAACTCATCAAAAAGACGGCGCCGGTAGCCTTAGTATACGATATGACAACAAAGACGGCGGTATAAAGTAGTGTCGAAGACCAAATAAAGAACCGGAATCATATAATCATTCGCTGCTTTAGCCAGTTAATAACGTGCATATTGACCCCGGAGCGTGAGTTCTTCAGGAGATACTCCTGTGTCGTACAGTGAACTTGAGCGAGCATCTTAAACGAGTGCTGCGCGACGCCGCCGTCTTCACCGCTCGAGACAGGGTAGAAATAGGGGTTATTATCTCTAAAGGCAGTTAATACGCTTTCGTCAAATCGTTTTAGGCTAAACTCAATAGGTAGCGCGCCGATACGTGACCTGAACCCATGTATGAAAGAATCTAGTGCGAATACGAGATTGGTATCAAACTCGATTCCCGCCGCGTTGTATCGATTGTCCGGGTCTCCATTTCGCTCAACAGTGTCTATGAACTCCGGTAGCTGAATTGGTCGCTTGGGCTTGATGAGCAGCAACCGGACATTGACGTCAGGATGGGGGCTGATGTCGATGTCTGCTACTGTCGGGTCCAGCGCGACGACAGCATCGTAGAGCGCTCTAATAGCATGTCGTCCAAACGGGGCACCTTTGACCTTCTTGCCGCGGAACAACATAAACGCCTTGAAGTATTTTTCAAGCGCCTGACCGGCACCCCAGGCGAATCCGCGCGGCAAGCCATTTACGGCGAGCGTGCGCGCAGTTAAATAATCCTCATCAGCTGACGTTACAAAAGATTCATAAATAACCTCAACAATAAGCTGTTCCGCTGTCGCCTGCCTATCGTCAGGCAGGTGACTAAGAGCATCCTCAGGTCCAAACGCGAACTGATAGACAAAGCTTGCAGAAGGGGTAGCTTCCATTGGCAGCCCTTATATAGTAGATGTTAGGATGGACTCATCGTTATAAAGACATTTGAGATTACCATGGAAAAGTTTATCCATAAGCATTTCTTCACCAGCGCAGGGCGGAACAAAATCATCGATGCACTCGGCTGGTTTGCTATCGTCGGCGGCACTATTGTCAGTATTACAGTGCTCATTGCTGTCTACCTGCGAGATTACGCCTGAACAATGATGGCCCGGGTAACATAGGTCAGAACTACGGGGAAAGCCGTTGGCCAACTGCGCCCTCAAACCTAAACGGCCATAACTTTGCGCGGCCGTCCTCGTTTTACCGGTCCACTACTGTTATTAGCGAGCACTGGCTTGGGCTGTATGAACTGAATGACTGCACCCTGCTCCCACAGCAACCGACGCCCTAGCTGCAGCGGCTGAGGCAGCAATCCCTGGCTCATGTAGGTCGTTACAGTGCGCACAGAAACACGCAGCATCGAGGCTAGCTCGTCCTTCGTCATATACGTCGTCATAAGGGACTCCACAGTCAGTAAAAACCTGTGTAGCCCCCTGATTTATTTCCTTACGTGGCCGCAATCATGGTGGCGGCGCGTGGATGTTGGGTAAGCCGGTCGCCGATGACGTTAGCACGCTGTTGCAAATAAACCTTCTGTAGCACCGCCCGGTCACTATGCCCAGAAAACACCATGACTTCTTCGAGAGACGCTTCAAGCAGCTCGACTAGCCGGGAGATGCCTTCGCGACGCATGTCGTGCAGGCGCACGTCAAACAACTCGACCCTATCCGCTGCCCGCCGTAGTGCCTGGGAAATGCCACTAGGTGAAACTTTGAAAATTTGGCCTACTTTGCCCGAGCCGAGCTGCTGCAGAATCTGAAGTGCAGGTGGCAGCAACGGAACGTCTCGCGTGCTAGTTTTTGATTTTTTCAAATGGCCTGGCTTGCGCAGTGTGATTATCTTTTTTTCCCAATTTACATCCTCCCACCGTAGTGAGCAGACCTCACTACGACGTAGCGTTGTCATAACTGCAAATCGTACGAACGCTATGTGCCTCGGGTCTAATTCCGTTATTAGAAGAGCCAGAGCCTCCTCGTCCACTCGAGTTTCACGGGGCTGCGGTTTTTCTGGCAATGGAATTTCCATCACATACTGAGCCGCTAGCCAAGCTCCGTGAAACTGATTCAATTTGTTGGCACGAAAATATGCCACGAGTGTACGTCGCATCAACGTAATTTCGTGGCGAACTGTTTGCGCTGACGGGGGGACTATCACAGCAGGCGGCAACACTTGGCCCATTTTCCTCCGGTAGTGCCGCTGATGTTTGGTGAGTGTTGGGTCGGAAACTCGTCCTGAGCCCAGCAGGCCTGCCTGTCGTTCAACCATCCAGCGGTCTAGCAGGTCGTAGTCTAGTTGGCCTAGGGAGAGGTGCCCAAACCACTCGTCAAGACGCTTGAGGCGTGACAGGTCTGATGCAGCGCCCGCCAGCTTCGGCAGCTCACGAAGTCGATAGTTTTCAAGGATGTCGCGCACTGTGATGTCTGCTGGAGTACACCCAAGGGCGATTGTAGGAGCCGATGGTGCGACCTTCGGCTTTGCGTCCGATTTTTGCTCGAGCAGTTCAACGCGACGACGACGGGCCCAGCGCAGGCCTTCCTCGAATTGGTCTATGTCGCAGGTATGTGAGTCTTTGGGGAGGGGTGATACTTGGACAACAAAGCGCAGGGAGCCGGAACGGACCTCTACGTAGATATTTTTCTCGATTGCGCCTGTTGTGACCTTGCTTGGCGTGACCTGCTTGCTTGGCGTGACCTGCTTGACCTTCATGCTGAACTCCTCAGTGGTGGAGTCCAGTGTTGCAACGCGATTTATTTTTCTCCCCAAAAACTCAGAACTTTCTCCCCAAACTCAGCAGGAAGTGTCGTAAGTTCTTGATTTTATGGTGCGGCTAGCTGGAATCGAACCAGCGACCCTTGGCTTCGGAGGCCAATACTCTATCCACTGAGCTACAGCCGCACTGGCAAGCGTAGCGAAGGATACAGTCTTTCGTCGAGTACGTCCATGGGCAGCGCCCGAAAAACCCTGGCACCAATACAGGTTTACACTATAATAAGATGCTCGACGGCACTTGCAAAAAAGCCACTAGATCGCAACGCCCCCAGTGGCCGGTTTTTTTAATTGAATTAAGGAAATCATGAGCGACGCACAGCACGACCACGAATCCCTCATTCGTACGCCAAAACAGCTCGTGATCGCTGTCGCGGGGTTCTTCTTAGTTATTGTCCTCGGCATCATCCTGCTCGTCACCTTCGTCACCAATGCCTCGACCACCGGGGCCGGCAGCAATGCCCAGAGCGCCGAGGCAATTGCCGCGCGCATCCGCCCCGTTTCCGATGCAGGTTTCACACTACGCGACGCCAATGCCCCGCGTGTCCTGCTGGCAGGTGGCGCCGTGTACACGGCTACCTGCGCAGCGTGTCACGACAGCGGCATGGCCGGGTCGCCCAAGACGGGCGACAATGCCGCCTGGGCTGCCCGCCTGGCGCAGGGTTACGATACGCTGGTCAAGCATGCAATCGAAGGCATCCGCGCCATGCCGGCCAAAGGCGGCAATCCGGACCTCGATGACCTGGAAGTGGCGCGCGCCGTCGTCTTCATGACCAACAAGAGTGGCGCCAGCTTCAAGCAACCGGCTTCACCCGCACCCGCGGCGGCTGCCGCGCCGGTGGCCGGTGACGCTGCTGCTGCGACAACCGGCGCACCGGTTGCTGCAGTACCAGCCACAATCCCCACCGCTACCACACCGGTAGCAGCAGCGGCACCGGATGCAGGCGCGCCGGTTGCAGGCTTGGCCGTGGCAAGTGCCGATACCGGCAAGAAAGCCTACGACACGGCGTGCATCGCCTGCCATGGTACCGGTATCGCAGGCGCGCCCAAATTGGGCGACAAGCCCGCGTGGAGTGCACGCATCGGCCAGGGTGCCTCGGTCCTGTATGACCACGCCATCAAGGGATTCCAGGGGAAAGCCGGTGTCATGCCGCCCAAAGGTGGCTCCGCGCTTCCCGACGCCGACGTCAAGGCTGCCGTGGACTACATGGTGGCTTCAGTCAAATAAGCATCGCCAGGATCCGCAAACAACAAAGCGCCGCATGCGGCGCTTTTTGTTTAACTGACAGTTTTACTTCCAGCACAGCATCGGAGCCTGCCTGCACAACACCCCTATCCAATATTATTTGAACAAATAATTGAGTTACTTTCAAACCTCTAGATTTATCATATATGTCATATTGATTTAAAAGTAAAGTAACAATTGCTTACAAAACGGAACAAATAAATAACTTATCCTGCACAGCCTCCAGTCGAAATAAATTCCTCGCGGAATCTTTACAGGATCAGTACACCATGTCCCTCAGTTCCCCATTCCCTGCATCCGCTTCGGGCCGTTTGTCCGCTTTTTTCCTGATGTCGCTCGCCATGGTCGGCGGCGCATCCGCCGCCACTTTGTCAGTGGGGCCAGGGAAAACCTACGCTGCACCGTGCGCTGCCTTTGCCCGGGCACAGACCGGCGATGTCATCCAGATCGACGGCGGGAAAACCTACAGCGGTGACGTGTGCGCCATCGGCGCCAGCAACCTGACCATCCGCGGCGTAAATGGCCGGCCCGTGATCGATGCCGCCGGCAAGAATGCCCAAGGCAAGGGCACCTGGGTTATCCAGGGCAACAACGTCACCGTCGACAACGTCGAGATGGCCGGTGCGTCGGTGCCGGACCGCAACGGCGCCGCACTGCGCATCGAAGGCACCAACTTCACGCTGCGCTCGTCGTACTTGCGCAATAACGAAAACGGCATCCTGACCGGCGCGAATGACAACAGCAGCATCGTGATCGAAAACACCGAGTTTGCGTCCAACGGCCGGGGCGACGGTTACAGCCACAATGTCTACATCGGCCATGTCGGCAGCCTGACGTTCCGCTACAACTATTCGCACGACGCCAATGGCGGCCACAACCTCAAGTCGCGCGCGAGCGTCAACACGATCAACTACAACCGTTTCTCGAGCAGCACCGGCAAACCGAGCTACGAGATCGACCTGCCAAATGCCGGTACCTCGTACGTCATCGGCAACGTGATCCACCAGCCGGCCAGCCACAACAACCCCGGTTTGCTGGCCTATGGCATGGAAGGTGCGAGCAATCCCGGCAAGGATCTGTATGTGGTGAACAATACGTTCCTGAACGACGACAGCGTGCGCGGCACCTTCGTGGTGGTCGGCGGTAGCGTGACGACGCCAGTTCTGCTGCAAAACAATATCTTTGGCGGCACCGGCGCTGCGACCAACCAGTCCAATGCCATCGACCGCACCAACTTCCGCTCGCTCGTGCCCGGCTTTGTCAACCGCGTGCTGTTCGATCTGCACCCGATCGCCAACGTGCTGGTGATCAATGCCGGTTCGACGCCAGGCGTGTCGGCCTCCGGTGTGTCGCTGACGCCAGTGGCGCAGTACAAGCACGTGGCGTCGGGCGAAACCCGCGTTGCGGCGAGTGTGCGCGATATCGGTGCCTACGCGGCACTGAACCCGGGCAGCACGCCGACGCCGACGCCAACACCAACACCAACGCCGACCCCGACGCCGACGCCATCGGCCTGGACCACCTGCGCCAACGAAAACGCCACCTGCGGTTTCAGCGGCACGCGTGAGGTGCGCTATGGCGCGGGCAATTCATGGGTCGTCAAAGTGTTTACCAACAATGTCCAGTGTTCGAACGCCGTGTTTGGTGATCCGATCGAGGGCACGGTCAAGACCTGCAGCTATGCCGGTACCGCGTCGAGCGCGCCGACCCCGGCGCCGACCACGCCCGTGACCTGGACCGCATGCGCCGCCGAAAACGGCACCTGCTCGTTCACCGGTACACGTGACGTGCGCTACGGCGTGCCGGGCGCCTATGCCACCAAGGCGTTCACGACCCGCACCGCCTGCACCAATGCGGTGTTCGGCGATCCGATCGAAGGCACGGTCAAGTCGTGCAGCTATTCGAGCCAGGCGCGCTGATCGCAGCAAGGTAACGGAAACAACAAGGGCCGCGAAAGCGGCCCTTGTTTTATGCGCGCAGTGTTTTGCGCTGCAGGCTTACCAGATGATCACGCGATCCTTCGGTGCCAGGTACATCTTGTCGCCGGCCTTGACCTTGAACGCTTCATAGAAACCAGGCTGGTTCTTCAGCGTGCCGTTGGCGCGGTATTGCGCCGGCGAGTGCGGGTCGGTCTTGATCTGGGCGATCTGCGCCGGTTCGCGCATCTTCGTGCGCCACACCTGGCCCCAGCCCATATAGAAGCGCTGGTCGCCGGTGAGACCGTCGATCACGGGCGCTGGCTTGCCCTTGAGCGAGATCTTGTACGCTTTGTAGGCGATCGCCAGGCCCGAGTTGTCGCCGATATTTTCGCCGAGGGTCAGTTCGCCATTCACGTTATAGCCTTCGAGCGGGCTGAATGCAGCGTACTGGGCGATCAGGGCCTTGGTCTTTTCGCCGAAGCGCTTGCCGTCTTCTTCGGTCCACCAGTTGCGCATATTGCCGTCGCCGTCGTACTGCGAACCCTGGTCATCAAAGCCGTGGCTGATCTCGTGGCCGATCACGGCGCCGATGCCGCCGTAGTTGACTGCGTCGTCGGCCTTCGCATCGAAGAACGGCGGCTGCAGGATTGCGGCCGGGAACACGATTTCGTTCAGTTCCGGGTTGTAGTAGGCGTTGACGGTCTGCGGCGTCATGCCCCACTCGTCACGGTCGATCGGTTTGCCCAGCTTGTTCAGTTCGCGGTTGTATTCGACGTCGCGCGAACGCATCACGTTGCCGACCAGATCATCACGCTTGACGGTCAGCGCCGTGTATTCCTTCCACTTGTTCGGGTAGCCGATCTTCGGCGTGAACTTGGCAAGCTTGGTTTGCGCTTCCTTCTTGGTCGCAGGGCTCATCCAGTCGAGCGTGTCGATCGAGTCCTTGTAGGCTGCCAGCAGGTTCTTGACCAGCACTTCCATGCGCGCCTTGCGCTCGGCCGGGAAGTGGTCTTTCACGTACAGTTTGCCCACTGCATCGCCCAGGCTGCCTTCCAGCGTCGAGACGCCGCGCTTCCAGCGAGGTTCCAGTTCAGGAATGCCGGCCAGCGTGGTGCCGTTGAACGAGAAGCGCTGGTCGACGAAGGCCTTCGACAGGTAGTTCGCATAGCTGTTGACGGTCTGGAATTGCAGATACGCTTTCCAGGTCGCCAGCGGCACGCTGTTCAGGACGTCGGTAAACCCTTTCAGGTAGGTCGGCTGGCTGACGATCAGGTACGTCGCCTTGCCCTGCAGGCCCGAGGCTTTCAGCCATGTGTTCCAGTCGTAGCCCGGCGCCATTGCAGCCAGCTTGCTGAATTCGACCTTGTTGTAGGTCTTGATCGGATCGCGGTTCTCGACCTTGGTCCACTGCACCTTGGCCAGCCGGGTTTCCAGGTCGAGAATGGCTTTCGCATCATTGGCGGCGGTCTTGCTGCCGGCCAGCGCCAGCATCTTCTCGATGTGCGCCTGGTACTTGGCGCGCACGTCCGCCAGCTTGGCGTCGTCCTGCTTCAGGTAATAGTCACGGTCGGGCATGCCCAGGCCCGACTGGTACAGGTCGGCGACGTACTTGGTCGAATCCTTGGCATCCTGGTGGATGAAGAACGTGAACGGCACGGTCACGCCGGCGCGATTCAGGTGGGCGAACAGTGCAGGCAGTTCGGCCTTGCTCTTGACTGCGGCGATCTTGTTCATCTCGCCCTTGAGCGGCGTGGCGCCCAGTTGCTCGAGGCGCGCTTCGTCCATGTAGCTCGCGTAGAAGTCACCGATCTTGCGCGCTTCGCTGCCGGCGGCGGCGTTCTTGTCGGCAGCGGTGCGCTCGATGATCGCGCGCAGTTGCGGCAGCGTGTCATCGCGCAGCTGGTGAAACGCGCCCCAGGTCGATTTGTCTGCCGGGATCTCGACGGTCTTGAGCCACTTGCCGTTGAGGTGTTCGAAGAAGTCGTCCTGCGCGCGCACGGACGGTTCGATGTATTGCGTCGCAATGCCGGACGACAGGCCAGCCGGTGCGGTGGCGGTGGCGGCGGTGGCCTGGGCCAGCGCCATCGGCGCGATGAACGACGTGGTCAATACCAGCGCTGCTGCGCTGATCAGTTTTCGTTGCATGTTATCTCTCTTTGTTAGTTTGTGAGTGCAATGCAAAAGGCCGGCGCTCGTGACGCCGGCCCCTTGTCATGGAACCTTACCAGATGATGACCCGGTCTTCAGGCGGCAGGTACATCTTGTCGCCTGGTTTCACGTTGAACGCCTCGTAGAACTCGGGCATGTTCGACACGGTGCCGTTGGCGCGGAACTGGCCCGGCGAGTGCGGGTCGGTCTTGACCTGGTTGATCTGCTGGGCTTCACGCATCTTCGAGCGCCATACCTGGCCAAAGCCCATGAAGAAGCGCTGGTCGCCCGTCAGGCCATCGATCACCGGCGCCGGCTTGCCCGCCAGCGACAGTTTATAGGCCTTGTAGCCGATCGACAGGCCGGCGTTGTCGCCGATGTTCTCGCCCAGCGTCAGTTCGCCGTTCACGTTGTAGCCCGGCAGCGGCGCGTAGCCGTTGAACTGCTTGACCAGCTTGTCGGTGCGGGCCTTGAAGGCGGCGCGGTCTTCGGCCGTCCACCAGTCGCGCAGGTTGCCGTCGCCATCGGACTGGCTGCCCTTGTCGTCGAAACCGTGGCCGATTTCGTGGCCGATCACGGCGCCGATCGCGCCGTAGTTGACCGCGTCGTCGGCACGCATGTCGAAGAACGGCGGCTGCAGGATCGCGGCCGGGAACACGATCTCGTTCATCGTGCTGCGGTAGTAGGCGTTGACCGTCTGCGGCGTCATGCCCCACTCGGTATGGTCGATCGGCTTGCCGAGTTTGTCGATGTTGTAGTTGTAGGCGAAGGTCGACGCACGCATCGCGTTGCCCACCAGGTCATCGCGCTTGATCGTCAGGCGCGAGTAATCGCGCCACTTGTCCGGATAGCCGATCTTCGGCGTGAACTTGGCCAGCTTGGCGCGTGCTTCCTTCTTGGTCGCAGGGCTCATCCACTCCAGGTTGTCGATCGACTGGCCGTAGGCGATGATCAGGTTCTTCACCAGTTGTTCCATGCGCGCCTTGCGCTCGGCCGGGAAATGCTCGGCCACATACAGCTTGCCCAGTGCCTCGCCCAGCGTGCCTTCAACGGTCGACACGCCGCGCTTCCAGCTCGGACGCTGCTCGGCCACGCCGGTCAGCGCGGTGCCATAAAAAGCGAAGTTCTCGTCGACGAACGCCTTCGACAGGTACGGTGCGTACTCGCGCAGCAGCTGCCATTCAAAGTACGACTTGAGCGTGGCCAGGTCGGTCTTGGCCAGCAGTGCATCGAAGCCCGTGAAGTAGCTTGGCTGGTTGACGATGATGGTGTCGATCTTGTTGCCCACGCCGGCGGCGGCCAGTGCGCCTTTCCAGTCGTAGCCCGGCGCCAGCTTGGAGAGCTCGGCGACCGTCATCTTGTTGTAGCGCTTGACCGGGTCGCGGTTCTCGACCTTGGTCCACTGGACCCTGGCCAGATCGGTCTCAAAGTCGACGATTGCCTTGGCTTGCGCAGCGGCGTTCTTTTCGCCGGCCAGCGCCAGCATCTTCTCGACGTGCACCTGGTACTTGGCGCGGATCTCGGCCAGCTTGGCGTCGTCCGCCTTCAGGTAGTAGTCGCGGTCGGGCATGCCCAGGCCGCTCTGGCTGATATAGGTTGCGTGGCGGGTCGACTCGCGCATGTCCTGGCCGACGTAGATGCCGTACGGGCTGGCCACGCCGATCTTGCCCAGGTGAGCGGCCAGCGCCGGGATGCCCTTCTTGTCCTTGAGTGCGCGGATGCGCGACAGTTCACCCGTCAGCGGCTTGTAGCCGAGAGCTTCGCGGCGCGCGTCGTCCATGAAGCTGGCGTACAGGTCGCCGATCTTCTTCGCTTCGGTGCCAGCCTTGGCGCCGGTGTCCTTCTGCGCGGCCTCGATGATCGCCAGCAGTTGCGGCGTGGTGTCTTCGCGCAGCTTCATGAAGGTGCCCCAGCTCGAGCGGTCGCCCGGGATCTCGGTCTCTTTCAGCCACTTGCCGTTCAGGTGCGTGAAGAAATCGTCCTGCGGACGCACGCTGTTGTCGATGTACTGGGTGTCGATGCCGGAGATGACGCCGGCCGGTGCGGTGGCGGTGGCCGGCGCTGCGGCGGCGGCGGCAGGCGCGGCGTCGGCGGCCATCGCCGGTGCGGCAAAGGCTGCCGCCAGGGACAGGGTCAGGGTACTCAGGAGAAGTCGCTTCACGGGTAAGTCCTTGGTTGCTAAGTGTTCGCAGGAATAAACAACGTCTGACCGGTCGCGCCTGCTGCGTGCCGGCAAAAGAACATTCTAGCGGGTGGACTTGCAACGGCGCTGGCCGTGGTGATTTTTTTACTTTTCGATACACGCAGAAGGGTGAATATCGCGTATGCATGTGTTGGAAGGTGACAACAGGATGACACGCATAAAGGCGCAGTCAGCATTAAATAGAGGCGAGCGTTGAACTGATGAGCAGCGAGGTGGTCGAACCCCTGTCCCCAGCCTCAGGAGCCGATCATGAAAGCGCCCCGTTTCAGGAAGTGGTTCGCCGGGTTGTCATCGCTGAACCAGCCGCAGCGCCGGCAAGTGCTCGACGCCCTGCATCCCGCAGCCGGCCTCGACCAGGTGGTGGCGCTGATCGCGCAAGCCAGAGCGTCAGGGCGCTGCTGTCCCCGCTGTGCTGGCGAACACTGCCACCGGCACGGATTCGCCAACGATCTGCAGCGCTTTCGCTGCTGCGCCTGTGGGCGCACCTTCAACGACCTGAGCGGCACGCCGCTGGCGCGCCTCCGGCACAAGGCCAAATGGCTCGCATATTCACAGGTGCTGCTCGATTCACTGTCCGTACGCAAAGGTGCAGACCGGGTTGGCGTACACCGCAATACCGCCTTCCGGTGGCGCCACCGCTTTCTGGCCTGGGTCAAGCTCGACCGACCGGCATCCCTGAATGGCATCGTTGAAGCCGACGAGACGTTCCTGCTCGAATCGCAAAAAGGATCGCGCACGCTCGATCGTCCAGCGCGTCGGCGGGGCGGGCGCGTGCCCTTGCGTGGCATATCCCGCTATCTGGATTGCATCCTGGTGGCGCGCGACCGCAACGGACAGACCATTGATGCCGTCACTGGCCGGGGCCAACTTACGGCCGCGCAACTCGAACGCAGCTTGCTGCCCAGGCTTGATCCGCAGGCTCTGTTGGTTACCGACAGCCATGCTGCCTACCAGGCCTTTGCACGCAAGCACCATATTGCACACGCGGCGGTGAACCTGCGCGCAGGCGTACGCGTCAGGCGCCTGGGCGGCCAGGCCATTCACGTGCAGAACGTGAACGCCTACCACCAGCGCTTCAAGGCCTGGCTGATGGGTTTTCGCGGCGTGGCGTCACGCTATCTGCCCAACAACCTGGGGTGGCGCTGGGCCCTGGATGGCGGACGGGTCAGTTCCTCGGCACAATTGTTCTGCATCGCAATCGGCGTCATCAACAGATAATGTTGACTGAGCCCGGGCAAAAAAAATCCCGCAGCCGGAAAGCCGCGGGACAAGACCACTTCAAGAGTGGAGAGAGAGAAAAACTAGCCACGACTATAGGTGCGCACTGTTGTAGCGGGCGCCACTCTTACATTTGCTTACCCTCGCTAACGGCGTGTAACAAATCGCTATCTGGCGCCAATTGGGTCGATGTTGCGTATTGGCGCCTGGATTTCCGGATCGCTGGATGCCGCAGAGGCTGCCAACACCGGCGCGCGAACCGGTTTATACTCCGCTTGCGCAATCTCAGGCCTATCGCAGCGCCTCGGATTCCACGATCGGCGCGCGCTGCCACAATGGATCACATGGGTGCCACCTTCAAGAATGCCTGCCTGATCGGCCTGGGCGCCGTTGCCGGCGTCGGCCTGACGATGCAGTTTTCCGCCCTCGCCTTCAAACCGTCGCTCGAATCGAGCATGCCGGTGGCCGAGTTGCGCGAACTGGCCGACGTCGTCGGCATCATCAAGACCAGCTACGTCGAACCGGTCCAGGACAAGGCCCTGCTGTCGCAGGCCATCACGGGCATGGTGGCATCGCTCGATCCGCACTCGGCCTACCTCGATGCACGCGCGTTTCGTGAACTGCGCGAAGGCACCGAAGGCCGCTTCGTCGGCCTGGGCATCGAGATCAGCGTCAGCGAAGACGGCTACATCGAGATCATCAGCCCGATGGAAGATTCACCGGCCTACCACGCCGGCATCAAGGAAGGTGACCTGATCACGCGCATCGACGGCCACCCGGTCCAGGGCACGCCGATCGACGACGCCATCAAGCGCATGCGCGGCGAACCGGGCACGCGCGTGACGCTGACGGTCGTGCGCAAGTCGGTGCCGGCACCGCTCACCATCACCGTCGAGCGGCGCGAGATCGTCCAGAAAAGCGTCAAGGCCAAAATGGTCGCACCGGGTTACGCGTGGCTGCGCGTGGCGCAGTTCCAGGAGCCGACCGTGGACGACATGGCCGCCAAGCTGCAGGCGCTGTACCGCGCAGACCCCGACCTCAAAGGCCTGGTGCTCGACCTGCGCAACGATCCCGGCGGCCTGCTGCAGGGTGCGATCGGCGTGGCCGCCGCGTTCTTGCCGAACAACGCCGAAATCGTCTCGACCAACGGCCAGCTCGCCGACTCGCGCCAGCGCTTCTATGCCCGGCCCGAGTTTTACATGCTGCGCAGCGGCGCCGACCCGCTGGCGAGCCTGCCGCCAGCATTCAAGAAGCTGCCGATGGTGGTGCTGGTCAATACCGGTTCGGCCTCGGCCTCCGAAATCGTCGCCGGCGCACTGCAAGACTACAAGCGCGCCACCATCCTCGGCAGCCAGACCTTCGGCAAGGGCTCGGTGCAGACCATCCGCCCGATCGGCGGCAACGCCGCCGTCAAGCTGACCACGGCGCGCTACTACACGCCGGCCGGGCGCTCGATCCAGGCGCGCGGCATCGTGCCCGATGTCCCGGTCGATGAGTATCCCGATGGCGATGGCCTGAACGCCCTGCGCATGCGCGAAGCCGACCTGCAGCACCACCTGACCAACGGCGCCGGGGCCGAAGTCGCCACGCGCGAGGACGACATCGAAGAGCAGATGCGGCTGTTGAACGCAGCGCGCCAGCGCAAGCCGCTCGATTACGGCAGCGCCGACGACTTCCAGCTGGCCCAGGCGCTGCGCCACCTGAAGGGTGAGGCGGTGGCGCTGTCGGGCCGCGCCAGCGGTACGACGCTGGCGCGCCAGGGGCGCTGACGCCAGCGCAGCGCAGCCGGCTTTCTGCCCGATTCCCAGGCTCGCGCCGAGCGTGTAGAATCGGCGCATCTTGCGGCCAAGCGGCCTTATTTTCCTTGAAAGTTTCCTGAACATGATACCTGTCGTCATCAGCGGCACCGGCCTGTTTACGCCGCCGCATTCCATCTCGAACGACGAGCTGGTGACCGCCTTCAACGCCTACGTCGAACTGCACAACGCCGAACACGCGACTGCCATCGCCGCAGGCGAGGTGACGGCGCTCGAGCCGTCCAGCAGCGGCTTCATCGAAAAAGCGTCCGGCATCAAATCGCGCTACGTGATGGAAAAAAGCGGCATCCTCGACCCGGCCCACATGACGGCGCGCATCGCCGACCGCCCGGACGACCAGATCTCGCTGCAGGCCGAGATGTGCGTGGCCGCCGCGCGCGACGCGCTGGCCCGCGCCGGCAAACAGGCGCACGAGATCGACATGGTGCTGGTCGCCTGCAGCAATATGCAGCGCGCCTACCCGGCGATGGCCGTTGAAGTGCAGGAAGCACTTGGTATCGACGGCTTCGGCTTCGACATGAACGTGGCCTGTTCGTCGGCCACGTTCGGCATCGCCACCGCCGTGGACGCGGTGCGGGGCGGCCGCGCCCGCGCGGTGCTGGTGCTGAACCCCGAAATCACCAGCGGCCACCTGAATTTCCGCGACCGCGACAGCCACTTCATCTTTGGCGACGCCTGCACCGCGATCATCATCGAGGCGCAAGCCACGGCGACCAGCGCGCACCAGTGGGAAATCCTCGACAGCCGCCTCAAGACCAGCTTCTCGAACAATATCCGCAACAACTTCGGCTTCATGAACCGCTTCGACGAAGCCGGCGTCGGCCAGCCCGATAAACTGTTCCGCCAGCAGGGCCGCAAGGTGTTCAAGGAAGTTTGCCCGATGGCAGCCGAGACGATCAAGGACACCTTGACTGCCGCCGGCTTGACGACCGACGATGTGGCGCGCTACTGGCTGCACCAGGCGAACCTGAACATGAACCTGCTGATCGTGCGCATGCTGCTGGGCCGCGACGCGACAGCCGATGAAGCGCCGGTGATCCTGGACAGCTACGCCAACACGTCGTCGGCCGGCTCGATCATCGCGTTCCACAAGTACCAGGACGATCTGGCGGCGGGCACCAACGGCGTGATCTGCTCGTTCGGCGCCGGCTATTCGATCGGCTGCGTGGTGGTGCGCAAGCTGTAATCAGCCGTGGTGGTGTGCCTGGCAAGCACTTGGGTTCCCGCCTTCGCGGGAACGACGTGCGACTAGTGGCGGCTAAATCGATACATTTGTCTCTGCGCCAGCCTGAAACAACGTCGTTCCCGCGCAGGCGGGAACCCAAGTCAGCCGCCCACCACCACGAACCATCAAAGCCGCGCCGCCAGCACGAACCCTTCGCGAATCGCGCGCTTGGCATCGAGCTCCGCCGCCAGCGCAGCGCCGCCGATCTTGTGGAAACCCGGCCCGCCGCTGCCGGTTGCCTCAACCGGCATCAGCTCGGCCAGGCTCTCCTGCCCCGCACAGACGATCACATTGTCCACCGCCAGCACGCGCGCCTGTCCACCAACAGTGATGTGCAGTCCCGCGTCATCGATGCGGTCGTACTGCACACCCGCTAGCATCGTCACGCCGTTGCGCACCAGCGTTGCGCGGTGCACCCAGCCCGACGTCTTGCCCAGCCCCGCGCCCGGGCGCGTGCTCTTGCGCTGCAACAGCCAGACCTGGCGCGGCGGATGCGGCGCCACGGGCGCCGTCAAACCGCCCGCCGTGGTCACCAGCGGATCGACGCCCCACTCGCCCATCCAGTGCGCAGGCGTCATTGGCAGCGACACCTGCGGATCGTGCACGAGGAATTCCCCCATGTCGAACCCGATGCCGCCGGCGCCGATGATCGCCACGCGTGCGCCGACCGGACGGCCATCGCGCAGCACGTCCAGATAACTGAGCACCATCGGATGGTCGATGCCGGGAATGGCCGGCTTGCGCGTGCGGATGCCGGTGGCGACGACGACCTCGTCGAAGCCTTCGGCCAGCAGGGCCTCGCGCGTGACGACCGTATTCAGGCGCACGTCGACGCCCAGTAACGCCAGGCGGCGCCCGAAATAACGGATCGTCTCGGCGAATTCTTCCTTGCCCGGCACGCGCATCGCGACATTGAACTGGCCGCCGATGCGGTCCAGTCCATCGAACAGCGTCACGCGGTGCCCCCGTTCGGCCGCCACCGTCGCCGCTGACAAGCCGGCGGGGCCGGCGCCCACCACGGCGATGCGGCGCGGCTGCGCGGCCGGACGGATCACCAGTTCGGTCTCGTAGCAGGCGCGCGGATTGACCAGGCACGTAGCGCGCTTGTTCGAAAAGGTGTGGTCAAGACAGGCCTGGTTACAGGCGATGCAGGTGTTGATCTGGTCGGCGCGGCCGCTGGCGGCCTTGTTCACGAATTCGGGATCGGCCAGGAACGGCCGCGCCATCGACACCAGGTCGGCGTCGCCGCGCGCCAGCAAGGCTTCGGCCTCGTGCGGCATATTGATGCGGTTCGAGGCCACCACCGGAATGCCCACCGCAGCGCGCAAGCGACCTGCCACCTGCGCGAACGCGGCGCGCGGCACCGACGTGACGATGGTCGGGATGCGCGCCTCGTGCCAGCCGTAGCCGGTATTCAAAATTGTCACGCCGGCAGCCTCCAGGGCTTTCGCCACCAGCACCACCTCGTCCCACGTGTTGCCGCCTTCGACCAGGTCGAGCACCGAGTGGCGGTACATCAGAATGAAGTCCGGCCCGACCGCCGCGCGGATACGGCGCACGATCTCGATCGCCAGCCGCATGCGGTGTTCGATCGGCCCGCCCCACCCGTCCGTGCGGCGGTTGGCACGCGCGCACAGGAACTGGTTGAGCAGATAGCCTTCGCTGCCCATGATTTCCACGCCGTCGTAGCCGGCCTTCTGTGCGAGCCTGGCGCAGCGCACGTAGGCGGCAATCGTCGATTCGATGCCGGACTCGGAAAGCGCCTTGGGCTTGAAGCGCGAGATCGGAGACTTCAGGTTCGACGCCGACACGACGAACGGCTGGTAGCCGTAGCGCCCCGCGTGCAGGATCTGCAGCACGATCTTGCCGCCTTCTTCGTGCACGGCGCGCGTGACGCGCCGGTGGTTCGGCACGTCGCCAAGAAAATTGAGCGTGCCGCCGAACGGCAGCAGCCAGCCCTGGCGGTTCGGCGAAATGCCGCCCGTAACGATCAGGCCGACGCCGCCGCGCGCGCGTTCGCGGTAGAACGCGGCGAGCTTGCCGTAGTTGTAGAAGCGGTCTTCGAGCCCGGTGTGCATCGAGCCCATGATCACGCGGTTTTTCAGCGTGGTGAAACCCAGGTCGAGGGGCGCGAGCAGGTGCGCGTAGGCAGAAGAGATAGTCATCGCGGCATTACACCGCGATTTTGTCGAGCCGTGCGTCTAAACACGGCTGGCGTGGCTTACGCGAGGTGGCTGTCGCGGTCGCGCAGCTCGGCGAAGCTCTCGATGCTGCCGATCTTGACGACGATCGGGTTCAGGCTCGCGCCCGGCGACATCGAGCGCCATGCGAATTGCCATTCCTTTTCGCGCGCCTGGCCCGCGCTCTTGGTAAACGCGGCGCCCAGCGGCGAACGGCTGCCGTATTCGATGGCGCCATCGATGCCGGCCCAGTTGGGCAGCATGCGCTGCACGGCGCGGTGCAGGCGCTCGCCGAATTCTTCGCTATTGTGGATCACCAGGCACGTGTCACTCGGCGTGATGATGTCGAACAGCGCCTTGTCCCAGGCGGTGGAAAACGACAGGTTCAGGAAGCCGCCGCTGGGCTCGAGGCGAAACTGGCCGAGGCGCAGCGAATTTTCAAGTTCGGTGCGCAGTGCGTAGCGGTGCAGGGTCGGTGGGCGTTGGTAGTCGTGCATAAGATTCTTTCTGGCCGCATCCGCCTTACGGCAGTGGTGGCGGCGGTTGCTGCATCATGATTTGCTGGTGCTGCATGCGCATGAAACGCGACGAGATGAAAATCTCGCGCAAGAAATACACGAAGCTGCTGATCAGGGCCAGCATCGCCAGCACGAAGCTCGCGGCGATGTACTGGTCGAGCGGGATGCCGGTGGTGTCGCCCGCGAACAGCATCGCGATGACGACGCACACCAGCAGGCCGCAAGCGGTGCTGGAGGCAATCGCGAAGTTGATCAGGTGCGAACGCTGGTACAGCAGTTCGAGCTCGCTGGAAAACTCGGTGTTCGGGCTGACCTTGAGCCGGTCTTCGAGCACGCGCGTGCGGTCGATGATGCGCGCCAGCCGGTTGGTCAGCACGGTCAGTTTGGTGGCCACGCCGGTGAGCAGAAATACGGGTGCGATGGCCAGCTGGATGACATGGCCGATATCGCTGATCTGGATATTCATGAGAACGCGTTGGTCTTGTTGTGGTGTGTGTCGGGCGTAGTTTAACAGCCGCCGCTCATTCGAAGCGCCGGTGGCGCTTGAACTGTTCGGTGGCCGTGACCAGGGCGCGCGCGATGCCCGTTTCAAGCGCGCCGTGGCCGGCGTCGGGAATCATCTGCAAGGTCGAACCGGGCCAGGCCTGGTGCAGGCGCCAGGCCGACAGCGGCGGGCAGATCACGTCGTAGCGGCCCTGCACGATCACGGCCGGCAGATGCGCGATGCGGCCCACGTCGCGCACCAGCTGGTCTTCGTCCAGGAACGCGCCATTGACCATGTAGTGCGCTTCAAGGCGGCCCACGCCCAGGTCGAGCGTGTCGCTGGCCGCTTCTTCAGGCTGCGGCAGCAGGAAGACACGGCGGCCTTCAAAGCGGCTCCAGGCACGCGCGGCCGGCCAGAACACATCGGGGTCGTGGCACAGCAGGCGGCGCGCGTAGGCGCCCAGCAGGTCAGCGCGTTCTTCAAGCGGGATCGGTGCGACGAATTCGTCGTACAGCTCGGGATAGAACCAGCGCATGTCGTTGATGAACCAGTCGACTTCGGCGCGTGTGCACAGGAAGATCCCGCGCAGCACGAAACCCAGGCAGCGCTCCGGATGCGCCTGCCCGTAGGCCAGCGCCAGCGTCGAGCCCCACGAACCGCCGAACACGAGCCACTGCTTGATGCCGAACAGCGCGCGCAGGCGTTCGATGTCGTCGATCAGCAGCTGCGTGGTGTTGTTGCGCCACTCGCCCAGTGGCGTCGATTTGCCGGCGCCACGCTGGTCGAACAGGATCACGCGGTAGGCGGCGGGATCGAAGAAGCGGCGGTGCTGCGGCGACAGCCCGGCGCCCGGGCCGCCGTGCAGGAACAGCACCGGGATGCCATCGGGATTGCCGACTTCTTCCCAGTAGATCGTGTGCAGTTCGTCGACCGCCAGTGCCCCGGTGCGAAGCGGCTGGATCGGCGGGAACAGCGACGGCGGCGTGACTGACATGGGGGCTCTGACGGGCAGTGAATCGGAAAATCGATTGTAACGTACGGGCATGCGATGCAGAAGCAGACGGCGTGGTCACGCCGCCTGGCCCAGCACCCAGCCTTCCCATTGCTGCACCTGTGCGTCAAGCGGCGGGCCTTCGGCGCGGTGGCCGTCGACCACGTCGAGCATGCCGCACAGGCCGATCAGTGCATCGAACTGGTCTTCGCCGCTGGCGTGCGCGCCGAAGCCGTCGCGGATCAAGGCTTCAAGGCCCGGGGCCTGCGCATGCCCCCGCCGCGCCAGCCAGTCGAGCAACGGGGGGGCGACGGAGGCGCGCCCGGCCTGGCTGCGCTTGCTCCACACGGGCCGGCGACCGATGCCGAGCCGGTGGTAGGTGTCGCCCGGATAGGTTTCGGCCATGATCGTGCGCGCGCCACTGAGCAAGTCGTGCAGCGGCCCGTCGAACGGCCACAGCGCGATGCGCGCACCCTGCGGCTGCAACACCTCGCGCCAGCCGGCCAGCGCCGCCTTGCCGACCTGGTTGCCGCCCAGTGTCCAGAACAGGCTGCACGCGGCGGGTCGCTGACCGGTCTTGTGCTCGCAGGCACGCAGCAGGTCGGCCGCGCTGTCGTGGCCCAGGCCCGTCAGCAAGTGCTCGCGCAACCGGCCACCGGGCCGGGCCGGATAGAACGGGCGGTGGATGCCGATGTCGGCGCGGTCATCGCAAACGTCGAACCAGCGCTCCCAGGCGCCGCTGCCGACGCTGGCCAGCAGCTCGGCAAAATTCGCCAATCCGGTTGCCGCGCCGTACGCCACCGGCACACCGATCGGAAAATCCACGCCCACCAGCACCGGGCCGGGCGCCTTTGAACGCGCCGCCAGCTGATCGAGGAACGTGTCGGTCGCGCCAACCGGCTCGGGCAGGCCGATCTGCCAGCCAGTGCGATCGGCATCGCGCAGCGCCACCGCCATCCAGCGCTTGCCGGGATGAATGCTCCAGTCGCAGTGCGCAATCACGCGTGGCAATGATCGATTCAGGTGGCCCCCAAAAGAAAAAAGCCGTGTCGCCACGGCTTTATAACGCTATCCAGCGTGATCAAGACATGTGCTGGCCGCCATTGATCGCGATATTCGCGCCCGTGACGAACGCCGCTTCATCCGACGACAGATACGCCACCAGGCCGGCGACTTCTTCTGGCTTGCCCAGGCGGCCCATCGGGATTTGCGGGATGATTTTGGTTTCCAGCACTTCGCTCGGGATGTCCATCACCATCTTGGTGCCGATATAGCCTGGCGAAATGGTGTTGACGGTGACGCCCTTGCGCGCGACTTCAAGCGCCAGTGCCTTGGTGAAGCCGTGCATGCCGGCCTTGGCCGCCGAGTAGTTGGTCTGGCCGAACGCGCCCTTCTGGCCGTTGACCGACGAGATGTTGATGATCCGGCCCCAGCCCCGCTCGACCATGCCATCGCAGACCGGCTTGGTCATGTTGAAAACGGAGTCGAGATTGGTCTTGATGACCGCGTCCCAGTTGACCTTGTCCATTTTCTTGAACGTCATGTCGCGCGTGATGCCGGCGTTATTGACCAGCACATCGACCGGGCCGACGTCGGCAATCACCTGGCGCACGCATTCCTGCGCTGCATCGTAGTCGGAAACGTCGCAGGCATAGGCCTTGAAATCGAAACCCTGCTCGCGCATGGCGCCGAGCCAGCCCTCGACCTTCGTATTGCCTGGCGAAAAAGTGGTGACGACCTGGTATCCCAGGGCCGCCAGCTTGATGCACACCGCTTCGCCCAGGCCGCCCATGCCGCCGGTTACTAACGCTACTCTAGCCATTGTCTTCTCCAGTTTTATTGTTGGTTGCTACGTCGAAACCGGTGACGGTACCGGCGCCCGTCCTGGCCGCCCCGCACGTCACCGCGTTGGAAACTGAAGCGTCAGTCGCGCTCGATCGCCAGCGCCACGCCCATGCCGCCGCCGATGCACAGACTGGCGAGGCCCTTCTTGGCGTCACGACGGATCATTTCGTGCAGCAACGTGACCAGCACGCGGGCACCGGAGGCGCCGATCGGGTGGCCCAGCGCAATGGCGCCGCCATTGACGTTGATCTTGGACGTGTCCCAGCCCATTTCCTTGTTCACGGCAACGGCCTGGGCAGCAAAGGCTTCGTTGATTTCCATGAGGTCGAGGTCTTCGTGGGTCCAGCCGGCTTTTTTCAGGCACAGCTTCGAGGCCGACACCGGGCCCATGCCCATGACCGCCGGGTCCAGCCCGGACGACGAGTAGGCCTTGATGCGTGCCAGCGGGGTCAAGCCCAGTTCGCGGGCTTTCGACGCGCTCATCATGATCACGGCAGCGGCGCCGTCGTTCAGGCCCGACGCATTACCGGCGGTGACGCTGCCTTCTTTATTGAAGGCGGGCCGCAGGCTGGCCAGTGCTTCGATGGTGCTGCCCTGCTTCGGATATTCGTCGGTGTCGAAGACCGTGGTGCCTTTTTTGGAGACGATCTCGATCGGGATGATCTCGTCCTTGAAGCGGCCTTCTTTTTGTGCTGCCTCGGCCTTGAGCTGCGACTGCAGCGCGAATTCATCCTGCTCGGCGCGAGAAATCTCGTACTTGCGGGCGACGTTTTCCGCCGTCACGCCCATGTGGTAGCCGTTGAAGGCATCCCACAGGCCGTCATTGATCATGGTGTCGACCAGCTTGGCGTCGCCCATGCGGAAGCCGTCGCGCGAACCGGACAGCACGTGCGGCGAGGCGCTCATGTTTTCTTGCCCGCCGGCGATGACGATGTCGGCGTCGCCGCAGCGGATCGCCTGGGTGGCCAGGTGGGTGGCCTTGAGGCCGCTGCCGCAGACCTTGTTGATGGTGTAGCCGGGCACCATTTCGGGCAGGCCGGCCTTGATCAGGGCCTGGCGCGCCGGATTCTGGCCGACGCCGGCGGTGAGCACCTGCCCCATGATGACTTCGCTGACAGCGGCCGGATCGATGCCGGTCTTGTCCAGCAGGTGCTTGATGACTTGTGCGCCGAGTTCGGCGGCAGGGATCTTGGCGAGCGTGCCGCCGAATTTACCAACAGCGGTGCGGCCAGCGGCCACGATGACGACGTCTTCCATTTCATTCTCCGTTCAACCGGCCTGGGCCGGCATTATTCAGGACTTCCCTGGGACGGGGCACAGCGTTATCGGATGCGGTGCCCATGCGCATGGGAATGGTGAAGCCCCGACCAACCGGACTGCCAAAAAAACCAGCAGCGGGATCGGGGGTTGAGGAACCCATGCTGATCTTTAAGCACTGGCAATCTTAGCAGTTTATTCATCGAAAACAAGGTCGCAAGCACCGGGGTTTGATGTAGAACAGAACTTTAATTCCCAATACAGGGCACGTTCAATTGCCACTAGGAATGATGCGTGCGCTTCTGTCCTTTTCTACAATTTTCACAGTAGAATGCACAAGCGCAATGCCAACCACTCTGTTTTATGCCCAAGACCACGCTTCCCATCGAGATCAAGATTTCCACGGTCGTCGCCATTTCGACGATCCTGCACTCGGCAGACCTCGAGGCCATCGATTCCGCCCTGGCCTCGATGACGGGCGGCGTGTCGGACTTTTTCGAGGACGAGTTTGCGGTGATCGACGTGAGCGCCTTCACCTCGAGCGCCTGGACAATCGACTGGGCCGCCATCGTGGCACTGCTCAAGAAATATCGTCTCAACGCCGTGGCCGTACGCGGCGCCAGCCCGTTGATGATCGATGCGATCCGGGCCCAGGGCCTGGCGCTGGACGATGGCTCGGGCGGCGTGCACGCCGGCGGCCACGCCACGCCGCCCCCGCTCGTCGTGCATGCGGCCGCCGCGCCGGCACCTGAGGCGGCACCCGCACCAGCCGCGCCCGTTCCTGAACCGGTCCCGGCCCCGGCGGCGAGCCAGCCGGGCACGCCCGCGCTGGTGCCGATGGTGATCGACACCCCGGTGCGCGCCGGCCAGCGCATTTATGCGCGCGGCACTGACCTGATCGTTACTGCCGTGGTCAACAATGGCGCCGAACTGATCGCCGATGGCAGCATCCATGTGTATGCGCCACTCAATGGCCGCGCGCTGGCCGGCGCCTCAGGCAATGCCGATGCGCGGATCTTCGCGCTGTCGATGCAGCCCGAGCTGGTCTCGATCGCCGGCGTCTACCGCACGTTCGACGAAGGCTTCCCGACCGACCTGGCGCGTCAGCCGACGCAGATCCGGCTTGTCGGCGACCGGATCGATATCCAGTCCCTCGCGGCGCCGTCGCGTGCCTGATCTTTCGAATTGAACAGATACTGTAAAGGATTTATTTGTGGCACGAATTATTGTTGTGACGTCCGGCAAGGGCGGTGTTGGCAAGACGACCTCGAGCGCCAGCTTCGCCTCCGGGCTGGCCCTGCGTGGCCACAAGACCGCGGTCATCGACTTCGACGTCGGCCTGCGCAATCTCGACCTGATCATGGGTTGCGAACGCCGTGTGGTGTATGACCTGATCAACGTCGTCAACGGCGAAGCGACCCTGAACCAGGCGCTGATCAAGGACAAGCACTGCGACAACCTGTTCATCCTGCCGGCATCGCAGACGCGCGACAAGGACGCCCTGTCCGAAGAAGGCGTCGAGCGCGTGATCAACGACCTCGTCAAGATGGAATTCGAATTCATCATCTGCGATTCGCCGGCCGGTATCGAGCACGGCGCGCTGATGGCGCTGACCTTCGCCGACGAAGCGATCGTCGTGACGAACCCGGAAGTCTCGTCGGTGCGCGACTCGGACCGCATCCTGGGCATCCTGCAGGCCAAATCGCGCCGCGCCCAGAGCGGCTCGGAGCCGGTCAAGGAACACCTCCTGATCACCCGCTATTCGCCAAAGCGCGTCGACGCCGACGAAATGCTGTCCTACCAGGATGTGCAGGAAATCCTGCGCATTCCGCTGATCGGCATCATTCCGGAATCCGAATCCGTGCTGCACGCATCGAACCAGGGCAACCCGGCGATCCACTTCAAAGGAACCGACGTGGCCGAAGCCTATGAAGACGTGGTCGCACGCTTCCTGGGCGAAGAACGCCCGCTGCGCTTTACCAGCTATGAAAAGCCGGGACTGTTCCAGCGCATCTTCGGAGCCAAGTGAGATGGCACTGCTATCCTTTCTCTTCCCCGAAAAAAAGAAGAGCGCGACAGCTGCCAAGGAACGCCTGCAGATCATCATCGCGCGCGAACGCACCAACCGTGCCGGTCCGGACTTCCTGCCGGCCCTGCACCAGGAGCTGATCGCGGTGATCTCGAAGTACGTCAAGGTCAATCCGGACGACATCAAGGTGTCGCTCGACCGCCAGGGCAACCTGGAAGTGCTGGATGTGAACGTGGTGCTGCCGGATAATTAAACGTGCGCCCCCGTGATCGACAAAGCCCGCTTCGTGCGGGCTTTGTTTTGGGTGGTTGTTGACGCGTCCGGCCAGCCTTACATCACCAGCAGCGGCGCCTTAGCCGTGCCGCTGGTCGCGCCCACCGCATCGTCGTCCTCGGCCACATTGTGGTCGATGCCAGCGTTTTCCAGCTCGCGCGCCACGGCCACGCAGGCTTCAACGTGCTGCGTACCCATCCGCTTGAACAGCGTGTAGCCAATCGCGGCCGATGCGATCTGGCCGGCGATCGGCACCATTTTCGCACTCGACTTGACAGCCACCCGGCCCGCCACGCGCTGGAACAGGCGCAGCACCACGCCACGCGTAACCAGCTTGCCGACCAGCATGCCGCCGACCGACGCCGCCGCTTTATAAGCGATGATGCGCAGGCGCGGATTCAGGCGCTCGATCTGCTTCTGGGTCAGGCCGAATTCGGCGTTGACTTCATCGACCAGGGCCGCAAAACCGGTAATATCGGCCAAAAGGTCCAGACCTGGGATCGGTACCGCTGCCACTGCAGCCGACATAGCGGCGCGTTTCTTGACCAGAGCGAGACAACGCAGGCGCGTGGCCTCGACTTCCGGGCCACTGACGGGCACGCGGTCTTCAGGAACAGTCACATCTTTGCGTCGAAACAACATAGTCGCATCCTTTTCGTTAGTTGAATTTCATCTGAAATCCAGTGTACGCCTATGGCGAACATGGAACCGTGGTCCCTTTAACACAACAGTTGCAACAATACGCGAAAAAACGATATTTACTCTTAGCACTATTTTGTAAAAGTCTGATATATTCGTTTTTAACTTTGTAGGAGTCTTCCTACAGTGCAAACTTTCACATTCGTCCTATCATGAAGATCGCTGTTCTGGAGCAAGACCGCCCGCAGGCCGACCTGATTTGCCAAGTGCTCAGTGCTTCCGGTCATAACTGTCAATCGTTCGACAGCGCCCGCGACCTGCTCGCGCAACTGCGCAAGGACAGCGCCGACATGCTGGTCATGGATTGGAACGTGCCCGACATGGATGGCGCCGAAGTGCTGCGCCGTGCCAAGGAAAAGCTGGCCTCGCATGCACCGACGATGTTCTTGGTGGGCAATAACGCGGAAGACGACATCATCGCCGGCGTCAATGCCGGCGCCGACGACTACCTGATCAAGCCACTGCGCCGCGGCGAACTGGTCTCGCGCGTATCGGCCCTGCTGCGCCGCGCCTACCCATCGCAAAACAGTGCCGAGCAGCTGCAGTTCGGCCCGTACACCTTCGAGACCCGCCCGGGCCGCCTGCTCAGGGATGGCGCCGTCATCGACGTCACGCAGAAGGAATTTTCGCTGGCGCTGCTGTTCTTCCGGAATATCGGTCGTCCCCTGTCGCGCGCCTACATCCACGAATCGGTCTGGGTGCGCGACAACGACGTGCCGTCGCGCACGATGGACACGCACGTGTCGCGGGTGCGCAATAAACTGCATCTGCGCCCCGAAAACGGGTTCCGCCTGGTGCCCGTCTACAGTTACGGTTACCGCCTGGAAAAACTGGGCGCCTGACCCCGCGCCTGAAGCCCTTCCGGCATGAGGGTATAATGACCGCAGTCATTCACCCTCTACCCGCCCCAGAATGCAACTCCTCGCCGTTGGCCTGAACCACACGACCGCACCGGTCTCGCTGCGCGAGCAGCTGGCGCTCGCCCCCGACCAGATCGGCACGGCGGTGCAGTCGGCGCGCGGCTGGTTCGCGCGCAATGGTTCCACGGGCAACGAAGAAGCGGCGATCCTGTCGACCTGCAACCGCAGCGAACTGTATGCGGCCACCAGCCTGCCCGACCCGCTCGACGCGTCGGCGCAATTCCTGGCCCATTACCACGCGCTGAACTACGCCGAGCTGCGTCCCCACCTCTATCTGCTGCCGCAGGACGACGCCGTGCGCCACGCGTTTCGCGTCGCCTCGGGGCTTGATTCGATGGTGCTGGGCGAGCCGCAGATCCTGGGCCAGATGAAGGATGCCGTGCGCACCGCCGACGAAGCGGGCGGCCTGGGCACCTATCTGCACCAGATGTTCCAGCGCACCTTCGCCGTGGCCAAGGAAGTGCGTTCGAGTACTGAGATCGGCGCCCACAGCGTGTCGATGGCCGCCGCCGCCGTGCGCCTGGCGCACCGGATCTTCGACCGCATCGCCGACCAGCACGTGCTGTTCATCGGGGCCGGCGAAATGATCGAACTGTGCGCCGCGCACTTCTCGGCGCAGAACCCGAAATCGGTCACCATCGCCAACCGCAGCATGGAGCGCGGCGCGCTGCTCGCCAGCCGCTACAACGGCCGCGCGGTCGGCCTGGCCGAGCTGCCCGACTGCCTGCACGGGTTCGACATCGTGATCTCGTGCACCGCCTCGACGCTGCCGCTGATCGGCCTGGGCATGGTCGAGCGGGCCGTCAAGGCACGCCGTCATCGCCCGATGTTCATGGTCGATCTGGCCGTGCCGCGCGATATCGAACCCGAAGTCGCGCGCCTGGACGACGTGTTCCTGTACACGGTCGACGACCTGGCGCAGGTCGTACAAACTGGCATGGAAAGCCGCCAGGCCGCCGTGCGCCAGGCCGAAGCCATCATCGAGACGCGCGTCGAATCGTTCATGCACTGGGTGGGCGACCGCGCCGTGGTGCCGGTGATCCGCGACCTGCACGAGTCGAGCGAGGTGCTGCGCCTGGCCGAACTCGAACGTGCGCGGCGCATGCTGGCACGCGGCGACGATGCCGACGCCGTGCTCGAAGCCTTGTCCCGCGGCCTGACCGCCAAGTTCCTGCACGGCCCGCAACAGGCTTTGCACCATGCCCAGGGCGACGAACGCGCGCGCCTGGCCAGCCTGCTGCCGCAGCTGTTTCGCGGTCGCCGTTAGCGCACCTGTTCTGCGGCGGCCTGCCCGCCCGCGCCGTGCCTGGCGCCTCTCTGCTGTAACCCGGCTGCAATCCGCGGCCTGCCCGATTCCTCATATCCCTGATACCGCCCATGAAACCTTCCATGCTCTCCAAGCTGGACCAACTTGCCAACCGCCTGGTCGAGCTTGATGAACTGCTGATGACCGAAGGCGTCACCGCCAATATGGACAGCTACCGCAAGATGACGCGCGAGCACGCCGAGCTCTCGCCGCTGGTGGCCGTGTACCGCCAGTACGAAAGCGCGCTGGCCAATACCGCCGAAGCGCAGGAACTGCTGCAGGACCCGGAAATGAAGGACTTCGCACAGGAAGAAATCGAAGCGGCCAAGGTGCGCATGGCCGAACTCGAACAGGAGCTGCAAAAGATGCTGCTGCCGAAGGACGCCAACGACGAGCGCAATATTTTTCTTGAGATCCGCGCCGGCACCGGCGGCGACGAATCGGCGCTGTTCGCGGGCGACCTGCTGCGCATGTACACGCGTTTTGCCGAGCGCAATCGCTGGCAGGTGGAGATGGTGTCCGAATCGACCTCGGACCTGGGCGGCTACCGCGAGGTGATCGTGCGCATCGTCGGCAACGGCGCCTATTCGAAGCTGAAATTCGAGTCGGGTGGCCACCGCGTGCAGCGCGTGCCGGCCACCGAAACGCAGGGCCGCATCCACACGTCGGCCTGCACGGTGGCGGTGATGCCCGAGGCCGACGAAGTCGAAGACATCGACATCAACCCGGCCGACCTGCGCATCGATACCTATCGCGCGTCGGGCGCCGGCGGGCAGCACATCAACAAGACCGATTCGGCCGTGCGCATCACCCACCTGCCGACCGGCCTGGTGGTGGAATGCCAGGACGACCGTAGCCAGCACAAGAACAAGGCGCAGGCGATGAAGGTGCTGGCCGCGCGCCTGAAGGACGCCCAGCTGCGCGAGCAGCAATCGAAGGAAGCGGCCACGCGCAAGAGCCTGATCGGTTCGGGCGACCGCAGCGAACGCATTCGCACCTACAACTTCCCGCAAGGGCGGCTGACCGACCACCGCATCAACCTGACGCTGTACAAGCTCGATTTCATCATGGATGGCGACCTGAGCGACCTGACCAATGCGCTGGCGTCGGAGCATCAGGCCGAGCAACTGGCGGCGCTGGGCGACTAAGGCCGCTTTAAGTTGCCAGATTGAAAATGGCTGGCGGCGGTCCATCAGGTTTATGAGAAAATGGCCGCTACCGTGCCCACGCCATTCCATGGTCAGCCCCGGCACGTCGTTCCCGCGAAGGCGGGAACCCAAGTCGGTTAAGCCGCCACTGGGAACATACGCAGTGGCCAGGCACGCATACTAGGGTTCCCGCCTGCACGGGAACGACGTTCATCCGCTGACGGATTAATGGCAGCAACCGTGCTCCCACGCCGAGAAAACCACCCATCATGCAACCTACCAACCGCCAGGCCCTGTTCATCATCTCCTTCATCAGCTTTGCGCTGGTGGGCTTTGCGCTGTATCTGCAGCACAGCCTGGAAATGCGGCCATGCCCGCTGTGCGTGATCCAGCGGTATTTCTTCCTGGGCATCGGCCTGGCGGCTCTTGTCGGCGCGTTCAGCGGCAAGATCAGCGGCAGCGTCGTGGTTGGACTGGTGGCTGCCGTCGGTGGCCTGATCACGGTCGGCAAGCACCTGTACGTGATCGCCAACCCCGGTTTCTCGTGCGGCATCGATCCGATGGAAACCATGCTCAACAAGATCCCGACAGCCGAATACCTGCCGTGGCTGTTCCGCGCCGATGGCCTGTGCGAAGGCGCGACCGACAAGGTGCTGGGCCTGGCGATCCCGCAATGGTCGGCCGTCTGGTTCGTGATCCTCACCGTGCTGCTGGGCTGGGTGCTGATGCGCCAGCTGCGCCGCACCAACGCATGATCGAGGCTGGCGTCACCCTGGCCCAGGCGCGCCTGGCGCTGCCACTCGATGCGCTGGAAAATCGCATCCTGCTGTGCCATGCACTGAGCCTGCCGCGCGTGGCGCTGATCACGCAGTCCGAACGCGTCCTGAGCAGCGCCGAAGCCACGCTGCTCAATGGCCTCGTCGAACGCCGCCTGGCCGGCGAACCGATCGCCTACATCGTCGGTGAACGCGAATTCTTCGGGCTGCCGTTCAAGGTCACGCCGGCCGTTCTGATTCCGCGGCCCGATACCGAACTGCTGGTCGAACTCGCCCTCGAGCGCCTGGCGCCGCAGCAGCGCCTGCTCGACATGGGCACCGGCAGTGGTGCCATTGCAGTGGCCGCCGCCCACACCCGGCCCGACCTGGCCGTTACCGCCCTCGACGTCAGCGACGAGGCCCTTGCCATCGCGCGCATGAACGCCGCTGCCAACGGCGCGCGCGTGCACTTCGTGCGCAGTGACTGGTTCGCCGGATTGGGTGATGCGCGTTTCGACCTGATCGCCTCGAATCCCCCGTACATCGTGGCCGGCGACGCGCACCTGAGCGAAGGCGATCTGCGCTTCGAACCGGTGGACGCGCTGACCGACCACGCCGACGGCCTGTCCGACCTGCGCCAGATTGTCGACGGTGCCGGCGCGCACCTGACGGCCGGCGGCTGGCTCCTGCTCGAACATGGCTACGACCAGGCCGACGCGGTGCGCGCGCTGCTGACCGCGCGCGGGTACGGCGACGTGCAGAGCTGGCGCGACCTGGCCGGCATCGAACGCGTCAGCGGTGGCCGGCGCGGCGCGTAAGGCGCGCCCGCCCGCAGATGGACTTGTTAAAATGACCAGTCCCGTCAACGGAGCCCGCATGCGCATCCTGTTTGCCTCACTTGCTTTGCTCGTGCCGCCTGTCTGCGCTGCTGCGGCCGCGCCCGCTGTTCCTCCCATCCCTGTTCCCGTGGTGATGCCGCCGGCCAGCACAACCGAGACACCGGCAACGCAGGCCGCCCAGCTGTTCGAGCGCGACTGGCAATGGCAACTGCGCCGCGCGCCCGAACGCGCCACGGCCTTGGGCGAGCACCGCTACAACGCATATCTCACCGACACCTCGCTGGCTGCGCGCGCGCAGGCGATCGAGCACGAGCGCGCCATGCTGGCCGCGGCGCGCGCGATCGACCGCACTGCACTGTCGGGCCAGGACCAGTTGTCCCTCGACCTGTTCAGCGCCGACAAGCAGCGCGTGCTGGCCGGCGCTGCCTTGATGCCGTTCGATCCGCAACCGATCACCGCGTACGACGGCCTGCACGTGCAACTGCCGCGTCTCGTGGCGCAGATGCCGTTCATGAGCGAGGCCGATTACCAGACCTACCTGGCGCGCCTGCAAACGCTGCCGGCCCACGTCGATGGGCTGATCGAGCAGCTGCGCGCAGGCAGGCAGGCCGGCTGGACCACGCCGAAGGCGGCGCTGGCGCCGGTACCGGACGCGTTGCGCGTGCTGCGCGAAGGCCTGCAGGATGGCCCGCTGGGCGCGCCGTTCAAGCGGATCCCCGCATCGATTGCACCCGAAACGCGCGACGCTTTGCGCGCCGCCGGCGCGGCCGCGCTGGCCAATACCGTCGCGCCCAGCCTGCGCACGCTCGAAACGTTCCTGCGCGAAGACTATCTGCCGGGCGCGCGCGCGACGATTGGCGCCAGCCAGCAAGCCGGCGGCGCCGACTGGTATGCCCAGCTGGTACGCACGAGCACCAGCACGACGCTCACGCCGGCCCAGGTGCATGCGCTGGGTGTGCAGGAAGTCGGGCGCCTGCGCGCTGCGATCGAGGCCGTGATTCCGCGCACCGGTTTTCGCGGCGGCTTTGCAGAATTCATCGTGTTCGCGCGGAGTGACCGGCGCCTGTACTTCACCGATCCGAACGCCCTGCTGGACCGCTACCGGCGCACGCTGGCACTGGCCCAGGCACGCCTTGGCCGCGTGGTCACGAGCGTGCCGGCGGCCGGCATCGTCGTCAAGCCGATGGGCCCAGGCAGCAGCGGTCAGCCAGCCGCCTATTACGAAGCCGGCAGCGCGCAGCGCAGCGCCGCGCTGGTGGTCGACAATGTGCGGCTGGACGCGCGGCCGATGTGGCAGGTCGACACCATCACGCTGCACGAAGCGGTGCCCGGCCACCATCTGCAGGTGGCGCGCGCGCAGGAACTGGCGTTGCCGGCATTTCGCCGTTACGGCTGGTACGACGCGTTCGGCGAAGGCTGGGCGACCTACGCCGAAGGCCTGGGGCCGGAGCTCGGCCTGTTCAAGGACCCGTTCTCGCTGTTCGGGCACCTGAACGAAGAGATGTTCCGCGCCGCGCGGCTGGTGGTCGATACCGGCATCCACACGCTGGGCTGGTCGCGCCAGCAGGCGATTGATTTCCTGGCCGCGAACACGGCCAATCCACCGGCGGACAACGAGGCCGAGGTCGATCGCTACATCGCCCGCCCGGCGCAGGCACTGAGCTACAAGATCGGCCAGTTGCGCATCCTGGCGCTGCGCAACAAGGCACGCGCGGCGCTGGGCGCGCGGTTCGACGCGCGGCGTTTCCACGACGCGGTGCTGGGCAACGGCGCGCTGCCCTTGAGGGAACTGGAACGCCAGGTCGACCGCTGGATCGCTGCGCCGGACACGCCAGTGTCGGCACCGATGCTGGAAACAGCGCCGGACGACACGTTCAATGCCGAATTCGAATCGGTTGTCCCGGTGCTTGAACCGGTGTTCGAATTCGACTTCACGTTCGATGGCGAAGTCCCGCCAGGGCTCGAACCCAGCCCGGCGCCTGATTTCGTGCCGCCCGCCAGACCGGCCGCGCCGCCCGCCGTCCCGTCGTACCGGGCACCGCCCTGGCGCGAATGAGGAGCGCCCGAACGTGGAGTCCGATTTTCGGTTAATCTCTGCACCAACCGAAACAGGCAGTATAAGAAAGGAAACACCGTGTCGAACCAATTCAACCGCCGTCTGGCCCTGCTGGGCGACGACGAACACCGCGCCTTGCTGGGCCAGGGCCTGCGCGGCATCGAGCGCGAAACACTGCGCGTGGATGCCGCCGGCAAGCTCGCGCGCACCCCGCATCCCCCTGCCCTCGGTTCGGCACTGACGCACCCCAGCATCACCACCGACTACGCCGAGGCGCTGATGGAATTCATCACCCCGGTCGAGCACGATATCTCGCTGGCTCTGCACCGCCTTGATGCGATCCATCGCCAGGCCTACAGCAAGCTGGGCGACGAAATGCTGTGGGGCGTGTCGATGCCGGGCGAATTGCCGCCCGAAGAAGAGATCGAGATCGCCTACTACGGCACCTCGAATATCGGCCAGCTCAAGCACGTGTACCGGCGCGGCCTGGCGCTGCGCTATGGCAAGGCGATGCAGTGCATCGCGGGCATTCACTACAACTACTCGCTGCCGGAAAAGCTGTGGCAGGTGTTTGCCCAGGACGAAGGCATCGTCGAAGAGCGCCGTCACGCGCTGCGCGATTTCCAGTCCGAGAGCTATATCGCGATGGTGCGCAACTTCCGCCGCTATTCGTGGCTGCTGATGTACCTGTTCGGCGCCACGCCGGCGCTCACCACGAGCTTCCTGCGCGGCCGTCCGCACGCGCTCGAGACGCTGTCCGATGACACGCTGTACCTGCCGTACGCGACCAGCCTGCGCATGAGCGACCTCGGTTACCAGAACGATGCGCAGTCGGGCCTGCGCCCGCACGAGAACAGCCTGGAAAGCTACGTCACCAGCCTGATGGACGCGGTCAATCGCCCGTATCCGCCGTACCAGGAACTGGGCACCAAGAAGGATGGCGAGTGGATCCAGCTGTCGACCAACGTGCTGCAGATCGAGAACGAGTACTACTCGACCATCCGCCCCAAGCGCGTGATCCGCACCGGCGAGCGTCCGGTGCAGGCCCTGTGCAACCGCGGCGTGCAGTACATCGAAGTGCGCTGCATGGACGTCGATCCGTACGAGCCGGTCGGGATCTCGCTCGAGACGGGCCGTTTCCTGGACGCGTTCCTGCTGTTCTGCGCGCTCGAGGAAAGCCCGCTGATCAGCGAGCATGACAGCGCCATGCACGCCCGTAATTTCGCGCGCACGGTCAAGGAAGGCCGCCGGCCGGGTCTGACGCTCACGCGCGACGGCCTCGAAGTACCACTCACCACCTGGGCGCTCGAGCTGATCGAGCGCATCCGGCCCGTGGCGGCGCTGCTCGACGACGGTCACAACGAAGGCGACGTGCACGCTGCGTCGCTGGGCCGCCAGAAAGCCAAGATCGAGGATCCGGCGCTGACGCCATCGGCACGCGTGCTGGACGAAATCCGCGCGCTGGGTTCGGCGGCGGCGTTCGGTCTGCAGCAAAGCACGCTGCACGCGGCGACGTTCCGCGACAGCCCGCTGATGCCGGCCGAAGAGGCGCTGTTCGACGAGATGGCCGCGGTTTCGATCGCCGACCAGATGATCATCGAGCAAACCGATACCGGCAGCTTCGACGCCTTCGTTGCGGCGTACAACAGCAGTACGCTGTGCTGCGATAACTGAGGCTGCAGCCCCCGCCTCACCTGCCTGAACGCACGAGGACCACTTGCTCACGTTTTATAACGAACACCATGCCCAGCATGACGGTCGCGCCGACACCGGGTGCGGTGAGCTGGCGCCGTGTTCGGACAAACCCGGGCGGGTGGCGATGGTGCTGGCGGAGTGCGAGCGGCGCGGCCTGGGCGCCATCGTCACGCCGCACGGCGTGCCCCTGATGACGCTCGAGCGCGTGCACAGCCCGCGCTACCTGCACTTCCTGCGCACCGCCTGGAGCGAGTGGCTCGCACTCGATCCGGCCAACGCCGGCAAGGATGCGCTTCCAGCCGTGTGGCCGGTGCGCACGCTGCGCAGCGACATCGAACCCGGGAACTTCTGCGCCCGCCTTGGCCTGTACTCGATGGACTGCGGCACGCCGCTGACCGCCGGCACCTGGGTTGCGGCCAAGACCGGCGCCGACTGCGCCGTCAATGCGGCCCACGCATTGCAGCGCGGCGAGCGCGGCACCTTTGCGCTGACGCGCCCGCCCGGCCACCACGCCGGCAGCGATTTCTTCGGCGGTACGTGCTTTCTGAATAATGCGGCGCTGGCCGCCCAGCATCTGCTGGACGACGGGCGCGACCGCGTCGCCATCCTCGACCTCGACTACCACCACGGCAACGGCACCCAGAGCATCTTCTATGGCCGCAGCGACGTGCTGTTCATCTCGATCCACGCCGATCCGCGTGTCGCGTACCCGTTCTACCTGGGCCACGCCGACGAAACCGGCAGCGGCGCAGGTGTCGGCTACACGATGAACCTGCCGCTCGCACCGGGCAGCAGCAGCGCCACCTGGTTTGCGGCGCTGGAAACCGCGTGCGTGAAGATCGCGATGACGCGCCCGCAGGCGCTCGTGGTCTCGCTGGGCGTCGATACCTTCGCGCATGGCGACGACCCGCGCTTCAACCTGCAGGGCGGCGACTTCCTGCGCATCGGCGAGCGCATCGCGCATCTGGGTTTACCGACCGTGTTCATTTTCGAAGGCGGCGCCATGAGCCCGGAGCTGGGCATCCATACCGTCAACGTGCTCGAAGGCTTCGAGACCGCGGCCGACTAGCGCGCTTCCGCCCCATTTTTTCATCCAACCGTATCTGCCCATGACCTCCCCGAGCACCATCGACTGGCAATTCTCCCGCTTCGCCGACCTGACCCCGTTCGACCTGTATGACGTGCTGGCCGCGCGCCAGAACGTCTTCATCCTGGAGCAGACCTGCCTGTACCCGGACATCGACGGCTACGACCTCGAGGCGCACCACCTGCTCGGCTGGCGCGACGTCGACGGCAAGCGCCAGCTGGCCGCCTACCTGCGCGTGCTGGCGCCGGGCGCGAAGTACGACGAGATGTCCATCGGCCGCGTCATCACCACGCCGGCCGCACGCGGCAGCGGCGCCGGCCGCGCGCTGCTCGACCAGGGCATCGCGCATGCCGAAGCGCTGCACCCGGGCCACCGCATCCGCATCGGCGCCCAGCAATACCTGGAGCGCTTCTACGCGAGCTTCGGCTTCGAGACGGTGTCGGCGCCGTACGACGAAGACGGCATCATGCACATCGACATGCTGCGCTGACGCCACACGCCAGTCAGGATGCCGCCAGACGGCCGGCGCCGAGCAGGATGACGGCGCCGGCCAGCAGCAGCCAGGCGGGGGGTTCATGCTCCGCCATCGGCCTGGAGGTGGCAACGACACAGGCGGGCGCCACCAGGGCCGGTGCGGGCATGGCAGCGCCGGGCAAGGTCAGGACAAGAAACGGCAAGGCGCCGAGGATCGGCAGGAAAGGCGGCATGGCGGGCTCGCGACCACAAAGTCCCGAGCATCGCCGATGGCCAGGCGTGGCCCCGTGCGCCGGATCAGCCGTGCGCGCCGCATCGGGCCTGGACGCCACACAGACGACGACCCGGGCCCGGCCAGTCGACAAACCACGCGTTCAACACATGCGTGGCTTACTCGACCTTGTTGAGCGTCACTTCAAACACGAGGCCCGCATTCGGCGGAATCGGTCCGCGGCCGGTAGAGCCGTAGGCCAGTGCCGATGGAATCAGGATCGTGCGCTTGCCGCCCACCTTCATGCCGGTTATGCCCTGGTCGAAGCCGGTGATCGTGTCGCGGCTGCCCACGGTGAACGCAAATTCGTTGGATTCCTGGCGCGTCCCCTTGAAATCGGTCGCCGTCGAGTTGTACAACCACAGCGTATAGGCAACGGTGACGCGCTTGCCGGTGACGGCTTCGGCGCCGGTGCCGACGACGTTGTCGGTCCTGGTCAGCGCAGCAGGGCTGCTCACGGTCGGCTGGGAAGGCGAATCATCGCTGCCGCCGCCACAGGCGCTCAGGGCGAGCATGGCGACAAAGGCGGCGATCAGGGGGAACTTCATCATGGGACATCCTTGACTGAAAAAGGGAGACGAAACAGGTACGAGCAATTGGGTATGACCAACGCTCGTACCTTATCGAATCAGTCACATGAAACTGTACGGACTTTGTCTAAGAATTGTAGTCAAGCAAATTCCTGAACATCAAATCTCGATCTGCGTACCCAGCTCGATCACGCGGTTGGTCCGGATCTGGTAATAGTCGGCCGCGCTGCGGGCGTTGCGCGACATTGCCACGTACAGGTGCTCGCGCCATGGCGCCATGCCGCCGCCCGGCGCCGAGATCACGGTCTGGCGCGCGATGAAGAACGACGTTTCCATCATTTCGAATTCCAGGCCCAGTGCGGTGCAACGCTGCAGGATGTCCGGAATATCGGCCTCGTCCTTGAAGCCGTAATGGATATTGAGCTGGTAGCAGTTATGGCCCAGGTCATTGATGACGATCTGTTCTTCTGCCGGCACCCATGGCTCTTCGCGCATGTGCACCGTCAGGAACACGACGCGCTCATGCAGCACCTTGTTGTGCGACAGGTTGTGCAGCATCGCATGGGGCACGCCATCGCTCTCGCCGCGCAGGAAGATGGCTGTGCCCGGCACGCGCGTCGGCGGCGCCACGAACAGCGACTCCATGAACGCTTCCAGCGGGATCGCGTGCTTTTGCAGGTTTGCGAATACCAGCTCGCGGCCCCGTTTCCAGGTCAGCATCAGGGTCAGCAGCACAGCGCCCATCAGCAGCGGGAACCAGCCGCCGTGGAACAGCTTGGTCGTCGTGGCGGCGAACAGCATGATGTCGATCGTCAGGAAGAAGCCCGTCGCCAGCAAGCACATCCACAGCGGCAAGTGCCAGCGGTAGCGCGTGACGAAGAACGTCAGGATCGTCGTGGCCATCATCGTAGCGGTGACCGCAATGCCGTAGGCGCCGGCCAGTTCGTCGGATGAGCCGAAGCCGATCACGGCGATCAGCACCACCACCAGTTGCAGCCAGTTGACTGCCGGGATATAGATCTGGCCGATCTCGCTTTCGGACGTGTGCATGATGCGCATGCGCGGCAGCAGGCCCAGCGCAATGGCTTGCTTGGTCATCGAATAGGTGCCCGAGATTGTTGCCTGCGAGGCGATCACGGCCGCCATCGTCGACAGGATCACCAGCGGAATCACGCTCCACGCGCCGAGCTGGTAATAGAACGGGTTTTCCACCGCAGCCGGCTGCATGATCAACAGGCCGCCCTGGCCAAGATAATTCAGGGTCAGCGCCGGATACGCGATCAGGAACCAGGCCCAGCGGATCGGCTTGGCGCCGAAGTGGCCCATGTCGGCATACAGCGCCTCGGCGCCGGTGATGGCCAGCACCACTGCGCCCAGCGCGATGAACGCGAGCATCTTATTTGCCAGCATGAAGTGCAGCGCATGCCACGGATTGAGCGCGTTCAGGATCACCGGGGCTTCGATGATATTGAAGATGCCCATCGCGGCCAGCACCAGGAACCAGACCGCCATCACGGGGCCGAAGAAGCGGCCGATGCCGGCCGTGCCATGGCGCTGCACGCTGTACAGCGCCACGAGCACCACCACCGCCAGCGGCACGACGTATTGCGACATGCCCGGTGCCGCGACCTCGATCCCCTCGATGGCGCCGAGCACGGAAATCGCTGGCGTGATCACGCTGTCGCCATAGAACATCGTGGCGCCGATGACGCCGATGGCCAGCAGCGGGAAACTCCATTTGGACGTACGCGGGATCGAACTGGTGGCCAGCGCCATCAGGGCCATGATGCCGCCCTCGCCGCGATTGTGCGCGCGCAGCACCAGGATCACGTACTTGAGCGAGACGATGATGGTCAGCGCCCAGAAAATCAGCGAAATGATGCCGAGGATATTCGGCGTATTGAGCGGCAGGCCATGGTCCTCGTCGAACACCGCGCGCAGCGTGTACAGCGGGCTCGTGCCGATGTCGCCATAGACGATGCCCACCGCCGCCAGGGTCAGGGCGGCCAGGCTGCTTTTCTTGTTATCTGAGGTCAAGAGTCACCATCGCTGTTGTAGTGGTGCGGCGCACCATAAAATGAAGTGGTTGGAATTACAAGAAGATTCGGTTGTGCATCATACACCTGTGTAAAACAGGGGGCGCACCAGCAGCGTGCTTCTTATTCAGTGATAATGTCCGCCCTGCAACCTCGCCCCTCCTCCCCATGCGTTCCGGCATCATTTACGCGGCCCTGGCCTTCTTCTGCTGGGGCCTGTTCCCCATTTATTTCCACGCTTTGGGCGAGGTGCCGCCGTTGCAGATCCTGGCACACCGCATGCTGTGGTCGCTGGCCTTCCTGCTGATCCTGCTGCTGCTGCGGCGCGACTGGAAGTGGCTGCAGGTGGTGCGCCAGCCGCGCGTGTTCTTCAGCTTCGTGCTATCGGCCCTGCTGCTCAGCGCCAATTGGCTCGTGTATATCTGGTCGGTGATGAACCACCATGTGATCGAGGCCAGCCTCGGCTACTTCATCAATCCCCTGGTCAATATCGTGCTGGGTTACCTGATCCTGAAGGAACGCATGCGCCCGCTGCAGTGGGCCGCCATTGGCGTGGCGGCGCTGGGCGTGGCCTGGCTGACCTGGCAGGCCGGCACGGTGCCGTGGATCGCGCTGTTCCTGGCGCTGTCGTTCGGCGGCTATGGCCTGCTGCGCAAGACAGCCGCGCTGGGACCGCTCGAGGGATTGTCGTTCGAGACCATCGTGCTGTTTCCGCTGGCCGCCGGCTACGTGATCTGGCTGACGGTGCAGGGCCAGAACGTGTTCATCAATACGGCGTCGGACAGCACGCGCTGGCTGCTGATCATGGCCGGCCCGCTCACGGCGATTCCGCTGCTGCTGTTTGCCACGGGTGCGCGCAAGATTCCACTGTCGATCCTGGGCCTGCTGCAATACCTGTCGCCGACGCTGCAATTTTTGCTCGGGGTGTGGCTGTTCAAGGAGGCATTCAGTGCCGATCGCCTGGTTGGCTTCGTGCTGATCTGGAGCGCGCTGGCACTGTTCGCCGGGGAAGGATTGCTGCGCCGGCAGCCCGCTGCCGCCAAGGCCTGAGCAGGCAGATTTGCCAAGAAATCCTGTGTCGGGTGCGGGTTCTGTCGTATCCTGTGCACCTCGAACAACACCAGAGTACAAGCATGGCCAATTACGTCTATACCATGAACCGCGTGGGCAAAATCGTCCCACCGAAACGCCAGATTCTGAAGGACATTTCCCTGTCCTTCTTCCCAGGTGCCAAGATCGGCGTGCTGGGCCTGAACGGCTCGGGCAAATCGACCCTGCTGAAAATCATGGCCGGCATCGACACCGACATCCAGGGCGAAGCCCGTCCGATGCCGGGCCTGAACATCGGCTACCTGCCGCAGGAACCGCAGCTCGACCCTGAAAAAACCGTGCGCCAGGAAGTGGAATCGGGCCTGGGCGAAGCGTTCGAGGCGCAAGCCAAGCTCGAAGCCGTCTACACGGCCTACGCCGAAGAAGACGCCGATTTCGACGCGCTGGCCAAGGAGCAGGAACGCCTGGAAGCGATCATCTCGTCGTCCGATGGCGGCAACCTGAACCTGCAACTGGAAATGGCCGCCGACGCGCTGCGCCTGCCGCCGTGGGATGCGAAGATCGGCGTGCTGTCGGGCGGTGAAAAGCGCCGCGTGGCCCTGTGCAAGCTGCTGCTGTCGAAACCCGACATGCTGCTGCTCGACGAACCGACCAACCACCTGGACGCTGAATCGGTCGAGTGGCTCGAGCAATTCCTGCTGCGCTTCCCGGGCACCGTGGTCGGCATCACCCACGATCGCTATTTCCTGGACAACGCCGCCGAATGGATCCTGGAACTGGACCGCGGCAGCGGCATTCCATGGAAGGGCAATTACTCGTCGTGGCTGGACCAGAAACAGGCACGCCTGAAGCAGGAAGAATCGACGGAATCGGCCCGCCAGAAAGCACTGGCGAAAGAACTCGAATGGTCGCGCCAGAATCCGAAGGCACGCCAGGCCAAGTCGAAAGCCCGCCTCGCGCGCTTCAATGAACTGTCCGAGTACGAATACCAGCAGCGCAACGAGACGCAGGAGATCTTCATTCCCGTGGCGGAGCGCCTCGGCAATGAAGTCATCGAATTCAAGAACGTCTCGAAAGCCTTTGGCGACCGCCTCTTGATCGACAACCTGTCGTTCACCGTGCCGCCAGGCGCGATCGTCGGCATCATCGGCCCGAACGGCGCCGGTAAGTCGACGCTGTTCAAGATGATCACCGGCAAAGAGCAGCCGGATAGCGGCGAAGTCAAGATCGGCCAGACCGCGCGCGTGTCCATCGTCGACCAGCATCGCGACGAACTGGCCAATGCCAAGACCGTGTTCGAAGACGTCTCGGGCGGCGCCGACATGCTCAGCGTCGGCCGTTTCGAAATGCCGTCGCGTGCGTACCTGGGCCGCTTCAACTTCAAGGGTTCGGATCAGCAAAAGATCGTCGGCAACCTGTCTGGTGGTGAGCGTGGCCGGCTGCACCTGGCCAAGACGCTGCTGCAAGGCGGCAACGTCCTACTGCTCGATGAACCGTCGAACGATCTGGACGTCGAAACGCTGCGCGCGCTGGAAGATGCTCTGCTCGAGTTCGCCGGTAGCGTGATGGTCATTTCCCACGATCGCTGGTTCCTGGATCGCATCGCGACCCACATCCTGGCCTTCGAAGGCGATTCCCAAGTGACCTTCTTTGACGGTAACTATCAGGAATACGAAGCCGACAAGAAGAAGCGTCTGGGTGAAGAAGGTGCCAAGCCGAAGCGGATTCGTTACAAGCCGCTGACGACCTGATCACCTATAGCATGTAGGGTGGACGGGTCTCCCGTCCACGCGTTCAACGATCCTTGATCATTCACTAAAATCACGTTGATTTGAACGCGATGTCAACACCCATAAAAAAAGGCCCCGAAGGGCCTTTTTTTCAACCTGCGTTCTGCTTAGAACGAGTATTTCGCGCCGATGGTCAGTGCGTTTGGACGCACGCCGAAGTCACGGGTGCCGCCGAAACGCTCGTATTCAGCGATCACAGCCACGTCCTGGTTGATGTTGTACTGAACACCCAGGGCGCCGTAGGCGTTGTTGTCGCTGTCGCGACGGCTCAGCGACGAGTTGATTGCCGACAGTTCGTTCACGTCATGCGACACGCCCAGCTTGGCGTAACCGACAACCTTTTCGGTCAGCGGCGAGCTGAACTTGGCTGCGACGTAGCTCGAACGACCATCGATCTGGCCGCTGGCGTTGTTGGCGCCCAGGCTGTAGTAGATGTCAGCGCTGCGGTAGTCGGTGTGACCGACTTCCACTGCCCAGTTCGGGGTGAACTCGTAGCCGCCGAACAGCTTGGCCGACGCCTTGATGGTGTCGATGTCAGCGCGGGTTGCGCCTGGAACACGCGACTCATAGTCGGTAGCGACTGCACCGGCGCCGACGTAGGCGCGCGGGGTGAATTCTTGGGCCTGGACAGCCGACACAGCGGCGGTGGTGGCGAGCAGGGCGACGATCAGCTTTTTCATCTCTAATTCCTCTTTTTGTTCATCTAGTTCGTGATTCACAATGAATCGCGATAGGGTCAAGATAACACTGTGGAAAGATTACGTCCGTCGCGATTCCGTAAGAACTGTAAGCAAGTGTAACTAAATGACCCATCAGTAAGTAATATTTGCCACCCTATAAGCGGTATTACTGAGAAATTAGACGATTTTCCTGAAAGTTAGATTAATTCTTCCTTGTAACGATTTTGTCATCTTGTTGATCCCATGCAACCAATATTGTTGCGCATCGCCCGCCATCAACAGCAGGCTGCCATCAGTCAACGGCACCCGCACCGTCTGTCTGGTGTGCTTGTGTTTCAATATGAAGGTGCGCGCTTCGCCAAAACTGAGTGACGCGATGGCAGGTCGCGTGCCCAGTTCGGGCTCGTCATCGCTGTGCAAGCCCATGCTGTCACGCTCGTTGCGGTAATAGTTCAGCAGGACGCTGTTGAATGCATGCCCGGTCGCAGCCTCGACGGCATCGCGCAGGGTCAAGAGCAACGGGGTGAAGGGTGTGGGCTGCAGGCGCAGGCCGGAATAGGCATAGGCTTTCTCGCCATACCAGGCACTGAGCCGGGGTTGCAGATGCCGCTTGCCATAGATGACCACGGTTTCTTCGCGCCAGTCGGTCTCGGCCAGCAGGCGCGCGAAGACATCGGCATTGGACCATGGCAGCGGCAACTGGGCCATCCAGCCCAGTTCACCATCGTCAAGCGGCAGCGGGAGCAGGCCCGCTTGCGGTGCAAATAAATCCATCGAGAATCATCACGCCAGGCATGGTGAAGGCCACCATGGCGCCCATTCTCGCATGGCTTATGCGTAGGCTTCAGCCAGGCTCATGACGCGTGGCTCGATCTTGATGCCGACATTCCCGAACAGGGCATCAAGCGACGCCAGGTTGGCGCTGCACTCGTCCGATTTCCAGCCCTTGAACAGGTCGGTGCCATCTTTCTGGAAATGCAGCTCCAGCACCTTGCCCTTGTCGCGGTGAACATAGTTCTGCTGGTGGACATTCTGGAAGCCCAGCTCGGCCAGGCCCGCCAGCACGGTGTGCGGCGGATTGTCCGGATCGGTGGCCAGGAATACACCGAAGGTCTTGCCCGGGGGCTTGGCCGCGACGTCGACTTCGTAAATCCCAGGCGCCTTGGTGGCGTTCGTACTTTTCAAAAACAGCATCACGGTGCTCCTGGCGCGCTAGTGACCCGCGAGATAGTTCGCGGATCGCTTTTCAGTTAATCAGTCTGCCAGCATATTTCCATATGGGAACTTTGTCGATCGAAGTTTTCGCTTTGTCCGATTTATCGCATGACCAGGCCAAAAACTGTGGCGCCAATCAACGCGGCGCTGGCCAGCATGCTCACGATGAAGCCGATTTCGCGCTTGGCCGGATCGCGGTAATAGCCCAGCGCATACAGGATCCGTCCCACGCACCACAGCAAGCCCCCGGCAGCAGCCCAGGTGTCACCGAGGAATATGGCGCACAGCCACAAGGGCACGAGCACCAGTGGCAGCAATTCCAGCGTATTCATCTGGACGCGATGGGCGCGCAGGAAACCTTCGGGACCGTCCATTGACGGGGCCGGTACCTTGAACTGGATACGGGCGCGTGCAGCATTGCCCCAGGTCCAGAAATAGACACCAAGAACGGCGAGCGTGGTCCAGGCGGTGAGAATCATGGTATGTCCCTTGCGATGCGTATCGTGAATCGTTGTGGTGATCAGGTAGTACCGTGCTTGCGCCGCGCCAGGTCGGTCGTCAGCGGGACCAGCGCGCCGTACAGGCGGCCCGTCGCCTCGTCCCAGTCCAGCAAGGCCTGCTCTTGCCGCGCCACGGTGGCCAGGTCGCCACGCGCGACAGGGCCGCTGAGCGCTGCGGCCGGGCCGAGGCGAAACACATTGGCCAGCGTCTCGGCGGCCAGCGGTTGCGCCAGTTCGCGCGCCACGGCTTCGGGAATGCCGGCGGCCTGGTAGGCGCGCAGCGCCGCGTCGAGCACGGTGGTCAGGTAGTTCGACGCGAACACGGCGGCCGCGTGGTAGACCGTCTTGGCCGCGCCATCGATCGGCACGAGGCGCGCGCCGATGGCCTCGAACGCGGGGCCCAGCAGCGCCAGCGCCGCCGCGTCGCCCTCGACGCCGCAAAAGGTGCCGGCAAATGCGCGCGCCACCTGCTGCGGGTCGGCGAAGCTGCGGATCGGGTGCACGCTGGCCACCAGCGCGCCGCCTGCATGCGCCGCCTGCAGCGCAGCCGACGCTTTCGCGCCGCTGCAGTGGAACACCACGGCGCCAGTCAGGTCGTGCGCCTGCGCCAGCTGCGCGGCCACCGGTTCGATCTGATCGTCATTCACTGCCAGCAGCCAGGCTTGCGCCGGGCGCAGCTGCGCGACATCGGCGCAGGCGTGGCCGGCGCCGATGAATGCCACTGCCGCCTGCGCGCTGGCAGGCGAACGGGTCAGCACATCCTGCAGCGTGAACGCACCGCTGGCGGCGAACAGGCGGCCCAGCACGCGGCCCATATGGCCTGCGCCGACCAGGTTCAGCGTCGGCGTCATGTCAGAAGCCGGCGCCGGGCTGGCTCAGGTAGTCGAGTTCTTCGGGTGTCGAGGCACGGCCCAAAATCGGATTGCGGTGCGGGAAGCGGCCAAAGCGCGCGATCACGCCGCGGTGGCGGTGCGCATAGTCGAGCACCTCGCCGAAACCCTCATGGTCGGCAGCCAGCGCGGTGAACTGGTCGACCGCGAGCTGCTGCATGGCGGCGTCTTCGGCGTGCTCGAACGGCATGTAGATGAACTGGCGCTCGATCGGTGCAAGCGCCATGTGTTCGCCGGCGTCGACCATCTGGCGCGCCGCGCTCAGCGCCAGCACATCGCCGGCGAACGATTCCGGCGCGCCGCGGTACACGTTGCGCGTGAACTGGTCGAGCACCAGGATACGCGCCAGCACGCCGCGTGCGCCCTGCTCGTCCCACTCGCGCAGGCCGCCCGCAATCGCGTGCGTGATCGTCGTGCCGAAGCGTTCGCGGATGACCGCGTCGAACGCGGGGTCCTTGCGGTACCACTCGGCGCGCGCCTTGCCGTGGTCAGGATGGGAAGCTGGCAGGAACCAGAAATCGAGAACTTCTTGTGCGTCCATGAATAAACCCCGTTGGTATTGTTATGGTGATGCAGTCAATATTGATCAGTTGCGTGCGTGGGACAGCTGGAACGCCTCGATGCCCTCGGTGGCACCCAGCTCGCGCGCCAGTTCCGACAACGGCGCGCCGGTTTTGCGTGACAGCGCCAGCGCCACGAAGCGCCACTCCTGGCGCCCGTCGTCGCTGCTGATGGTGAGCGAACTGCCGGCGATTTCATAGCCGCGCGACAGCGCCAGTTCGCGGATTGCCGCTTCGCGCGGCAGAAACTCGGGCCGGAAGCGCATCCGCACCGCCACCGCGTGGCGCGACGGCAGTAGCGTTTCCAGGCGGTTCAGGTAAATCATGATCATCGACGCCAGAAACGCCAGCCCCATCGCGGCCAGATAGAACCCGATGCCGACCAGGATGCCGATGACCGACGAGGTCCAGATCGATGCAGCCGTCGTCAGGCCGCTGATGTTGAAGCCTTCGCGCATGATGACGCCGGCGCCGAGAAAGCCGATGCCGGTCACCACGCCCTGGATGATCCGGGTCGGATCGCCGGTCGCCATGCCCGCATGGCCGCCGTACCAGAACTCCGGGTAACCGGCCAGGATCGTCAGTGCCGCCGACGCCATGCACACCAGGCCATAGGTGCGCATGCCGGCCGCGCGCCCGTGGTAGGCGCGCTCGTAGCCGACCAGAAGCCCGAGCAGCAAGGCCCCGGCCAGGTGCAGCAGGATCAGGCCATTGGTGAACAATTCCCGGCCGGACCAGTAGGCCGAGAGCAGGTCGCGTTCCGTCATGCGCGTGTCAGCGTGTCAGTGAGCGGGCGCGCTCAGGCCGGCGGCTTCTTGCGCACCAGCTGCTTTTCGAACGCGATGTCGTTCTTGCTCATGCGCGGCTGCTCCTGCGGCCCCAGGCCCTTGACGAAGGTGACGAAGTCGTCGAGCTCCATCGGTGCGCACAGCGGCGGGCTGCCGGGCGCTTCGGACAAATAAAAATGGCCATCGCCGGTGCGCGCCATCGAGTACAGCGGATTGCCGGTGCGCTGCTTGAGACGGTCGACCGCGCTGCTGGCGCGCGTGGAACGGGAACTTGCCATGTCAGATCGCCTCCGTGCGCAGCATGAGCCACTCGAATGCGGCGCCTTCGACGTGGGGCGTCAGGCGTGCACGAACGGTGGCATGGTAGTCGTTGAGCCAGACAATTTCGTCCGGCCGCAGCAGCGAACGATCGAGGCAGCGGGTGTCGATCGGGCACAGTGTCAGCGTCTCGAAGGCCAGGTATTCGCCGAATTCGGTCTTGTTGGCGGCCACGTTGAGCACCAGGTTTTCGATGCGGATGCCCCAACGGCCCGGGCGATAGATGCCCGGCTCGATCGACGTGATCATGCCCGGCTCCATCGCGGTGTGCGGGTCCGGCGGCACGGCCGGCGAAATCGTCTGCGGGCCTTCGTGCACGTTCAGGAAGTAGCCGACGCCGTGGCCGGTGCCGTGGCCGTAGTCGATGCCGGCAGCCCAGATCGGGGCGCGCGCGATCGCATCGAGCAGCGGTGCGCGGGTGCCGCGCGGGAAGTGGGCGCTCGACAGCGCGATCAGGCCTTTCAGCACCAGCGTGTAGTCGCGCCGTTGGTCGGCGCTCGGCGTGCCGACCGGGATCACGCGCGTGATGTCGGTGGTGCCGCCCAGGTACTGGCCGCCCGAGTCGATCAGCAGCAGGCCGTCGCCTTCGATCGTGGCGCAGGTGGCGGCTTCAGCGCGGTAATGCATGATCGCGCCATTGCTGTTGAAACCGGCGATAGTCGAGAAACTCGCGCTGACGAAGTTCGGGCGGCGCGCGCGGGCGGCGGTGATGCGCGTGTCGATGTCGACTTCGTTGATTGCACTGCGCTGTCGATCCGCCAGCAGCGGCTCGAGCGCGGCGAAGAACTCGCACAGCGCGGCGCCATCCTGCTCCATCGTGGCGCGCACGTTGACGGCCTCGCTATCGAGCTTGCGCGACTTGGCGAACGTGGTCGGGTTGATCGCCTCGACCACGTTTACGCCGCTGGCCACGCTCGCGCGCATGCCGGCCGTGACGCGGCGCGGATCGAGCAGCAGCGTCGCGCCTTCTGGCAGCGCTTCAAGCGCATGCACGGCGTTCTCGTACGGCGCCAGGTGCACGTCGTCCGCTTCCAGGCGCGCCCGCACCTCAGCCGGCACCTTGCCGTCGCCGACGAACAGCGTGGCGTCGCCACGGCCGATCAGCGCGTGGGCCAGGAACACGGGATTGAAGCTGACGTCGGCGCCGCGCAGGTTGAACAGGTAGGCGATGTCGTCGAGCGTCGAGAGGAAGTGAAAACCGGCACCATGCGCTTCCATCGCGGCGCGCGTGGCGTGCAGCTTGTCGGCGCGGGTGGCAGTGGCAAACGGCGGCAGGTGCTCGAATACGGCGTCGGCCGGCAGCGCCGGACGCTCGCTCCAGACATCGTCCAGCAGGTCGAGATCGGTGCGCAGCACGACGCCCCTGGCCTGCAGCGCGTCGGCCAGCAGGCGTGCGCCGGCCAGGCCCAGCACGCGCGCATCGACGGCAGCAGTCTGGCCGGCGGTCAGGTTGGCAGCGAGCCAGTCGACGTGCAACTGGCTGGCTGCGCCCGGGATCTTCATCAGCGCGATGTCGGTGCCGGCCAGTTCGGTTTCGGCCTGCGTGAAGTAGCGGCCATCGGTCCAGACGCCGGCAAATTTCGCGGTGGCGATGAAGGTGCCGACCGAGCCCGTGAAGCCGGACAGCCATTCGCGGCCCTTCCAGTGACCGGGCAGGTATTCCGACAGGTGCGGGTCGCTCGACGGCACGATGACGGCGTCGATGCCGTAGCGCGCCATGGCAGCGCGCAGTTGCGCGAGGCGGTCGGCGCGGACACGCCGGGAATCGAGGGAAGCGTCAGGGGAAGAGCGGGCTTGTTCGGTGGCTGCGGACATGGGCGGGTGCGTCGATTTGTTTTCCAAGCTGCGTATGATACGCCCCATTTGGCGTGGCCGACATACGCGGGGCACCCCAACCGGAACACCCTCCAGCCCGGGGATCACGCATAATGGCGCGGCATCCACCAGACATAGAGACCCATGCTCGATTTCCATCATGAGCGCGCCCGCGCGCTGTTGGCGAACGCCACGCAGATCGTCACCCCGACTGAAGTCCAGGCCGCTGTCACCAGCGTCGCCGACCAGCTCAATGCGCGCTTTGCCGCGCCGGGCGCCACCGAGTTCCCGCTCGTGCTGGGCGTGATGGGCGGTGCGGTCGTGTTCACCGGCACCCTGCTGCCGCAACTGGCCTTCCCGCTCGACTTCGACTACATCCATGTCAGCCGTTACGGCGACGACGACCGTGGCGGCGAACTGGTGTGGAAAGTGATCCCGCGCCAGAACGTCGCGGGCCGCACGATTTTGCTGGTCGACGACATCCTCGACGAAGGCGAGACGCTGGCCCACGTCAAGCAGCGCCTGCTGGACATGGGCGCGGCCGAAGTGATGGTCGTGGTATTTGCCGACAAGGACCTGGGCCGCGCCAAGCCGATCACGGCCGATCTGGTCGGCTTGAGCCTGCCGAACAAGTTCGTCGTCGGCTTCGGGATGGACGTGTATGGCTACTGGCGCAACCTGCCGGGCCTGTGGACGATCCGGCCCGAGGATTTGAAACAGCCCGAGGCGCCGGCAGTCTGAGCCGGGCGATGCCGGTGTCGATGCTGTAGGGTGGAAGGCTGCGCCTTCCACGCGTTCAACCAACGGCGTCCCTCCGCTACGACAAGCTTCTGCACCAATAGGGTTTGAACGCGTGGACGGGATACCCGTCCACCCTACGCCCGAGGTGGTCGTACGCCACCATCTATTTACAACGCGAGACGCGCGCGCGCCGCCATGTACTCGGCGCTCAGGCGCGCGACCATGTCGGCCACTGTCGGCACGTCGTCCATCAGGCCTACGCCCTGCCCCGCGCCCCAGATGTCGCGCCAGGCCTTGGCGCTGCCCGAACTAAAGCTCATCTTGCTCTTGTCCGATTCGGGCAGGTTGTCCGGGTCCAGCCCGGCCGCGACGATCGATTTTTTCAGGTAATTGCCGTGCACGCCCGTAAACAGGTTCGTGTAGACCACGTCGGCCGCCGTCGATTCGACGATCGCATCGCGGTAGTCGTCGCTGACGTTCGATTCCTTCGTCGCCAGCCAGCGCGAACCGATGTAGGCAAAGTCGGCGCCCATCGCCTGCGCGGCCAGGATCGCGTCGCCGGTGGCAATCGAGCCCGACAGCGCGATCGGTCCCTTGAACATCTTGCGGATTTCGCCCACCAGCGCGAATGGCGACAGCGCGCCCGCATGGCCGCCGGCGCCAGCGGCCACCAGGATCAGGCCATCGACGCCCGCTTCCAGCGCTTTTTCGGCATGGCGGATCGAGACGATATCGTGCAGCACGATGCCGCCGTACGAATGCACGGCGTCCATCATCTCGCGCGGCGGCGCGCGCAGCGACGAAATGATGATCGGTATCTGGTGCCTGACGCAGACTTCGACGTCATGCGCCAGGCGGTCGTTCGACTGGTGGACGATCTGGTTGACGGCGATCGGGCCGACCTTCTTGCCCGGATTGGCCGCCGCGTAGTCGGCCAGCTCGCGCTGCAGGTCGGTCAGCCAGACGTCGAGCATCTCGGCCGGCCGGGCATTGAGTGCCGGGAACGAGCCGACGATGCCGGCCTTGCACTGGGCTGCCACCAGCGCGGGTCCGCTGGCAATGAACATCGGCGAAGCGATGACAGGAAGGGACAGGTCTTGCAGCGCGGCGGGCATCGTCATGGAAGCTCTCGGTGGTGGATGGAGGATGGGCTTGATTATAGCCTTGAGAAAAGTACGACCGTGCTAGATTCCTGCCTCTAAACGATCGTTACTGCCAGTCGATCTCGCCCTCGCGGCGCCGGATCTCGGCCCAGATCGCACGCTTGGCGTCGTCCGTGGCCGTGCCCCAGGCGACGATTTCATCGATCGTGCGCAGGCACCCCTGGCACAGTCCCGTCTCGGGGACCATCTGGCAGATATTGATACAGGGCGACGGTACGGGGGTGTGCAGTTCGGGAGCCATCGTTCGCAGTGGTGGAAAATAAAGTGGCATTATCGCGCGGCTGGCAGCGCCGCGCCGCCTGTTGCTTGCATTTACTATACTGGGGTAACGCTACTTTGCACGAGGTCCCCATGACATTGCGCCATGTTTTCCTGGCTGGCCTGTTGGGCCTGTCCACGGCCGCCTCCGGCCAGATGCTGTCGCCGGACGGCTACGGCAAGATTCAGTTCGGCCAGCGGCTCGACGCCGTCGAGCGCCAGCTGGGCCAGCGCGCCGCGCCCCGTCCGGCCGACCCGGCCTGCTCGATGGTGGCGTTCAAGCGGTATCCGCAGGTGCGCTTCATGGTCGAAAACGGCGTGATCACGCGTGCGGATGCCAAGCGAATCGTGCGCAACAGCGCCGGCATCACGGCGCGCATGTCGGTCAAGGATGCGCAGCGCCACCGCCCGGCATTGCAGGTCGGACCGCACAAGTATGACGAGAACGGCCAGTACCTGACGCTCGCACAGGGCAAGGACAAGGCGCTGATTTTCGAAGCGAGCAAGGGCAAGCTGCAGCGCATGCGCGCGGGCATCAAACCGGCGGTGGAGTACGTGGAAACCTGCGGATGAGCACGTGTTCGTTGCCGATGTGATCACGAAGATCAATGTTCCGTATCTAAGATAACAGCATATATCCGGGCCGTTCGGCAACGTCGGCAAGGTTCGTGTAAGCTCATGGCCTGAAATTGGTGCAGTGCACAAAAAAAGGAATGCCATGAAACTCAACCGACTCATGCTCGCGCAGATGCGCAGCGCTACCCGAACGCTATGGCGCTCGGGTCCGGTGACCCCTGGCGCAGCAGTGCGGCAAGCGATGAGCAACGTCAACGCGTTGCACCGGGTTGCCCGACAACAGATGCGGGACTTCACGATGACGGCGACGCTACCGGAATCCGCGTCGGAATCCGCCCCAAACATTGCTCCTGCCGCTGCGCCCGCAACAACGGCTAACGCGCCGCTGACCGGCACCTTCATCGCCGGCAGCCACAAGAACGACGCCGGCACCCGCGACTACAAGCTTTATGTTCCGGCCAGCTACACGGGCGCTCCCGCACCGCTGGTGGTGATGCTGCACGGCTGCACGCAGGACCCGGACGACTTCGCCGCCGGCACCGGCATGAACGTGCTGGCCGAAGAGGTCGGCTGCCTGGTGCTGTACCCGGCGCAAAGCAAAAGCGCCAACCCGTCACGCTGCTGGAACTGGTTCAACGCCGTCGACCAGCGCCGCGATGAAGGCGAACCATCGCTCATCGCCGGCATGACGCAGGCGATCATGGCCACCTACAGCGTCGATGCCAGCCAGGTGTATGTGGCCGGTCTGTCCGCTGGTGGCGCGATGGCCACCATCATGGGCACGCTGTATCCCGACCTGTACGCCGCCGTCGGCGTGCATTCGGGTTTACCGTTCGCGTCGGCGAACGATCTGTCGTCAGCCCTGGCGGCGATGAAAGGCGACTTCCGGCGCAGCCAGCTCGAGAACCAGCCGCTGCCGGTCATCGTGTTCCATGGCGACCGCGATACGACGGTGCATCCGGCCAATGGCGAAGAAGTGGTGGCGCAAGGCGCACGCCACCTGCCGCAGCCGGGCACGACCGAACCGGGCAACGTACCGGACGGCCATGCCTACACGCGCACGCTGTACCCGGCCACCGATGGCACCGTGCAGGCCGAGCACTGGCTGGTGCATGGCGCCGGCCACGCATGGTCCGGCGGGCAGGCGCACGGCAGCTACACCGACGGCAAGGGGCCTGACGCCAGCCGCGAAATGATGCGCTTCTTCCGTACCCAGCGCTGAGGCGTCAGGGCGGCGTGGCAGATGGTGGCTGGTCCTGCGCGGCAATGTAGGCGCGCAGACAGGCCGGACACCAGCAGCCCACGGCTTCCTGCGGCACCGCCACCGCCGGCGGCAATGCCGTACACCAGCACGGCGCGCTGTCACCATCGGCCATCGCGCAGCTGAACAAAGCGCCGCAGCGTGTGCAACTATTCATGGTCTGAACAGCCTTGAAGATGAATGACGAACGGCGGGAATGGCATGGCAGGAGTAGAGTGGTGGGTACTGCTATAAAATACAACGAAACGCCGCCCACTCCCCACAAGGTTTACGCTGTTTTTATGGCATTTGGCTGTAAAATCTCGCGACAATTATTTCGGACTCTCCATGAACGCTCAAGTGACCAGCCTGACCACCGACGACCAACCTAACGACCTCGCGGGCGTCTCCCCGGCGATCAAGGCGCAGATCCTGGCCGAAGCGCTTCCGTACATCCGTAATTTCCACGGCAAGACCATCGTCATCAAATACGGCGGCAACGCCATGACCGACGAGCGCCTGAAGCACGGCTTCGCACGCGACGTCATCCTGCTCAAGCTGGTCGGCATGAACCCGGTCGTGGTGCACGGTGGCGGCCCGCAGATCGACAATGCGCTGAAAAAAATCGGCAAGCAAGGCACGTTCGTGCAGGGCATGCGCATCACCGACGAAGAAACCATGGAAGTGGTGGAGTGGGTGCTGGGCGGCGAAGTCCAGCAGGACATCGTCATGCTGATCAACCACTACGGTGGCCAGGCCGTGGGCCTGACCGGCAAAGATGGCGGCCTGATCCGCGCGCGCCGTATGGCAATGCCTGACAAGGAAAAACCGGGCGAGTTCCTCGACATCGGCTTTGTTGGCGAGATCGACGCCATCAACCCGGCTGTCGTCAAGGCGCTGCAGGACGACGCGTTCATCCCGATCATTTCGCCGATCGGCTTCGGCCAGGACGGCCAGGCCTACAACATCAATGCCGACGTCGTCGCCGGCAAGATCGCCGAAATCCTGAAGGCTGAAAAGCTGATCATGATGACCAACATCGCCGGCGTACAAGATAAATCGGGTAACCTGGTCACCGACCTGTCGGCGCGCGAAATCGACGAGATGTTCGCCGACGGCACGATCTCGGGCGGCATGCTGCCCAAGATTTCATCGGCCCTCGACGCTGCCAAATCGGGCGTGAACACCGTTCACATCATCGACGGCCGCATCGAGCACTCATTGCTGCTCGAAGTCTTGACCGAACAGGCTTTTGGCACTATGATCCGGTCTCATTAAATTTTTTGTGGCGGAAACAATCGCCACAGAAAAACCAGTACCGCCCTTTTAGCTCAGTGGTAGAGCACTCCCTTGGTAAGGGAGAGGCCACGTGTTCAATCCACGTAAAGGGCACCATCGCTTCACCTCCCCTCTGCTTTACCAACGCCTCGCACCGTGGCCACTTCCCTACCCCGCGCACCTGTCTGGTTATTTGACCTCGACAACACCCTGCACGACGCTTCGCACGCCATTTTCCCGGCGATCAGCGCCAACATGAACACCTATATCGCGCGCGTACTGAGCCAGAACGGCGAGACCGCCACGCAAGCGATGATCGATGCCGCGCGCGTCGGGTACTGGAAGCGCTATGGCGCCACCCTGCTCGGCATGATGCGCCATCACCAGGTGTGCCCGACCGACTTCCTGCGCCAAACTCACGACATCGGGCCGCTGGCCGAGCTGCTGCGCTTCGAGCGCGGCCTGGGCCGCCTGCTGCGCCGCCTGCCCGGTCGCAAGATCCTGCTGACCAATGCGCCCAACTCGTACTCGACCGAGATCGTGCGCCGCCTCAAGCTGCACAACCATTTCTCGCACCACGTGGCGATCGAGCACATGCACGTGCACCGCCAGTTGCGGCCCAAGCCATCCAAGCTGATGCTGCGGCGCCTCTTGCGCAAGCATGGCGTGGCCGCGCAGCGCTGCATCCTGGTCGAAGACACGCTGGCCAATCTGCGCACCGCGCGCCAGCTGGGCCTGCGTACCGTCTGGGTCACACAATACCTGCGCATGGCCGATCCGATCGGCACCGCCCCGCTGCCGAGGACATTGAAATGCCCCGGTTACGTCAATGTCAAAGTAAAATCCGTGCGGCAACTTCCTGCGCGGCTGTCGAGGCTGCGTTAATCGATCAACCACCTAGGGATCCCATGGCAAGCACGAAGCCCGGCCAGCGCAAGCTGCAAATCCTTCAGGCCCTGGCCGCGATGCTCGAGCAGCCCAAGGGCGAGAAAATCACCACTGCCGCCCTGGCCGCGCGCCTGGGCGTCTCCGAAGCGGCGCTGTACCGCCACTTTGCCAGCAAGGCGCAGATGTACGAGGGCTTGATCGAGTTCATCGAGAGCTCAGTATTCGGCGTCATCAACCAGATCACGGAACACGAAGAAGGCGGCCTGGATCAGACGCGCGCGATCGTGCAGATGCTGCTGGGCTTTGCGGCGAACAATCCGGGCATGACGCGCGTGCTGATCGGCGACGCGCTGGTCAACGAAGACGAGCGCCTGCAGCACCGCATGAATGCGTTTTACGACAAGGTCGAGCTGGCGTTCAAGGGGGCCTTGCGCGTGGCCGTCACGCAGGGCCATGGCCAGGAAGCCGACGTCGCCGGCCGCGCGAGCCTGTTGATGAATTACGTCACGGGCCGCTGGCACCGCTTTGCCAAGAGCGGCTTCAAGGCCAATCCCGTGGACGGCACGGCGCTGCACCTGTCGTTGCTGCTGGCAGCGTAAAATCCGGGGATGGATACTGGTGAAGTCTTTGCCCTGCTCGACGATGCGCGCGCCACGCACGAAGCGCGTTCGCGGCTCTACAGCGGCCATGCCGGCACGCTGACCTGTGATGATGCCAGCGGCTGGCCGCCGCTGCTGGCGGCCCTGCAGGCCGCGTTGCAGCAGGGCTTGTACGCGGTGCCGCTGCTGACGTACGAACTGGGCGCGCACCTGCAGAACCTGCCGGCGCGCCCGGTGGACGGACCGCTGGCGCAGGTGCTGCTGTTTTCGCACTGCGACCATCTGACCGGCGAGCAGGTCGCATCGTGGCTCGCCACACGCAGCGCAGGCCAGGACCAGATTGCCGGCGTGGCCGGCATCACGGCCAATGTCGACGAAACCCAATTTGTCGACGCCATCGGCCGCATTCGCGCACTGATCGAAGCGGGCGACACCTACCAGGTCAACTACACCTATCGCTTGCGCTTCGACGCCTTCGGCCCGCTCGTCGCCCTGTATGCGCGCCTGCGCGCGCGTCAGCCGGTGCCGTATGGCGCGCTGGTGGCGCTGCCGGATGGCCGCGCGCTGCTGTCGTTCTCGCCCGAGCTGTTCGTGCGCCACGAGGCCGGTATGCTGCAGGCGCGGCCGATGAAGGGCACGGCGCGCGCCAGCGGCAACGCCGACATCGATGCCGCGCGCGCGCGCGACCTGGCGCAGGACACCAAGAACCGCGCCGAAAACCTGATGATCGTCGACCTGCTGCGCAATGACCTGGGCCGCGTGGCGGTCACCGGCAGCGTGCAGACGCCCGTGCTGTTCGACGTGCAGCGCTACGGTGCCGTGCTGCAGATGACGTCCACGGTGCAGGCGCGCCTGAAGCCCGATGCGGCGCTGGTGGATATCTTTGACGCGCTGTACCCGTGCGGCTCGATCACGGGCGCACCCAAGCGCCGCGCGATGGAGATCATCCACGACCTCGAACCGGCTGCGCGCGGCGTCTACACCGGCGCAATCGGCTGGTTCGATCCGGCACCAGCCGGCCACGCGTTCGGCGACTTCTGCCTGTCAGTGCCGATCCGCACGCTGGCACTCGCAGCGCCACAAGATGGCGTGCGGCGCGGCGAACTGGGTGTGGGCGCCGGCATCGTCCACGACAGCGAAGCGCATGACGAATTCGCCGAGTGCCAGTTGAAAGCAGGCTTTTTGACCGGGCTGGCCAACGATGTCACGCTCTTCGAAACGCTGCGCGCGTCACGCGAGCACGGCTGCCGGCATGTCGAGCAGCACCTCGAGCGCCTGCGTGCATCGTGCCGCTATTTCGGTGTTCCATTCGACCGGGGTGCGGCGCAGGCGGCCCTGGACGCCGCCTGCCTGGCGCTGCCGACCGACGAGGTGTACCGCATGCGCCTGGCCATCGATGCGATGGGCGCGCTGACGATCACGTCAGGCGTGCTGGCGCCGTTGCAGGAGCCGGTGATGGTGCTGCTGGCCGATGAGCCGACGGCCAGCAGCGATGTCTTCCTGCGTCACAAGACAAGCCGGCGCAGCCGCTACGATGCGGCCTGGCAGGCGGCTGAAGCGCGTGGCGCGTTCGATGCGCTGTTCTTCAACGAGCGCGGTGAATTGACGGAAGGTGGGCGCAGCAATGTGTTCGTGCGCGTGGGTGACACCTGGATCACGCCGCCGCTGACCTGTGGCGTGCTGCCTGGCATCATGCGGGGCGTGCTGCTGGCAGCGCCCGCATGGCATGCGCGCGAAGGCGTGATCACGCGCGCGATGCTTGACGCAGCCGACGACATCGTCGTCTGCAACGCGCTGCGCGGGCCGCTGCGCGCGGTGCTGCTTCAGAACCGGTAACCGACACCCAGGCCGAACAGCATCGGATCGACTTTCAGGTGGCTGATATTGGCGCCGCCGACGATCACGTCGCTGCGGATATTGACGCGCTTGATGTCCGCGTTGAGCGACCAGTGCTCGTCCAGGCGGAAATCAACGCCAGCCTGCAGCGACAGGCCTACGCTGTCGTTCTCCAGGTCAGCCGCGCCATTGAGCAGCTTGACGCTCGAGATGCGCGTGTAATTCACGCCCACGCCCACGTACGGATTGAAGGTGGCGCCCGGTGCGAAGTGGTATTGCGCGCTCAGCGTTGGCGGCAGGTGCTTGAAGCTGCCGATCTTTGTGCCGGCCAGCGTCACATCGTGCTTTTGCGGATAGGTCAGGATCAGTTCTGCCGCGAAGTTCGGCGTGAAGAAGTAGCTGATGTCCAGCTCGGGAATGGTCTTGTTGCTGACCCTGATCGTGTCCGCCGCGCCCACACCGCCAACCGGGCTCGATTTGTTGTCCGGCTCAATCTGGACGGCGCGTGCACGCACCAGCCATGGCGATTCCTGGGCCAGCGCCTGTGCAGACGCCACGGCAATCAGGGCCACTACTACGGATTTCAGCATCGTTGTCATTTGTTCTTACCTTTCGTTTTTAAATTACTGCTACGAAAGTAAGCTTATTGATGTGGACCCAAAAAAACGTTGATCCACATCAAAATGACCATGCTGTCAGTAAGGTTACAGGGCTTTTTCGATCATACCGACCAGTTGCGGGTCTTCCGGCGTGACCTTGCTCGGGAAATACTCGAGCACCTTGCCGTCGCGCCCGATCAGATACTTGGTGAAGTTCCACTTCGGTTCCTTGCCCGTTGCCTTGATCAGCTGCGCGTGCAGCGGGTTCGCGTCCGGCCCCTTGACCGAGGTCTTGGCAAACATCGGGAACTTCACGCCATAGGTGTTGTAGCAGAGGTCCGCGATTTCTTTCGCGTTGCCCGGCTCCTGCTGGCCAAAATCGTTCGACGGGAAGCCCAGGATCACCAGGCCGCGACTGCCGTACTTGGCGTAGATCTTTTCCAGGCCTTCGTACTGCTTGGTAAAGCCGCAGTAGCTGGCCGTGTTGACCACCAGGACCACCTTGCCACTGTACTGGCAGAGGTCTTGCGGCGCTTCGTCCTGCAGGCGCTTGAAGCTGTGCTTGAGCACTGCCGGGCAGGCGGCCGGATTCTTGCTCAGTACCGGCGCTGGGGCAGCAGGTGCGGCCTGTGCACTCGCAGGCGGGATGACGCTGACAGCAGCGGTGGCGGCGAGCAGCAGGGCAATGGTCTTGATCATGGCGTGGTATTGACGAGGTGGAAGTAGCGACGATTGTAGCGCGAGGCGCAGGACCCCGCGCCGCTTTTCACGCGCCTGCCTGCAGGCTGCGGTGCTCGATCTTGATGCAGTGGTTCATCACCACGTCCAGGCCGGCGGCGCGCGCCAGATCAGCGGCAACCTGGTTCTCGATCTCGAGCTGCATCCACAGGCACCCTGCCCCCACGGCGATCGCATCGCGCGCGATCGGGCCGATGTCTTCCGACTTGCGGAAGCAATCGACGATGTCAATGCGCTGGCCGTTCTCTGCAAGCGAAGCGGCAGCGTCCTGCAGCGTGGCGAACACGGGCTCGCCGAGGATCGTCTCACCGGCATAGCTCGGATTCACTGGCAGGATGCGGTAGCCATGCTGCTGCAGGTAGGCGCCCACTTCGTGGCTGGCGCGGTCCGGCTTGTTCGACAGGCCGACGATGGCGATGGTGGTGCTTTCTTCGAGGATCTGGGCGATGGTGCGCATGGTGGCAGGCGGGTCGTTGGGATGTGATCAGCTTAGCAGGTTTGCCTTATTTACCCTGGCACCGCCGCCAGCCGTAGGGTGGACGGCTGTGCCGTCCACGCGTTCAAACCAACCCACGCCGTGGTGTACCGAGGCTGGTTGAACGCGTGGGCGGGAAACCCGCCCACCCTACGAACTTCAGGCGTACCAATGAAAAAAAGGCAGCCCGCAGGCTGCCTTTCTTGTTGCCAAGCTTGTACTAAGCTCAACGGCCTTTCGAACGCAGACGCTGGATCGCCGCCAACTGCGCAATTGCCGCGGCCATTTCGGCCTGGGCTTTTGCGTAGTCGATCTTCGACTCCTGATTCAGCATCAGGTCTTCAGCCTGCTTCTTCGCGGACGTTGCCTTCGCTTCGTCCAGGTCGGCGCCGCGGATTGCGGTGTCGGCCAGCACGGTCACGCCGTTCGGCTGCACTTCGAGGATACCGCCGGCGACGAAGACGAACTCTTCACCACCGCCGGCAACCTGGATGCGCACTGCGCCCGGGCGGATGCGCGTGATCAACGGGGTGTGCTTCGGGTAGATACCCAGCTCACCCGCTTCACCCGGCAACGCGACGAATTCGGCCTGGCCGGAGAAGATCTGCTCTTCGGCCGAGACGACGTCGACTTGAAATGTGTTTGCCATGTGTGTCTTTCAGTGGAAGAAAGCGACTTAACCAGCAGCCAGTTTCTTGGCTTTCTCGATAGCTTCCTCGATCGTGCCGACCATGTAGAACGCTTGCTCCGGCAGGTGATCTAGTTCGCCCGATGCGATCATCTTGAAGCCCTTGATCGTGTCTTTCAGCGAAACGTACTTGCCCGGCGCGCCGGTGAACACTTCAGCGACGTGGAATGGCTGCGACAGGAAACGCTGCATCTTACGAGCGCGTGCCACGACCAGTTTGTCTTCCGGTGCCAGCTCGTCCATGCCCAGAATCGCGATGATGTCACGCAGTTCCTTGTAGCGCTGCAGGGTGTTCTGCACGGCGCGCGCGGTGGCGTAGTGCTCTTCACCGACGACGAGCGGGTCCAGCTGGCGCGAGGTCGAATCGAGCGGGTCGACTGCAGGGTAGATACCCAGCGAGGCGATGTCACGCGACAGAACGACGGTCGAATCCAGGTGAGCAAAGGTGGTTGCCGGCGATGGGTCGGTCAAGTCATCCGCAGGGACGTAGACGGCCTGGATCGACGTGATCGAACCGGTCTTGGTCGAGGTGATGCGCTCTTGCAGACGGCCCATCTCTTCGGCCAGCGTAGGCTGGTAGCCCACTGCCGATGGCATACGACCCAGCAGTGCCGACACTTCGGTACCGGCCAGGGTGTAACGGTAGATGTTGTCGACGAAGAACAGAACGTCCTTGCCTTCATCACGGAACGCTTCCGCCATGGTCAGACCGGTCAGCGCGACGCGCAGACGGTTGCCTGGTGGTTCGTTCATCTGACCGTAGACCATTGCCACTTTCGAGTTGGCAGGGTTTTCCAGGTCGACGACTTTGGCATCGGCCATCTCGTGGTAGAAGTCGTTACCTTCACGGGTACGCTCACCCACGCCGGCGAACACGGACAGACCCGAGTGTGCCTTGGCGATGTTGTTGATCAGTTCCATCATGTTGACGGTCTTGCCGACGCCGGCGCCGCCGAACAGGCCGACTTTACCGCCTTTGGCAAACGGGCAGACCAGGTCGATGACCTTGATGCCGGTTTCCAGCAGGTCGGTCGATGGCGACAGTTCGTCGTAGGCTGGCGCGTCACGGTGGATCGACGCCATGCGCTCGTGGCTGACCGGACCGCATTCGTCGATCGGGTTGCCCAGCACGTCCATGATACGGCCCAGGGTCGGGGTGCCGACCGGGACCATGATTGGCTTGCCGGTGTTCTGGATCATCATGCCACGGCGCATGCCGTCCGAGCTGCCCAGAGCAATGGTACGGACCACGCCGTCGCCCAGCTGTTGCTGGACTTCCAGGGTCAGATCCGAGCCTTCCATTTTCAGTGCGTCGTACACTTTCGGCATGGCATTACGTGGGAATTCCACGTCAACCACTGCGCCGATACACTGAACGATTTTGCCATCAGCCATGTTCGTTCCTTCAGATATTTAGTTAAATTCTTTTTTGCTTTGATCGGTCGGGGACAGCGTAACGGGCCAGGCCCGCTTGACGCCATCCCCACGGGCGGCGCTGTTAAACAGCTGCGGCGCCCGACACGATCTCGGAGAGTTCTTTGGTAATCGCCGCCTGGCGGGTCTTGTTGTAGACCAGCTTGAGGTCGCTGATGACACTACCGGCGTTATCGCTCGCGGCCTTCATTGCGACCATGCGTGCCGATTGCTCGGACGCCAGGTTTTCTGCCACTGCCTGGTAGACCAGCGCTTCCACGTAACGCACCAGCAGTTCGTCGATGACGACCTGTGCTTCCGGTTCGTAGATGTAGTCCCAGCTGGTGGCGCCTGCATCGGCTTTCAGCGAATTGGCTGACAGCGGAAGCAGTTGCTCGACCACGGTTTCCTGTTTCATCGTGTTGATGAACTTGGTGTAGCACAGGTAGACAGCATCGAGCTTGCCTTCCTGGTACGCGTCCAGCATCACTTTGACCGGTCCAATCAGCTTGTCCAGTTGCGGTGCATCGCCCAGCTGCGTGGCTTGCGACACCAGCTTCATGCCGACACGGTTCAGGAAGCTCAGGCCCTTGTTGCCAATGGCAACTGCCTCGACGCGGTTGCCCGCCTGTTCCTGTTCGCGCGCCTTGACGGTTACCTGGCGCAGGATGTTGGTGTTCATGCCGCCGCACAGACCCTTGTCGGTCGTGACGACGATGAAACCAACTGCCTTTGCCTGCACGTCCTTGGCTTGCGCCATGAATGCGTGCGTGTACTCCGGGTTTGCAGTGGCCAGATTGGCGGTGATGTTACGAACCTTGTCACTGTAGGGACGGGCGGCGCGCATACGTTCCTGCGCCTTGCGCATTTTCGATGCGGCGACCATTTCCATCGCCTTGGTGATCTTCTTCGTATTCTCTACGCTCTTGATCTTGCCACGAATCTCTTTGCCTGCTGCCATGAGTCCTTACTCCTTCCAGGCACCGGCATCGCCATCAGGCGACGCCGGCCCACAGATTAATATGCGCCGGATTTCTTGAAATCAGCAACGGCCGCGGCCAGTGCTGCTTCGCCGTCTTTGTCCAGTTGCTTGGTTTCGTCGATCTTCGCCAGCAGCGCTGCATGGCCCGACTTCAGGAAGGCGTGCAGGCCGTGCTCGAATGGCAGCACTTTCTTGACTTCGATATCGTCCAGGTAGCCCTTGTTGACGGCGAACAGCGATGCGGCCATCAGCGAGGTCGACAGTGGCGAGAACTGTGGCTGCTTGAGCAGTTCGGTCACGCGCGCACCGCGGTCCAGCTGCTTGCGGGTCGATTCGTCCAGGTCCGATGCGAACTGCGCGAACGCAGCCAGTTCACGGTACTGGGCCAGGTCGGTACGGATACCGCCGGACAGGTTCTTGATGACTTTGGTCTGGGCAGCACCACCGACGCGCGACACCGAGATACCGGCGTTAATCGCAGGACGGACACCGGCGTTGAACAGCGACGTTTCCAGGAAGATCTGGCCGTCAGTAATCGAGATCACGTTGGTCGGCACGAATGCCGAGACGTCGCCAGCTTGCGTTTCGATGATCGGCAGTGCGGTCAGCGAACCGGTCTTGCCGGTCACGGCGCCGTTGGTGAACTTCGACACGTAGTCGGCGTTCACGCGTGCTGCGCGCTCGAGCAGGCGGCTGTGGAGGTAGAACACGTCGCCAGGATACGCTTCGCGGCCTGGTGGACGGCGCAGCAGCAGCGAGATCTGGCGGTAGGCAACTGCCTGCTTCGACAGATCGTCGTACACGATCAGTGCGTCTTCGCCGCGGTCGCGGAAGTATTCGCCCATCGCGCAGCCCGAGTAGGCCGAGATGTATTGCATGGCGGCCGATTCCGACGCCGATGCAGCAACAACGATGGTGTACTCCATCGCGCCGTGCGTTTCCAGCGAGCGCACGATGTTCTTGATGGTCGATGCTTTCTGACCGATCGCGACGTACACGCAGGTCACGCCCTGACCTTTTTGGTTGATGATCGCGTCGACTGCAACAGCCGATTTACCGGTCTGGCGGTCACCAATGATCAGCTCACGCTGGCCACGGCCGATCGGCACCATGGCGTCGATCGATTTGATACCGGTCTGCATTGGCTGCGAGACCGATTCACGCGCGATAACGCCTGGCGCAATCTTTTCGATTGGCGAGGTCAGCTTGGCGTTGACAGGACCCTTGCCGTCGATCGGCTGGCCCAGTGCATTGACCACGCGGCCGCACAGTTCAGGACCGATCGGCACTTCCAGAATACGGCCGGTGGTCTTGACGATGTCGCCTTCCGAGATGTGCTCGTAAGCACCCAGGATGACCGAGCCGACCGAGTCGCGCTCGAGGTTCATGGCCAGGCCAAAGGTGTTGCCTGGGAATTCCAGCATCTCGCCCTGCATCACGTCCGACAGACCATGGATGCGGCAGATACCGTCGGCGACCGAGATCACCGTGCCTTGATTGCGAACGTCAGCCGAACTTTCGAGGCCCTGGATCCGGCTCTTGATCAGTTCGCTGATTTCAGATGGGTTAAGTTGCATGCTTGCTAACTCCAATTATAGTTTCTTGATGCGTAGGGCAAGGGCGAGTCGCCGGCGGTGCGATGTCGTTAGTTGGCCAGCGCAACGTGCATCCGTTGCAGCTTGGCGCGAACCGAGGTATCGAGCACTTCGTCACCGACGACCACGCGCACACCACCGATCAGCGAAGGATCCACTGTTACCGTTGGGTTGAGCTTGCGGCCAAATTTCTTTTCCAGCGTGGCGACCAGCTGCGCCAGCTGGTCGGCCGAGATCTCGAACGCGCTATGGATCATCGCATCGGCAGCGCCCTCGTTCGCGTTTTTCAGGAGCGCAAACTGGGTGCTGATCTCGGGCAGCAGGTTGATGCGGCCATTCTCGGCCAGCATCGCGATAAAGTTCTTCGCTTCAGCATTCAGCGGCGACTTGACCAGGGACGCAATCGTGTCCGCCAGTTGTGCGTGCGTGACGATCGGGTTGCTGGCGAAGGTCTGCACGTCGGCACTGGCGCCAATCTGGCCCAGTTCCGACGCGATGGCCGAGTACGCGTTCATGTCGCCGGTTTGGGCGACACGGAACAGCGCTTCGGCGTAGGGGCGGGCGACGGTTGCGAGTTCTGCCATGATCAGAGCTCGGTCGACAGTTGCGACAGCAGGTCAGCGTGGGCCGCTGCGTTCACTTCACGCTTCAGGATCTGCTCGGCGCCGGCAACCGCGAGGGCGGCAACCTGGCCACGCAGTGCTTCGCGTGCGCTGTTGACTTGCTGCTCGGCGTCAGCCTTGGCGGCGGCAACGATACGCGCGCCTTCGTCAGCGGCGGTACGCTTGGCTTCTTCGATGATCGCAGCAGCGCGCTTTTCAGCGTCGTTGATGCGCTTCTGGACTTCGTCACGGGCGCCAGCCAGTTCGGTCTGGACACGCTTTTCAGCAGCAGCCAGATCGGCCTTGCCACGGTCTGCAGCAGCCAGGCCACTTGCAATCTTCGCGGCGCGCTCATCGAGCGCCTTCATCAGTGGCGGCCACACGAATTTCATCGTGAACATCGCCAGGATAAAGAAGACCACGAACTGGACAAACAACGTTGAGTTGATGTTCACGGTTTTTTCCTTCTTACAGAAACACGGATGCCGAACCAGAACTGGTTCGGCCCTTCAAGACAGCGAGAAGCGCGTCTTAGACTGGAACGAACGGGTTAGCGAACGCGAACAGCATGGCGATACCAACACCGATCAGGAACGCAGCGTCGATCAGACCAGCCAGCAGGAACATCTTGGTCTGCAGGGTGTTCATCAGTTCTGGCTGACGTGCGCTGGCTTCCAGGTACTTACCGCCCATGATTGCGATACCGATACAAGCACCGATAGCGCCCAGGCCGATGATCAAACCGCAAGCCAGTGCAACAAAAGAAAGGTCAGTCATGTGTAACTCCAAAAGTTAAATTGAAAACTAGATTAAAAACTACAACTTCTTTACAACCACTATCTGTTTCGATGCTTGCGGCGCCGATCAGTGGCCTTCGTGAGCCTGACCGAGGTAGACCAGCGTCAGCATCATGAAGATGAATGCCTGCAGGAATACGATCAGGATGTGGAAGATCGCCCAGATGGAACCAGCAATGATGTGGCCAACGACACCGAATGCGGTAGCCGATGCACCCAACAGTGCGATCAAGAGGAACAGCAGCTCACCGGCAAACATGTTGCCGAACAGTCGCATACCGAGCGACACCATTTTTGCTGCGTATTCGATGATATTCAGAAGCAGGTTGAACGGCGCCATCCAGATGCCGAACGGTGCTGCCAGCAGTTCGTGGATCCAGCCGCCGAAGCCCTTGATCTTGATGCCGTAGTAGATCATCAGGACCAGCACGCCCAACGAAATGCCGATGGTGCCGTTGATGTCGGCGGTCGGGACCACGCGGTGATACGGGAACAGGTGCTCGACGCCCAGGGCGGCGAAGGCCGACGAGAACATGTCGACTGGCAGGAAGTCGAGGCAGTTCATCAGGGCGACCCAGACGAACACGGTCAGTGCGGCTGGCGCGATGAAGCTGCGGTCGCCATGCACGATCGACTTGGCCTGGTCATCGACCATTTCAAACAGCATCTCGACGGCAGCCTGGAAACGGCCCGGCACGCCGGCGGTGGCCTTGCGCGCCGCGCTCCACAGGATCAGCGAACCAACGATACCCATTGCGATCGACCAGAACACGGTGTCCAGGTTGATCACGGAAAAGTCGACCGGGCCATTCTGATGGCCAGTCGACAGGTGGCCGAGGTGGTGCCGGATATATTCTGATGCGGTGGGCGCGTGGGCTGCGCCGTCTACGGTTGGAGTCGCCATGTCATTGCCTAAATAATAAGAATATGTAACTTTTCAGCGCCACGATGATTCCGGCGACCAATGCCAGCCAGTTCAGATCGCGGTACAGCCACGCCGTCGCGCCCAGGAGCGCCAGCGTCAATGCAATCTTTATAAATTCCCATATGAAAAATGTCGCAGGGTTCGCCGTGCCACTCGCTGACGAGGCAAACAGGCGCACTGCCATGATTCCGTTGGGCACGACGCAACTCAAACCGCCAAGTACCGCAGAAAACGCCGCAGGCCATCCCCCCAGTAATCCGGCGATGATGCCGACGAGAACTGTTGCAATCAACTGCAGGGAAACGATGCGCAGCATATTTTTATCGGTCTTCGCGCTGGCGCAGTGGACGTGCTACGTGGTGGTAATTACATGAATCGCCGGAATTATAAGTGGTTATACGGATGTGAGTCAAACGATTCCCTACTTATAACTGTGCTGTAAAGATGACGAAAATGTGACACGTTGCAGGTGGATAGGGCATTATTTTCAACAACTTAACGCCAGATGGTGTAGGCAGCGGGTGTCACATTGCAGGGTAGTCCAGTCAGCGGCCACCCTGCCTGCAACCCGCTCGCGCTCAGGCGCGCAGCCGGGCCAGCACGCCGTCGAGGATGTCGAGGTCGGCGAAATCGATGATCATCTGGCCCCTGCCCTTCGGGCCCATCTTGAACACGACCGGCGTTGCCAGCTTGTCCGACAGTTCTTCTTCGAGGCGCACGATGTCGCCCGACTTGTCTTTGGCACGGGCGGCTTGCGCCGGGGCGTTATGCTCATCAAGCGCGCGCGAGACGAGTTTTTCCGTTTCGCGCACCGACAGGCGCTTGGCGATCACCTGGTTGGCCAGCGTGATCTGGTGCGCGCTGTCCACCGCCAGCAAGGCACGGGCGTGACCCATGTCGATGTCGCCGGCCATCAGCATCGTCTGCACCGGCTGCGCGAGGTTGATCAGGCGCAGCAGGTTCGAGACCGCGCTGCGCGAGCGACCGACAGCGCCGGCCGCCTGTTCGTGCGTGAAATTGAAATCCGAAATCAGGCGGTTGATGCCCTGCGCTTCTTCGAGCGGGTTCAGGTCTTCGCGCTGGATGTTCTCGATCAACGCCATCGCAGCCGCTGCCTGGTCGTCGACGTCGCGCACCAGCACCGGGATTTCATCCAGGCCCGCCATCTGCGCCGCGCGGAAGCGCCGTTCGCCGGCAATGATTTCGTACGGCGTCGTGCTGCCCGGTGGTAACGGGCGCACGAGGACCGGTTGCATGATGCCCTGGGTCTTGATCGATGCAGCCAGTTCCGACAGGCTCACTTCGTCCATGCGCGTGCGGGGCTGGTACTTGCCGGCCTGGATCTGCGTCACGGCGAGCACGGACGGCGTGTTCGGCATGGCCGGTGCGGCGTCCAGGTCGCCGCCGAGCAGGGCGTCGAGGCCGCGGCCCAGTCCCTTGAGTTTTTTGGTTGCCATCTCTTTGTCAGCTTTATGATTGATTACATGGTCTTGATGCGCTGGACCATCTCGGCGCCGAAGGCGATGTACGCCTGTGCGCCTTTCGAGGACGGATCGAACGTCACGCCGGGGATGCCGTACGACGGCGCCTCGGCCAGCCGCACATTGCGCGGGATGATCGTCTTGAAGACCTTGTCGCCGAAGTGCTGCTCGAGCTGGCCCGAGACCTGTTGCGACAGCGTCATGCGCGGATCGAACATCACGCGCAGCAGACCGATGATCTTCAGGTCGGTGTTCAGGTTGGCGTGGACCTTCTTGATCGTGTTGACCAGGTCGGACAAGCCTTCGAGTGCATAGTATTCGCACTGCATCGGGATGATCACGCCGTCGGCGGCGCACAGGCCGTTCAGTGTCAGCAGCGACAGCGCGGGCGGACAGTCGACCAGGATGAAGTCGTAGTCATCCGCCACCGCCGCCAGTGCTTCCTTCAGGCGCCGCTCGCGGTTCTCGAGCGCGACCATCTCGACTTCGGCGCCGGCCAGCTCGCGGTTGGCCGGCAGTACATCGAAGCGCCCTGCTTCCGAGCGCACCCGCGCCGTGGCCACATCCGACTCGCCCAGCAGCACCTGGTAGATCGACGCGGCCAGCTCGGCCTTGTTGATGCCCGCGCCCATCGTGGCATTGCCTTGCGGGTCGAGGTCGACCAGCAGCACGCGCTGGTTCAGTTTGGCCAGGCCTGCCGACAGGTTGACGCTGGTGGTGGTCTTGCCTACGCCACCCTTCTGGTTCGCAACGCAAAAAATCTTCGCCATCTTTCCCTTTCCTGGATGCGACTACAAGGCATCATATCGTTCATATCGTAAAACCGTTGCAATGGTTTATATGAGATAAACGATATAAACTGTTTATACGATTAATACAGTTATTACGATTAGTACAGTTGTTACGATTTATATCGTATGTACTTCCGGTATGTTTTATTTGGTGCGCTCGATGAATACCAGATGTCGCTCTGCCTGCAGCCTTGGCACCCACAACGGTTGCAGATCCACCACTTTCCAGTCCTGCGGCAGGCGCTCGCGCTCTTCGCTCGGCGCCACGCCTTTCAGGGCGATGAATTTGCCGCCCTCGGCCAGCAGATGGCCGGACCAGTTGACGAAGTCGGACAGGTCGGCAAATGCGCGTGATGTGATCACGTCGAATTTGTCATCCACAACCAGGTCCTGCACCTTCATCGTGTGCACGCTGACATTGGTCAGCTTCAGTTCTGCCTTCACCTGATTCAGGAACGCGGTTTTCTTGTGCACCGTGTCGATCATCGACACCTTCATGTCTGGCCGCACGATGGCCAGCACGATGCCCGGCAAACCGCCCCCTGCTCCCACGTCCAGCACATTGCAGGCATCGGCAAATGCCGGCACCGCAGCCAGGGAGTCGAGCAGATGGTGCGTGACCATCTGCTGCGGATCGCGCAGCGACGTCAGGTTATAGACGGCGTTCCATTTGTTCATCAGGGCCAGGTAGCCCATCAGCTGGGTCTGCTGTTCGGACGTGACATCCAGCGTCATGTCCTTGATGCCCTGCTCCAGCACGGCCGCCAGTGCATCATGATCGAAGTTGTATTTCATTCGGCCACCTCGGCAACAGTCGTGGCAAAACCTTTGGCGCCGCGCTTTTTCAGCGTCACCAGCAGCAGCGAGATCGCGGCCGGGGTCACGCCGGAAATGCGGGACGCCTGGCCCAGCGTTTCTGGCCGCTGCTTGTCGAGTTTCTGGCGTACTTCGAACGACAGCGCTTCGATATCCAGGTAGTTCAAGTTCTCCGGCAGCTTCATGTTTTCGTAGTGATCGTGACGCTCGACTTCGCGCGCCTGGCGATCGATGTAGCCCGAATACTTCAGTTGAATCTCGACCTGTTCCTTCACGGCGGGATCCTCGACGCCCGGGCCGGCCAGGCTCTGGCCTTCGAGACCGCTCATCGTCATCAGCGTGTCGTAGTTCACGCCCGGTCTGCGCAGCAGATCGGCCAGGTTGTATTCGTGCTCGAGCGGCTGGCCGACAATGCGTTCTGATTCGGCCGCTGCCAGGATGCGCGGATTTACCCACACCGAGCGCAGGCGCTCGAGTTCGCGCGCGACGGATTCGCGCTTGGTCTCGAACGCTTCCCAGCGCGCATCGTCGACCAGGCCGAGGCTGCGGCCGATTTCTGTCAGGCGCATGTCGGCATTGTCTTCGCGCAGCGACAGGCGGTATTCGGCGCGGCTGGTGAACATGCGGTACGGTTCGGCCACGCCCTGCGTCGTGAGGTCATCGACCAGCACGCCGAGGTAGGCTTCCGAGCGACCCGGCGTCCAGGCATCCTTGCCCTGGGTTTGCAGCGCCGCGTTCAGGCCGGCGAGCAGACCTTGCGCTGCCGCTTCTTCGTAGCCGGTGGTGCCGTTGATCTGGCCGGCGAAGAACAGGCCCTTGATCGACTTGGTTTCCAGCGATGCCTTCAGGCCGCGCGGATCGAAGTAATCGTATTCGATCGCATAACCGGGCCGCAGGATGAACGCGTTTTCCATGCCACGCATCGAGCGCACCAGGGCCAGCTGCACGTCGAATGGCAGGCTGGTCGAGATCCCGTTCGGATAGAACTCGTTGGTCGTCAAGCCTTCCGGCTCGAGGAAGATCTGGTGCGATTCCTTGCTGGCGAAGCGGTGGATCTTGTCTTCGATCGACGGGCAGTAGCGCGGGCCGACGCCTTCGATCACGCCGGTGTACATCGGGCTGCGGTCAAGTCCGGCCCGGATGATGTCATGCGTGCGTTCGTTGGTGTGCGTGACCCAGCATGGCACCTGCTTCGGATGCATCGCCACATTCCCCATGTACGAGAAGACCGGCACCGGATCGAGGTCACCCGGCTGCTCGGTCAGCAGCGAAAAGTCGATGCTGCGACCATCGATGCGCGGCGGCGTGCCGGTTTTCAGGCGGCCCTGCGGCAGCTTGAGTTCCTTCAGGCGCGCCGAGAGCGAGGTCGCCGGTGGATCGCCCGCGCGACCGCCGGCATAATTTTGCAAGCCGACGTGGATTTTGCCATCAAGGAAAGTACCCGCCGTCAGCACAACGGCGCGCGCGCGGAAGCTCAGACCCACCTGAGTAACGGCGCCGACGACGCGATCACCCTCGACGATCAGGTCTTCGACTGCCTGCTGGAACAGCCACAGGTTCGGCTGGTTCTCCAGGCGCGAACGGATCGCTGCCTTGTACAGGACGCGGTCAGCTTGCGCGCGGGTTGCGCGTACGGCTGGGCCTTTCGAGGAATTCAGAATCCGGAACTGGATCCCGGCTTCATCCGTTGCGATGGCCATCGCGCCACCGAGGGCGTCGACCTCCTTGACCAGATGTCCTTTTCCGATGCCGCCGATGGACGGATTGCAGGACATGGCGCCAAGGGTTTCAATATTGTGGGTCAGCAGCAGTGTCTTTTGACCGGTGCGTGCAGACGCAAGTGCAGCTTCGGTGCCGGCATGGCCGCCGCCGACGACGATGACGTCGAATTCAGTAGGAAATAGCATGATGGGATGTGAGGCGAGGAGACTAATGCGCGATTATAGATTCTTTTCCGCTGCCAGATTCTTTGACCGCGAGAAAACGACGAATTTTGTTTCACGTGGAACGTTGACGCGTTTTTAGTACGTCGATTGTTTCACGTGGAACGTCCAAAGAAAAAGCCGGCGTCAGCCGGCTTGCATTGTTTCACGTGGAACAATGGGCGCTACCAACCCAGTTTTGTGAACGCATCGTAGGCGGTCTTCACAATCAGCGCGCTGACGACAAACAGGAATACCTTGCGCACAAAGCCGCTGCCATACTTGAGCGCGAGCCGTGTACCTGACAACGAACCCGCAATCTGGCAACCAGCCATCAACAAGCCGAGCTGCCACAAAATGTGGCCGCTGTAGCCGAACCACATGAGCGCGGAAAAATTGCAGGCGACGTTGACAATCTTGGCTGCGGCGGAGGCGCTGAGGAAATCGAATCCAAAAAACCGTACGAACAGGAAGATCAGGAAGCTGCCGGTGCCAGGGCCAAAGAACCCATCGTAAAACCCGATCGCAGCGCCGATGCCGATCGCCCAGTAACGTTCGGCCAGCCCGCTATGCATCGGCGCGTGCACCGAGCCCAGGTCTTTCTTCTTGAACGTGTAGACCGCCACCGCGACCAGGATGATCGGCAATAATGCACGCACGAAATCGGCGGGTACCCGGGTCACGGTCCAGGCGCCAGCGAAGGACAGCACGAATGCGGCGGCAGCGGCCGGCGCGGCCGTACTCCAGGCCACGCGCACGCGACGCGCGTATTCGACCGCAGCCGACCCGGTGCCAAAGATTGCTGCAAACTTGTTGGTGCCGAGAATGGTTGCCGGAACTTCCTTCGGCAACAACGAGAACATGGCAGGAAGCTGGACCAGGCCGCCGCCGCCAACAACGGCATCAACCAGGCCAGCGGCGAACGCAGCGCCGCCAAGCCAGACAACATCAATCATGGAAGAATTCAGGAGGAATGTACGAGACGCAATTTTACGGCATGCGGTATGTACTCACCCGAGAATACGGCTGACACTCAGACAATCGGCGACTTCACGAAATCGAGCAGCAATGCGTTCAGGCGATCCGCGCCAGATAGCTGCAGCCAGTGACCAACCCCATCGATGCGTTCATACCGAAAACCGGCAGGACACTGCTCACGCGAATCAAGCATCTGTTGCTCCCCAAGGGCCGGATCGTGTTCGCTCCAGACACCCATCACCGGCACATTGACTGGCAGCCAGGTTCGCGCCGATGACGGCTTGAAATTGGCGCGGTAATAATTCAGTGCTGCCGTCAGGCGACCTGGCGGCGCAAGTGCCGCGATCCAGATCTCTTGCTGTTCACGGCTGCGGATCATTTTTCGCAGTGCGGCCCAATCCCCTGCTTTCAGCAATGCTTCTGCGACCACGGGCGTTTTGAACACCAGCATGTACCAGAAGCGCAGTTTCTGGCCGAGACCTGACGCTGCAATTGCCTTGGGATGGCCGACCGATAACGCGGCGTATCGCACAATACGTTGCGGCGCATGCATGGCCAGGTGCCAGCCGATCAATGCACCCCAGTCGTGACCGACGATGACGGCCTTCTCGATTCCCAGCGCATCCATCAATCGCAGCACATCATCGGCCAGGAACGACACGGCGTAAGCGCCAACGTCCTGCGGCATATCCGTCTTGCCGTAGCCACGCAGGTCGGGCGCAATCACACGCAATCCCGCGGCAGCAAGCGCAGGAATCTGGCGGCGCCAGATCTCGTGTGTATCGGGGAAACCGTGCAGCAGGATGACGGGTGGACCGTCGCCAGCTGTCACGTAGTGCATGTTCAGGCCATTGACCCTGGCGTACAGCGACGTGATTTCCATGCGGTTCCCCTTGGCGCTGACTCGATGAAACACAGCTTACCAGAACGTAAACGCCTGTCCAGACCCCACCTGTGGATAAGCAAATGGATATCCACAGGTACGGTTTGTGCAGAACTACGCTTTTGTACATAAGCGAAAATCTTGTCCAGATTTACCACCAGGAAGCCGGGCAACTAGTGCACTGGCTTATGCGCACTGTAAGTGGATGATTTTGTTCTCGTTAACCGGGTTGTCCACAGAAGCTGCCTGCCCTTACTTATTACTATCAATGTTGTATACAGTAATTGGTTGTAAACCTGAGATGCCTGTTTTAAAAAAAAATTTCTGACGTGGCAGATCAACCCCGTCCAGTGTTGCCAAACCTGATTGCAGGTCTGTGGAGAACCCGCTGCATATCCACAGGGCAGAATGTGCACAAACCCGTTTTGCAAGACGTCCGGCATTTCTATCCACCTTTGCTGCACGACGATCCGCATGGTTCTCCAGTCAGTTGGCGACCAGGTAAACCATTGATGTTGTGGAAAAATACTCGCTTATCCACAGAATGTGCCGCGTTTACTATTACTACTATTTTGTATACAAGCCTTTAAGTAAACAAACTGCATAACTTGCGCGCTGAACATCCAGAGCCAGCAACCCGACTGCAGATCGTCCTGAAAACGTTTTTCAAAAAAAAAGTGCACGTGGCCTCGACGATCTGCTGACAGATCAAACAGACCAGCCGCTCCGTTCACCGGAAACCAGCGCCAGGCCTGATGAGCTTGTGGACAAGCCGCTGCATATCCACAGCATCAGATGTGCAGAACCCGGACTTTTTCACCCATCCCATTTTTTGTCCCCGATCCGTGCCTGACTCACGCAAGCGTTGTCCCGCTCAAAAAAGCGCATTTAACGCGCTGATTCTGTTGAGAAAACCAGGCTTATCCACAAAAATTCACGCGTTTACTTACTACTACTAAATTTGTATACAGATCTCTTAATTAAATAAGCAAACAACGTGCACGCAAAAAAAAGCGTTTTCCAGAACGACCATTCAGGTCACGATATTTGTCTCCAATGCCTGGCAATGCTGTGTACAATCCGGCGCTTATGCACAACGGCCCAGTAAAAAAATGCGTTTAGGCATCATCAGCGCGTTGCACGAAGAACAGGCAGGGCTCGTGGAAGCCTTGCAAGGGCCCGCCACGCTCATCCATGGCCGGCGTGAGTACTTTCTCGGACAGCTATGGGGAATCGACGCCGTGTGCGTCCTGTCGCGAATTGGGAAGGTTGCTGCCGCTATGACGGCGACAACGCTTGTGGAGAAGTTCGGAGTTACCCACATCCTGTTCACGGGCGTGGCTGGTGCCGGGGATTCGACGATCAGTGTTGGCGACATCGTGGTGGCCGAATCGCTGGTCCAGCACGACATGGATGCCAGTCCTTTGTTTCCGCGCTTCGAGGTGCCACTGACCGGGAAAACCCATTTTCAGCCGGACGCCCGGCTGTCGCTGCGGGTGTCCAGTGCAGCGCATGCATTTCTCGACGACGACCTGGCGCATGTGATCGCCTCGGCGGACCGCACCACATTTGGCTTGAACCAGCCGCGCGTGCACCGTGGCCTGGTGGCCAGCGGCGACCAGTTCGTGCATGACGCGGCGCGGATCAATGCAATGAACAACGCGCTGCCTGGCCTCGTGGCCGTGGAAATGGAAGGCGCTGCAGTGGCGCAGGTGTGCCACGAACTGGACGTGCCGTTTGCCGTCATCCGCGCAATCTCGGATAACGCCAACGAACACGCGGCGCACGACTTCATGGGCTTCGTCAAGACCGTGGCCGCGCAGTACGCGTTTCACATCACCCGGCGCCTGTGCCGGGATCTGGCCCAGGCGCCGCTCTAGTCCAGCAGCGACCCGGCCGCGACGTAGTCGTAACCCAGCGCACGCGCCACGGCCTCGAACGTGACCTTGCCCTGGCAGACATTCAGGCCCTGGCGCAGGTGAACATCGTCCGCCAGCGCGCGCCGCCAGCCTTTGCCGGCCAATGCGAGCGCGTGGCCGATCGTGGCGTTGTTCAGTGCGAAGGTGGACGTGCGTGCCACTGCACCAGGCATGTTCGCCACGCAGTAATGCACCACGCCATCGACGACGAAGGTCGGATCGGCGTGGGTGGTGGCGTGGGACGTTTCAAAGCAGCCGCCCTGGTCGATCGCCACGTCGACCACCACTGCGCCCTTTTTCATGCGTGACACCATGCTGCGCGTGACGAGCTTTGGCGCTGCAGCACCCGGCACCAGCACACCGCCGATCACCAGGTCGGCCGAGAGCACGGCTTCTTCGAGCGCCTGCGCGCTGGAATGCAGCGTGGCGATGCGGTTGCCAAACACCAGATCGAGCTGGCGCAGGCGATCGACGTTCTTGTCGAGCACCGTCACCCGCGCGCCCGTGCCGACGGCCATCTGCAGCGCATTGGTGCCCACCACGCCGGCGCCGATGATGACGACGTGGCCCGCGGCCACACCCGGTACACCGCCCAGCAGCAGGCCCATTCCGCCCCTGGATTTCTCCAGATGCGCGGCGCCCGCCTGAATCGACATGCGCCCCGCCACCTCGCTCATCGGCGCGAGCAGCGGCAAGCCGCCGCCCGGGCCGGTCACCGTCTCATAGGCGATGCAGACGGCCCCTGAACGCACCAGGGCTGCCGTTTGTTCGGGATCGGGCGCCAGGTGCAGGTAGGTGAAGAGGATCTGGCCTGAGCGCAGCATCGCGCATTCGGCTGCCTGCGGCTCCTTGACCTTGACGATCATGTCAGCCTGCGCAAACACTTCCTGCGCGCTCGCCACGATACTGGCGCCGGCCGCGACGTAGTGCGCGTCGGGCAAGCCGATCTCGTTGCCGGCGCCCTGCTGGACGATTACCTGGTGGCCTTGCACCACCAGTTCATGCACCGACGCCGGCGTGAGGCCGACGCGGTATTCGTTGTTCTTGATTTCGGTTGGAACGCCTACAAGCATGGTGAGTCTCCTTGTTGTTGGTATGGTCCCTGCGACTGCCCTTGATGCTCCTGCTGGTTGAGTGCGTGTCAGAAAGCACATCGGCGACCGAAGTCGCCGATGTGGTGTGCATTACAGGCCCAGCGTCATCAGGCTGGCGTTACCGCCGGCCGCTGTCGTATTGACGCAGACGGCACGTTCGGCCACCAGGCGCCACAGGTCGATCGCTGCCAGTGGTTCGGTATCGACCACCCCGATGATAGCGCCGCTGCGCGCTGCCAGTTGCGTGCGCAGCGAGCCGGCCAGGCCCGATTCGACCAGGGCGAGCGCGAACTCGCCCGCATCCACCTCGTCCTTGCCGATGAAGCGCACGCGTTCCTTGACCGCCTGCGGCAGGTTGGCCGGGATCGCCTCCGGCGACGTGGTCAGCACCAGTGCACGGTTGCCGGTGGCCAGCGCAGCTGCCACTTGATTGAGCAGGCCTGACGGCGTGCCCGATGCGCACAGCACGACGCCGCGCGGCGTGAACGACAGGCGATTGCGCTCGCCGGTCGGTCCCGGCAAGTCAATTGACACGCCATTCAGCGACGTGCGCGCATAGCCCTCTGCCAGTGCCACCACGGGTTGCTGGTCACTCATGCGCAGCCAGGCGATCAGCGCTTCGAGCGCGGTGTCAGGCTGACGGACGTGGTCCATCAATGGCGCCGCGCCGCGCTGCAGGCGCTTGATGTACAACGGGCCGCCGGCTTTCGGACCGGTGCCGGACTTGCCTTCGCCACCGAACGGCTGCACGCCGACAACCGCGCCGACGATATTGCGGTTGACGTAGATATTGCCGACGTGGGCATGGCTGACGATGTAGTCGATCGTTTCATCGATGCGTGAGTGCACGCCCAGCGTCAGGCCGAAGCCGGTGGCATTGATCGACGCGATCACCTTCGGCAGATCGGCGCGGCGGTAGCGCACGATGTGCAGGACCGGGCCGAACACCTCTTGCTTGAGTTCCGACAGCGACGCAATCTCGAGCACCGTCGGCGGCACGAACGTGCCGCAGCTGGTGATGGCGGTCGGCAGCTCGAGCGCGAAGTGGCTGCGCGCCGTGGCCTTGGTGCGCTCGATGTGCGCCAGCAGGTTGCGCTGCGCTTCTGCATCGATGACCGGGCCGATATCGGTTGCCAGGCGATCCGGGCTGCCCACGCGCAGTTCCTGCATCGCGCCCTTGAGCATCTTGATGGTCTTGTCGGCGATATCTTCCTGCAGGAACAGCACGCGCAGCGCGGAGCAGCGCTGGCCGGCCGAATCGAAGGCCGAACTCAGCACATCGCCCACTACCTGTTCGGGCAGCGCCGACGAATCGACGATCAGCGCATTCTGGCCACCCGTTTCGGCCACCAGCGGAATGTCGATGCCTTCCTGTTCCGCGCGTTTGGCCAGCGTGCGGTTGATCAGCTGCGCGACCTCGGTCGAGCCGGTGAAGATCACACCCTTGATGCGGCTGTCGGCCGTCAGCGCGGCGCCGACGACTTCACCGCGGCCCGGCAGCAGTTGCAGCGCAGCGCGCGGCGTGCCGGCCTCGAGGAACAGCTCCACCGCGCGGTGGGCGATCAGCGGCGTCTGCTCGGCTGGCTTGGCCAGCACCACGTTGCCGGCCGCCAGTGCGGCGGCGACCTGCCCCGTGAAGATCGCCAGCGGGAAGTTCCATGGGCTGATGCAGCTGACCGGGCCCAGTGCCTGGACGCCTGACTGAAGGTTTGCAGCGCGGATCTGCACCGCGTAATAGCGCAGGAAGTCGACCGCTTCGCGCAGTTCGGCAATCGCGTTCGGCAGCGACTTGCCGGCTTCGCGCACGGCCAGGGCCATCAGCTCGACACCATGCTGTTCAAACAGGTCGGCGGTGCGTTCGAGGATCGCGGCGCGCTCCGCCGTGCCGGTGGCGGCCCATTCGCCGGCAAAGGCACTGGCCGCTGCCAGCGCGGCGTCGACATCGGCGCGCGAGGCTTCCTGCACCAGGCCGACGATATCGGCCGACTGGGCCGGGTTGACCACGTTGGCAAGCGGGCCGGCGTCGACCTTTGCTGCGGTCAGCGGTGCAGCGACATGGCGGCGCTGTTGCGACAGGCCATTCGCCAGCTGGCCCAGGATGTCTTCGTTGACCAGGTCCATGCCGGCGGAGTTCTTGCGCTCGCTGCCGAACATGTCCACGGGCAGTGCAATTGCCGGATGCGGCTTGCCGCCGCTGGCGCGGGCAGCCTCGAACGGATCAGTGATCAGGGTGTTGATGGCGACGCTCTCGTCGACGATCTGGTTCACGAACGACGAGTTGGCGCCGTTTTCCAGCAGGCGGCGCACGAGGTAGGCCAGCAGCGTTTCGTGCGAACCCACCGGTGCGTAGATACGGCAAGGCTTGTCGAGGTTCTTGCTGCCCACGACCTGGTCGTACAGCGTTTCGCCCATGCCGTGCAGGCACTGGAATTCGTAGTTGCTGATATTACCCAGGCGCGCCCAGGTATAGATGACCGACAGCGTGTGCGCGTTGTGGGTGGCGAACTGCGGGTACAGGATGTCGGCCGCGCCGAGCAGCTTGCGTGCGCAGATCAGGTAAGACACGTCGGTGTGGACCTTGCGCGTGTACACCGGATAGCCGGGCATGCCGTCGACCTGGGCGCGCTTGATCTCGGCGTCCCAGTAGGCGCCCTTGACCAGTCGCACCATGAACTTGCGGCCGCTTCGCTTGGCCAGGTCGATCACATAATCGATCACGTACGGGCAGCGTTTCTGGTACGCCTGCACCACCAGGCCAATGCCTTCGAAGCCGGCCAGCTCGGGGTCGAACGCCAGCACCTCGAGCATGTCGAGCGAGATCTCGAGGCGGTCGGCTTCTTCGGCGTCGATATTGATGCCGATGTCGTAGCGCTTGGCCAGCAGCACGAGGCTGCGCACGCGCGGCAGCAGTTCGCCCATCACGCGCGCGGACTGCGCGCGGCTGTAGCGCGGGTGCAGCGCCGAAAGCTTGATCGAGATGCCCGGGCCGTCCTTGATGCCGCGGCCATTCGAGGCCTTGCCGATCGCATGGATCGCCTGCTCGTACGATGCGTAGTAATGTTGCACATCGAGTTCGGTCAGCGCCGCTTCGCCCAGCATGTCGTACGAGTAGCGGTAGCCGCGCGTTTCGTTCTCGCGGCTGTTTTTCAGCGCCTCATCGATGGTCTGGCCGGTGACGAACTGGTTGCCCAGCATGCGCATCGCCATGTCGACGCCCTTGCGGATCAGCGGTTCGCCGCCCTTGGCGATCATGCGCGTGAGCGCCGAGCCCAGGCCTTGCTCGCTATTGGTCGAGACCAGCTTGCCGGTGATGAGCAGCCCCCAGGTGGCCGCGTTGACGAACAGTGATGGCGACTCGCCCAGGTGCTTGCGCCAGTCGCCCTTGCTGATCTTGTCGGCGATGAGGCGGTCCGCCGTTTCGCTGTCCGGAATGCGCAGCAGTGCTTCAGCCAGGCACATCAATGCCACGCCTTCTTCGGATGACAGCGAGAATTCGTGCATCAGGGCGTCCACGCCCGACGAGCGGGTGCGTTTTTCACGCACGGCAGCAACCAGGCGGTGCGCCAAGGCCTGGGCATCATGGCTGGCGCCGGAACCCTGGGCCAGCAGCCACTGCACTGCCTCGGTTTCATCGCGGCGGTAGGCGGCCGTGATGGCGGCGCGCAGGGGAGTCTGGTCGCGTTTGATTTCAGCGTGAAGGGCGTCGAACGGAACGAAGGTGGAGGCCGGGTGAGCAGCAATCTGCATGGCTATCTAGTCAAAAGAAAAATACACAACGAGGGCCACCGCACAGCAAAAGCGCCGTGCTGTTCGTAACAGCCGGCGCAGATTGGAACTTGGTGGAAATGATTCGATTGTAGAAGGATTTCTTCTGGATTTATTCTGGATTTAACCGATACTGGCAATAGATAGTTTTTGATGCGACAATCTGACCAAATAAAATTTATAAGGAGAGATAGCATGCTCGACAAGATTAGCAAAAAGATTCTGGCCGAGTTGCAGAACGACGGCCGCATCAGCAACGTCGAACTGGCGGCGCGCGTCAACTTGTCGCCGGCAGCCTGTCTCGAACGTGTGCGCAAGCTGCACGAATCCGGTTACATCATGGGCTACACCGCCCAGCTCAACCCGCAGTTGCTGGACGTGTCGCTGCTGGTGTTCATCGAAGTCGTGCTCGACCGCACCACACCTGAAGTGTTCGATGCCTTCAAGCAGAGCGTGCAGATGATTCCCGAAGTGCTCGAATGCCATATGGTGGCCGGCGGCTTCGACTACCTGGTGAAGGCGCGTGTGAAAGACATGGCAGCCTACCGCGAATTTCTGGGCAAGACGCTGCTGCAGAAAGGTGTGCGCGAGACGCACACCTATGCGGTGATGGAAGAAGTGAAGAATTCCACCAAGCTGCCGATTCGCTGAGTTATTTGCTATTTGCTATTGCTGGCCAGCCTGGCCAGTCTGACCCGTCAGGCGTAAAGCGCCGCGGTACAGGATGTCGGCTGGGAGCGCTTGCGCGGCCTGCTTGGCGTCCTGATCCATATCCTGCTGCGTATGGGCGCCGCGGCCTGCTTCGAACACTGCCTTGCGCAGCGCCCCCACCCCAGCCGCTTCTTCGATGCGCACCGCCATCCTGCTGGCGCTGGCTGGCTCGGCGCCCTCACCCGCCACGGCATCGATCACGAAGCGGTAACCGGGGCGATTGTCCAGTTGGCCCGTCCCTTCCAGTGTGATCCGGTTGCCATCGCGCGCGACCCGATCAAGCGTTGTACCCATGAACGACGTGCTGCCCAGCAGACGAAACACGAACGGCGTATCGCCCCCGGTCTTGAGCGTGAGTGGCGCTGCCAGCCGGAACAATGTTCTGGCAGCGGGCGCATTGACGCGGCTGCCGGCGCCCACGCCCGATGGCAGCATACCTTCACCCATCACCTGCGCGCCGTCGAGAAAGCCGACCCGGACCAACGCAGACATCGTCGTACGCCTGCGCCCCGAATCGGTGACGATCACGGTCGCGCGGTAATCCCCTGCAAACGCATATATGTGTTCAGCCTGCACCGTACCGGCGCCATTGCGCCCGCGCACGACCGCCGGCAGCGGCCCGCCGCCATCGCCCCAGTCAACAGTGGCGCTATGGGTATCGCTTGCATTGCGGTCGCGAAATGACAGCGTGAGCCTGGCAAGCTCTTTCTCGCGCAGCGCCGGTATTTGCAGCGGGCCCAGCACCGGCGCATCGGTACCGCTGCCAGCGCAGCGCAGGAACACCAGGCCGGCGTTCGATTGGGCCAGGATGTCGCCGTTGGCGGCAATACCCAGCCCTTCGGTCACCACCAGCCCTGCTGGCGCGTTGTGCAGGCGCAGATTTAGATCGGTTGCCACGCCCGTGCGCGACCAGCGATACGCGCGGCCTTCGTCGAGCATGCCGGAGCGGACCAGGCCCACGCTCACGCCATCATCGTTCAGAGCGTTGGCCTCGGACGTGAACATGCCCGCCGGGTGCAGGCTGAGAAAGCCGCGCGCACGCGAATAACGGAAGGCGCGAAACTCGTTCGTGGTCGGGCCCCGCACTGCGCCGATGACCTCACCCGCTTCGTTGAGTGTGGCCGGATAGGCGGCATTGATGCTGACTGCCGCCTTTCCCGGGCTTGACAGGAAGAAGCCCCGGGTCGCCGCGTCGACGATGCGCCATCCGAGAACGTCGCCCTGGTTATTGATGCGGATACCGTAGGCGCTGCGTGCCCCGAACGTTCCCAGATTCGTTGGCCGGCCGTCCGCGTTCCAGACCAGCGTGGTCGTGCTGCCATTGACAGCGCTGCCCGAGCCGACAACGGCATCGAGATCGTTGATACCGTAGGCAGCGCCTGGCACGAAGCCGGTGACGCCGGGTAGTGTCGACAGGCGATTTGCCGAGTTCCAGCGCACTGCACGCACGCTGCTGTTGTCGCTGGACGTGGCGGACAGGCCGGCGATCTGGCCATGTTCGTTGATCGCGTCCAGCGAGGCGTATTCGCGCGCATTGAGCGACGGTAGCACGACCCGGCCCCGCGCGGCCGACCAGCGCAACGGCTGGTACCGCAGGCCGCCGGGGCTTTGCGCATCAAGGAAGCGTGCGTTGAAAATCACTGCACCCTGTTCGTTCAGACCGCCGACAAACGTACGGTCATTGCCCGGAGGACTGATATCGACAATACGATCGCCATCGAAGAACGCCACTTGTGTGCGATCTTGCGGACCCAGGTACTCGAATGCCGCCTGACCTTGTGCATTGACAAAGCCGTTGTAGCTCGTCGGTGGGGCGAGATTGACGATGCTGTAGAGATCACCACCAGCGCGCTCGCTGCCAGTGGCACCATCGGCGACGGCCGCCCTGGCGCCACCCGGTAGCGCAAGCATGAATAGCAGCAGCATTGCAAACACCCTGTTTGGGCCCGTCGATAAATTGCGCATCGTCATCTCCATGTATGCACGGATGCGGTATGCACCGTGCATGACTATTCTGGAACGTGACGAATCGTGCAGGACGATCTGGCGCAAATTCGGTGGGGGAACGGTGGCGCGTGCGCGCCACCTGGGGTTACGACGTCAGACGACCTTGCGCACGCCGCCCTTGGAGGCGCTTTCGGCCATGCCTTCGAGGTTCTTGCGCAACCAGCGGTGCGCCGGGCTGCGGCCGTCGCGTTCGTGCCACAGCATGTCCAGGTGGACCGCCGGCAGCTGGAGTGGCAGTTCTTTCCAGATCAGCACATCGGCCATGCCGGTCGAGACCAGCAAGTGCTTCGGCAATACGGTGATCAGGTCCGAGTTGGCCACCACCCGGCCAGCCGTGAAGAACTGGTTTACCGTCAGCAGGATGCGCCGTTCGCGGCCCATCTGGCCCAGTGCTTCGTCCACCAGACCATGGGCGCGCCCCGAGAAGCTCACCAGCAGGTGGTTCGCCTTGCAATACGTGTCGAGATCGAGTTTTTCCTTGGCCAGCGGGTGATCCTTGCGCATCACGCACACGTACACGCCGGAATACAGCCGTTCGTGGCGGATCGGCGAGCCGGTTTCGTACGAGAGCTGCGCCGCGACACCAGGGAAGAAGCCCACTGCCAGGTCGATGTCGCCGCGCAGCAGCATCGGCCGGGGCTCACGCGTGGTCAGCGGCACCATGCGGATGTTCACGCCGGGCGCCTCGCCTTCGATCGAGCGCATCAGTGACGGCAGCCACAGGGCAGCAGTGGCATCGGCCATCGCCATCCGGAACGTTGCCTGCGCCTTGGAGACATCGAATGTTTCCGGCATCACCGCTGCTTCGAGCGCTGCCAGGGCCTGCCGCACGGCTGGCCACAATGCTTCGGCACGCGGTGTCGGCTTGACACCGTAGGCGGTGCGGATCAGGAGTTCGTCACCCAGGCTTTCACGTAATCGCTTGATGGCATTCGAGACAGCAGGCTGGGTCATGGCCAGGTGGCCGGCGGCGCGCGTCAGGTTCTGCTCGGTCATGACGGCGTCGAACACGCGCAGCAAATTCAGGTCAAGCGTCAGAAAGCTCATGGGATTCGGGGAAAAACTGTCGTGAATACAAGTGTACCTCAACTCATTCACAAACAGTATAAGGGCCATCAGCGATGGGAATTAGATTTATATGTTGCGATGCACTAGAGTTATCCACAATTACAGAACGAGTACATCATGTCTTCCACCGCAACCCTGGTTCAATCCGTCAACGCAGTCCCATACAGCCTGTTGTTCAGCCTGACCGTCTATCTCGCCCTGTTCGGCGGGATTGCCCTGTTCTTCCGGCCGCTGCTGGTGGGTATCGGCCGCGCGCTGTATCTGACAGTGCGCCCGCGTCCCGGCAAGTCGGCGGTGCAGGGCACCACCGCGTCGAGGCCGCCAGAATCGGCGTGATGACGCGCCCTCGCTGATCAGCTTTCCCCTACTCTCGCAAACGCGGCGCCGGACACGGTAGCCGCGTTTTTTTTCGCCGGTTGCTTCGTAACCCGGAAAAGAATGCCCAACTGTGCTGTTTTTCAGGGTGACTCGGTGTCACCTGACTTTTCACGACCTCAGTATTTGACAAAGTTCACATAGAATTACATAAGATCGAGATGTTGAAAACGAATTTGAATGAAATTGAACGATGATACCTGCGTTATAGCATCTTTATGACGATTTTTACGCAAATAAACCTTCGCCATCAAAAATCCAACAAATAAAAATTTATAGTTAAAAATGCTGTAAATTAGAAGATGAAATATACTTTTAAGAGATAAATAGCGGTATTTAACACAGTTCACGTTTTATTCAAAATTATCGATAACTAAAAGTAGTAATTACAGCGCGCAAAATTATTCTACTAAAAGTAGTCGCTCAAGCTAACCAGATGGCACGTCAAGTGATCTGGGGTGGAGGAAGAGAATTCAATGCACGAGCGAACACCGCCTGCCGGGGAAGCTGGCTAGCGGTAGAACAGTGATGGGAGGAAGGCAGGCGGCCGACAGAGGGTGTCGGCCAGAGGGGCAATCAGGCGGCGGCTTTGTCAGCCGTCAGACGTTCGTACTTGATGAGGAGTTCCTCACGCGATTCGCGCCAGGCCGGGTCGAGCGGGATGCAAGCGACCGGGCACAGGAGCTGACACTGCGGTTCTTCAAAGTGACCGACACACTCGGTGCACTTGTTCGGATTGATCTGGTAATACTCGTCGCCCATCGAAATGGCATCGTTGGGGCATTCGGGCTCGCAGACGTCGCAGTTGATGCAGTCGTCGGTAATCAGGAGGGCCATGGTACTTCCAGGTGGATCAGGCGACCGGTGCCGGGGGCAGGCTGGCGATCTTGTTTTGCAGCCAGCGGTCGACCGATGGGAAAACGAACTTGGAGACGTCGCCGCCCAGCATCGCGATCTCGCGCACGATGGTGCCCGAAATGAACTGGTACTGGTCGGACGGGGTCAGGAACAGGGTTTCGACATCCGGCAGCAGGTAGCGGTTCATGCCCGCCATCTGGAACTCGTATTCGAAATCGGATACCGCGCGCAGGCCGCGCACGATCACACGGGCATCATGCTTGCGCACGAAATCCTTGAGCAGGCCCGAGAAACTCTCCACCTGCACGTTCGGATAGTGGCCCAGCACTTCATTGGCGATCTCGAGCCGCTCTTCAAGCGTGAAGAAAGGACGCTTGTTCCGGCTATCGGCAACGCCGACCACCAGACGGTCGAACAGGCCGGATGCGCGGCGTACCAAATCCTCGTGGCCGCGGGTGAGCGGATCGAAAGTACCTGGATAGACAGCTACAACCATTGCGGCTCCTGTGAAAAATACACCGTGATAGAACGCGCATTATGCCTTAAATACCCGGCATTCGCCCCAGCTTGGGGCGCGGTTTGCCCAATGGCTGTGCAGTTTCCACAGCCTTTCAACAACTCATGCCTGCTTTTCTTGCAGCTTGAGCAGGTGATAGTAGACCATGCCGGCCTTGTCCGCACGTACAGCTTCCCAGCCTGCCAGCCAGTCGGGTACCTCATCGCCTTCGGCCAGCAGCGGCGCTTCGGCTTCCGCATACACCATGCCGCCCTCTGTCAGCAGCGCCGCGCACAGCGGCAGCGTCTTGGCCAGCAAGTCTTGCTGGTAGGGCGGATCGAGAAAGATCACGTCGAAGCGCTGGCCACGGCTGGCCAGGTCGCGCACGAGCGTCAGGGCGTCGGCGCGCAGGATGGTGACGTTGGTTGCCTTGAGCTTGTCGCGGTTGGCTTCCAGCTGGCGTACCGCCGGGCTATGGTTGTCGACCATCAGCACCGACGCCGCGCCGCGGCTGGCCGCTTCGAAGCCCAGCGCCCCGGAACCCGCGTACAGGTCGAGCACGGCAGCGGTATCCCAGTCACTGCCGAGCTGGTGATTGATCCAGTTGAAGACGGTCTCACGGACGCGGTCCGGCGTGGGCCGCAGGCCAAGGGCGTCGACAACGGGGAGCAAGGTTCGTTTGAAGGCGCCGCCGATGATGCGGACCTGGTGCTGCGCCATGCGCGGCGCGCCGTGCGGCCTGGGGCCGGCAGGCTTGGAATTGGTGGACTTTCTGTGCATGGGCGGCACTATAGCATGGGGTTTACATGCGATTGTGCGCCGCCCTTTGCGTGCTTCTTCAGTTACTTATTTACTGACTTATTTACCGGCCGCCAGCGCCTCAAGGTCGCCAATCCAGCCCTGGATACGCTCCTGCGCATGGGCTTTCTGCTGGGGCGTGGCGATGCGGATCGCCGTCAGGATGAACCTTGTGGTGTGGTCGATGCTGGCATCATAGAAGCCCTTGCGTTCCGGCGAGTCCATGCGGCTGGACAGTTCCCGCATCAGGCCGGATACGCGCGCTGACGCCTGCTCACGGTTGAGTTTCTTTTGCTGGATCTCTTGCAGCACGGCCAGCACGCGGCGCTGGCGGTACTGGCGCTCTTCCAGCCACAGGTTGTTGTCCAGCGGACGCAGATCGGACGCGCGGCGCAGGGTTGCCTCCTGTTCGCTGCTGAAGTTGCCGAACCAGAGTTCCATCTGTTCCATCGATTTCTTGAAACGGGCGCGCTGGCGCTTGTCGACGCTGCCATCCATGAACTTGCGACGGTATTCGTCGTTCTTGTCCTTGAACTTGCGCTCCATGTGGGTAATCTGTTCAGGCGTGATCGACATGGCGAGCGTCGTCAGTTCCGGCACGGCGCGCTGGCCCAGGCGATCGGCGCGCACGCGGATTTCGCGGTAGTCGCCGAGCAGGTCGGCCTGGGTCGGGTTGCCAGCCAGTTGACGCTTGAAGGTGCCCAATAATGCAGCATAGTCACGCAACTCGGTCTTGCGGTGCCACTGGAACACGGCTTTGATATCGCGCTTGGCCACATCCGCTTGTTGACCTTCGAAGTCGACGTACGAATTCATCCACCAGTACAGTAGAGTGTCGCCCTGGTTGTACGAGAAGCGAATCGAGCTGCAACCGGCCGCCATGACCGTCATGGCAAGCAGCAGGAGCGCAAACACGCGTCGGAACGCGCCATCGCGCATGCTAAAATTTTTCATATATTCAACTTTTTGAGAACGGCTTATGAACGTTGTGATCCTCGCCGCCGGTATGGGCAAACGCATGCAGTCTGCCTTGCCGAAAGTACTGCATCCACTGGCTGGTAAGCCCCTTTTGCGCCACGTCATCGATACTGCGCGTGGCCTGAGTCCGCAGAAATTATGCGTGATTTACGGACATGGAGGCGCAGCGGTGCCAGAGATGGTCGCAACAGTGGCAGAATCCACCGGCAGCACGATCGATACCGCGCTGCAGGAACCGCAGCTGGGCACCGGTCACGCCGTCATGCAAGCCGTGCCGCAACTGGACGATGGACAGCCAACGATCGTGCTGTACGGCGACGTGCCGCTGACCACGGTCGACACGCTGCGCCGCCTGGTCGAGGCTGCAGGCAGCGACAAGCTGGGCATTCTCACCGTCGAGCAGGCCAATCCGTTCGGGCTGGGCCGCATCGTGCGTGAAGACGGCAAGATCGTGCGCATCGTCGAAGAGAAGGATGCGACCGAGGCCGAGCGCGCCATCAAGGAAATCAACAGCGGCATCATGGCGATTCCAACCCGCCACCTCAAGAAGTGGCTGGCGGCGCTGTCGAACACCAATGCCCAGGGCGAGTACTACCTGACCGACATCGTCGCGCAGGCCGTGGCCGACGGCGTGCCGGTCGTCTCCAGCCAGCCGTCCGGCGAATGGGAAGTGGCAGGCGTCAATAGCAAGGTGCAGTTGGCCGAGCTCGAGCGTCGTCACCAGTTGAACATCGCCCACGCACTGCTGGAACGCGGCGTGACCTTGATGGATCCGGCCCGCATCGATGTGCGCGGTGAACTTGTTTGCGGCCGCGATGTCACGATCGATGTCGGCTGCGTGTTCGAAGGCCGCGTCGAGCTGGCCGACGGCGTGCGCATCGGCGCGCACTGCGTGCTGGTCAACGCCACCGTCGGCGCTGGCGCCAATATCAAGCCGTTCTGCCACATCGAGGACGCCACGATCGGCGCCGCCTCGCAGATCGGGCCGTACGCACGCCTGCGCCCGGGCACGGCACTTGGCGACGATGTCCACATCGGTAACTTTGTCGAGGTCAAGAACAGCACGGTCGCCGCGCACAGCAAGGCCAATCACCTGGCGTACGTGGGCGACGCCACGATCGGTTCGCGCGTCAATATCGGCGCCGGCGTCATTACCTGCAACTATGACGGCGCCAACAAGTTCCGCACCGTGATCGAAGACGATGTATTCGTTGGCAGCGACACCCAGCTGATTGCCCCGGTCACGGTGGGCAAGGGCGCCACGCTGGCCGCCGGCACGACGCTGACCAAGGATGCGCCAGCCGGCAAGCTGACCATCTCGCGATCGAAGCAAATCACCATCGACAGCTGGAAGCGTCCAGTGAAAATCAAGAAGTAATCCACCGGCCGTACACAGGCTAACCACAGGCTAACCACAGGAAATGAACAAGATATACACAGGGTAATACCCTGCTTATCCCATGTTCTTCCCTGTGGTCATCCACATTGTTATCCACAGGCATTGGCGTGGATTTTCTGGCCTGATTACACGGCGATACGCGTTTCGAACTTGCTGCGGTAGGTCGCAAAATAAGCCTTCACGTTACGCACATTGGCGTGCGCCGTGAACAGCCGGTGCGCCAGCTCGTGGTAGGCCGGCATATCAGCCACCTGCACGATCAGCACGAAATCCGGGCCCGGTGACACGCGGTAGCACTGCAGCACCGCGGCTTCTGTTTCTGCCAATCCCTCGAATTCGGCCATGCGCTCGGCCGCCTGCACATCCAGCGTGATTTCGACGATGGCGCTCAGGCTTGCTCCCACCTTCTCGGGCGCAACGATGGCCACCTGGCGCTGGATGACGCCGCTATCGGTCATGTTCTTCACGCGGCGCAGGCAGGTCGGAGGCGACACGTGCACCTGCTCCGCCAGTTGTGCGTTCGTCTGCGATGCGTCAGCCTGCAGAATGGTCAGAATGCGACGATCGATGTCGTCAAGGACGGGAAGAGCATTGGTTGGCATGAAATTTAAGAGTATTTATAGCTTCTATATGAAACAGGATTTCACAGAACACTGTTCGTGAAATAATATGACAAATATAGCTGCACACTGTACGCTTATTTCATGGTACTTGCTCTACGATAATACTCATTGAATACTTTGAAGTGAGGTTAGCCATGTGCGGTATCGTCGGAGCAGTCGCAAAACGCAACATTACCCCCGTCCTGATCGAAGGTCTCAAGCGCCTCGAGTACCGGGGCTATGACTCCTGCGGCGTGGCCGTGCACCTTGATGGCCGCCTGACTCGCTCGCGCTCGACGTCGCGCGTGGCCGAACTGGAAGCGCAGGTCAAGGAAGCGCATCTGGATGGCTTCACCGGCATCGCCCACACCCGCTGGGCCACCCACGGCGCGCCGGCATCGCACAATGCGCACCCGCACTTCTCGCCAAGCGAAGACAATGCGCGCATCGCGCTGGTTCACAACGGCATCATCGAAAACCACGACGAACTGCGCGCCGAACTGACTGGCCTGGGCTATGTCTTCATGAGCCAGACCGACACCGAGGTCATCGCTCACCTGGTCGACCACATGTACAACGGCGACCTGTTCGAGACCGTGCAGCAAGCCGTCAAGCGCCTGCACGGCGCCTACGCCATCGCCGTGTTCTGCCGCGAAGAACCGCACCGCGTGATCGCTGCGCGCCAGGGTTCGCCGCTGATCGTCGGCGTGGGCAAGGACGAAAACTTCGTCGCTTCCGACGCGATGGCGCTGGCCGGCACGACCGACCAGATCATCTACCTGGAAGAAGGCGACGTGGTCGACCTGCAACTGGCGCGCTACTGGATCGTCGATGTCGACGGCCGCCCGGTCGAGCGCGAGGTCAAGACCGTCCACGCCCACACGGGCGCGGCCGAACTCGGCCCATACCGCCACTACATGCAGAAAGAAATCTTCGAGCAGCCGCGCGTGATCGGCGACACGCTCGAAGGCGTCACCGGCATCATGCCGGAACTGTTCGGCGACGGCGCCTTCGCAGTGTTCAAAAAAATCGACCGCGTGCTGATCCTGGCCTGCGGCACCAGCTACTACGCAGGCCTGACCGCCAAGTACTGGATCGAATCGGTGGCCAAGGTGCCCGTGAGCGTCGAGATCGCCAGCGAATACCGCTACCGCGACAGCGTGCCGCATCCGGACACGCTGGTCGTCACCATCACCCAGAGTGGCGAGACGGCCGACACACTCGCCGCACTCAAGCACGCGCGCAGCCTGGGCATGGAACACACGCTGACCATCTGCAACGTTTCGACGAGCGCCATGGTGCGCGAATGCAAGCTGGCCTACATCACCCGCGCCGGTGTCGAAGTCGGCGTGGCCTCGACCAAGGCCTTCACGACCCAGCTGGCCGCCCTGTTCCTGCTGACGCTGACGCTGGCCCAGGTCAATGGCCGCCTGACCGATGCCGAAGAAGCCGAGCACCTCAAGCAGATGCGTCACCTGCCGGTCGCGCTGGCCGCCGTGCTGGCGCTCGAACCGCAGATCATCGCCTGGGCCGACGACTTCGCCCGCAAGGAAAACGCCCTCTTCCTGGGCCGCGGCATCCACTACCCAATCGCGCTGGAAGGCGCGCTCAAGCTCAAGGAGATTTCGTACATCCACGCTGAAGCGTATCCGGCCGGCGAACTCAAGCACGGCCCGCTGGCGCTGGTCACCGAAGAAATGCCCGTGGTCACGATCGCTCCGAACGATGCGCTGCTGGAAAAGCTGAAGTCGAACATGCAGGAAGTGCGGGCGCGCGGTGGTCAGCTGTATGTGTTCGCCGACGTCGATTCGCGCATCACGTCGGGCGATGGCCTGCACGTGATTCGTTTGCCCGAGCACTACGGTTTGCTGTCACCGATCCTGCACGTGGCGGCGCTGCAGTTGCTGGCGTATCACACGGCGCTGGCGCGTGGGACGGATGTGGACAAGCCGCGTAATCTGGCGAAGTCGGTGACAGTGGAATAAGGTTTCGCTGTTTGAAGCACAGCTGCTGTGGCGCGCCCATAAAGCGCGCCACAAGCAATAAAACCTGGCGCGTAGCGTTAGCCGCACCAGTCATCACTCACCGAGCAATGACCTGTGGTGCCAATGCGAAGGCGAATATCAATTGTCAGCCGCGCGCAGTGTAATGTTCGGATGATCAGCAAACACCTGTATCACCAGGTCAAAGTACGTCGGCCCACCCTGCCCAAGGCGTGCCAATGCCGCGTGAATCGGGCCAGGTTTGAACAGCTGCGGATGCTCGAGCTTTGCGAGATAGTAAGCACGGGTCGCTTCGACACCCAGAGCAATACGGCTGCTATCCATCTGGTCCCAGACGACGATTGCCGGGGCCTTGCCGCGCAGGACCCCATAGCCACCGTATAGCATGTCATCCAGGCCATCCAGGCTGGCGCCAAGCCGCCAATCCTCGCCCACCATGAAGACGCGGTTGATCTCGTCATAAAACGAGGCGATGTCGCGGATGCTCGCACCGTCGATCGTCAGGATTTGCGGTGCCGACGCGGTATCAACGCTTGTGGCATGGGTCATGGTCATCGAATCCCGGATCAAACATCTTACATGTGTCCATATCAGCCGGATTCAATCGCTTGTTCAAAAGCGGCTCAAAACCCGCATCGCACACCGCAAGAAACCCACCGCACAAACGTCGCGCCGCGGCCTCAGTAATAGTACGCAGAACGCTACCGCTTGAATACTGAGACGGCCTTTTAAGGGGGCCTGCCCCAAGCAAGGCGCATTTGTTTGGGCTATACTTGCCCAACTCCTATACAAGAGTTACCCCCAGTTTCGATGGACGCCAGGGATATTGACTGGCCCGCCTGACACTCCTGTCAACGCGTTATATCCTTGTTTGCCACCCCACGATGCCGCTGCGATCGCTACCCGGTCGCAGCAATGCATCGTTGTTGCTATTGCGTCGGTTGTCGAGGCTTGTTGCGGTGAATTGCCGCGACAGATCCCGACAACCCGTTCTCTATTGGCGCTTCCTGTTACTTCCGGAATGCGCCACTACCGAGCCGTTGAATTTTTAAATCAGATGTTGCATGCCAGGCCATCGCACACATTTTTTCAGGTGATACTCGTATGCGCAACTCGCTATTAGTCGTCCTCTCTTGCGTCATCGTTGCTTCGTGCTCGAAAGCGCCCGCTCCGTCCAATGACAAGCCGGTCGACGTTGTCCTGATCGGTGCCGGCGTCATGAGCGCCACGCTCGGCACGATGCTCAAGGAACTTGATCCGGAACTGACGATCCAGATGTACGAACGCATGGACTCGGTTTCGGCCGAAAGTTCGGATGCCATGAACAACGCCGGCACCGGTCACTCCGGTTTCGCCGAGCTGAACTACACGCCGGAAATGCCGGACGGTACCATCGACACCAAGAAGGCAGTCGACATCAACGAGCAGTTCGAAGTGTCGAAGCAGTTCTGGGCCTACCAGGTGCAAAAACAGTATCTGGGCGCGCCGCAGACCTTCATCAACAATGTGCCGCACATGGCCTTTGTCTGGGGCGACGACAACATCAATTTCCTGCGCAAGCGCTACGCCGCACTGCAGAAGGAAAACCTGTTCAAGGGCATGCTGTATAGCGAAGACCAGGCAGAAATCCGCAAGTGGGCGCCGCTGGTCATGAATGGCCGCGATGCAGCGCAAAAAGTGGCTGCCACGCGCATGGAAATCGGTACCGACGTGAACTTCGGCGCCCTGACCCGCAGCATGGTCAAGCACCTGACCGATTCGCACGGGATGACGCTGAACCTGCGTACCCAGGTCGAAGACATCAAGCGCGGCGAAAACGGCCTTTGGAACGTTACCGTCAAGAACCTGGCCGACAACAAGCTGTCGACCGTGAGCACCAAATTCGTGTTCATCGGTGCCGGCGGCGGCGCATTGCCACTGCTGGAAAAGACCGGTATTCCTGAAGCCAAGGGCTTCGGCGGCGTGCCGGTCGGTGGCCAGTGGCTCGTCACTTCCAACCAGGCGCTGATCGATGCGCACCAGGCCAAGGTGTATGGCAAGGCATCGGTCGGTTCGCCGCCAATGTCGGTGCCGCACCTGGACACCCGCGTCATCGACGGCAAGAAAGCGCTGCTGTTTGGCCCGTTCGCCACGTTCTCGACCAAGTTCCTGAAAAATGGTTCGTGGATCGACATGCCAGCCTCGGTCAACACCGGCAACGTGCGTCCGATGGTGCAAGCCGGTATCGACAACATCCCGCTGACCAAGTACCTGGTCGAGCAAGTGATGCAGTCGCAGGAAGACCGCGTGGCAACCCTGCGCGAGTACCTGCCGGAAGCCAAGAAGGAAGACTGGAAACTGGTCAACGCAGGTCAGCGCGTGCAGATCGTCAAGGATGATCCGGCCAAGGGCGGCCTGCTGCAGTTCGGTACCGAAGTCGTGGCATCGGGTGACGGTTCGGTCACCGCCCTGCTGGGCGCGTCGCCAGGCGCCTCGACTGCTGCGCCGATCATGCTGAAAGTGATTGCTGCCTCGTCGTTCAAGGACAAGCTGAAGACGCCTGAGTGGCAAGCCAAGATGAAGGAAATGATCCCTTCGTACGGCCGCAAGCTCAACGGTGATGCAGCGTATGCCAACCAGATCCGTCAGCAGAGCAGCGCTGTCCTGGGCCTGAAAGCCATCACGCTCGACGTGACGGCCGCATCGCAAGAGTAAGCAAGACCGTCGCAATAACAACAAAGGCCCCGGCGCTTCACAGCACCGGGGCCTTTTTCATTGTGCATGCAGAAGGTGTTATTTGCGTGCGCGCAGTGCTTCGAGCTCGGCCCGCAGCGCGCTGCGCTCGGCGCGCGAGGTGTCGAGTTTCGTCTGCAAATCCTTCAGCTCGCTTGCCAGGTTGTCGCGCTCGGTCGTGGCGCCGATCAGGTCCATCTGCGCTTGCAGGCGCGCATCCGACTCCGCCGCAGTGGCCGTTACATTGCGTTCGAGCTGCTGTCGCAGATCGACCAGTTGCGCATCCTTGCCGTCGATCGCCAGCTGGTCCTTGGCCTTGCCGACCAGTGCATCGGTGGCGATCTGGCGGGCGTTGCGCAGCTCGGCCGTCAGGCGCTGGATTTCTTCGTCGCGTTCCTCTGCCATCGACTGGGCATGGTCGCGCGCGGCCTGGGCTTCGTCCAGTTCGGCCTGCAGCGCCAGCTTCTCGTCGTCGGCCGCTGCCAATGCGTCGCGCAGGCCGGCGCCGGCATCATGCGCATACTGTTGGGCCCAGGCACTCAGCTCAGCGAGCAGGGCTGGGGGCATTTCGGCCTTTGGTGGGGTGGCCATGGCAGTGTTCATTGCGCGTCAGATCGTGTCGTGAAGAGGTGCTCATCATACGCCATAGTTTCCAGTGGGAATTAAACACGCTGCCAAATAACGCTGATGTGTTGCGTGGTTGCCGGGTGCAGGAACGCCGTCCATACAGAACGGCTGAGTATTCAGACTTATCCACAGGTTTATCCCCACCGGGTTGGCGGTACTGTTTCATGCCACCACGGCCAGCAATTCCAGCTTGAGTTCCTTCAGGCCTTCCGGCGCGTAGATCGAGATCGACTGCGCCTTGAGCATGCGCTCGAACATCGGCCCTTTCGATTCGAGGCTGAAGTAGCAGGTCTCGGGCCGCACGGGGATCGCGGCCGGTGGCTGCGGCGAATACTGCAGGCGCACGCCGGGCAGCGCCGAGAGCACGAATTTCTCGACGTCGTCCGGCGCGCCGACCTTGAAGCGCAGCGGCACGATCTCGACCAGTTTGAGCGCGGCGATGTCGGCCGATACCGCGATGTAGAACGTGGTGGTGTCGTCGATCTTGCCCGAGTCGAGCATCCCGATGTGGTACGACGGGCGCACCTCGTTGAGGGCGATGCCGAAGTACTTGGCCGAGATGACCGTGTCGAGCAGCTCGCGGATGATCGCGTGCAGCGTCGCAAAGGCCGGGCCGGGATCGGCGTGCTGGTAGGCCGGCAGGTCGGCCAGGGTCCAGCTCTTCGAGAACGTCATCAGGCCGCCGGCCACGTCCAGCAGCGACTGGAACAGGCGCTCCGGATGCAGCGCCGGCTGATGAAAATGATGCGTGAGCGCCGCGTAGGCCGAACTGGCCGTATGCAGCAGCCAGAACGACGACATGTCGCCCGAGCGGAATTCGATCACGTTGCGACTCGGTTCGCGGTGGTGGCCGTACAGCGCGCCGACCTTCGCCTGCAACGCGTCCAGCAGGCGCCGCAAGGCCTGGAACAGCTCCGGCGAGGCGCCTACCGACAGAGCCGGCGGCACCATGGCCGGATCGGGCTCGAAGCCGCCGGTGGGGGCGCGTCGCACGCGCAGCAGCGGAAAATGGATGTAGGCGTCGCGCGGCTCGAACTCGGCCACCAGGCGCAGCGCGCGCCGCAGGTAGGCCAGCTGCACCGGCGCGGCCTGCGTGAACAGGTCGGGCGCTTCCAGGTTCACCTGCAGGAAGCGCGCCGCATTGTCGGCGGACGTCGCAGCCTGCCCCGGCTGTACGAAGTTGGCATTGAACGGTTTGAGGCCCGGCAGCGCCGCGTAATACGTCACCGCCTGCACCGTTTGCGCCAGCGTGCCCAGGTCGATCGTGGCGGGTAGCTCGTCGCTGCCGGGCGCCTCGTACAGCTCGCCATCCTGGAAGCGCAGCGCCAGCCCGGTCACGCGCAGCATGCTGCTGGCCAGCGCTTCGCGATCGATCTCGCAATGCTCCACGCCCCAGGCGTAGGGATGGACCGCCTTGACGCTCTTGAACAGGCAATGCTCGTGATACGCATCCTGGCGCTGGAAGTGTTGTGGGCGCAGCAGCAAGCCTTCGCCCCAGAGAACTTTGCTTGTCATGGTGCTGTCTTCCCAGTTGTTATGTCCGGAAATAAACGATAACGACGACATAGCGTTGCCCACGTGAAGTTCATCAACGTTTGGCGACGAACCCCATGGCAACATGCGATTGGTTTTCACCGCGCAACATTTCCCCTCTCTCTCCCCTGCTCCACCGCGAAGGAACGCCTCATGAAGGGTTACACGCCGGATCTGTTCGACCGTCTGCTCGGCCAGCCGGTACGCCAGGGTGTCGTCGTCACGCGCCTGAATGCCGACGAGTTGAAGGACGCGGTGGCGCGCGACCTCGAGGCGCTGCTGAACACGCGCTCGATCGTCCAGGAGGGCGAGCTTGCCGGCTACACCGAATGCAAGACGTCGATGGTCGACTACGGCCTGTGCGATTTCGCCGACCGCTCGCTGTCGAGTCCTTCCGACCGGGCCCACATCTGCACCTGCATCGAAGCGGCCATCACGCGCCATGAGCCGCGCCTGACCGGTGTGAAGGCGCAACTGGCGCTGCGCGACGATGCAGTCGGACCGTCGATCAATCGCCTGAGTTTTTCGATCACGGCGGTGCTGGTGGGTAGCGTGTCGCAAGAGCCGGTCAATTTCGACGCCGTGCTGCAGCCATCCACGCTCCAGTACAGCATCCGCAAGGCCGGCCGCGCGGCAGCGACGGCTGTCGCAGCAACGGCTGCCGCAGCAACGAAGGAGGCCTGAGATGGACCAGCTGCTGCCGTATTACGAAAGCGAGCTGGCCTACCTGCGCCACAACCTGCGCGAATTCGCCGAACGCTATCCTCGCATCGCCGGGCGCCTGTCGATGAGCGGCGAAGTCTGCGAAGACCCGCACACCGAACGCATGATCCAGTCGTTCGCGTTTCTCAATGCGCGCATCGCCCGGCGCCTCGACGACGATTACCCCGAGTTCACCGAAGCGCTGTTCGACGTGCTCTACCCGCACTACCTGCGGCCGTTTCCATCGTGTTCGATCGCGCAGATCGACGGCGCCGTCGCCACCGGCCAGCAGACCGGCGTGACGACGATCGGGCGCGGCGCCGCCTTCAACACGCGCCCAGTGCGCGGCGTGGAATGCACGTTTCGCACCGTGTATCCGGTGACGGTGGCGCCGCTGGCAATCACGCGCGCGGCGTTCTCCCCGATCATCGGCGCGCCCGACACGGTGCGCCTGCCGGCCGGCGCCACGGCCAGCATCAGCCTGCGCCTGGCCATCACCGGCGACGGGCGCGGAATCGATGCGCTGGCGCTGCCGGCGCTGCGGTTATTCCTCGATGGCGAGCCGTCGCTGTGCGCGGCGCTGCGCGACGCGCTGCTGGTGCGCACGGTGGCGGCGTACGTGCAGGCCGATGGCGGGCACTGGCTCGCGCTGCCGGCACTGCCGGTACGCAGCGCCGGCTTCGGCGACGACGAGGCGCTGATCGACTTCCCGGCGCGCTCGCATGCGGCCTATCGCCTGCTCACCGAGTACTTCTGCTTTCCCGAAAAATTCAACTTCGTCGACCTTGACCTCGCCATGCTGACGGCCGCCCTGCCCCGCGGCACGGGTGCGCTGACGGTGCACCTGGCATTGGCCGGCATTCGCAGCGACTCGAACCTGGCGCGCATGCTGGGCGCCCTCACGACCAACAACCTGCTCACCGGCTGCACGCCGGTGATCAACCTGTTCCCCCAGCGCGGCGAACCGATCCAGCTGACCCACGCCAGGGCCAACTACCCGGTGCTGGCCGACGGGCGCCGCGCCTATGGCTACGAGGTCAATGCCATCAATGACGTCAACATGATGCGCCAGACGGCGCAGGGCGAAACAATCATCAAGTTCCAGCCGTTCTACTCGCTCAGGCATGCGCAGACGCCGCAGCACAATGGCCACTACTGGGCGATGGCGCGTGATGAAGCACTGGCTGAACGCAGCCCCGGCTTCGAAACGCAGATCACGATCGTCGACATCGACTTCGACCCGGCCAGGGTCGAAAAGACCACGCTCAATCTCGAACTGACCTGCACCAACCGCGACCTGCCATCGCTGCTGCCATACGGCCAGCCAGGGGGCGACCTGTTCACCGAAGGCGGCTCGGGAACGAGCGCCATCGCGTTCCTGCGCAAGCCGACGCGCACCTGGCGCTTCGCGCGCGGGCGCAGCGCGCAGTGGCGCCTGATCTCGCTGCTGTCGCTGAACCATCTGTCGCTGGCCGATGGCGGGGTCGATGCCTTCCGCGAAATGCTGGCGCTGCACGACGTGCCCCGTTCAGCCGCCTCGACGCGCCAGATCGGCGGCATCCTCGCGATTGCGTATACACCCACCAGCGCGTGGTTATCCGGGAATCCCTTCAATTGCCTGGTGCGCGGGATCGAGGTGCGGCTTGGCGTCGACGAAGAAGCATTCGTCGGCAGCGGCATCCACGCCTTTGCCCACATCATCGAGCGCTTCCTGGCGCTGTACGTGCACGCCAACAGCTTTACCCAGCTGGTGATCGTGTCCCAACAATCGTCAGAGGAACTGCTGCGATGCGCACTCCGAAGCGGCGATCTGAGTCTGCTGTAATCGAGCAGCTGTTTCGCGAGCCGTGGCGCTTCGACTTCTTCCAGGCGGTGCGGCTGCTCGAGTTGTGGCTGCGGCGCCGCGGCAAGCCGCCGGGCAGGCTGGTGGCGGACATGCTGCGCTTCCGGAATTCGGTCTCGCTGGGCTTCCCGGCCAGCCAGCTCGAAAGCATCCACGCCGATGTACGCGACCTGTCGATCGGGATGCCGTTCGCGCTGCCGATCGACGCCGCCGCGCTGGCCGACGCGGTGCAGGAAGGCACGCTGCGCCATGTGCACCTGACGCCGGCCTTCATGGGCCTGTTGGGCTGCAACGGCGTGCTGCCGGCGCATTACACCGAGCGCATCGCCGCGCACCAGACGGATCACAAGAACGAGGAAGACGACGACGGCCCGCGCGCCTTCCTGGACGCGTTCTCGAACCGCTCGCTGGCACTGTTTTACGACGCCTGGTGCAAGTACCGGCTGCCGCTGAAATACCAGCCCGACGGCGAGGATGCGTTCCTGCCAATCCTGATGAGCCTTGCGGGACTGGGTCATGAAGCGCTGCGGCGCCGCCTGGCCGACGTCGGTGACGGGGCGGTACTGGACGAATCGATCGGCTATTTTGCGGCGTCGGTCCGGCACCGGCCGGTGTCGGCCGTGCAGCTGGCGCGCGTGCTGTCCGAGTATTTCGGCCAGCCGATCGTGGCCGAACAATTCATCGGCGCCTGGTACGACATCCCGGCCGCGCAGCAATCGATGCTGGGCCAGGCCAGCGCCGTTCTTGGCACACGCGCGCTGGCCGGTGCGCGCGTCTGGCAGCGCACGCTGCGCCTGCGCCTGATCGTCGGGCCGCTGGCACAGGCGGGCTTTCAGGCCTTCCTGCCGGGCGGGCTTGCCGCGCGCGCGCTGAAAAGCGTGCTGGCGCTGTTTACCGGCGTCGCCCTCGAATACGAAGTCGAGCTGGTGCTGCGCGCGGCCGATGTCCACAACACCACGCTGGACGCCGTCAGCCCGGGCCGGCTGGGCTGGGACGCCTTCCTGGTGCTCGATGCGCCGCCGGGCGACCGGCACGACGTGCGCTACGACCTGCATGCCACGCCGCCCCCGATCGTCAAGACACCGTCCGCCACGTCGCAGCCGTTCGTTAGGTGACAAACGCACTGCGTCATGCCAATGGCGTATCCTGATGGTTGTGGGGCATCACGCCTCGATGGACGGGAGTGGTGATGAGCGAACAGATCATCTCGGCGATCAAGCTGGCCGGCCAGCAGCTGGCGGCCGTCGTGACGCTGGCGGGACCGGAACGCTACGAGTATTTCATCCGGCGCGCGGCCGAGGCGCGCGAAGTGTGGGGCCTGTACCAGGACGGCTGGGCGCTGGCCAAGACCGATGACGGCACCCTGGTGTTTCCGATCTGGCCGGCGAACGAATACGCCACGCTGTGCGCCGAATTCGAATGGGACGGCTACGACGCGCAGGCATTCTCGCTGGAAGAACTGATCGAAGAACTGCTGCCGCAGCTCGAAGAAGACAGCGTCCTGCCCGGCGTGTTCTATACGCCCGGCGACAAGGGCATCACGCCCACCGTGGCGCAACTGATCGGCGACCTCGAGGACGAATTGCGCCGCAACTGATCGCGCTGGCCGGGCGCCGGCGCTACAGGCCCGCCAGCAGCGCTTCGACCACGTCGAGCTGCACCGGTTTGGTCAGGTGGTGGTCGAACCCCGCCTCGTTCGAGCGCTGGCGATCGCTCTCGGCGCCCCAGCCGGTCAGCGCCACCAGCACGATGTCTTCCAGGCCCGGCGTGGCGCGGATCGCACGCGCTGTTTCATAGCCGCTCATGCCCGGCATGCCGATGTCCAGGAACGCCACGCGCGGGCCGAACGCCTGCGCGACCGCCAGCGCTTCGTAGCCGTCGTGCGCCACCTTCGCCGTGTAGCCTGATATTTCCAGGATCATCGACAGCGTCACGGCCGCATCGACGTTGTCGTCCACCACCAGCACCTTCAGGCCGCCGGCCGCATTGTCAGGCACCGGCGCCTGCGCGTCCGGCGCCGGCCCTGCCTGCAGTGCCTCGGCGGCCAATGGCAGGCGCACCGTGAAGATGCTGCCGGCATTGGTGCCGGCGCTGCTGGCGGCGACCGAGCCGCCATGCATCTCCACCAGGCGCCGCACCAGCGACAGGCCGATGCCCAGCCCGCCCTGCGAGCGGTCGACCGTGCGGCCGATCTGGCTGAACATCTCGAACACGCCGGCCAGCGCGTCCGCCGCGATGCCCACGCCGCTGTCGCGCACCGTGATCACGGCGTCAAGGCCATCGCGTCGCGCCGACAGGGCGATCTGCCCGTTAGGTGGCGTGTACTTGGCGGCGTTATTGAGCAGGTTGGCCACCACCTGCGCGATGCGGGTGGCGTCGGCATCGACCGGCAGCGCCGCATCGGGCACGTCGACCGTCAATGCGTGTTCGCCTGCGTCGATCAGCGGCATGCTCGTTTCAACTGCGCTGGCAAGGATGGCCGCCAGGTCGGTGCGCTGGCGCTTGAGTTCCAGCTTGCCGCCGCTGATGCGGGCGATGTCGAGCAGGTCGTCGATCAGGCGCACCATGTGCCCGACCTGGCGCTCCATCATGTCCCGCACCTTCGCCACCGCCGCCGGATTGTCGCCGCTCAGGCGCATCACCGACAGGCCGTTCCTGATCGGGGCCAGCGGGTTGCGCAGCTCGTGCGCCAGCGTGGCCAGGAATTCCGTCTTGCGGCGGTCGGCCTCGGCCAGGTCGTCGGCCAGGCGCCGCAGCGTCGATTCCGACTGCTTGCGCGCCGAGATGTCGTTGAACAGGAGCGCCACCTTGCGGCTGGCCGCGCCGCCAATGCGGGTCGCGTAGACGTCGAACCAGCGCCCCATGGCCGGCGCCTCGTTCTCGAAGCGCACCGGTTCGCCCGTGAGCGCCACGCGGCCATAGGTGTCGAACCAGAAGTCGTCGAGCCCCGGCAGCATCTCGCGCGCGGTGCGGCCCACGGCATCTTTCAGGCCCGTGTGCGCTTCGAAGGTCGGGTTCATCTCGAGGAAGCGGTAGTCGACGGGCCGGTCGGCCGCGTCGAACAGCATCTCGAAAATGCAGAAGCCTTCATCGACCGACTCGAACAGGGTGCGGTAGCGTTCTTCGCTGGTGCGCAGCTGCTCGACCATCCGTCTGCTCTCGATGTTCGCGGCCTGCAGCTGGTGCAGCAACCGTTCGCGTTCTTCGCTGGCCTTGCGCTGCTGCGTGATGTCGCGCGAGATCACCAGCAGGTGCGCGCGCAGCCCATCGCGGCTGGCGGTACGCGTGACCATCACGTCCCACCATTTCGGCGTGCCTTTGGCGGTGGGACAGGCAGCAACGAGATGGCCGGTACCGCCGGCGCGCGCCGTCTCCAGCGCCGCCCGCACGGCGTCGTGGGATTCGGCCGGCCAGAACGCGATCCATGACTGGCCACGCAGCAGGCTGATATCGTCGATCTCCATCGCGCTGCCGCCATTGCAGTTCATCGCGAGGATCGTGCCATCCGTCTCGAGCAGTTTCACGCAGTCGGGGATGGCTTCGAACAATGCCCAGCCGAAGGTGACGGCATCCTGTGCCGGCATGGTGTCGCGGGGTTGCTGCATGTGTGACCTTCCGGCTATGTCTCCAGACACGGAGAACGTTAAAACAATTTCAACAGGAAATTTTACCCACATCGCCGCGATCGTGCAGTGATCATGCATACGTCGTGCATCCGGCACGGGCCTGCCTTCCCGGCCATGTCATCAAACTGTGACCAAACTGTCACGCCGGCGTCATCTTGCCTTACTACTATTCACGGGCTTTCCCTTATCCACACAACAAATACAGGATCCATCCCGTGAACAAGCCGACCGATCTCGCCCGCCATGGCATCGACCATGACGATATCGACCTGAATACTTCGTCGAACGAGCAATTCAGCACTGTCATGAACGCCCGCCTGAGCCGCCGCAACATGCTGCGCGGCGGCGCCGCCACGGCCGCCACTGCTTTGCTGAGCACCTTCGGCCTGACCGCCTGCGGCGGTTCGGATGATGATCCTGTCACCGCAGCACCGCCAGTGGTCACCACGCCGCCGCCGGCGTCAGTCGAAAAGCTGCTCGGCTTCACCGCGGTCGGCAAGAGCCTGGCTGACACCGTCGTCGTCCCGGCCGGCTATACCGCCAGCGTGATCTATGCGCTGGGCGACCCGCTCACCAGCAGCACCGCCGCCTACAAGAACGACGGTACCGATACCGATTTCGAGAACCGCGCGGGCGACCACCACGACGGCATGGAATTCTTCTCGCTGTCCGCCGACGGCGCTGTATCGACCACCGGCGTCACGCGCGGCCTGCTGGCGATGAACCACGAAGCGACCACCAACGAAGGCCTGGCCTCGTTCTTCGTGCACGCCAATGGCGGCACCAACACGCTGCCGCGCCCTGCGCTGGAAGTCGACAAGGAGATGGCGCTGCACGGCCTGTCCGTCGTCGAAGTCCGCACCAGCAACGGCAAATGGGAATACCTGCAGAATTCGAACTTCAACCGCCGCGTGCATCAGCAGACCGAGGTCCAGATTTCGGGCCCGGTGCGCGGCAATGCGCTGGTCAAGACCAAGTACTCGCCGGACGGCACCAAGTTCCGCGGCACGCTCAACAACTGCGGCACCGGCCGCACCCCGTGGAACACCTATCTGTCGGGCGAAGAAAACTGGGCCGGTTATTTCACCCGCTCGGCCACCGACAACGCAGCGCGCGGCGACAAGAGCGTCGCATCGCTGAACCGCTACGGCGTGGCGCAGGGCGCGGCCTCGCGCCACGGCTGGGAAACGGGCGGCACGGACGACAAGTACGCACGCTGGAACATCAGCAAGAAGGGCACGTCGATCGACGGCAGCGATGACTACCGCAATGAACTCAACGGCGAAGGCTACATCGTCGAGATGGATGCCTACGACAAGACCCGCCCACTGAAAAAGCGCACCGCGCTGGGCCGCTTCGCCCACGAAAGCGCCGCCTTCGGCCGCCTGCTGGCCGGCGAGCCGCTGGCCATCTACATGGGTGACGATTCGCGCGGCGAGTACATCTACAAGTTCGTCACGAGCGCACCGTGGAATCCGGCCGATGCCGTGGCCGCTGACCGCATCGCCACCGGCGACAAATACCTCGACAGCGGCAAGCTGTACGTGGCCAAGTTCAACGCCGATGGCAAGGGCAGCTGGATCGAACTGAGCATCGCCAACGCCGCGATTGCCGGCTACGCTACCTACAAGTTTGCCGACCAGGCCGACGTGTTCGTCAATGCCCGCCTGGCAGCCGATGCCGTCGGCGCGACCAAGATGGACCGTCCTGAATGGTGCTCGGTCAACCCGGCGAACGGCGAGATCTACTATACGCTGACCAACAACAGCAACCGCCGCGCCGAACCAAGCGGCTCGAGCCAGATGGGCCTGGACGCGGCCAACCCACGCGCCTACACCGACATGAAGGGCACCACCGCCCAGCCGGGCAACCCGAACGGCCACATCATCCGCATGAAGGAAGATGCTGCCGGTTCGACCGCCACCACCTTCAGCTGGGACGTGTACCTGTTCGGCGCCGAAGCGGCAGCTGCTGCAAGCACGATCAACCTGTCGGGTCTCTCCGCGGACCAGGACTTCTCGAGCCCGGACGGCATGTCCTTCACCGTCTCGACCGGCATCTGCTGGTTCCAGACCGACGATGGCGCCTATACCGACGTCACCAACTGCATGATGCTGGCCGGCTTGCCAGGCAAGGTCGGCGACGGCAAGAAGGTCACCGTGCCGAACGCGAAGGCCGACGGTTCGGTCCTGAACGTCGACACCTACGTCGGCAAGGCCGCCACGCCGGATACGCTCAAGCGCTTCCTGGTGGGCCCGAAAGGCTGTGAGCTGACCGGCATCGCTGAAACGCCGGATGGCAAGGCACTGTTCGTCAACATCCAGCACCCGGGCGAAAACACGGCGGCTGCCAACATCGGCGACGTCACCAAGTACACGAGCCAGTGGCCAGCCAATGCCGGCTACGGCGGCGGCAAGCGTCCGCGTTCGGCGACGCTGGTCATCACCAAGAACGACGGTGGCCGTATCGGTTCGTGATCGCCTGACCTGACCGTTGTCTGACCTGAAGGGCCGGCTGCTTGCGCAGCCGGCCTTTTTTCATTGCGCCGCTGATCAAGGCCGCGCCAGCGGCAGCAGCGCAGCGCGCGCGGCCTTGAGCAGCGCCGCGCCCATGCGTTCGAGCCGCGGCGGCTGGATGCGCCACGCGTGCCAGTACAGCGGCACGTCGTGCGCAATCGCGGGCGACAGGTCGACCAGGTCGCCGGCCTGCAGCAGCGCCGCACACTGCTCGTGCGGCAGCATGCCGTAGCCCAGCCCGAGGCGCACTGCCTCCGCGAACGCATCGCTGGACGGCACGTAGTGAAACGGGTACGCACCGTCCGGCAGGCCGAATTGCGTGAGCAGGAACGACGACTGCATCGCATCCTTGCGATCAAAGACCATCAGCGGCGCGACTTGCGCAGTGGCGCGCGTGATCCCATCGGGGAACCAGCGCCGCGCGAACGCGGGCGAGGCCACCAGCCGGTAGCGCATCACGCCCAGCAGGCTCGCGCTGCAGCCGCGCATCGGCTCCGCCTCGCCCGAAATGCAGGCCACCGCATGCCCGCCTTCGAGCAGCGAGAACGTGTGGCCCTGGTTGTCGAGGATGAATTCGACCAGCAGCTGTTCGTCGATCAGGATGGGCGCCAGCACTGGCAGCAGCCAGGTCGCCAGCGTGTCGTTGTTGACGGCGAGCGTCACGCGCGCCGGACCCGGGTCGCCCGTCATCTCGGCCAGGAATTCCGATTCGAGCAGCGTGGAGCGGCGCAGGTATTGCAGCAGCCGGGCGCCGGGTGCGGTCGGGCGGCACGGGCGGCTGCGTACCAGCAGCGGCGTGCCCATGTCCTGCTCCAGCGCCGAGATGCGCTGCGAGACGGCCGATGGTGTGATCCTGAGCTGGGCAGCGGCGGCTTCCAGGCTGCCGGCGTCGATGGCGGCGAGGAAGGCGGCGCTGCGGCGGGGATCGAGTTTCATGATTAGCGTTTCTTACGTGGCCTGAATAATCATGAATATAATTGAAGTGGATCGTACGGACTGGAATAGTGGCGGCTTTCGTCCGGAGGCTGCCATGTTCTCGCAACAGATCTATCTTCAGGGGCTGGGCCTGGGCGCTGGTCTCATCATGGGCATCGGCGCCCAGAACGCGCACGTGCTGCGCACCGCGGTGCGGGGCCGGCACGTGCTGCCGACGGTCGCAACCTGCATCATCGTCGATGCGATCCTGATCGCGGCGGGCACCAGTGGTCTGGGCGCGCTGATCGAAGCGTCGCCGGTCCTGATGCCACTGGCGCGTTATGGCGGCGCCGCGTTTTTGATCTGGTATGGCCTGCGCTGCTGGTCGAGCAGCTGGCGTGGCGGCGCGACCCTGTCCGGCGACGCGGCAGCGCAGGCGCAGACGCTGGGCGCGGCGCTGGCGACCGTGCTGGCGCTGTCGCTGCTCAATCCGCACGTGTATCTGGACACCGTCGTGCTGCTGGGGGCGGTCGGCAGCAGCCTGGCTGCGAGCGAGCGCAGTTCGTTTGCGCTGGGGGCGATCACGGCCTCCGCGCTGTGGTTCTCGGCGATCGGCCTGGGGGCGCGGCGCTTCGCGTCGACGCTGGCGCGGCCGGGGGTGTGGCGCGTGATCGAGGCGCTCACGGGCGCCGTGATGCTGGTGCTGGCGGTGCTGCTCGTGGTCGATGCGTGAGGCTGCAAAAAAAGTGGAGGGACCGGGTGCAGGGCGGTGTAAAGTTGCATTTTGTCCATCCAATTTTCGAGGAGCTGGCTTGAACCGCAAGAACCGTTTGGCACTGAATCTGATGGCCCTGTGCATGGCCACCCTGGGCTGGTCCGGCGTCCACGCCGCCGACGTCATCATCAGCGCCGAGCGGCTGCTGGACGTGAAAACCGGGCGCATGATCGACAAGCCCGAGATCCTGGTGCGCGACGGTAAAGTCGTCAGCATCGGGCGCGCAGGTGGCGCTGGGACTGCGACTGCTGCCGCTGGCGAAGCCGCCACGCGCATCGACCTGCCCGGCATGACGCTGCTGCCCGGCCTGATCGACATGCACGTCCATCTCGATTCCGACCCTACCTACGGCGGCTACAGCAACCTCGAATACAACGACCGCTTCTGGTCGGCGCTGGCCGTGGCGCATGCGGGCAAGACGCTCGACGCGGGCTTTACCACCGTGCGCAACCTGGGCGCGGCCGACTGGAACGACGTCGGCCTGGGCCAGGCGATCGCCGCTGGCAAAGTGCGCGGCCCGCGCATCATCCCCGCCGCCTGGTCATTCGGCCCGACCGGCAGCCACTGCGACAGCACCTACTTCCCGCCATCGATGGACCAGAAAGGCCCGTACAACGCCGACGGCCCGGACGAAGTGCGCAAGTCGGTGCGCTCGCTGCGCAAGTACGGCGCGCAGGTCATCAAGGTGTGCGCCACGGGCGGCGTCTTCTCGCGCAACACCGAGCCGGGCCAGCAGCAAATGAACCTCGCCGAACTGCGCGCAGCCGTCGAAGAAGCACACCAGTGGGGCCTGCAGGTCGCCGCCCACGCGCACGGCGCCGCCGGCATCAAGGACGCCATCCGCGCCGGCGTGAACACGATCGAACACGCCAGCCTGATCGACGACGAAGGCATCGCCCTGGCCAAGAAGCACGGCGCCTGGCTGTCGATGGACATCTACAACGGCAGCTACACGGCGCTTGAGGGCAAAAAGAACGGCGTGCTGGAAGACAATCTGCGCAAGGACCGCGAAGTGACAGAACTGCAGCGCCAGAACTTCAAGCGCGCGCATGCAGCCGGCGTGAAAATGGTCTACGGCACCGACGCCGGCGTCCACCCGCACGGCGGCAACGGCAAGCAGTTCGCTGTCATGGTCCAGTATGGCATGACGCCACTGCAAGCCATCCAGAGCGCCACCATCAACGCCGCCGAAGCACTGGCACGCAAGGACGTCGGCATCATCGAACCCGGCCGCTACGCCGACCTGGTCGCCGTCGAAGGCAACCCGACGGTCAACGTCCGCCTGCTGGAAGCCCCCACCGTCGTCATCCAGAACGGCCTCATCGTCAAACGCCTCACCCCCCTGAACAATGAGGGTCAGAGTAGAATTAATTAGCAATATCCCAATAGCAAGCGAGAAAATTGCACTGGGTTAGCAGATTTAAATCATGTGAAAATTCTTATGATTTAATTGGGGTCAGAGTCGAATTAATTTTCAATTGATTTTTAAAAATTGGCAAACAATTCGACTCTGACCCTACTTTTTATTGCGGATTGACGTTGTGATGTGCGGTCAATTGATCTGTGGGTGACACGGGGCCCGGGTTTATATCAAGCACTTTGCGCCGGTAGGCGCGCCAGGTCATCGCCCATTGGGATGGATCATCAAGATGGCCCTTCAGGCGATGGATCGCTGCATTGTGCGGGGCGGTCTTGACCAGTTCCGGATCGCTGTAGGCTTCATCGGAAATCTGGGCGAGCACGGCAATCCAGGTGTCGAGTGCTTCCTTGCCGTACATCTCGCCTGCCTCCGGCGTGAACGGCTCGGGAATCAGCCAGGGGTGATGGCTGCTCCACATGGCATCAATGCCGAAATCGGTCATGCGGTTCTGGACGTCATGGGCATCTACCCCCGTGTCTTCCTTGAGTTGCTGGAGGCTGTAGCGCGTCATTTCCAGCCTCGGGCTCGTCGCATCCGGGTGCGAACGGGTCACGCCCTTAATCGCCAGCAAGCCTTTTTCCATGTAGTTGTTTGACAGGACCGAGATGTCGGCCGCCTCGGCCATGCCAGCTGCGCCCATCGCGCGCGCCCAGGCATAGGCTTTGATGATGACCGGCACATTGCCCCAGAATTCACGGATCTTGCCGCAGCTTTGTGGACGGTCGTGATCGAGCCGATAGCGCCCGTCCTCCAATACCACGACCGGCTTGGGCATGAACGGAGCCAGCTCGGCAGAGCAGCCATATGCCCCGACCGCCGGACCGCCGACGCCGCTCTTTGGCGCGCCAAAGGTCTTGTGCAGCATGAACATGCACGCATCGAAGCCGAGTTCGCGCGCGCGCAGGCGCGTCATCACGCCGTTGAAGTTCGCGTGATCGTAAAAGCACAAGCCACCTGCTTCGTGCACGATGCGGGTCCACTCCTTGATCTCGGGATTGTAGACGCCCATGTCGTCCGGATTGTTCACCATCAGCGCGGCCGTGCGCTCCGATACCGCGGCCTTCAGCGCTGCCAGCGACGGGTAGCCTGTGTCGTCGTCGATCATCAGCGTGACGACCTTGAAGCCGGCCGCCGCCGCCGTGGCGGCGCTGCTTGGATGGGTCTGGATCGTCGTGATGATTTCATTGCGCTGTTCCAGCTCTCCGCGCGCGGCATGGTAGGACCGGGTCACCGCGCAGCTGGTGTAGGCCGCATCGGCGCCGCCCCCGGCCTGAAATACAAACTGGTCCATTCCTGACAGCTCGCGCAGGATAAGGTCCATGCCATGAATAATTTCCAGTGCACCCTGCAGCGTGTCTTCGTCCTGCAGCGGATGGACATGGGTGACTTCGGGGCGCCATGCGAGCGCTTCGTTGATCTGGGCGTTGTACTTCATCGTGCAGGTTCCGAACAGGCTGATATTCATCATGCCGAGCGTTTGCTGCGACAGGCGCAGGTAGTGGTACAGCACTTCCGGCTCGGACATTTCGGGCAGAGCGGGCCTGCGCTTGCGCCGCATGGCCGCCGGTACCAGGCCGGCCCCGGTGCCGACCGTGGCGTGAATGTCCGCTTCCACTTCGGGAAAGACGACACCGCGGCGGCCCGGGTAGCCCATCTCGAGAACGATCGGTTCGTTCCAGACGGGCGCGTGGTATTGCTTGACTGGCTTATGCATCATTGATCACCTTGTTGATTGCCTGGACCAGGCGGTCGATATCGGCCTGGGTGTGTACTTCGGTAACGCAAAACAGCGCACTGGCACCCAGTTCGGGAAATTCGCGGCTCAAATCCTTGCCGCCGAAAATACCTTGCGCGAGCAGGCGCTGGTTAACCTCGGCCACGCCTGGCCCCTGCCCGTCGAATCGCACGACGAACTCCTTGAAGAAGCCGTCCGGGAACGTGACGGTCACGCCGGGAATGGCTGCCAGCTGGCGTGCGGCGTAATGCGCGCGCTGCAGGATCAATTCGCCAACCTGTTCGAAGCCTTTCGGCCCCATCATCGCCATGTAGGCGGCATTGGCGATGGCCCACATGTACACCGAGTGGCCCGTCCAGTCGTTCCCCTTGTCGCGCAAACCGTACGAGGATTGCTCGAACAGGCTCAGGCCGAAGCCGTACTCACCCGGCTCGGTGGTCTCGCCGATGCTGATGAACAGGGTCGGGTACTGGCGCGCGTAGCGCTCTTCGTCGCGCGAGGCCATGAACCCGCTGACACCGCCCCCGATATTCATGTGCACGCCCAGCGGCTGGGTGGTGCCCACGACGATATCGGCGCCATAGGTCGCTGGCGTGGCCAGGACGCCCAGCGAGATCGGATCGACTCCCACGATCACTTCGGCGCCGGCAGCGTGCGCAATGGCGGCAATGGCGGCGCCCTGCTGTTCGATGACGCCGAAGTAGGAAGGCGTCTCAAAGTACACCGCGGCGGTATCCGGGCCCACCAGTGTGCGCAGGTGGGTCAGGTCCATCATGCCCGTCGCCGGATCGAAGTCCACCAGCCGGATCGCAAGATGGCTCGCCATCTGTACCGGCTCACAGAAGTTCTGGATCACGCCCAGGCGTTCGGGGTCGATCGCGCGCACGACCACGACCTCATGGCGTTCGGTCAGGCGCGAGGCCATCCTGAGTGCATGGCCGGCAGCCACGCCCCAGCTACGCACCGGCAGCGCAACCAGGTCGAGCTCCAGCAGTTCGCCAAGCTGGCTGCAGAACTCGAACCAGGCCTGATTGCGGCCGTGATCCGAACTTGGTTCGCCGAACACGGAGGTGAGCCACTCATTGCGGCGCACGACTTCGTCGCAGGCCGCCGGTACGTGATGCTGCCACACACCGGCACCGAGGAAGTTCAGGTTGTCCTCGACCGTCTTGTTCTTCGCGAGGATGTCGAGGACATGGCGGCGAAGCTGTACTTCAGTCAGGGCTGGTGGCAGGTCGATCGGCCGCTGCGTGCGGTGATCGAGCGGAATTTGGCTGAACAGTGTCTCGATGCTGTCGACGCCGATTGCATCGAGCATCTCCTGCTGGATCGCAGGCACTGAATTGGCCATATAAGGATGGGCGATGTGGTCGCGCATGGGGCATTCCTTTCGTGGTGAACAGGGAAAAAGTTACTCGACCTGAAGAACGATCGAACGACCGGGTGCGAACCGTACTGGCAGGTGACCCGCAAGTCGGGTGTTGAATTCGTTGTCGCCGGTGTCGACGAACAGGCGCCGGGGAGTCAGCGCCAGCAGCTTGTCCATCGCGGCGACGACGACGATGCGCTCACGCGGAATCTGGCGCAGGACTGCCGTGCTGAGTTGCTGGTTACCCCGGCCGAACAGGCTTCCGTGGCCACCCAGCACGCCGGCGATCAGCGTTGTGGCGCGGCCCTGCATCAAGCGCAGCAGGTCGGCCTCGGCCAGGTCGGCGCCGACGAGCTGGCCGTCCAGTACCGCATCGACACCGAGCAGCGTTGCTGGCAGATCCAGCGCCGCCATCACCCGCCGTGTGGTGGAGCCCGGGCCCAGGATGTACAGGCCGCCTGGTTGCATCTCGCGGGCGATGTCGCGGCAGACGGCGTCGAGCGCTGCATCGGCGTGCAGGCTCGAGCCGGACTTGGCGTTCTGCGAATAAGCACGCAGGAAGGGACTGCGCGCATAGCCATACAGACGGGTCGAGACCCGGTCACTCCGTATGGCGTCTTCGTCGATGTCCATGACCTCGGCTTCGCGCAGACGAATGGCGGTGTCGCCGGCCAGATAGCGCCCGGCCAGCATCCCCGCGTTTGCGGGCGTGGTGCCGAACACCGCCGACACCATCTTGACGCCGGCCGGAATCCCGACGACGGGCACGGCCTCGCCCACAATGTCGAGAATGTCGCGCGCGGTGCCATCGCCGCCGGCGAACAGCAGCAGGTCGACGCCCGCTTCCAGCATCGCCTGAGCGGCAACGCGCGTGTCGTTCGCGCTGCTCTCTCCAGCTGCCATGTGCACGACACGGATGTCGAAGCCGGCTGTGATGGCGGCTTCGGCGCCAAGCACGCCGGAACCGGTGAGGATGATTGTGGAACCGGCATGTGGCGCCAGCTGCTGCAAGGCCTGGAGAACACGACCGTTCGCTGTGGGCTGGGCGCCACGGCGGCGCGCTTCGGCCAGTGCTGCCGGGCCATCCGTCCCTTTCAATCCGACGCGGCCGCCCATGCCGGCGATCGGGTTGACGATCAGGCCGATCGTCCTGTCGCTGTATCGTGTGGTCATGCGCGCTCCTGTAGATTCACATACGGTTCGTATGTGAGGTATACTATTTGCATACGCAGCGTATGTCAACTGACATTCGCCGCGTATGTGAATTTTTGACAGAAAGAGAGAAAGCGAATGGCACAGAAACGGGCGGACATGATTGCTGAGACGCGCGCCAAATTGATCAAGGCGGCGCGCGAGGCCTTCGCCATGAAGGGCTTTGCCGAAAGTTCGATGGACGACCTGACAGCGCAGGCGGGCTTGACGCGTGGCGCGCTGTACCATCACTTTGGTGACAAGAAGGGGCTGCTCGAAGCTGTCGTGGGCCAGATCGACCATGAAATGACGACCCGCCTGGGCGAGATCCTCGCCAATGCGGCCACGACCTGGGATGGCTTTGTCGATGAAAGCATCGCCTACATCCTGATGGCGACCGAACCCGAGATCCAGCGCATCATGCTGCTCGACGGCCCGTCGGTGCTGGGCGACCCGTCCCGATGGCCGGGCCAGAATTCGTGCATCCGCAGCACCGAGCGCAGCCTGCAAAAGCTGCTGGACGATGGCGTGATCCGCCCACTCGACGCGCAGGCCACTTCGCGCCTGATCAACGGCTCGCTGCTCAGCGCAGCGTTGTGGATTGCCCATTCGGACGATCCGCAGGCCGTTTCGAAGCAGGCAGTGGACAGCTTCAAGGTGCTCGTGTCGGGCCTGTTGCTGGATCCCCGCTAGAAGCATGTGCGCTACGAATATGGCGCCCCGACCGCACCTGATTTCAGCCCACCGCATGCGCCTGCTGCCGTCGGCGGCCAGCGGTCACCCACCTTTGCTTGACCTCTCAACAATCAGGGTCAGAGTAGAATTAAAAAGAAATTTTTTAGTTTTCCTCACAATGCGCCTCCGATCCTTAGCTCAGCAGCAGATATTGCAAATCAATTAGGGTCAGAGTCGAATTAATGAGAAATTGATTAACTGAAGTTGTCAAAGAATTCGACTCTGACCCTAATTGTGGTTTGTATCTTGGAGATAAAATGAAAGCGATTGTTTATACGCAGCATGGGTTGCCGATCGATGATCCGAAGGCGCTTGTCGAGATGGAATTGGCGATGCCCGTCGCGGGGCCGCATGATGTGGTGGTCGAGGTGCGCGCGGTGTCGGTCAATCCGGTCGATACCAAGATTCGCCTGGGCGTGGCGGTGACTGAACCGCGTGTGCTTGGGTGGGATGCCAGTGGTGTCGTGCAGTCGGTGGGTGACAGTGTCACCATGTTCGCGCCCGGCGATGAAGTCTTTTATGCCGGTTCGCTTATCCGCCCCGGCTCCAACAGCCAGTTCCAGGCGGTCGATGAGCGTATCGTCGGCAAGAAGCCCCGTACGCTCGGCTTTGCCGAAGCAGCTGCCCTGCCCCTGACGTCGATCACGGCCTGGGAGCTGCTGTTCGATCGCCTGCGCGTGCCTGAAGGCGGCGGGGCTGGCAAATCGCTGCTGGTCATCGGCGCGGCCGGTGGCGTTGGCTCGATCCTGATCCAGCTCGCGCGCCAGCTCACCGGGCTGACCGTTATCGGCAGCGCATCGCGCGATACCACGCGCGAGTGGGTCACCAAACTGGGTGCGCACCATACCGTTGACCATACGCGGCCGATGCAGCCGCAGCTGGCCGAACTGGGCTTCGAGCAGGTCGATATCGTCATCAGCCTGACCCACACCGATCATCACTACGCCGACATCATCGAGGCCCTCGCGCCGCAGGGCCAGCTGGCGCTGATCGACGATCCGGCCACGCTCGACGCGGTGCCACTCAAGCGCAAATCGATCTCGCTGCACTGGGAGCTGATGTTCACGCGCTCGCTGTTCGGCACACCCGACATGGTGCGCCAGCACGAGCTGCTGAACCGCGTGGCCGACATGGTCGATGATGGCCGTTTGACCACGACTCTGGGCGAACACTTTGGCGCGATCACCGCCGACAACCTGCGCCGCGCGCATGCGCTGATCGAAAGCGGCAAGGCGGTCGGAAAAATCGTCCTCGAAAACTTCTGACGCGCGAATCGCTTACCATCGTGGATTGAACAATCCACGACTACCCAGCAACAGCGAAAGGACCACCATGAACATTCTGTCGGCCGCCAAGAAGCGCCATACCGCCAAAGCCTACGATACCGAGCGCCGCATCCCCGAAGACGTGATGCAGCAGGTGTACGGCCTGCTGCGCAACAGCGCGTCGTCGGTCAATTCGCAGCCATGGCACTTCATCGTCGCCAACACGCCCGAAGGCCGCGCGCGCATCGCCAAGGCAACCCAGGGCGGTTATGGCTACAACGCCGCCAAGGTCAACGATGCGTCGCACGTGATCGTGCTGTGCGCCCGCGTCGACATGGACGAAGCGCACCTCGAGGCGGTACTGGACCAGGAAGAACGCGACGGGCGCTTCCGCGACGCGCAGGCGCGCGCCGGCCAGGACGCCACCCGCCGCGGCTATGTCAACCAGCACCGCTACGGCACCAAGGACGTGGCGCAGTGGCTCGAGAAGCAGGTCTATCTGGCGCTGGGCACCGCGCTGGTCGGCGCGGCCACGCTGGAGATCGATGCGACGCCGATGGAAGGCTTCGACCAGAAGATCCTCGACGCCGAATTCGGCCTGAACGAGAAAGGTTTGACCAGCCTGGTGCTGGTGAGCTTTGGTTACTCGTCGTCAGCCGACTTCAATGCCGGCCTGCCGAAGTCGCGCCTGAGCCAGGAAGCGACGTTCACCTTCATCGATTGATGCGAGCGTAAGACTGGCCCACTTCGGTGGGCCTTTTTTTGTCTTGCGTCGCCTCTGCTGGCACTGCCGGCTACACACGAATCACTGCGGTGATGGCGACGCTGGCTTGCGCTCCTGTTGCGCCCCCTGGCAGTTTGCATTCTTGATGACCATCTTCTTGTAGATATCGAGTGGGGGCATACCGAGGGCAGCACGGCGCGCTTCGACTTTCTGGCGATCGTCCAGCGGGTCGAAGTCAACATCGCACGGCTTCTCCGGCAGCGACATCAGCTGGGTGCCATACAGCTGCGGCCTGCGTTCGGCCACCGCGACACGGTCGGACAGATAGGCAAAGTTGCGTCCTACCGGTTCGCCACGCTCTGCAGCGATCTTTTCGAGCAAGGCCAACGTCTGCTTCTGGAATGCCCTGTCGTGATCAGCGTGCTGCACCAGCAGCCAGGCATCGCGCTCGGCGCGCTCGCCGTGCCTTTCGGTGTCAGGAAAACCGCACTGTGCAAACAGGACTTTCAGACGCGCCGTGTTGGCACGGTCGATCACGGCCATGTGCGCCCCGATTTTCTGCTGGGCCGGGGTATTGATCTTGCTGAAGTCGAGCCGCGAGCGCAGGGCCTGGTCGGCGCTGACCATCGTGCGCAGTTCCTTTGTGTAGTCTTCGCAGGCCGCCTGCACCGGGACGCAAGGCAGTGTGGTAGCAACTGCAATGCCCAGAGCCTTCAAAAAATTCTGCATCCATAGCCTTACTGGCAGTAATCAGCAGCACAATGTAAGACCGCGCTCTGGCGAGGTCCACGCATCCTGCATGATCTGATGGTGCCTTCCTCCCGACCAGTCACACTGGAACAGCGCAAGCGGCGACATTCATGTCCATCTGAGCGGTGCTGCGCCATCGCAGGCAGGTAACAGCATCTTCTCCATGTACACGGATGCGATGCCGATCCCGCTGCGATGCGCGTACACCTCATCGCGCACCCTTGTAAATCCAGCGCGTTCATAGAATGCCACCGCATTGAGCGACGCCGACAAAAACAGGCGTTGCACGCCGCGTCCCTGTGCCAGCACTTCCAGCCGGCGCAGCAAGTCGAGCGCGATTCCGCGCCCCTGATGCGCCGGATCGACAAATACCGCATCGACTTCGCCGCTGGCCAGGTCGAGCACCGCGAAGCCTGCCAGCGCGCCGTCTTCTTCGGCCACCAGGGCACTCCCGAGATTGACCAGTACCGGCAACGACGCTGGCGGCGCGCTGGCGCACCAGGTCTCGATCACGGTCACCGGATAGTGCGCCGCGCAACTGGCCCGCACGGCCCGCGTGCGCAGCGGCCACAAGGCGGCAAGATCGGCCGCAGTGGCCGCACGACAAAGCAGCATGACCCGCTCCCCACGTGTTGGTGAGCGTACATCGTACACGGGGGCGCTGTCGCAGGCCGCCCCTGCAGGCCGCCCCTGCATGCGCTGATGCGCCACCTGCCGTCCCGGCCTTCGTGCTACAGTCTGATGCCGCTTTCCTCCCGACCCGCCATGCTGAAACAGCTCACCACCTTTGCCATCGCCGCCCTCGTCGTCGCCAGCAGCGCCCAGGCTGCGCCGCCGGTCTATGGCTTCGTCGTCAAGAACACCTACCCCCACGATCCGCAAGCGTTCACGCAGGGCCTGTCCTACCGCGACGGCTATCTGTACGAAAGCACGGGCCAGATCGGCCACTCGACGATCCGCAAGGTCGAACTCAAGACGGGCAAGGTGGTGCAGAAGGCCGATTTGCCGGCCAACGTGTTCGGTGAAGGCTCCACGGCTGTCGGCAATACCCTGGTTGGCCTGACCTGGCAGTCGCAGGTCGGCTACGTGTTCGACCTCAAGACCTTCAAGCTCAAACAGCAATTCAGGTACGAGGGCGAAGGCTGGGGTCTGGCGGGCGACGCGAGGCAGCTGTACATGAGCGATGGCAGCGCCGCGATCCGCATCCTCGATCCCAAAACGATGAAGGAGCTGCGCCGCATCCAGGTCACGGCCGAGGGCCAGCCGGTGCCTCGCCTGAACGAGCTCGAATTCGTGAACGGCGAGCTGTATTCGAATGTCTGGGGCACGGACCTCATCCTGCGCATCGATCCCGACAGCGGCAAGGTCCTTGGCCTGATCGACCTGACCGGCCTGTTGCCGCCCGAAGCGCGCGGCACCACATCCGTCGACGCCGTCCTGAACGGCATCGCCTGGGACGACAAAGGCAAGCGCCTGTTCGTCACCGGCAAGCTGTGGCCCAAGCTGTTTGAAATCGAGCTGGTGCCACGCCTGCGCCGGTGATTACGCGGCTTTGGTGACGTCGATCACGACCTTGCCCACGTGCGCGCCGGAGGCCAGATAGCGGTACGCCTCCTGCGCCTGGCCAAACGGGAACACGCGATCGATTACCGGCTTGACGCCACTGGCATCGACGAAGCGCATCACGTCCTCCAGCATCGCGCGGCTGCCCACGTGCACGCCCACCAGGCGCTTGGCGCTGGCCAGCAGTGTCGCCGGATTGACTTCCCCGCCGAAGCCGCTCACGCCGCCGATGATGGCCACCGTGCCGCCCATCGCCGCGGCCGCCACCGAGCGGTTCACGGTCCCCTGGCCGCCCACTTCCAGCACCACCTGCGCGCCCACGCCATGGGTCAGGTGCAGCACTTCGTCCTGCCACTCGGGGATGGTCGTGTAGTTGATCGTGTGGTGCGCGCCCAGTTCGCGTGCGCGCGCCAGTTTCTCGTCGCTCGACGAGGTCACGATCGTGCGCAGGCCGGCCGCGCGCGCCAGTTGCAGGCCCAGGATCGACACGCCACCTGTCCCCAGCAGCAGCACGGTATCGCCGGGCTTGACGTGATTGCCCGAGACGAAGATGGCATTCCACGCGGTGACGGCCGCGCAGGGCATCGTGGCTGCCTCGATGAAGCTCAGGCCCGCCGGGACAATCGCCAGCGCATCCTCGTGCAGCACGACTTCTTCGGCCAGCATGCCGTCGATGTCGCCGCCCAGGCCATTGCGGATCTTGGCAGGCGTCGGTGCGCCCTCGTGCCAGAACGGAAAGAACGAACCGGCCACGCGGTCGCCGACCTGCACGCGCGTGACGCCCGGCCCGACGGCCAGCACTTCGCCGGCGCCGTCCGAGCACGGGATGACCGGATCCTCGACCGAGACCAGGTAGTTTCCGGCCGCGACCATCAGGTCGCGATAGTTGAGCGCAACGGCGTGCACGCGAATGCGCACTTCGCCGAGGCCAAGGTCGCGCACCGGATACTCGATGGCTTGCAGGCCGTCGATGGTGGCGCCGTGAAGAATTTGGTAAGCCCGCATGGGTGCTCCTGTGTCAGTTGAAATCGTTATTTTTCGTCGAGGTGGTACAGCAGCCAGAGCGCCGCCAGCAACGGCAGGTTCTTGACCAGGGGGCCGAACGGCTGCACCAGAAACTGGGGCAGCGTGAAGGCGATCACGGCGCTGCACAGTGCCACCACGCCCAGTTGCGTTACCCACAGCCAGCGCCGCCGCGCCAGGAACAGCGTGCCCAGTCCCAGCAGCAGATCCAGCCCCGCCGTGCCGTACAGCGCGGGTAGTTGCAGCTCGGGCGGCACACCCGCCTGCGCCAGCAGCGCCAGGCTGTCCTCGATCGGGAACAGGCCGAGCATGACGATCGCCGTGATGATCCAGACCGCGGCAATGCTGTAGCGCAGGACCGGCAGCAGCCAGCCAAGCTTGGCACGCGCGCGCTCGCACTCGGCGTCCTGGATGAAAGCACTGACGGGCCGTGGCGGATGGCCGATCAGGTTGGCCGTGAGCGTGGCGTCGGCGCTGTTGTCGTGATCGAGCATCTTCAACGCATCGCGATCGAGCAGCGAGCCTGGCAGCAGGCCCGCGACACCGGCCGCGAACCGGGCCACGCGTCCGGGCAAGTGCAGCACCGGCTGGCGGCCCATCGCCATCGCGCGGCGCAGGGTGGCCAGGTAGTCGGTGAAGGGCATCGCCTGCGGCCCCACCAGCGGCACGCGCATCGTTGCGCCGCCGTCCGGCGCCATCGGCAGCCGGTGCTTGAACAGGCCGATGATGGCCGCCACCAGATCGTCGATGTGGATCGGCTGCACCAGCTGTGGCTTGCTGCCAAAGCGCAGCGTGAACGGCATGCTGGCCAGCGTGCGCATGGCGCGTGCACTGGCGCCGTCGCGGCCATACACGAGCGATGGCTGGACGATGTAGGAACGCAGCGGCAGCGATGCGAGGTAGTCGTCCGCCTCGCGCTTGGACACGTGATACGGCGTGGTGCCTTCGCGGTCGGCGCCCAGCGCGGACAGCTGGATCACCATCTGCACGTCGTGCGATTCGGCGCAGGCGGCAAACAGGGCGCGCGGCGTCTCCTTGTGCAGACGCACAAACGTCTGGCGCCCGCTCTCGCGAAAAATGCCGACCGTGTTGATCACGGCGTCGATTCCCGAGAGGCGCGACAGCCACGTTGATTTATTGTTATCGTTGGTGAAATCAGCATGGATATAGCTGAGGCGTGGGTCGTCGCTCGTTTCGGGATGACGCACCGCACACACGACGTGGTGGCCTTCGGTCAGCAACGCTTGCAACAAGTGTTGCCCAACAAACCCGCTTGCACCCGTCAGCAAAATCCGCATCCGATGTTCCCTTTACGCGATCGAAAAGAGGATTGTATGAAATATACGGTAATACAGCGCGCACTCGTCTCCGGTGCGGCCTCGAGTATTGTCTCGACGGTCGCCATGGCGCTGGTCGCAAAGAAAGAAACCGGCAGCCCCTATGCCGCAACCAATGCTGTCAGTCACTATGTGCACGGTCGCAAAGCCAGCTTCCGCGACCGCTTCTCGCTGCGCTACACGGTGCCCGGCCTGTTGATTCACCATGCCAGCGCCACTGTCTGGGCGCTCGTGTTCGAGCGTGTGATGGGTGGCGTGCTCGATCAGAAGAACCCGTCGGCCATCCTGGCGTCGGCGGCGGCAACGTCGGCCTTTGCCGCCTTCACCGATCACAAGCTCGCGCCCCGGCCATTGCAGCCGGGGTACCAGAAACGCCTGTCGAACAAATCGCTGGGTGTGGTCTACACGTCGATTGCCGTCGGCATGGCCCTGGGCTCGATGTTCTTGCGGCGTAATCAGCCGCCGAAGTGATGGCTGTTTAGCGGTGCGGTCTGGCTGTCGCCAGCCGCCGGGTGGCCTGCGCCGGTGGCGTGTCGCCCAGTGGCAGCAAGCCGGCCCCGCGCGCCAGGGCCCGCACCAGCGTGGCCTCTCCCGGGCGCAGGCCATTGCCGCGCAGTTGCGGCAGCGAGCGCACCGGCTCCGGTGTGATCTCGATGGCGGCGCGCACCAGCAGACGCTGGAGCGGCCGCAGGGGCGCCGGCAGGATCGGCGCCTCGCCCATGATCCGGATGAAATCGGCCAGGATGGCCGACCCTTCCAGGCCAGGCGCCATGCTGGCCAGCATGACTTCCCACCCGGCCCACGAGCGCGGTGCACCCGTCGCGCCATACAACCGCGCCGCCTCCAGCGCTTCCGCGAATGCCGCATCCTGTTCAGGCGCCGACAAACGGCGCGCGTAGCGGTGATAGGCCTCGGTAAAGCCGAAGGTTGCCGTGGCCTGGACCCAGTCGAGCAGGCGCGGATCGTTCGCGTGGTATGGCATGCCATCGGGCGTGGTGCCCTGCACGTGACCGTGGATGCGCACCACGTTTGCGATCAGTTGTTCGGCCGCCGAGCGGGGGCCGTACACCGTCATCATCGCGGCATAGCCAGTGCGGCGCAGCCGCAGGCCCGGGTCGCGCCGGAAGCTGCTGTGGTCCCAGACGCCGCTGCGCACCGACGGTTCGGCCAGTTCGAGCAGCACCGCCGTCACGCCGCCAATGAACAGCGCGACCGGGTTGGCAAACACCTGCCAGGTGATGCCGCCGGCCGGCGCCAGCGCCGGTTCGCCGGCCGGCTGGCTGAAGTCGAACGCTATGCCGGCCGGTGGTTGCATCAGCGCCCGCAGCTGCGCCAGCACGTCAGCCTTTCTTGCCCCGCATGCGCTGGATCAGCGTCACCACGGCGACGATGATCGCGCCCACGAGTATGCCGACCAGCGCGTCGACCAGGGTCGGGACCAGGAACGCCAGCACGCCGCCGATGCCCGGCACGTCGGCCACGCCGGCGGCCATGTTTTGTGCGAAGTGGTGCACGGCAGGGATGGCGTGGGCGATGATGCCGCCGCCGACCATGAACATGGCGGCCGTACCGACCACCGACAGCACCTTCATCAGGCGCGGCGCAAACGCCAGCAAGCCCTTGCCCAGGCCGCGCGCGGCGCCGTTCTGGCTCTTGCTCAGGTGCAGACCGGCATCATCCATCTTGACGATGGCGGCCACCAGGCCGTACACGCCGATCGTCATCAGGATGGCGATCGCCACCAGCACGGCGACCTGCTGGCCGAAGGCGACGCCCACCAGGGTACCCAGCGAGATCACGATGATCTCGGCCGACAGGATGAAGTCGGTGCGCACGGCGCCCTTGATCTTTTCCTTCTCCAGCGCGACCAGGTCGACTTCGGGATTGGCCACGGCCGCCACGTGCGCGGCCTTGTGCTGTGCATCGTCTTCAGGGCTGTGCAGGAATTTGTGCGCGAGTTTCTCGGCGCCCTCGAAGCACAGGAACGCTCCGCCGATCATCAGGAGCGGCGTGATGAGCCACGGCAGGAACACCGAGATCGCCAGCGCCGCCGGCACTAGGATCGCCTTGTTGACGAATGAGCCCTTGGCCACGGCCCAGACCACCGGCAGTTCGCGGTCGGCGCGCACGCCCGTGACTTGCTGCGCATTGAGCGCCAGGTCGTCGCCCAGGACGCCGGCGGTCTTCTTGGCGGCGACCTTGCTCATCACGGCAACGTCGTCGAGGACGGCGGCGATATCGTCCAGTAAGGTCAGTAAACTTGCTCCAGCCATGGGTCGTGCTCCTTCAAAATTAAGTTGCAATGATAGTAACCGAGGCGACGTAAAGTACCTACACGGTTCAGCGCCGGTTTTTGCGTTTCAACCCCGCCAATCTGCATCTCGTCGCTTTTGGCGCGCGGTCGGGATGCGTTGTACGTATCGTCCATGCTGAAGGTTGCGGTGCTGCAGCCTCGTCCCCATCACGAAGGAGATCCCATGAACACCGATTCGATCCAGGCCGCCGCTCCCGTTCGCCGTGTCCGTCCTCCCAAGCGCAAGACCCGCATCACCATCTATCTCGATGACGAAGTCCTCAACGAATTTCGCACCCTGTCCGAGCGTTGCGGAACCGGATACCAGACCCTGATCAACGCCGCGCTGCGCAACCGTTTGAACGGCCCGATCGGCGAAACCGGCGTCGCATAAGGCTTCCTTTCGAATTTCCCTCCTGGCGCGGCATTACACTTGGCAATATTTATGCTAATCTTCCCGCTCTTTTAACCCCGGAGGGATTTATGAAAAAAGGCGAACTGATCGCAGAATTCGCGAAGCGTACCGAGATGTCCGGTGCTGCCGCTGGCGTGGCCGTGAACACGATCATCGAGATCATCACCGAGCGCCTCAAAAAAGGCGACACGGTCGGCATCACCGGCTTCGGCACCTTCTCGGTGACGAAGCGCGCTGCGCGCAAGGGCCGCAATCCTGCCACCGGCGAAGTGATCAAGATCGCGGCCTCGAAGAGCCCGCGTTTCTCGGCTGGCGCGACCCTGAAGGCGTCGGTCAACCCGACCAAAAAGAAGTAAGCACCATCCCACGGCCTTGTGCCGCGGCCCCTGTGCGGGTCGCGCGCGCGAGGCTGATGCCGTGACGTCCCGTCGTCCACCCTCTCCGCTGTTCCCCATTCCCCATCCGCCACCATGAGCTTCGCCACCTGGATCGCCTTCGTCATCGCCGGTTCCCTGATCGCCATTTCGCCCGGTTCCGGCGCGGTGCTGTCGATGTCGCACGGCCTGGCCTATGGCCTCAAGAAAGCCAGCGCCACGGTGCTTGGCCTGCAACTGGGCCTGGTGCTGGTGCTGATCATCGCCGGCGCCGGTGTCGGCTCGCTGCTGCTGGCGTCCTCGGTCGCCTTCACGATCGTCAAGGTGGTCGGCGCGCTGTACCTGATCTACCTGGGCGTGAGCCAGTGGCGCGCCGCGCCCGCTCCCGGCCCCACCGCATCGACCGTCGGCCTCGAAGCACATCCGCCGTTCGGTCGCCGCGTGCTGACGGGCTTCCTGACCAACACCACCAACCCGAAGGGCATCATCTTCATGGTGGCGGTGCTGCCCCAGTTCATCTCGAAAGACGCCCCGCTGCTCACGCAACTGGCAATCCTGGGCGTGACGATGGTCGTCATCGATTCGGTCGTCATGCATTGCTACGCCGCGCTGGCTGCGTCGATGCAGCGCTACATGCGCGATCCGCGCCACATGAAACTGCAGAACCGCGTGTTCGGCGCGGTGCTGGTGGTGATCGGCTCGATGCTGTTTTTCGTCAAGCGCCAGCCAGGCTGACGCACCGGTCGGTCGGCCGGCTGACGCACCGGTCGGTCGGCCGGCAGATGCAACTGTTTGTAAGGCGCGTTGCCCGGCCAGCGGGCGCGCGTTGTAATGTCCTTGTAGCTTTCCGTCTGCGTTCCCCTCCGGAGCACCACCATGACCCATCGTTTCGCCCCGACCGCCGCGCTGTTCGTACTGGCGGCATTTTCCACGTCCGTGTCCGCGCAAACGGTGCTGCGGACCGATGCGCTCGAACAGGGCCAGATGCAGGATGACACACAACTGGCCGAGGCCCCGGGCCGGGCCGGGCGCATCTCGCTGGTCCAGGGCAAGGTCGATATCGGCGGCGACGTCGGCGCCGAATCGTCGCCGGCGCAACTGAACTGGCCGATCACGTCGCGCAACCTGATCTCCACCGCGCCCGGCGCGCGCACCGAGCTGCGGGTTGGCTCCACCGCCATCCGGCTCGATGGCGACAGCTCGCTCGAGGTCACGGAACTGGACGACGACAGCCTGCGCCTGCGCCTGCATTACGGCAGCGTCAGCGTGCGCGTCATGAACGTCGACGTCGTGCCCGAATTCGAACTGCGCACCGCGCAAGCCACCGTGCGCCTGACGCAGCCGGGGCGCCTGCGCGTGGACGCCGAGCGTGAGCGCGATACGAGCCTCGTGAGCGTGCTCGATGGCGAGGCGCAGGTCGACGGCGCCGGCGCCAGCCTGACCGTGCGCAGCGGCCGCGCGGCCCAGGTGCGCGATGAAGACGTACGCACGCTGCAGGCGCAGCGTGACAACTTCGACGACTGGTCGCTCACGCGCGACCAGGCCCTCGTGGCAGCGCAATCGTCGCGCCATATCGGCACCGAGATGACCGGCTACGAAGAACTCGACCGCTACGGCAGCTGGAGCACCAGCTCGGACTACGGCAGCCTGTGGACCCCGCAGGTGGCCGCCGACTGGACGCCCTACCGCGACGGCAGCTGGACCTTCATCGCCCCGTGGGGCTGGACCTGGGTCGACAATGCGCCATGGGGCTACGCGCCCTTCCACTACGGCCGCTGGGTACAGGTCCGCAATCGCTGGGCCTGGGCGCCGGGGCGTCTCGAGCGGCGCCCTGTCTGGTCACCGGCGCTGGTCGGCTGGGTCGGCGGCAGCAACTGGAACGTGGGCTTCCAGTCGCACAACCTGGCGGCGCATGGCTGGTATCCACTCAGCCCGTACGATCGCTATGTGCCGGGCTACCGCCTGTCGGGCGAGCACCTGCGCCGCCTGAACGACTGGCGCCACGCCACGCGCCGCGAGCAGCAACAGCCAGGCCGCTACAACGGCCTGACCGTCGTGCCACGCGAGCAGTTCGGCGGGCGCGGTCCGGTGATCGTCCCGCGCGCGCCGCGTCCGAACCGTCCGGAGCAGCTGGCGCCGGGCACGCCGGGCAGCGCGCCGCCGCCGCCACTGGTGGCGCGTGCCGGCTGGAACCGCGACCGGCGCGACCTGCTCGAACGCGCGAATGTCGGGCGTACCGACATCGAGCGCCCTGCCCTCGAGCGCATGCAGTTCGAGCAGCAGGCACGCGAACGCGGCGAGCAGGAACGGCTCACCCGCGAACGCAATAACGGCGAGCGGCTGGCGCGCGAGCGCATGGAGGGGCAAGAGCGGGCGCTGCGCGAGCAGGGCGAACGTGAACGCATGGGGCGCGAGTTCGAGAACCGCAACCAGATGGACCGCATGCGCTTCCAGGTCGAGCGCAACGACCGCGAACGCATGGGGCGTGAGCGCATGCGCGAGCAGGCTGAACGCATCCAGCGGCAGCCGGTGATGTCGACCAATGCGCCGGCGTTTGCGCGGCCGGAGTCACGACCCGAATCGCGTCCCGAATCGCGTCCCGACCCGCGCCCACAGCAGCGTCCCGAGCCTGCGCCGATGCTGAACGCACCGCAGCGCTCTGCCGCGCCGCCGCAGATGGTGGCCCCGCCGGCACCCCGCCCGCAGCCATCGGCACCCGCCTTCACCCCGGCGCAGCGTAATACCGAGCAGCGCGCCAGCACCGACGCGCGCGGCGTGTCGCGCGTGGAGCGCTGACCGGTACCGGCGGTTTTCAGCCCACCCTCAGGGCGAAACCGCCGGTATTGGCTACAATGCGCTTTTACACAGGACTTCAGCCATGGACCCCAAAGATTCCCTCATCGAATACCCGAGCGACTTTCCGATCAAGGTGATGGGCGCAAGCCACATCGACTTCGCCCCGACCATCGTGGCGCTGGTGACCCAGCTCGACCCGACCTTCGACGAGAGCAAGCTGGAAACCCGGCCGTCGGCCAAGGGCAACTACACGGGCCTGACCGTGACCATCCGCGCCACCAGCCGCGACATGCTCGACGAGGTGTACCGCACGCTGTCGACGCATCCGATGGTCAAGATGGTCCTGTAACGGCGTTCGTCCCCGATGTCAGCGACCTTCCCCCTGATTCGTGAACTCGGCCAGGCCGACTACGAGCCCACCTTCGCCGCGATGCGCGCCTTCACCGATGCGCGCACGCCCGAGTCGCGCGACGAGCTGTGGATTGTCGAGCATCCGCCCGTGTTCACGCTGGGCCTGGGCGCCGACCGCGAGCACGTGCTGGCCCCGCACGATATCCCGGTGATCCAGACCGACCGTGGCGGCGAAGTGACCTTCCATGGTCCCGGCCAGGTCGTGATCTATCTGTTAATGGACCTGCGCCGCAACAAGCCGGGCGGCAAGCTGTACGCGCGCCAGTTTGTGGAAAAAATCGAACAGGCGGTGATCGATGTGTTAGGGGCGTATAATCTTGGCGGTGAGCGCGTTGCCGGTGCACCCGGCATCTATATCGCAGACGGTCCGCGCAAGGGCGCCAAGATCGCCGCGCTGGGCCTGAAAGTACGCGGCAATGGTTGCACCTACCATGGCGTATCGCTGAACGTGGCGATGGATCTGGCCCCGTTCACCTGGATCAATCCGTGCGGTTACTCCGGACTGGTTACAGTCGATATGCGCACGATGGGCGTCGAGGCGCCGCTGCACGATGTACAGCGGGCGCTGGCCCAGGCCCTGGTCGATCAGCTGGCACCCGAGGGCGTCCAGCCAGACCCGAACAAACCAACTGACAGCCCCGCGAGGGCAACGAGCCTATGACTTCCGAAATCGATACCGGCGTCGCCGCCGCAGCCGCCTACAACGCCAGCGAAAAGCAAAAAGGCGCCAGCAAGACCTCGCGCATCCCGATCAAGATCGTGCCGATCGCCGAGATGGAGCGCCTGAAAAAGCCCGACTGGATCCGCGTCAAGGCGGCCACCGCCTCGTCGCGCTTCTACGAAATCAAGGACATCCTGCGCGCCAACAACCTGGTGACGGTGTGCGAAGAAGCGAGCTGCCCGAACATCGGCGAATGCTTCGGCAAGGGCACTGCGACGTTCATGATCATGGGCGACAAGTGCACCCGCCGCTGCCCGTTCTGCGACGTCGGCCACGGCCGTCCTGACCCGCTCGACATCAATGAGCCGGCCAACCTGGCCAAGACCATCGCCGCGCTGCGCCTGTCGTACGTCGTGATCACGTCGGTCGACCGCGACGACCTGCGTGACGGCGGCGCCGGCCACTTCGTCGAGTGCATCCAGAAAACGCGCGCCTCGAGCCCGGGCACCAAGATCGAAGTGCTGGTGCCCGACTTCCGCGGCCGCCTCGAGAAAGCACTGAATATCTTCGCCGACGGCCTGCCAGACGTGATGAACCACAACCTGGAAACCGTGCCGCGCCTGTACAAGGAAGCCCGTCCGGGCGCCGACTACACGCACTCGCTGGTGCTGCTACGCGACTTCAAAAAGATGTACCCGAGCGCGGTCACCAAGTCGGGCATCATGGTCGGCCTGGGCGAGACCGATGAAGAAATCCTGCAAGTCATGCAGGACATGCGCGACCACGACATCGACATGCTCACGATCGGCCAGTACCTGGCACCGACCAATTCGCACCTGCCGGTGCGCCGCTATGTGCACCCGGACGTCTTCAAGATGTTCGAGCAAAAAGCCTACGAGATGGGCTTCGTGCATGCCGCCGTGGGTGCGATGGTGCGTTCGTCGTATCACGCCGACCAGCAGGCGCATAACGCGGGCGTGGCGGCGTAAAGCCCTGCACAGTAAAAAGCGGCGAGCCTCAGGGCAGCCGTTTCAGTGACATCATGCACGTCGTCCCCGCGCAGGCGGGGATCCAAGTTTTCCAGCATCGCGGTAACGCATGCAAAGCTTGGGTCCCCGCCTCCGTGGGGACGACGTTTTTGCGCTGGTGAAAAGTGGCACCCGCGCGGTGCGTTAGCCGCCGCCGCGATATAGTGACGCCATCGACCTTCAGCACTGCGCCATGACCGACCTCCAAGACTCTTCTTCATCCGACCACACCGACGACGCCGCGCTCGAGCGCGAACTTGACCTGGCCGCGCGCGGCATCGAACTGGTCAAACTGGAAGGTCGCGTGTTCCTGCGCTTCTCGGGCGTGGTGCGCTACGAGGGTTTGCACGTGCCGTATCGCCTGGTGCCGTCGCGCGGCGTGCTGGCCAAGCCGAGCAAGTGGCGCAAGCTGGATCTGGCCGGGCGACGCGCGCTGATCGAAGAGCGCACCGGTGACGCCGACCTCGCGCGCCTGCACCAGGACGCCGAAGAATTCGTGCGCGACCTGGCGGGCGATGCTGACGACGCCGGCTATGATCCGATGCTGTTTCTCGATGTGCTGGACGAGCTGCAAACGTCCGAGCCGGCCGAGTACGTGTTCCAGCGGATTTCGCAGCGCCTGACCCACGCGATCGAGCGCGACGCCGAAGAGCGCCATGCGGCGCGCACCAAGGAGAGCATCAACCTGGCCGAGTATCCGCGCTCGTTCGACGTCGCCAGCCGCATGGGCCGCAAGTTCATCGCGCTGCTGGGGCCCACCAACTCGGGCAAGACGCACCGCGCGATGGAAGCGCTGGCCAAGGCGCCCAGCGGCGTGTACCTGGCGCCGCTGCGCCTGCTGGCGCTGGAAAACTACGAGCGCCTGCAGGCGGCGCGCCCGCACGGCGACGCGATCAAGGTCAGCCTGATCACGGGTGAAGAACGGCGCCTGGTGGAAGGCGCGACGCACGTCGCCAGCACTGTTGAAATGCTGGACACCAAAACGCCGATCGACGTGGCCGTGATCGACGAGATCCAGATGCTGGCCGACCGCGACCGCGGCGCCGCCTGGACTGCCGCCGTATGCGGCGCGCCGGCATCCGTCGTGTACCTGGTCGGCGCACCGGAAGCGCGGCGCGCAATCGAGGCGCTGGCCGAGCGGCTCGATGTGCCGCTCGAGGTGCATGTGCTCAAGCGGATGGGGCCCCTGGAGATGGAGCCGATGGCCGTGCGCAAGCTGTCGAACCTGCGCCGGGGCGACGCCGTGATCGCGTTCTCGCGCCGCGAGGTGCTCAAGTGGCGCGACATGATCACCGACAAGGGCCTGTCGGTGGCCACCGTCTACGGCAACCTGTCGCCCGAGGTGCGTCGCGCGCAGGCCGAGCGCTTCCGCGACGGCCAGGCCGATATCGTCGTTGGCACCGATGCGCTGGCGATGGGGTTGAACATGCCGATCGCGCGCATCGTGATGACGACCACGGTCAAGTACAACGGCGTCGAGGAAGAAGAAATCTCCGCTGCGCTGGCCAAGCAGATCGCGGGCCGGGCAGGGCGCTACGGCGTGCACGACGAAGGCTTCGTCGTCGGTTATGACGACGAGACGCACCAGGTCATGCGCTCGCTGATGAAGGAAAAAATCCCGGCGGTGGCAACCAGCGGCTTTGCCGTCGCGCCGTCGCTCGAACAGCTGCACCGCATTTCAGCGGTGACGGGCGAGACCTCGCTGGTCAAGCTGCTCAAGCGGTTTGTCCACAATATCGACGTGCCGGACGGCTTCTTCTACCCGCGCATCACCGAAGACCAGAACGAGCGCGCCGAGTGGCTCGACACGCTGCCGCTGTCGGTGGCCGAGAAGTTCATGCTGTCGCTGGTGCCGATCTCGAGCCGCGTACCGGCGCTGCAGAAGGCGTGGGAACACTGGTGCCTGTCGCTGGCCAAGAAGATCGTCGTTAAGCTGCATGGCCACAGCAATCCGCAGCAGCTGTTCTACATGAACCTGCAAGAGGTCGAGGACCAGTGCCGCGTGTATTCGGCCTATGCGTGGCTGGGGTACCGGGCGCCGGACTACTTCCCGAGCATCGCGCTGGCACAGGAGCTGGCGCGCGAAGCGTCCGAGCGGGTCGACGCGCTGCTGCAGCAGCAGAACGCGGCGGCCCGGCAGCGGCATGGTGGCAAGCAGGGCGGCAAGGGTGGCAAGCACCACGAGGGCCGGCGCCGCTGACGCCAAGGGTGGTCTCGGTGTACGATGCCGCTTTCATAAAAACACCGAGACAAGCCCATGAGCATCCCGCACACCCCCGACGCCTTCAACACCTTCGGCGCAACCTACCTGCCTGGCCACCTGGGCATCCGGATTACTGAAGTCAGCCCCGGCAAGCTGGCCGCTGAAATGCCGGTCGCGCCGCACCTGCTGGCGCCGAACGGCTACCTGCACGCCGGCAGCGTGGTCACGCTGGCCGATACCTGCGCCGGCTATGGCTGCATCAGCAACCTGCCGGAAGGTGCGCAGAACTTCACGACCATCGAATTGAAATCGAACCACCTGGGCACCGCGCGCGAAGGCACCATCGCCTGCGTCGCCACCGCCGTGCACCTGGGCCGCACGACGCAGATCTGGGACGCCACCGTCACGGACAAGGCCAGCGGCAAGACCATCGCGTTGTTCCGTTGCACGCAGATGATCCTGTACCCGAAAGCGTAAGCGCTTAGCCGGCCAGCTCTTTCTCGATCAGCTTGTGCACCGCGCCGAAGTCCGGCGCGCCGACATAGGTCTTGATGATGCGGCCCTGCTTGTCGATCAGGAAGGTGGTGGGCGTGAGCGTGACGTCGCCGAACTGGCGCGCGATATCGCCCGCCGAATCAAGCGCCACGGTAAATGGCAGCTTGCGCTGCTCGGCGAAGTTCAGCACGTAGTCGGGCCGGTCGTATTGCATCGCGACGGCGACGAATTCCAGGCCCTGGCCCTTGTACTTGTTGTAGGTCGCGACCATCTCGGGCATCTCCTTGACGCAGGTGACGCACGACGTGGCCCAGAAGTTGACCATCACGACCTTGCCGCGCAGTGACTGCGTCGACACCTTGTCGCCGGCGATACTGATGAACGTGACGTCCGGGGCCGGCGTGCTGCTGGCCAGCGACGCGTAGCCGATACCGGCCAGCGCCAGCACGACGGCGCCGATGGCGGCAGGCTTGATCCAGGAGCGGGAAGGTGTGGATGCGGTCATGGTCGGCGATCGTGTAAAAAAAAAGCGGCAGGGCCATTATAGCCCTGCCGCTTTTTTGCATGGCGCAGATGCACCCGGGGTTCAGGAACCCTGCGGTGCGTTCTGCGCGTTGGTCTGCTTGGCGCGCGCGTCTTCTTCGCTGATGTATTCGAAGATCTTCACCACGCTCGTCACGCCCGAGACGCCCTTGGCGACATCGGCGGCGATATTGCCTTCGCGCGGGGTCACAAGACCCATCAGGTAGACCACGCCGCGTTCGGTCGTGACCTTGAACGAGATCGCCGAGACGGTCTTCATGTCGACCAGGCTGGCCTTGACCTTGGTGGTGATCAGTGCATCGTTGGAACGCGACGTGTAGCTCGACGAACCCGAAATCTTCAGTTCGTTGATGACCGACACGACGTTCTCGATCTTGCGCACTTCGCGCTCGGCCGCGGCCTTCATGGCCTCGTCGCGTACTTCGCCGGTGAGCAGCACCTTGCGGTTGAAGCTCGTGACGTTGATGTTGCCGTTGCCGTTCGTGATATCGCGCATCTTGATCTCGGCCTTGACCGTGACCGACTTGTCTTCGGTCTGGGCGCCCAGCGTGCGACGGTCGACCGCCGAAACGGCGCTGCCGATGCCGGCGCCGACGATCAGGCCGAAGCAGCCCGACAGCGATGCCAGCAGGGCCGAACCCAGAACAACTTTCGTCAACAGCACGGCCATGGGCCGGCGGGTATTACGCATTCTCGTCTCCTCCGAACAGTGCGACGTCAATGCCGTCGCAGATGCAGTGAATGGCGCACAGGTGAACTTCCTGGATCCGCGCGGTGCGCGAATGCGGGACGTTGACGTGGACGTCGGCGTCGGTCAGCAGCTTGGCCAACTGGCCGCCGTCCTTGCCTGTGAACGCCACGATGCGCATTTCGCGCTCGAGCGCCGCTTCGACCGCAGCGAGCACATTGCCCGAGTTGCCCGAAGTGGAAATGGCCAGCAGGATGTCGCCGGCCTGGCCGAAGGCCTGCACCTGCTTGGAATAGATCTCGCGGAAGCTGTAGTCGTTGCCGACGGCAGTCAGGATCGAGGTGTCGGTGGTCAGCGCGATGGCCGGGAGCGGAAAGCGCTCGCGTTCGAAGCGTCCGACCAGCTCGGCAGCAAAGTGCTGGCAGTCGGCGGCCGAACCGCCGTTACCGCAGGCCAGGATCTTGTTGCCATTGGACAGGGCGCCGAACATGAGTTCGACCGCCTGGGAAATGTGGGGAGCCAGGGTTGCAGCCGACCTCATCTTCAGGTCAGCGCTCTCCTGGAAGTGAGCGAGGATGCGTTGTGTGTTCATAGCCGAGGATTATAGTGTAGTAGCAAGGGGCACTGGGCAAGGTCGGTAAAAATTGCTTACACTTCAATCACGTTCTGCAGCCACTCGATCTGTTCGCCATCGATGGCGATGACGTCGAAGCGGCAGGGCGGGGTGACGGGAAAGCGCAGCAGGTACACCTGGGCCGCGCAGACCAGGCGCCGGATCTTGGTCGGCGTGATGCTGGCGGCGGCGCCGCCCTGCGCGCTGCTGGCGCGCTGGCGCACCTCGACGAACACGAGCGTGGCGCCGTCGCGCATGATCAGGTCGATTTCGCCGCCCTTGCAGCGAAAGTTTTCTTCCACCGGCGCCAGCCTGCGGCGGCGCAGGTAGGCGCTGGCGGCAAGTTCATACTGGTGGCCCTGGGCCTGCCGTTGGGACAGGCGCCCGGACCACATGTCACAGGCCGGTAGAAACCGCTTCGAACACGCGACCGGTGACGGCGGCGCCATCGGCGCCAGGCATCGCATCACGCACGACGACGCCGGTTTCGACGCGACGGAACGCGCGCGCTCCCTGGCCCATGTCGATCGACAGGCGGCCCGTGGCGCCGTCGAGCTCGAATGCGCCGGACGGGCGCAGCGACAGTTCGCGTGCGATGCGGTAGGCGTCGATGCCCAGCGCATACAGGCGCTGCAGGTCGAGGCCCTGGCCGCCGCTGCTCCAGCTCGGGTAGCTTGCCACGGCCGGGTGATCAGCCTGCACGGTCCATGGCAGGTCGAGGATGCGCACGCCGACCAGCTCGGCCGGGATGCTGGCCGGGTCACGGCCCGGGTTGACCGAGGCCGTGCCATAGGTCGGTGTCGAGGTGCCGAGAGCGCTGCGCACCTGGCGCAGGCTGTTGGCGTCGAGCGCGGCGTAGACCAGTTGTGGCGGCTGCGATTGCAGGCGCGCGCGCAGGTCGGCCAGCGCATTGCCGTCGACATAGCCGCCGGCATTGGGCAGTTCGACCGTGGTGTGACTGCGGCCCAGTTCGGACCAGCGTACGCTGAACGCGCCCGACAGGCGCTGCTGCCAGGTGGCGCGCCCGGTCAGCACCAGCGCCTGGCCGGATGGCTGCTCGCCGGCAGCCCAGTCGGCCACCTGGCGCGCTTCGTCTTCGAGCGACAAGCCGATGACGAGCATCTTGGGCGGCAGCGCCGACGCCAACTGCGGGTGGTTCAGTGCGATGGTGGGCTTGGTGACGGCGCCGCTCGTGGCCAGGGCCGCCACGGCAGGACGCGCGAGCGGACCGACGACGATGTCGTTCTCTGCAGCCGCCATGCGGTAGGCGTCGAGCGCCGCTTGGGACGAGTCGCCGGTGGGCACGAGGTTGACGGTGACGTTGCCGCGCTGCTGGTCGTACGCGGCCATGAAGCCGGCGCGCACCGCTTCGGCGGGCTGGGCCAGTCCCTGCGATTCGAGGGGCAGGAGCAGCGCGACGCGTACCGCCGGGCCGCCTGGCGCCGTCGCGGCACTTGGCGTGCTGCCATCGGCGCTCGGCGGCAGTTCAACCGGACTGGTCTGGACACCGCTATCGTAACGCGGCGCAGGTGGTGTATAAGCAGGTGCGGCAGGCGCGCCACTTGTCACTGGCGCGCCTGGGCCGCACAATCCGCCTGGCATGCCACAACCGGTATCGGGTGGCAGGGGCGTACTGCCGCACGCGGTCAGCAGTGTCGTGACAGAGGCGGCAATCAAGCCCGTGAGATTTTTTTTCTTCAGCATCGGAACCCTATATGACAGAACAGCAGACCATCGACATCGCCCGACTTCCCGTCATGGGCGAGGCGGCCCAGCAGTCCTATCCTACCGCAACGCTGTATGTCGTGGCTACTCCGATTGGCAACGTCACCGACATCACCTTGCGTGCTTTACACCTGCTGGCCCTGGCCGACGTCGTCGCCTGTGAAGACACGCGCAAGACTGGCGCGTTATTGCAACGCTTTGGTCTTTCCAAGAGCACGATCGCCGCGCACCAGCACAACGAGCGCGAGGTGGCCGACAAGATCGTCGAGCGCCTGCGCGCCGGCCAGCGCGTGGCGCTGGTGTCCGACGCCGGCACGCCAGGCGTATCCGATCCGGGCGCGCGCATCGTTGATGCCGTTCGCGCCGCCGGCCTGAACGTGGTGCCGTTGCCGGGCCCGTCGGCGGCGATCGCGGCGCTGTCGGCCAGCGGCCTGGTTAACGACCGCTTCCACTTTGTCGGCTTTCTGCCGACCAAGGCCAAGGGCCGCGAAACGGCACTGGCGCCACTGACGCGCGAAACCTCGACGCTCGTGTTCTACGAGGCGCCGCACCGGATCGTCGATTGCGTCGAAGCATTGGTGGCGGCCTTCGAGCCGACCCGCCAGGTCGTGTTTGCCCGCGAACTGAGCAAGATGTTCGAGGAAATTCACCGCTGCACACTGGGCGAGGCGCTGGCCTGGGTCAAGGCCGACGCGCACCGCGAGAAGGGTGAATTCGTCGTGCTGGTCGAGGGGGCAGTCGCCGCGAGCGACGCCGAAGACATCGAGGCCGAGCGTGTACTGCAGATCCTGCTCACCGAATGCAGCGTGAAGCAGGCGGCCAATCTGGCGGCGCAGATCACGGGCCGCAAGAAGAATGCCTTGTACGAGCGGGCGCTGCAGATCCGGGGGGAGTGAGGATTTTGACGCGAAATCCTTGACCAAGTGACGGCAAGCCGGTATTATCTTGCTTCTTCGGAGTGTAGCGCAGCCCGGTAGCGCACCTGGTTTGGGACCAGGGGGTCCAAGGTTCGAATCCTTGTACTCCGACCAGCATTAAGAAAAAAGCCGACAACGTGAGTTGTCGGCTTTTTTCGTTGTGCGCCCGTTTTCCCTGAAACAGCCCCCGGCACACCGGGGGCCTGCCTGTCACCCGGCCCGTTTGGCGGCCAGCGCATTGCCGGCGCGGCTGATGCTCTTGCGGCCCAGCTGCGCGGAGATGAACAGCCCGGCATCGACCACCTGGTCGAGATCCACGCCCGTCTCGATCCCCAGCCCCTGCATCAGGTACAGCACGTCTTCGGTCGCGACATTGCCGGTCGCGCCCTTGGCATACGGGCAACCGCCCAGGCCGGCCACTGACGAGTGGAAAATCGCCACGCCCACTTCGAGCGCCGCGTAGATGTTCGCCAGCGCCTGGCCATACGTATCGTGGAAGTGGCCGGCCAGCTGGCCCAGCGGGAACGCCTGCGCTGCGCGCAGCATCACGGCCTGCGTCTGGCGCGCGGTCGCCACGCCGATCGTGTCGGCGATATCGATCTCGTCACAGCCAAGATCGCGCATGCGCGCCACGACGTCGCCCACGGCATCGAGCGAGACGGCGCCCTGGTACGGGCAGCCAAACGCCGTGCTGATCGAGCCGCGCAGGCGCAGGCCGTGCTCCCTGGCAGCGCGCGCGACCGGCTCGAAGCGCGCGATCGACTCGGCAATCGAACAGTTGATGTTCTTTTGCGAAAACGCCTCGGACGCTGCGCCGAACACGACGACCTCGTCGGCCTTGCCGGCCAGCGCGGCCTCGAAGCCCTGCATGTTCGGCACCAGCGCCGAATAGATCGTGCCGGGCCGGCGTTCGATGCGGGCCAGCACTTCGGCGGAGGTTGCCATTTGCGGCACCCACTTGGGCGAGACAAATGCTGCCGCCTCGACATTGACGAAACCGGCGCGCGCCAGGCGCTCGACCAGCTCGATTTTCACGTCAGCGCCGAGCGCTTCTTTTTCGTTCTGCAGGCCGTCGCGGGGGCCGACTTCGACAATCTTGACCTTCGTTGGCAGGGGTGTCATTTCAATATCCACGTTGGCGGTCGACGAGGTCGTCGACCGGTTGGCCGCGTTCCAGGGCGTCGATCTTGTCGACGATCTGGCGCACGGCGTCCTGGCGCATGGTGAGCGCCGAAATATGCGGGGTGAGGGCGATGCGCGGCTCGTTCCAGAACGGGTGCTGGGCCGGCAGCGGCTCATGGCGGAACACGTCGAGCGTGGCGCCGGCGATGTGCCCGGAGCGGATCAGCGTCATCAGATCGGGTTCGGCCAGGATCGCGCCGCGCGACACGTTGATCAGATACGCGCCGGGCGCCAGCTTGCCCAGGTTGTGGCGGTCGAGCAGGTTGGTGGTGTCCGGTGTCAGCGGCAGCAGGCAGACCAGTACGCGCGTGCCGTGCAGGAAGTCACCCAGCTGCGCCATGCCGGCATAGGTCGGCACGCCCGGGATGTCTTTCGGGCTGCGACTCCAGCCGCGCACGGGAAAGCCGAAATGGCGCATCGCCTCGACCACCGGCATGCCCAGCCGGCCCAGGCCCATGACGCCGATCGTGAACGACTCTTTCGGATGCTGCGGCAGCGGATTCCAGGCGCCGTGCCTGGCCTGCTGTTCATATTCATCGAAGCGGCGAAAGTAGCGCAGCACCGCATGCGCCACATACTCGGCCATCTGCACGCCCATGCCGGCGTCGCCCAGGCGCACCAGCGGTACATCGGGCAAGGCATCGCCAAACTTGAGCAGCGCGTCGACGCCCGCGCCCATCAGGAAGATCGCTTTGACGTCACCCAGCTGGGCCAGCAGGGCCGGCGCCGGGTTCCACAGCACCGCGTAATCGCAGTGCGCCAGTTGCTCGCCTTCTTTCCAGATGACGGTCTCGATCCCCGGCAGTACGCTGGCAAACGCGTGTTCCCAAGGCTCGCTGACGCCATCGCCCCGGTACAGGACAATACGCATGTCTCCCCCTCATCGTGTAGGGTGGTTTTTATGGGTGTTGCTTACGCCGCCTTGAAGGCCAGCAGCGGCGCGCCATCGGCAACTTGGTCGCCGACCTCGTACAGCACGTCCTCGACCACGCCGTCTCCCGGCGCAGCAATCGTGTGCTCCATCTTCATCGCTTCCATGATGACGAGCGGTTCGCCCTTCACCACGGTGGCGCCGGCCTGGACCAGCACCGCGACCACCTTGCCCGGCATCGGCGCCGTCAGGCGACCGCCGAGCGTTTCGACTTCGCCGGCGTGGGCCATCGGATCATTGTACGTCAGCGTGAAATGCTGACCGGCGGTAAATACGTGGAACACGTCGCCGTCGCGGCGCACGACGCCATGCACGGCCGTCTCGCCGAGGCGCAGCGCCAGATCGTCGCCAGCACCACCGACGCGTTCCACGCGCTGCGCCTGGCCATCGAGGTCGATCTCGAGCCCGTCGCGGCGGTAGGTCAGGCCGACGCGGTAGGCGCCGGATTCGTCGGACCACGACAGCACGCGGCGGTAGTCGCCGTTCATGCGCCAGCCGCTGGCCTGGCTCCATGGATCAGCGTCATTGGCCGCGTTCTCGCGCAGCGCGAACACGGCCAGGGCCAGCGCGCCCAGCGGCGCCGGTGCGGCAGGCGGGAACAGCGTCGCGCCATGGCGCTCGATCAGGCCCGTGTCCAGGTCGGCCGTGGCAAATGCCTCGCCCTCGACCAGGCGTTTCAGGAACGCGATATTGGTGGCCAGCCCGACGATGCGAAACTCGCTCAGCGCCTGTGACATACGCGCCAGCGCCTGGGTGCGGTCCGCGCCCCAGACGATCAGCTTGGCGATCATCGGATCGTAGAACGGCGAAATCGCATCGCCTTCGCGCACGCCGGAATCGACGCGCACGGCGGCGGGGTTCGCGCCGTCGCTGCCCAGCTCGAACGCGACCGCGCGCGGCACGTCCATATGGCGCAAGGTGCCGATCGACGGCAGGAAACCCTTCTCGGGATTTTCGGCATACACGCGCGCTTCGATCGCGTGGCCGTGGATGCCCAGTTCATGCTGCTGCTTCGGCAGCGCTTCGCCAAAGGCGACCCGCAACTGCCATTCCACCAGGTCGGTCCCGGTGATCATTTCGGTTACCGGATGCTCGACCTGCAGGCGCGTGTTCATCTCCATGAAGTAGAACGAGCCGTCCTGGTTGGCGATGAATTCGACGGTGCCGGCGCCGACATAGCCGACGGCGCGCGCAGCGTTCACGGCCGCTTCGCCCATCGCGGCGCGGCGCTCCGGCGGCATGCCGGGGGCGGGCGCTTCTTCCAGCACCTTCTGGTGCCGGCGCTGCACCGAGCAATCGCGCTCGTGCAGGTAGACGCAGTTGCCCAGGCTGTCGGCAAACACCTGGATCTCGATGTGGCGCGGGCGGATCAGGTATTTTTCGACCAGCACCTTGTCGTCGCCGAAGCTGGAAATCGCTTCGCGCTTGCACGAGGCCAGCGCGCCTTCGAAGTCTTCGGAACGCTCGACCACGCGCATGCCCTTGCCGCCGCCGCCGGCACTGGCCTTGAGCAGCACCGGGTAGCCGATGCGGTCGGCCTGCTCGCGCAGGAACGCGGGATCCTGCTCGTCGCCGTGGTAGCCCGGTACCAGCGGCACGTTGGCGCTTTCCATCAGCTGCTTGGCGGCGGACTTCGAACCCATCGCGCGCATCGATGCCGCAGGCGGGCCGACGAACACGAGGCCGGCGGCGTGGACGGCCTCGGCAAACTCCGCGTTTTCGGACAGGAAGCCGTAGCCGGGATGGATTGCCTGCGCGCCGGTGGCCTTGGCAACTTCGATGATTTTCTGGCCGCGCAGATAACTGTCGCGCGCGGCGGCGGGGCCGATCAGGATGGCCTCATCGCAGACCGCGACGTGCTTGGCGCCGGCGTCGGCCTCGGAATACACGGCGACGGTGCGAATACCCATGCGGCGCGCAGTAGCGGCCACACGGCAGGCGATCTCGCCACGATTGGCGATGAGGAGTTTGGTGAACATGCGCGTTATCTTTCGCTTATGGTTGTTCGGGTGATGCTTTGGCTGTGTCTCTCCAGCCGGATCATTGCGCTGCCACTACGTCGTTCCCGCCCTCGCCGGGCGCCTTGGCGGGAACCCAAGTTTGCACGCGTATCAGCTACGTTCAACGCGAGTGGCTAAGCAAACGACTTAGGTTCCCGCCTCCGCGGGAACGACGGGGATTCAGCAGCCGCAGGCTTCCTTCGGCGCCGATTCCAGCGTCGCGGCGCGGGTTTTCAGGCCCAGTTTTTCCAGCAGCACGCGGTCGTCGTCGGCTTCCGGGTTCTCGGTGGTCAGCAGCTTGTCGCCGTAGAAGATCGAGTTGGCACCGGCCATGAAGCACATCGCCTGCACCGCTTCGCCCATTTCGCGGCGGCCCGCCGACAGGCGCACGCGCGCTTGCGGCATCGTGATGCGCGCGACCGCGATGGTGCGCACGAATTCGATCGGGTCGAGCTTGTCCATGCCGTGCAGCGGCGTGCCCGCCACCTGCACCAAGTGGTTGACCGGCACCGATTCCGGATACGGGTTCAGGTTCGCCAGTTGCGCGATCAGGCCGGCGCGCTGTTCGCGCGTCTCGCCCATGCCGACGATGCCGCCGCAGCAGACCTTCAGGCCTGCTTCGCGCACGCGGCCCAGCGTGTCCAGGCGGTCCTGGTATTCGCGGGTCGAAATGACGTTGTTGTAGAAGTCCGGCGCGGTGTCGATATTGTGGTTGTAGTAGTCCAGGCCAGCGCGCTTGAGCTGTTCGGCCTGGCCGGCTTCGAGCATGCCCAGCGTGGCGCAGGTTTCCATGCCCAGCGCCTTGACTTCACGCACCATCGTCTCGACCTTGTCCATGTCGCGCTCTTTCGGGCTGCGCCAGGCTGCGCCCATGCAGAAGCGCGTGGCGCCGCTGGCCTTGGCCGCGCGCGCCGCGTCGAGCACCGTGTCGATGTCGAGCAGCTTCTTGGCTTCCACGCCCGTGTCGTAGCGCGCCGCCTGCGGGCAGTAGCCGCAGTCTTCTTCGCAGCCGCCGGTCTTGATCGACAGCAGCGTCGCCAGTTCGACGTCGCCGTCCGGGAAGTTCAGGCGGTGCGCGGTCGACGCGCGGTGCATCAGTTCGGTGAACGGCAGGTCGAACAGCGCGAGCACGTCGGCCAGCGGCCAGGTCGCATTCTCGGGCGGCTTGATGGCTGCCGTTGGGCGGTGCAGGGCGACAGTGTTCATATTGGTCATTTCGGTTCCTTCAAAAACTAGACCCGCGTGGACGGCCAGTTCGGCAGTCCGGCGAGGTCGATAAATTCGGCTGCCGCAGCAGCCGTCGGTTCGTTCAGGCGTGGCACGTGGCCCAGCAGCGGCGCCGGGATACGCTGGGCCAGCGCCGCGATGTTCTCTTGCGCAAAGCGCATGTCCGTGTCGACCGTGTTGGCGACCCAGCCGGCCAGCACCAGGCCGCGCGCCACGATCGCTTCGACCGTCAGCAGCGCATGGCTGATGCAGCCCAGCCGCACGCCGACAACGAGGATCACGGGCAGGTTCAGTTGTGCGGCCAGGTCGGCGCTGTCGAAGTCGTCGTTGAAGGGCACGCGGAAGCCCCCCACGCCTTCGACCACGACCGCATCGGACGCGGCCTGGATCTCGGCGAAGGCGGCCAGGATCGGTACCAGCTCGATCGTCACGCCCTCGAGTGCGGCGGCGATGTGCGGCGCGGCCGGTTCGCGCAGCAGGTAGGGCGTGGTCAGCGATGCCGGCAGGTGCACGTTGCCGGCTGCGATCAGCTGGTCGGCGTCGTCGTTGTGCAGCACGCCGTCTTTCAGTTCGGCGCCGGCCGCCACCGGCTTCATGCCGCAGGCGCGCTGGCCCGTGGCCACCAGCTTGTGCAGGATCGCGGCCGAGATCAGCGTCTTGCCGATCTCGGTGTCGGTGCCGGTGACAAAGCAGGCAAAGCGCATTGGCAGATCGTCGGCGCGCAGTTCCAGTTCAGGCTCCAGGACCGGTTCGTCGAGCTCGGTCAGGTCGACCTCGGGGTCAAGTAGGGGTTGCGCGATGACCGGTGCATCGGTTTCGTTCAGGTTGTTCATGGTGCGGCCTTTTCCAGTTCGTTGAGCGCCTGCGCCAGCCGCGCCACGTCATCCGTGGCGTGGGCGGCGGACAAGGTCACGCGCAGGCGCGCGGTGCCGGGCGCCACGGTCGGCGGGCGGATCGCCGGCACCCACAAGCCCTGCGCATGCAGACGGCTCGCGGCGTGCAGCGCAGCGTCGTTGCTGCCGATGATGACGGGCTGGATCGGGGTGGTCGACGCCGCCAGTTCCCAGCGTTCCAGGCGCAGCGAGCCGCGCAGCTGCGCCACCAGTTGCGCCAGGTGCGCGCGCCGTTCTGCGCCCTCGTCACCGCCCATGATAGCAAGGCTGGCGAGCAAGGCGTGTGCAAGCGCCGGCGGGCAGGCCGTCGTGTAGATATACGGGCGGGCGCGCTGGATGAGCAATTCGATCACGCTGGCGTGCGCGGCGACGAAGGCGCCGCCGACACCGGCGGCCTTGCCCAGCGTGCCCATGTAGATCAGGTTGCTCGAGCGCAGGCCGAAATGTTCCAGTGCGCCGCGCCCGTTCTGGCCCAGCACGCCGAAGCCGTGGGCATCGTCGACCACCAGCCAGGCGCCGTGGCGCTCGCATGCGGCCAGCAGCGCCGGCAGCGGCGCCAGGTCGCCATCCATGCTGAACACGCTGTCGGTGACGACGATCTTGGTGCTGGCGCTGCTGGCGGCCAGCAGTCGTGTCAGCGCCTCGACGTCCCCATGCGGGTAGACCGTCACGCCCGCTTTCGCAAGCCGGGCGCCGTCGATCAGCGAAGCATGGTTCAGCGCCTCGGAAAAGATCATCGCATCGGCATCAAGGCCCAGGGCGCTGAGGATCGCCAGGTTGGCCATGTAGCCGGTGCACAGCGTCAGCGCGCGCGCCTGCTCGAGGTGCGGCGCCATCCACCCGGCCAGCGTTTCTTCGAGCAGATGATGCGCGCGGCTGTGGCCCGACACCAGGTGCGAGGCGCCGCTGCCGGCGCCATACAGCTGCGCGCCTTCGCGCAGCGCTTCGATGACCTGCGGGTGCGCGGCCAGGCCCAGGTAATCGTTGCTGCAAAAGGCCAGCAGGTCACGGCCGTCGACCAGCTGGCGCGGCGCGCAGGCGCCATCGGTGATGCGGCGCCGGCGCGTGAGGCTGCGCGCAGCCAGCGTGTCGAGCTGGCGGTCGATGGTGGCGATGAGATCCATCACATCACCCCGCGATGACCGATTCGAACGTCTTGATCGTGCGCGCGGCCAGGCCCGCGACTTCTTCTTCGTCCAGCACGTACGGCGGCATCAGGTACACGGTGCGGCCGATGGGGCGCAGCAGCAGTTCGTTCTCGGCCGCCGTCGAAAAGAAGCGGCGCGCAAAGGTCGAGGCAAGATCGGTATCCGGTTCGATGGCATCGAACGCGAAGATCATGCCGCGCTGGCGGAAGTGGCGCGTGCGCGGGTGGTCGGCCAGCGGCGCCAGCGCCACCGTCATCCTGGTGGCCAGCTCGCGGTTGCGGTTCAACACATCGTCTTCTTCGAAGATGTCGAGCGTGGCCAGCGCCGCGCGGCAGGCCAGCGGATTGCCGGTGTACGAGTGCGAGTGCAGGAAGCCGCGCGTGATGTCGGTGCTGTAGAAGGCCTGGTAGATGTCGTCGCGCGTGAGTACGAGCGAGAGCGGCAGGTAGCCGCCGCTGATGCCTTTCGACAGGCACAGGAAGTCCGGCCAGATGCCGGCCTGCTCGCAGGCGAAGAAGGTGCCGGTGCGTCCGCAGCCGACCGCGATCTCGTCGGCGATCAGGTGCACGCGGTGCTGGTCGCACAGGTCGCGCAACAGCTTGAGATACAGCGGGTCGTACATCGCCATGCCGGTGGCGCACTGCACCAGCGGCTCGACGATGATGGCGGCGATCTTGTCGCCCCGTTCTTCGAACAGCGCTTTCACTTCGAGGATCGCGCGCCGCGCGACGTCCTGCGCCGTCTCGCCCTCGAACGCGTTGCGGGCATCGGGCGCGCTCACCACATGCGATGCGCGCAGCAGCGGGCCGTAGGCGTCCTTGAACAGCGGCACGTCGGTGACCGACAGCGCGCCAATCGTCTCGCCGTGGTAGCTGCCCTGCAGGCAGACGAATTCCTGCTTGGACGACCGGTCGGCATTGCGCCACGCGTGAAAGCTCATCTTCATCGCGATTTCCACGGCCGATGCACCGTCGGAGGCGAACGTGGCGTGGCCCAGCGCGTGGCCGGTCAGCGCGGCAAGGCGCTCGGCCAGCTCGACCACGGGCGCGTGCGTGAAGCCGGCCAGCATCGCGTGTTCGAGCTTGTCCAGCTGGTCCTTCAGCGCGGCATTGATGCGCGGGTTGGCGTGGCCGAACAGGTTGACCCACCACGAGCTGATGCCGTCCAGGTAACGCTTGCCGTCATAGTCGTACAGCCACGGCCCCTTGCCGTGGCTGACCGCGATCAGCGGCACCTCTTCGTGATGCTGCATCTGGGTGCAGGGATGCCAGACGCTGCGCAGGCTGCGCGCGATCCAGTCGGAGGAGGTGGTTTGCTGCTTCACTATACATTTCCAATACTAGTTAATCCATGTCGGCTTGCGCTTTTCAAGGAACGAGGCCACGCCTTCGCGGCCTTCGGTCGATGCACGGATCGCGGCGATGCGCCCGGCCGTGTCACGCAGCAGCGCATCGTCGACCGGCTGGCCGACGATCTCGCGCACCAGCGTCTTGGCCTGCCGGACGGCGTGCGGGCTGTTGTTCACCAGCGCCTTGACGATCCCGGCGACGGTGGCGTCGAGCGCTTCCGGCGCCACGACGGCATGCGCGACGCCGATGCGCTGCGCCTCGGCTGCGTCGAAGCGCTCGGCCGTTATAAAGTACCGGCGCGCCGCCTGTTCGCCCATCGCCTTGATCACGTAAGGCGAGATGGTAGCCGGAATCAGCCCGAGCTTCACTTCGGACAGGCAAAAACCGGCCGCCTCGCTCGCAACGACGATGTCGCAGGCCGCCACCAGGCCCATGCCGCCGGCGTAGCAATCGCCCTGCACGCGCGCGACCACGGGCTTGGGGCACAGGTAGATCGTGCGCAGCATGGCGGCCAGGCGCATGGCATCAGCCTCGTTCTCGTCATGCGAGTAGCCGGCCATCTTCTTCATCCAGTTCAGGTCCGCGCCGGCGCAGAACGACGGGCCGTTGGCGGCCAGGACGATCACGCGCACGGCGTCGTGGCGGCCGAGTTCATCGAACACGCGCGCCAGTTCGGCAATCGCCTGTTCGTTGAACGCGTTGCGCAGGTCGGGGCGGTTCAGCGTGACGGTGGCGACCTTGTCGGCCACCGTCACGAGCAGGGTTTCATAGGTCATCGTCATCCCCTTACATGCGGAACACACCGAACGTCGTGTCGCCGGTCGGCTGGTTCATGGCCGCGGACAAGCCCAGGCCCAGCACCGTGCGGGTGTCGGCCGGGTCGATCACGCCGTCGTCCCACAGGCGCGCCGACGCGTAATACGGGTGGCCCTGGTGCTCGTACTGGTCGCGGATCGGCTGCTTGAAGGCGGCTTCTTCTTCCGGCGACCACTGGCCGCCGCGGCCTTCGATGCCGTCGCGCTTGACGGTGGCCAGCACCGATGCGGCCTGGTCGCCGCCCATCACCGAGATGCGCGCGTTGGGCCACATCCACAGGAAGCGTGGCGAGAATGCGCGCCCGCACATGCCGTAGTTGCCGGCGCCAAACGAGCCGCCGATGATGACGGTGAACTTCGGCACGGCAGCCGTGGCCACGGCCGTGACCATCTTGGCGCCGTTGCGCGCGATGCCCTCGTTTTCGTATTTGCGCCCGACCATGAAGCCGGTGATGTTCTGCAAGAACACGAGTGGAATCTTGCGCTGGCAGCACAGCTCGATGAAGTGCGCGCCCTTCAATGCCGACTCGGAAAACAGGATGCCGTTGTTGGCGATGATGCCGACCTTCATGCCGAAGATGTGGGCGAAGCCGCACACCAGCGTGGTGCCGTAGCGCGCCTTGAATTCGTCGAACACGCTGCCATCGACCACGCGCGCGATCACTTCGCGCACGTCGAACGGTTTGCGCGTATCGACCGGGATGACGCCGTACAGTTCCGACGCCGGATAGTGCGGCTCGACGCTCTCGCGCCGTTCGCCCTGTTGCGGCTTGACGCGGTTCAGGTTCGACACGATCGTGCGCGCCAGCGACAGCGCATGCGGATCGTTCTGCGCCAGGTGGTCGGCCACGCCCGACAGGCGCGTGTGCACGTCGCCACCGCCCAGGTCTTCGGCGCTGACGACTTCACCGGTTGCCGCTTTTACCAGCGGCGGGCCGCCGAGGAAAATCGTGCCCTGGTCCTTGACGATGATCGACTCGTCGCTCATCGCCGGCACGTAGGCGCCGCCGGCGGTGCACGAGCCCATCACGACGGCGATCTGCGGCACACCCTTGGCCGACAGGTTCGCCTGGTTGTAGAAGATGCGGCCGAAGTGGTCGCGGTCGGGGAACACGTCGTCCTGGTTCGGCAGGTTGGCGCCGCCCGAGTCGACCAGGTAGATGCAGGGCAGGTTGTTCTGCTCGGCGATCTCCTGCGCGCGCAGGTGCTTCTTGACCGTCATCGGGTAATAGGTGCCGCCCTTGACGGTGGCGTCATTGCAGACGATCACGCATTCGTGGCCGGAAACGCGGCCGATGCCGGTGATGATGCCGGCGCTGGGCGCGGCGCCGTCATACATTTCGTAGGCGGCCAGTTGCGAGAATTCGAGGAAGGGCGTGCCCGGATCGAGCAGATGTTCGACCCGCTCGCGCGGCAGCAGCTTGCCGCGCGCGAGGTGACGCGCGCTGGCTTCGGCGCCGCCGCCCTGCGCCAGTTGCGCCACGCGCGCGCGCAAGTCGTCCACCACGGCCTGCATGGCGGTGGCATTGGCCTTGAAATCCTCGCTGCGCGGATTCAGTTTGCTTTCGATCTGGGGCATGTGCCGTCCTCTGGTCTGTCGCCGCCCTGGGTGTCTGGCAGCGCTTACTTCTTGTCGGGGAAACTGCCGTCCAGGTAAAACCAGCGTGGCGCGCCATCGGGGCCGGCTTCGCGCACGAAGCGGCTGCGCTCGTGGAGACGGTGCGCGCGCCCGCCCACCTTGAAGCGGGCGACGAATTCGACGTGGTCTTCGTCGCGGGGGTGGTCATGGTCGCCTGGAACGTCCGGCAATTCTGCTTTACGTTGACGTAAACGTAAAGCAGTTTTTATCTCCAGGCCAAGCCAGCGGACGGGATCCTTGTCGACGATCGGTTCCTGCGGCCGCGTGCTGGGGTGCCAGGTGGCGCGCAGGTAGGCTTCATCGCCCAGCGTGAAGGCGGTATAGCGCGAGCGCATCAGCTGTTCGGCAGTGGGCGGCAGGGCTGCGCCGGCCAGGAACGGGCCGCAGCAGCTGTCGAACGAGGGGCCGCCGCAGGGGCAGGGTGAGGTGGGGCGGGGAGGCATGGCGGCAATTATCCGCGATTTCCCCAACGATGGTCAGATGGGCGTTTCGGGAAGGCCTCGCGAGACCAGCCGGCTAACTCGACAGGATTCGTCGACGTAACAGTGCTGCCAGATCGCGGCTCGTATGGCAAACGATGTAAATATAAAAGCATTCACGATCGCCACGCTCAAAAATGATACGGTGTGGACCGGCCAGAAGCTGACGGTATCGGGGGAGGTTAAGCTCTTCCAGCTCGCCTACGAAGGTCCCTTTATTTGGCCATTGCATCAGGGATGCCACTTCATCGCGGATTTGCTGCGTCACCTTTCTGGCGTAGTCCGGTGATTCGGACTGCTTCAGGTATTGGCGGATCATGAGCAGGTCGTCCTGGGCAGATTCGGTCCAGATGATCTTCATGATCTGTCAGGGCGCGTTGTCTTGTGCATCCAGCTGCGCAAAAAAATCATCATGACCGGTAACCTTGCCGTCTTCAATTTGCTTCCTGCCATGGGCAAGCAGCCGTAGCATCGTCAATTGATCCTGCGTCTTCTGATAGCTCACCGGATCCTGGACGATCGCCTGCACCCGGCCATTGACAGTAATGGCCACGGGATCATGGGTTTCCTGAACCAACTTGACCACATCGCTGGTATTCGTTTTCAAATAACTGATGGGTTGGATATTGGAAAAGTTCATGGTGCCTCCGCTGGTCGACCTTGATCATAGCACTGTAAATCTAAATTAGGTACTAAATATAGTGCTAGCCGCGCAGCGTCAAGCCATCGAGCGCAAACGGCGGCGCCTTCCCCTGCACCAGATCCGCCAGCACGGCTGCGCTGCCGCAGGCAAACGTGAAGCCCAGCGGCCCGTGTCCGACGTTGAGCCACAGATTGTCGTAGCGCGTGGCGCCGATGATCGGCGCACTGCCCGGCGTCGCTGGCCGCAGCCCCGCCCAGGCCGACACTTGCGAATAATCCGCCGCGCGCGGCATCGTCTCGCGCACCAGGCGCGTCAGGCCCGCAACGCGTTTGGCATCGAGCGAGACATCCTCGCCCACCATGTCGACCATTGCCGCCACGCGCAAGCGGTCGCCGATGCGCGCGAACAGCACCTTGCGCTCGAAGTCGGTCACGCTGATCTCGGGCGCGATGTCGTCCTGGCGGATCGGCGCGCTCAGGCTGTAGCCCTTGAGCGGGTACAGCGGCAGGTAGATGCCCACCGTGTCGGCCAGTGAGCGGCTCTGGATGCCGGCGGCCAGCACGTAGGCGTCGGCCGTGACCAGGCCACCAACGGTGTCGATGCCGGTGATGCGGCCCCGCTCTGCACGCAGCCCCAGCGCGGTGCTGTTGACGACCCCGCGAAAGCGCGGATGCTCGCCCAGCCGTTCCGCCAGCGCCACGCAGAAGGCGTGACAGTCGGCTACTGCTTCGCCCGGGTTATAGATGCCGCCGGCCAGCAGGTGCCGGGCCGCGCCCAGCGCGGGTTCATGCGCCGTGCATTCTTCGGGCGACCAGATCTGGCCCGCACCCGGCTTTGACGCGGCGACATCGAATGCGGCGCGCGTGCGAAACACCACCAGTTTGCCGGCGTCGCGCCAGCCGAAGCGTTCGGGCGGCACGACCAGCGAGAGCGAGGCCATCGCCCGGCGCGATAGCTCGCCCAGCTCGAGCAGCTTGGCCGTGGTGCGGCGGTTGACGTCGGCGCGGCAGTGGGCCAGGAAGCTGGCCAGCCAGCGGTACTGGCGCAGGTCGGCTTCAGGCCTGTAGCGCAGCGGACCGTCGGCCTGGAACAGCCATTTGAAGGCCTTGAGTGGGATGCCGGCGTCGGCCAGCGGCGACACGTACCGGTAGCTGAGCTGCCCGCCATTGCCGTAGCTGGCGCCGCTCCCCACGTCCGGCGCGCGCTCGAGCAGCGTGACCTCGTGCCCTGCTTCCAGCAGCCACCAGGCGGAGGCCAGGCCGACGACGCCGCCGCCGATGACGATTATGTGCTGCATGCCAGACTCTTTTTTTCAGATGGGGACAGGGAGCTTAGGGGCAGCCGGCACGCACTGCCAATGAATCTAGCGCGCGCGCTCATAACCGGGATATATGTACGCGCGGGCATGCCGGTCAATCGGCCAGGCCGAGGATGGCGCGGCGGTGCAAGGCTGCCACGATGCGCTCTTCATAGCGCGCCAGCGCCGTCTCGCGCCCCGGTGTGGCGGCCGGGTCGGTTCCGGTACCGCCGGCCAGCACGACCACGCCGTTGCCCCGTGCGCGGTCCATGGCGAATACGGAACGCAGTCCGTAGGCGTCGCCCAGATGGCCCACCGCATCGAAGCCCGGCGCCAGCCGCAGGCCGGGACGATCCGGATAGTGCGCGTTGCCGAATCCGCGCGGACTGAGGATGCTCCCCAGCGGATTGCCGTTGCCGCCCACGCCGTCGTACGACCAGTGGCGCGCGAACATGCGCTCGAGCGTTGCGCCCTGCAGCAGGCGCTGCCCGCCATGCACGCCACCGGCCATCAGCATGCGCATGAGGACGCCCAGGTCGCGTGCGGCGATGCGCAAGCCGCCGGTCGGGCTGAAGGGCGTTGCGTTGGTGCCCGGGACGTAGCCGTCCAGGCCGGGCGGCGGTACCGGTGGCCGCGCACCCACATCGTCGGCCTGGGCGATCCACGGTCCGGCCGACGCCCAGACCTCGCTGTCGACGGCGCGCTTGCGGTAGATGGTCGCGATCTGGTCCTGCGCGGCCTTCGGCAACCCGGCCGGGTTATAGCCGGCCTGCAGCCCGAGCGGCTGCAGCACCAGGCGCGTCATCAGGCGATCGAACCGTTCGCCCGCGATGCGCTCCATGATCGTGCCGATGATGCCAAACCCCAGGTTGCAGTAGGTGTAGTAGGCGCCCGGGCCGGCCAGGCTTGACCACATCGGCTGCGCCGCCGGCGTGACGACGTCCTTCAGCGCCGTCGTGGCCGGCCAGAAGTAGCCGGCATCGTCGCGCAGCGAGGACGTGTGCACGAGCAGGTGGCGCAGCGTGATGGCCTGGGTCGGGAAATGGGGATTGCGCAGCGTGAAGCCGAGGTAGCCCGAGACGTCGGCGTCCAGGTCGACGCGGCCGGCTTCCAGCAGCCGCATCAGCCCGAGCGTGGTGACGAGCTTCGAGATCGAGGCGATCCGGTACAGCGTCGCCGGCGTGGCCGGGCGGTCGGGGAACAGGCCGTTGCCGATCGTGCGGCGCCCGAACGCGCCTTCGTACACCGGCTGCCCGGCGCGCAGCGCCAGCACCGACAGGCTGGCCAGCGGGCAGGCCGGATCGTCGGCAATGGCCGCCAGTTCGGCGTCGAGCTGGCGCTGCAGGGCATCGCCAGCGCCGTCCGCGCCGCCGCCGGCCGGCATCGCTGCAAATAATGGTCCCATCGTCCCCAGCATGGCCATGCCGAGCAGGGTGCGCCTGCCGTGATTCATGTTCGTCCCTTGGCGTTGCGTGATTGTGACTATCGGTCCAGCATACGGACTGGCTGAAACCCTTGACCAATGAATACCCGTGCGCAGGGCATAACCGTTTTGTATTGGTCGCAAGTGGTATGCTTCGACGGTATGCCAGCCCCCTTCGCCACGACGCCATGAACAGCCCCAGCCCCGGATTCCAGGTCGACCACGACGACAATTCGCCGCTCTACAAGCAGCTTGCGCGCAAGCTGGCGCAGGACGTGCGCGACGGCCGTTACCAGGCCGACCAGGCGCTGCCGTCCGAGCGCATGCTGTCCGAGCAGCTCGACGTCTCGCGCGTCACGGCGCGCAAGGCAATCGACCAGCTGGTCGACCAGGGCCTGGTGGTGCGCCGGCGCGGCTCGGGCAACTACATCGCGCCGCGCATCGAGCAGCCGCTGTCGACGCTGTCGAGCTTTTCCGAACAGCTGCAGCAGCGCGGCTACACCCCGCGCTCGCAATGGCTGCGGCGCGACACGATGCTGGCCGACGCCGACGAGCAGCTTTCGCTCGGCCTGTCGCCCGGTGCGCGCATCGCCCGCCTGGAGCGCCTGCGCTTTGCCGACGACATCGTCATGGCCTATGAAGTGAGCGTGATCCCGGCCGCCGTGCTGCCGCGCCCCGAGCTGGTGGCAGCGTCGCTGTACGCGCACCTGTCCAAGTCCGGCCACCTGCCGGTGCGCGCGCTGCAGCACATCCGCGCGATGAATGCCGACCTGGAACTGGCCACGCGGCTCGAAGTGCCCGAAGGCCGCGCGGTGCTGTTCATTACCCGCGTGGGGTATCTCGAATCGGGCCAGCCGGTCGAGCTGACGCATTCCTACTGCCGCAGCGACCATTACGATTTCGTGGCCGAGCTGCGCCGGCAAGCCTGAATGCATAACCTGGCGGCATGACGGCGCCCGATCCTTTCATGGAAGCGCTTGTCAAAGTGGTATTACACTGGTTTTAACCAAACTGTGCAGGTTCGAGACGGCGATGCTCAATACCGAAACCCCCTCCCTGGCGCACACTGCGCTCGACCAGTATCCGACGACGGAACTGGTCAATGCCCTGGTCGATGACCAGTTCCATGCGGTGGACGCCGTGCGCAAGGCCGGACCGCGCATCGCCGCTGCCGTCGCGGCGGCATTGCCGCGCATGGAAGCGGGCGGGCGCCTGGTCTATGTCGGCGCCGGCACCTCGGGCCGCCTCGGCGTGCTCGACAGCGTCGAGCTGTACCCGACCTTTTCCTGGCCGAACGAACGCGCGGTGGCGTTGCTCGCCGGCGGCCAGGGCGCGATGTTCGCTGCAGTCGAAGGCGCTGAAGACGATCTGGAGCAGGGCGCGGCGGATATCCAAGGTGTGAACGTGGGCCCGAACGATGTCGTGCTGGCGCTGGCGGCCTCCGGCGCCACGCCCTACGTGCTGGGCGCGATCCGCGCCGCGCGCGCTGCCGGCGCGCTGACGGTGGGCTTTGCCAACAACCCGGATGCGCCGGTGGCCACGCAGGCGGAGATCGGCATCACGCTCGATACGGGCGCCGAAGTCATTTCGGGCAGCACGCGCCTGAAAGCTGGCACCTCGCAAAAGATCGCCCTGAACACCTTTTCCAGCGCCCTGATGGTGCGTTTGAACAAGGTTTACGGCAACCTGATGGTAGACTTGAAGGCCACCAATGCCAAACTGGTACGACGTGCGATCCGCCTGACGAGCTTTGCCACCGGCGCCGACGAGGCGGCCGCGCAGGCGGTGCTGGAACAATGCGGCTTCCACGTCAAGACCGCGATCGTGGCCTTGTCCAAACAAACCAGTGTCGAGCAGGCGCAAGCGCTGCTGGAAGCGGCGCGCGGCAGCGTGCGCCAGGCGCTCGCGTAAGCACGCGCCTTTTCAGCAGCGCCGGCCTGTACGGCGCGCGAAAGAGTCATGCAAAAACCGCAAGCGAACAGCCCGTGGCTGTGGGTGCCGTCCCTGTACTTTGCCCAGGCGATTCCCTACGTTGTCGTGATGAGCCTCTCGGTCATCATGTACAAGGACATGGGGATTTCGAATTCCGACATCGCCTTCTATACGAGCCTGCTGTACCTGCCGTGGGTGATCAAGCCCTTGTGGTCCCCGATCGTCGACATGTTCGGCACCAAGCGGCGCTGGACCGTGCTGCTGCAACTGGCCGTCGGCGCCTCGCTCATTGCGGTGGGCACCGTGCTGCACCTGCCCACCTTCTTCGTCGTCAGCCTGGCCGTCCTGTGGATCATGGCGTTCAGCTCGGCCACCCACGACATCTCGGCCGACGGCTTCTACATGCTGGGCCTGCGCCAGAAGCAGCAGGCGGCCTTTGTCGGCGTGCGCAGCACCTTCTACCGCCTGGCCACGCTGTTCGGACAGGGCCCGCTCGTGGTGCTGGCCGGTTACCTGGCCGTGAGCCTGGGCGACGTGCGCCAGGCCTGGTCGATCGTGTTCTACGTGCTGGCCGGCCTGTTCTTCGCTGCCTTTGCGTGGCACCAGTGGGCGCTGCCCGTGCCAGCCGACGACCACGCGGTCGCCAAGAGCGACAATCCGCTGCGCGACTTCATCGGCACCTTCGTCGCCTTTTTCAAGAAGCGCGATATCTGGATGATCGTTGCGTTCATCCTCACGTTCCGGCTCGGTGAAGCGCAGCTGCTCAAACTGGTGGCGCCATTTCTGAAAGACCCCATCAGCGCCGGCGGCCTGGGTTTGACCACCGCCGAATACGGGATCGCCTACGGCACCGTCGGCATCATCGCGCTGACGCTGGGCGGCCTGGCCGGCGGCTGGCTGATTTCGCGCGTGGGCCTCAAGCGCTGCCTGTGGGTCATGGTGTTCGCGATCCACGTGCCGGACCTGGTGTTCGTCTACCTGTCGCAAACCCAGCCGACTGACCTGATGATCGTGTCCGCCTTCCTCGCGCTCGAGCAGTTTGGCTACGGTTTCGGCTTTACGGCAATGATGATGTACATGATCATGGTGGCCGATGGCCCGAACAAGACCGCGCATTACGCGATCTGCACCGGCCTGATGGCGCTCGGGATGATGGTGCCCGGCATGTGGAGCGGCGACCTGCAGGAATACCTCGGCTACCAGCACTTCTTCATCTGGACCTGTCTTGCGACCATTCCCGCCTTCATCGTGGCGGCGCTCGTTAAAATCGATCCGGAATTCGGAAAAAAATAAGCGGACGGCTGACGCCCGCGCTGCCGCGCCCGACGTGGCGCCGGCGCGGACTGTCAGCCTCCGGCACAGCATACTCAAGGAGCCCTTTTTTTGCTTCCCAACCTGAACAAACGTACTTTCACGCTCGGCATGGCCAGCGCCGTCGCCCTGGGCCTGGCCGCCTGCGGCACCAAGCCCACCAAGCCTGGCGCCACGACTTTCATCGGCGGCAATGAGCCGCCGGCCGCGCCGCGCGAGTTTCGCGCCGCCTGGGTATCCACGGTCGCCAATATCGACTGGCCCAGCAAACCGAACCTGAGCGCCGCCAGGCAGCAGCAGGAAGTCCTGGCCATCCTCGACCGCGCCCAGGCCATGAACCTGAACGCGATCGTGCTGCAGGTGCGCCCGGCCGCCGACACCATCTATCCGTCGAACCTCGAGCCCTGGACCGAATACCTGAGCGGCGTGCAGGGCAAGGCGCCGCAGCCGTTCTACGATCCGCTCGCGTACTGGATCACCGAGGCGCATGCGCGTGGCATCGAGCTGCACGCCTGGTTCAATCCCTACCGTGCGCGGATGGACGCTTCGCGCGGCCAGTCGGCGCCGAACCACATCACCAACACCAATCCGGCCGTCGTCAAGCGCTACGGCAAATTCATGTGGATGGACCCGGGCGAGCCGGCCGCCGTCAAGCAGACGCTCGACGTGATCCTCGACGTCGTGCGCCGCTACGACATCGACGGCGTGCACATCGACGATTACTTTTATCCGTACCCGATCGACGCCGCGCCGCAGGTGGCCGGCAACGCCGCGGCCCTTGACGGGCGCACCGGCACGCGCGAGCTGGACTTCCCGGATGATCCGGCCTGGCACCGCTACCTGGCCGGCGGTGGGCAGCTCGACCGCGCCAACTGGCGCCGCGACAACGTCAACCGCCTGATCGAAGCGATGTACAAGGGGATCCACGCCGAAAAGAGCTGGGTGCGCTTCGGCATCAGCCCGTTCGGCCTGGGCCGCCCGGACCGCCGCCCGCCCGGCATCAACGGCTTTTCGCAATACGACAAGCTGTATGCCGACGCCGAGCTGTGGCTCGAAAAAGGCTGGCTCGATTACTTCGTGCCGCAGCTGTACTGGCCGATCAAGCCGCCGGGCCAGGCCTACGATGTGCTGCTCGATTACTGGATCAGGCAAAATCCCCAGCGTCGCCACATCTGGCCGGGCCTGTTCACCAGCCGCATCGGCGCCGCGACCAAGGCCTACGAGCCGCAAGAGGTGCTGGCGCAGGTCGACGTGACCCGTACGCGGCCGCTGGCCACTGGCCACGTCCACTTCAGCATGGTGGCCCTGATGCAGAACCGCAAAGGGATCGCCGACCAGCTGCGCACGACGCGCTATGCCGGGCAGGCGCTGGTGCCGGCCACGCCGTGGCTGGGCAATGAGCGGCCCGGCACGCCGCTGGTGGGGGCCTCGCGCCGCGCGCGCTCGGTCGACCTGACGCTCAAGGCGGGCAAGGCCAATGCGCTGTATGCGGTCTGGTCGCGCCACGGTGGCCAATGGCGCTTCGCCGTGGTCCCGGCCGTGCGCGTGGCCTGGTCGGTGCCGGATGACGCGACGCTGGGCGCAGCCGAGATCGTGGTGGTCAGCGCGGTCGACCGCCTTGGCAACGAGGGCGCGCGGGTGCGCGTATGGGGCAAAGCGTGATGCAGGCAGCGTCGGGTTTGATGAACGGGTGTTTGTATGTCATCTGATCGGAACATGATGAGCGGCCCGGGCCTGGGCATCGACGCCGGGGGTACCGAGACGCGCTGGGCGCTCGCGGCACCCGGCGGCGCCATCCTGGCCGACGGCGTGGTGGCGGGCCTGTCGGCGCTGCAGATGGCCACGCCGCACGGACGCGCTGCGGTACGCGCCAGTCTGGAAGAACTGGCGGCGGCAGTGCTCGCGCATGCCAGTCCGCTGCGCATCCAGGCCGGCCTGACGGGGTTCGGCGGCGACGACGAACTGCTGCAGTCCTGGCTGGCCCAGTTGCTGGGCGTTGCACCCAGCGCCGTCACGCTGTCGAACGATATCGAACTGGCGTATCGCGCCAATTTCGCGCCCGGCGCCGGCTACCTCGTGTATGCGGGCACCGGCTCGATCGGCGCCTATATCGACGCCGGCCACGTGTTCCACCGCGCCGGCGGGCGCGGCGTGCTGCTCGACGATGGCGGCGGGGGTTTCTGGATCGCGCGCGAAGCGCTGCGCCACATCTGGCGCAACGAAGACGAGCAACCCGGCTGCTGGCGTGATTCGCCGCTGGCACAGGCCGTGTTCGAGCATATCGGCGGTGCCGACTGGAGTGTGTCGCGCCAGTTCATCTACCAGGGCGAACGCGGCGCGATCGGCAAGCTGGCGCTGGCCGTTGCCGCCAGTGCGGAGCGCGATCCGGCCGCCGCCACGATCCTGAGCGAAGCGGGCCTGGAACTGGCGCGCCTGGCGCTGGCGCTCACGCGCCGCTTCGGCCCGCGCCCGGTGGTGCTGGCCGGCCGCGCGAGCGAACTGCACCCTTTGATCATCGAGACCATGCGCGCTGCGCTGCCGGCCGGGATGGTGCTCACGCAGACCGGCCTGCGCGCCCATCACGGCGCCGCGCGGCTCGCGTTGCAACCGGCCGCCACGCCACCGGCGCGCGCAACCCACAAGAACATCAACGAGGAATCCCCATGAAATCGATCTTTGCCGCTCTCGCCCTGGCCGTGCTGGCGGGTTGTACCACCACCCCGACCACGCCGAAATACGACACCACCTATGACGCGGTCGGCCAGTCGAGCCGCGCGCGCTTCCTGGTGCTGCACTACACGGTGGCCAACACGCCCGCCTCGATCAAGATCCTGACGCAGCAGCAGGTCAGCTCGCACTACCTGCTGACCGACGAAGCGCAGCCGAAGATCTACCGCCTGGTCGACGAGAACCGCGCCGCCTGGCATGCGGGCAACTCGAGCTGGAAGAACTTCACGCAACTGAACAACAGCTCGATCGGCATCGAGATCGTCAACGCCGGCTGGAAGGATACGCCGCAGGGCCGTGTCTACGCACCGTTCCCGCAGGCGCAGATGGATGCGCTGCTGCCGCTGGTGAAGGACATCGTGGCGCGCCACGGCATCGCGCCCGAGAACGTGCTCGGTCACAGCGATATCGCGCCGCTGAGGAAGCAAGATCCGGGGCCGCAGTTCCCGTGGCAGCGCCTGGCGCAGGAAGGCCTGATACTGTGGCCGGATGCGAACCGCGTCGCCGCAGTGCGCCCGGCCTTCGATGCCCTGCTGCCGGACGTCGCCTGGTTCCAGCGCAAGCTGGCCACGCACGGCTTTGGCCTGGTGCAGAGCGGCACGTACGATGAAGCGACCCGCACAACGCTGGCCGCGTTCCAGATGAAGTACCGTCCGCGCGATATCTCGGGCGTTGCCGATGCCGAAACAGCGGCGCTGCTCGAAGTGCTGACCACGCCGGCGAACACGCCGCCGCCGGTGGTGCCGGCAGCCCTGGCACCCATGGCGCCGGGCGCGATGCCAGCGCCGCTGCCAGCGCCCGCACCAGTGCCAGCGCCAATGACAACGCCGACGCCGACCTTGCCCGAGCCGACGCCGGTCCTGCCGGTGGAACCGACGCCGGAAACCGCACCAGCGCCGGCCACGCCGGTCATTACCACGCCATGATGGCCGTGATTGGGGGGTAAGCGATGCGTCTGCGCCATATCGAAGTATTCCACGCCATCATGCAGGTCGGCACCATCAGCGGCGCCGCCCAGGTGCTGCATATCTCGCAGCCGGCCGTGACCAAGGTGCTGCAGCACGCCGAGCTGCAGCTGGGCATGCCGCTGTTCGAGCGCGTGCGCGGCAAGCTGTATCCCAGGCCCGAAGCGCACCGCCTGTTCGTCGAAACCGAAAAGCTCAACCGCGACCTGCAGGGGATCCGCCGCCTGGCCGCGAGCCTGAAGGGCCGCGCGGTGGAAACCGTGCGCCTGGTGTCCACGCCGACCATTGCAGTGAGCGTGCTGCCGGCCGGGATGACCGCCTGGCGCCGTGCCTTCCCCGAAACACGGTGCGAGCTGTCGACGCACCACACGAGCGAAATCGTCAATGCACTGCGCCTGGGCGAAGCCGATGTGGGCCTGTCGCTGCAGGACCCGCGCCACCCCGGCATCGTGGCCGAGCCGATTGCGCAAGGCTTGCTGACGGTGATGGCGCCGCGCGGCACCTGGACCGAAGCCGAATGCCGCACACCCATTGCGGCCGACGGCCTGACGGGTGAACTGATCGGCATGGCCGACCGCGATCCGCTGGGCGAGATGGTGCTGGCCGCCTGCGAAGCGCAGGGCGTCCAACCGGTGTTTCGCACCGTCGTGCAGACGTACCAGATCGCCCGCTCGCTGGTCGAAGCCGGCGCCGGCACGGCCGTACTCGACCCGTTCACGGCCGCCTCGGCGGCAGCGAACCAGGTGCAGTGCCGCCAGTGGTCGCCGTCGATTCCGGTGCACCTGTACCTGCTCACGGCCAGCCACTCGCCGCTGTCGCACGGCGCGCGCGAGCTGGCCAACTGCATCGCCGCGACCGCGCGCGCCTGTCTCGAACCAGCCTAGGATTTTTCAGCATCATGCACGCGTTTCTCGCCAGCGAAGACATTGCCGCCAGCCCGGCATTCCGGCACCTGGACAGCATCGCCGGTATCCGGGTCGACCTGCGCTATGCCACCGCCAACAACTTCGTCGGGCGCGATCTGTATTCGCCTTTCGACTGCGCCTGGCTGCATGTGCAGGCGGCCGAGGCGCTCGAGCGCGTGGTGGCCTGGCTGGCGGCGCGCCGGCCCGACCTGACGGTGCTGGTGCTGGACGCTCTGCGGCCGCAGCGCGTCCAGCAGCAATTATGGGATGCGCTCGAGGGCACCGACCTGCGCCAGTACCTGGCCGATCCGGCGCGCGGCTCGATCCACTCGTATGGCATGGCGCTGGACCTGACGCTGGTCGATGCAGCCGGCCATGAACTGGACATGGGCACCGGTTTCGACGACATGACCGAGCTGTCGCATCCGGCGCTCGAAGAAGGATTCCTGCTGGCCGGCCGCCTCACCGAAGCGCAGGTGGCCAACCGGCGCCTGCTGCGCGAGGCGATGCTGGCGGCGGGCTTTCTGGGCATCCGGACCGAATGGTGGCACTTCGATTGCGGCGACCGCGATCTGGTGCGGCGCACGTTCAGCCGCGTGCTGTAGCCGTCAGTTCATCGCGATCGCTTCGACCCGGTTGCGGCCATTGTGCTTGGCCGCGTACAGCAGCTTGTCGGCCGTCAGGATCAGGTCGGGCAATGTGATGCGCCCGTCGTCGCGGGCGAAATCGAACGTGACCAGGCCAAAGCTGGCGCTGGTCTGCAACGCGGGGCCATCGGCATCCGGCGCGACCCGGTTGGCCGCGAACGCCGCGCGCAGGCTCTCGGCCAGGCGTGTCCCTTGCGCCAGGTCGATGCCCGGCAGGACCAGCAGGAATTCTTCGCCGCCGTAGCGCACCACGGCATCGACGCCGTCGCGCACCATCCCCTGCAGCAGACTGGCGAAGGTGCGGATGACCGCATCGCCCTCGTGGTGGCCGAAGGTGTCGTTGATGCGCTTGAAGTGATCGATGTCGCACAGGATGACCGACACCGGATGCTTGCAGCGGCGGGCCTGTGCCAGTTCGTGGCCCAGCAGATGATCGTGCAGGTAGTGGCGGTTGTAGCAGCAGGTGAGCTGGTCGCGCTGGGCCAGCTGCTTGAGTGTCATCTGCAGCCGGAACTGTTCGCGCGCCACCCAGTTGTAGCGGCGCGCCGCCAGGATGCCGAACGTGTTGATCAGCACCAGCAGCATGCCCATCGTGAGCAGGTCCGACACGGGCCTTGGCGGCAGCGCGAACGTGGCCAGCGCCAGGAAGACGATCGAGGCGCCGGTGCCGAGCGCGGCCGCATACACCAGGCGGTTCGGGATATACAGGTAGATCACCACCAGCATGATCAGCATCGACATCGCATGCCAGTGCACCTCGTGCGGCCGTGCCAGCGCCACCACCATGAAGCAGCACAGCGCGATCCCCACGCACAGCGACGCCGCCAGGCGCATGGCCGGGATCGACAGGGGACGGCGGTAAGCCAGCCAGGCGCAGGTGCCGGCGATGGCCGCGACCAGCAGGCGCGCCGGCAGTGTGTCGCGCAGTGCTGCAGCCAAGCCAAGTACCGCGATATCCGTCATAAAAAAGCTGAGGAAAAACGCGACACAGAACACCAGCGTGAAACCGAGCATGGCGCGCATGCGCTCGATCTGGCTGGAAAGGAACGCAGTTTCGCTGGCGCTGCGCGCGAATTCGCCGGTCAGGTAATGGATGTGCATGCGATGGACAGTGCAGCAGATGATGGTGCCTGCGACACACGATCCAGCATGTGGCGATCGTCGGACAGGACGGGATGATCCGGCGTCGGCGCCGGCCGGGCCGATTACCAGCATCAGTATCGGACAAGTGACTATTGTGGCAAGGTTTTCTTACTAGAAACTAACAAAATGTATCAGTTCATTAATTATTTTGTTTGTTTTGCAAGATCGCCTGAATCAATCCCGTAACAATTGTCCAACGCTCGTCAAGGCAGCGCTGTCGCCTGTGTCATTCCCGACCGCGCCACCCAGTCGACCAGTGCATCGAGCACCGCGCGCCCGCGCCCGTCGCCGGCCCGTTCGCTGTTGACCATCGCCACCACCACGCACAGATTGCCATTCGCATCCGGCACGTAGCCGGCCACTGCGGTGACGTTGCGCAGCGTGCCCGTCTTCAGGCGCGCGCGTCCGGCAGCTGGCGTGCCGGCCAGGCGTCGGCGCATGGTGCCGTCGACCGCGCCGATCGGCAGGCTGGCCTGGAATTCGGGCGCCCATGGGCTCCTCAAGCCCGCCTGCAGCAGGCTGCCCATCTGCTGCGCGCTGATGCGCTCCACGCGCGACAGGCCGGAGCCGTTGTCGATCACGAACCCGGTGTCGTCGATGCGCTGCGCGCGCAACCAGTCGCGCACCGCGCCATCGGCGCGCGCGAAGGTGGTGACCTCGCCGCCCGGCAGCGCCAGGCTGCCGTCGACGGGATCGCCCTGCAGGCTGCCCAGGCTCAGGAACAGCAGGCGCGCCAGCGTGTTGTCGGACGTCTTGTTGATGTCGCGGACCACTTCAGGCAAGGCGCGCGCGGCGTGCGCGGCCAGTACGCGCGCATCGAGCGGCGTGGCGCCGGTGATCGTGCGGCCACTGAGCGTGCCGCCCAGATCGGTCCAGGCGCGGCGCACGAAGCGGCCCACGTAATCATCGCGGTCAAGCACATTGATGCTGTAGCTGCGGTTGCAGTTTTTCGGGAAGGTGCCACGCAAGACCACCTCGATGTGGCCATCGGGCGCGCGCCGCGTCTCTGGCAGCTGCCAGCCGTCTTCCCACTTCGCGCAATCGCGCTCGACCAGCGTCATCGCCGACGTGACCGACACGCGTTCGAGTTCCGGGAACATGCGCAGTTGCAGCGTGGCGCCGGTCGCGCGCATGTCCAGCTGCAGCATGTTCTTGTTGAGGAGGAGGGCGTCCGGAATCACGTTGTAATAGGCATCGGGCGACTCGTCGAACGGCGGCAGGCCGACGTCCGGCCGCGCCGGCTGGAACAGGCTGCGATCGAGCACCAGGTCGCCCTCGATGCGCTCGATGCCCTGGTAGCGCAGCGCGCGCAGCATCGCTTCGAGGTGTTCGCCGGCCAGGTCGGCATCGGCGCCGCCCTTGACGTACAGGCTGCCGCGCAACACGCCGTCTTTCACATCCCCGGTCGTGCGCAGCTCGGTGCGGCCGCGGAACGTGGGGCCAAGCCGCTCGAGGCCGATGAGTGTCGTCACCAGCTTGATCGTCGATGCCGGCTGCATCGGCAGCGCCGCCTGGTGCGACAGCACGGCCGCATCACCGCGCAGCACCAGCAGGCCGACTTCGCCGGACGCGATGCCGCTTTTCTGCATCAGCTGCGCTACCGGCGCCGGTAGCTGGGCCTGGGCGAGCGACGCGGCGCACAGCAGCGACAGGACGAGGGTGGCGCGTTTGAACATGCGTGAATCCTTAACCGAAGAAGAGATAGGCCACGAAGATCGCGGCGATGATGCCCACCAGGTCGGCCAGCAGGCCGTAGCTGACCGCATAGCGCGTCTTGCGGATGCCGACCGAGCCGAAATACAGCGCGATGATGTAGAACGTGGTGTCGGACGCGCCCTGCATGATGCTGGCCAGGCGGCCGACGAACGAGTCCACGCCATAGGTCTTGATCGCATCGATCATCATGGCGCGCGCGCCGCTGCCCGAGAGCGACTTCATGAGGGCGGTCGGCAGCGCGCCGACGAAATCGGTCTGCAGGCCCAGCGCAGAAAAGACCCAGGCAAAGCCGCTCGTGACCATGCCCAGGATGCCCGAGTTGCGCACCACGCTGATCGCCACGATCATGCCGACCAGGTAGGGAATGATCTTGATCGACGTTTCGACGCCGCCCTTGGCGCCTTCGATGAAGGCTTCGAACACATTGACCTTCTTGCGCAGCGCCCCGGTCATGAAGGCGGCGATGACGCCGAACAGCACCAGGTTGGCCGCGACCGACGACACCAGCTGGATCTGCGTCTTGTCGAGGAAGTAGGTGAAGGAGAAAACCATCGACGCGATCAGCGCCGCGGTGCCGCCGATCCAGGCGAAGATCACCGGGTCGAACAGGTTGATGCGCTGGCGCAGGCCCACCATGATGATGCTGAAGATGGTGGCGGTGTAGGTGGCGATCAGGGTCGGGATGAAGATGTCGGCCGGGTTGGCCGCGCCCAGCACCGCGCGCTGGGCCATCACGGCCAGCGGGATGATCGTCAGGCCCGAGGTCTGGATCACCAGGAACATCAGCTGCGCATCGGTCGCTTCGTCCTTGTTCGGGTTGAGCGACTGCAGGCTTTCCATGGCCTTCAGGCCGAACGGCGTGGCGGCGTTATCGAGCCCCAGCATATTGGCCGAGAAGTTCATCACCATGTGGCCGTTGGCCGGGTGGTTGCGCGGCACGCCGGGGAAGATGCGCGAAAAGAACGGGCCGATCACGCGCGCGAACAGGTTGATGGCGCCGGCCTTTTCGCCGACATTCATGATCCCGAGCCAGAACGTCATCACGCCGGCCAGCGGCAGGGCGATGTCCATCACGGCCATTTTGGCTGAATCGAAGGTGCCGTCGATGATGCGCTTGAAGATTTCGGTGTCGCCGAGGAAGAGCCACTGCGCCATTGCTGCGAGGAAGCCGACGAGGAAGAAGCCTGTCCAGATGTAATTGAGTGCCATCGATAACCAGTAAGTGCTGAGAGGTGCTGATCGGTGCTGATCGAAGCGTTGCCGCCGGGTTCGGACGATTGTGCAGCGCCCGAGGGCCAAGGGCAAGCCGCGTGGATGAAAGAATGCAGCCGCGCCATGCGCAAAAGTTATGAGCGTTGCTTGCCAAGGCGCAGCGCGCCTATGATACGGCACGCCCTATGGGATGCTCCAAAGGATCTGCCCTCATGAAATTTTGCTCCGCCGCTGCTGCGCTGCTGTCGCTGTCGTTCCTGCTCGTGCCGCATGCCGGCGCGCAGGCGCAGGCGCAGGCGCAGGACAAGGTCCTGCACATGTTCCTCTCCACCAGCGAGACGGGGCTCGACCCGGCAGTGGCGTCCGACAACGCCACGCTGTCGCTGCTGGAAAACCTGTTCGATCCGCTGCTGCGCTACGACTACCTGGCGCGCCCGGCCACGCTGCGCCCCAATACGGCCACGGCCATGCCGACCGTCAGCAGCGACGGGCTGACCTATACCTTCCGTATCCGCCCCGGCATGTACTTCACGCCCGATCCTGCGTTCAGGGGCCGCAAGCGCGAGGTCACGGCCGCCGACTATGTCTACAGCCTCAAGCGTTTATACGACCCGGCGCTCAAGTCGCCGTGGGCGTATATGTTCGAAGGCAAGATCGCGGGCGACGCCGCGCTGCGCGCGCGCTACGGCCCGGACGTGCCGGTGGCCGGCCTGCAGGCGCCAGACCGCTACACGCTGCGCATTCAGTTGGCCGCGCCCGACAACAATTTCCTGTTCTACCTGGCGACGGCGGCCAGCAGCGTGGTGGCGCGCGAAGTGATCGAAGCGTATCCGGGCCAGGCGGGCAATCACCCGATCGGCACCGGGCCGTTCATGCTGGGGGAGTGGAAGCGCAGCGACCGGATCGTATTGCTGGCCAATCCGGATTCCACCGCCGTGTTCGCAGCCACGCCGGGCGACGACCCGGAGGACCGGGCGATTGCCGCCGCACTGAAGGGCAAGCGCCTGCCACGCGTGGACCGGGTCGAGGTGCGCATCGCCGAGGAATTCCAGGGCCGCATGCTGGGCTTCCTGAATGCCGACTATGACTACCTGGAGCAGATCCCCGAATCAATGACCGAGATGGTCGTGCAGGACGGCGCCCTCAAACCTGACCTTGCCGCGCGCGGGATTGTGCTGTCGCGCTTTCCCGTATTGCAGACCTACTATATGTGGATGAACATGACTGACCCGGTCGTGGGCGGCTACAGCAAGGAGCGCATTGCGCTGCGGCGTGCGATCTCGATGGCGTACAACAGCGCCGAAGACATTGCGCTACTGAAGAAAGGATTCGCGATCAAGGCCGAGTCGCCGCTGCCGCCGAACGTGCGCGGTTACGATCCGCGCTATCGCAGCCCGGTGCCATACGACCCGGCGCTTGCCAATGCCTTGCTCGACCGCCATGGCTACAACAAGCGTGACCCGGACGGTTTTCGGCGCGCCCCCGATGGCAAAGCCATGACCTTGACGATGCACAGTGAAGCGACTGTCGGCGGGCGTCTGCGCGACGAACTGTGGCGAAAATGTCTGAATGCCATCGGTGTGCGCGTCGTTTTCAAGTCGGACAAGAAAACGGAGATCATCAAGGCCTCGCGCCTCGGAACGGTGCAGATGTTCGAGAGTAACTGGATCGCCGATTTCCCCGACGGCGACAACTTTTATCAGCTCTTGTACGGCCCAAATGCGGGCCGCGCGAACTATGCGCGCTTTAACCTGCCTCAATACAATGTGCGCTATGAAAAAGCACGCTTGCTGCAGGATGGTGCAGAGCGGAACACACTCTATTTTGAGATGAACCAGCTGCTGCATGCGTACAACCCATGGGTGCCTTTGACCCATGTTTTATCGGGCGATTTGCGGCATCCGTGGTTGAAAAACTACAAACGTCATCCCGTTGAATTCACGAACTGGCGTTACCTCGATATCGATGTTGCGCAAAGGGCACGCTCGGTCAGGGGCAAGCGATAGATTCCATTAGTTTTTCCGCAAGAAAATATTCCCGCTGGTTATACTCCCCTCCGGATAATTCATTGGCTTGTCACAAAATTGTGAGCGTACTCTGAATTGAAAACATAACGTAATGCCAAGAATCAACTTGGCATGCGATACGCAGGCCGGCGCAGTGCAATGCACCGCATCGCCGGCCGAAGACCGCCCCGGAACGCAAGGAGAAACATCGTGAAATTGAAGAAACTGGCCCAGCTGATCGCCTTGATGGGGGCAGTTGCCCCTGCTGCCATGCCGCTCGTGGCGCAAGCGCAAACCGACACGTCGATGCAGCGGGTGGAAATCACCGGCTCGAGCATCAAGCGTATCGCCAAGGAGGGCGCGCTGCCGGTTGAAATCATTTCGCGCAAACAGATCGAAGACCAGGGCATCGTCACGGCCGAGCAACTCATCGCCACGCTGAACATCAACGGCAATGGCTCGGACAACCTGGCCTCGAACGCCGACGTCACGTCGGGCGCCCAGCGCGGCAACAACGGCGCCTCGAGCGCCAACCTGCGTGGCCAGGGCTCCGATTCGACGCTGGTGCTGCTCAACGGCCGGCGCGTCGCGACGCACGGCATGAAGGGCTCGGCGGTCGACCTGAATTCGATCCCGATGGCGGCGGTCGAGCGCGTCGAAGTGCTCAAGGATGGCGCGTCGGCCGTGTACGGCACCGACGCCATCGGCGGCGTGATCAACTTCATCCTGCGCAAGAACTACAGCGGCCTGGAAGCGCAGGCCTTCACCGACGTGGCCGAGGCAAGTGGCGGCGAAATCGGCCGCGCCAGCCTCACCGGCGGCTGGGGCGACCTCGATACCCAGGGCTGGAACGTGCTGGCGACGCTGTCGCACAGCGAAAACAAGGCGCTGCGCGGCAACCAGCGTGACTTCGTCAATACCTTCCAGCCGAACCGCGGCGTGTCGGTCGATACGCGCGGTACGCCGAGCGGCAATATCTTCGCCACGACGCTGGCGCCAACGCTGCTGTCGCGTACCGGCACCGGCCCGACCCTGCCAGGCAGCAGCGTCGCCTACAACGGCATCAGCCTCCTTGACCTGCCGGGCGGCGCCGGTTGCGACAGCATCGACGGCATGGGCGCGTACGACGAAAAGCTGTGGGACACGCCGGGCGCCGCCTATGGCTGCGCCTGGGATACGGGCCGCGCCGCGGTGCTGCAGCAGCCGGTCAAGAACACCAACGCGCTGGGCCGCGCCACCTTCCGTATCGGCGAGCATGAGCTGTTTGCCGAAGGCGTCGCCTCGCGCGTCGAAGTGTCCAAGCGCTTCTCGCCGAACCAGATTTCGCCATCGGCGTCGACCTTCGGCGCGAGCTCGTTCTACCCGAGCACGGGCGCGGCCTACAACGACGTCTACAACGCGCTGGTCAAGACCTTCCCCGGCATCTCGGCCAACTACGGCTTGCCGATTGCGTACCGCTGGCGCTGCATGGAGTGCGGTAACCGCGAGATCACCACCGAGACCAAGGCTGGCCGCCTGCTGGTGGGCGCCGATGGGCCGCTGACCCTGTTCGGCAACCGCTACGATTACCGTGTGGGCCTGTCGCGCGCCTACAGCGAATCGGAGTCGCTGCTGGGCACCGGCTACAACTACACGGCGGCGCTGGGCCGCGTGCTCGGCTCGGGCATCGTCAACCCGTTCCTGCTGCCGGGCCAGACCCAGAGCCAGGCCGCGATCGATGCGATCCGCGCCACCTCGGCCGAAGGCGTCGTCATGTACGGCGGTAAAACCACGCTGACCCAGTTCGACGCTGCGCTGTCGGGCGAAATCTTCAAGCTGCCGGCCGGCGCCGTGATGATGGCGCTGGGCACCGACTTGCGCCGCGAAGAATACAAGTTCAATGGCGACCTGCGCGCCGTCAGTGCGCGCCCGGCGATCCTGAATGCGCCGTTCGATGACGTCAATGCGCTGCCGAAGGTGAGCCGCGACATCAAGGCCGTGTATGCCGAAGTGCTGGTGCCGGTCACGCAGGCGCTGGAACTGACCTTCGCCATCCGCCGCGACGATTACACGGGCTTTGGCGCGACGACCAATCCGAAGGTGTCGTTCCGCTACCAGCCGATCCCGCAACTGATGTTCCGCGGCTCGTACAACGAGGGCTTCCGCGCGCCGTCATTCAATCAGCTGTTCAACGGCGTGACCGAGACCGCGTACGCCGGCAAGGACTTTGCTGACCCGGCCACCTGCCCGAGCGGCCGCGTTGACACGACAGTGGCAGGCTGCCAGGCGGTCAATCCGGTCACGCTCACCGGCGGCAAGCCGACGCTGGGCCCAGAGACCGCCAAGCAGGCCAGCCTGGGCGTGGTGTTCGAGCCGGCCGGCGGCTTCTCGGCCAATGCCGACCTGTGGGAAATCCGCAAGGAAAACACGATCGACTCGTTCAACCTCGCGACCATGGTGGCCAATTACAACCTGTTCCAGGACCAGTTCATTCGTGACGCCGCCGGCAACCTGGCGTTCGTCGACCAGCGCTGGCTCAATGCCGGCGAGCGCATCACGCGTGGCCTCGAAGTCGGCGCCCGCATGACCGGCAAGTTCAGCACCGGTTCGATCTGGGGCATCGGCATCGACGGTTCGCGCCTGCTCGAGAAGAAGTCGCGCGCCACGAAGAACGCCGAATTTGGCGAGAGCGAAATCGGCCGCTTCCTGTTCACCGGCGACCTGGGCCTGAAGTGGAAGCACAGCGCCTACGTGACCTACAAGTACGGCAACTGGAGCGGCATGCTGCAGAATATCTTCCGCTCGGGTTACACCGACCAGGTGCTGCCAGGCGTGGCCAGCGGCCGCATCAAGCCGTCCGAGTACAACAGCAAGGTGGACGATTACTCGATCTTCCACCTGACCGCGAACTACACGGGCTTCAAGAACCTGACGCTCACCGCCGGCATCAAGAACATCCTGGACGAAGATCCACCGTTCGCGATCACCTACGACAGCAACACCGGCGCCGGCAGCAGCTGGGAGCCACGCGTCGCCGACCCGCGCGGCCGTTCGTTCACGATGATGGCAACCTACAAGTTCTTCTGATAAAGCGGGGGTCAGGTCTGACATTCGGACACGAGCTCGACAATCGGGTAGTCGGAAGTGGCTGGCACCGGGCCATGCTGATGCTGGCAAGACACCATTGAACGTGGCTAAGGCTGGGGTCGTGTCTGAATGTCAGACCTGACCCCAGCTGTTCCGGTAGGGTGGACGGCTCTGCCGTCCACCCTACAGCTAATTCTGGATTCCACATGAAGATCAACCGCCGCCACTTTGGCGCCATCGCCGCCGCCATGTCGGTGACTGCATCAGCTGCTGCGCGTCCTTCTTCGCGAACCATGCTCATCAAACCTCCACGCCTGCGCCGGGGCGACGTCGTCGGCCTGATCGCGCCAGGCGGTTATACCAACGATCGCGCGATCGAGAAGGCAGTGCGCAATATCGAAGCGCTGGGTTTTCGGGTCAAGCCGGGCGCCTATCTGCGCGAGGTGTTCGGCAATTACGCCGGCTCGGCGCAGCAGCGGCTGGCCGACCTGCATGCGATGTTCGCCGATCCCGAGGTCAAGGCGATCTGGCCGATCCGCGGTGGCTCGGGCTGCATCTCGCTGCTCTCAGGCCTGGATGTCGCGCTGATTCGCCGCAATCCCAAAGTGCTGATCGGTTATTCAGACATCACCGCGCTGCACCTGGCGATCTTCAGGCAGACGGGCCTCGTGACGTTCCATGGGCCGGTGGCATCGTCGACGCTGACCGACTATGCGACGCAGCACATGATGGCAGTGCTCACCGAGCCGCGGGCGACCTACACGATTCCGATGTCAGTTGAAAACGCCGAACGCGCCGCGCAGGAGCCGCATTTCGGCATCCATACCTTCACGCATGGCGTGGCCACGGGGCCGCTCATGGGCGGCAACCTGTCGATGGTCGCGGCGCTGGCCGGCACGCCGTATGCTGCCGATATCAGGAACAGCATCCTGTTCCTGGAAGACGTCAACGAAGCGCCGTACCGGATCGACCGCTGGATGACGCAGCTCGACCTGGCCGGCGGCTTTGCCAATGCGGCCGCGCTGGTGGTGGGGATTTGCCAGAACTGCGGGCCCGAACATGAAGACGTGTCGCTCACGCTCGAACGCACGCTGGCGCTGCACCTGCATCCGCTGGTCATTCCGGCAGTCAGCGGCTATTCGATCGGGCATATCCGCAACCAGTTCACGCTGCCCATGGGGGTGCGGGCGAGGCTCGATACGCAGGCGCAGACGATCACGCTGCTGGAAGCCGCCGTGACGTAGATGCTTATCGCAGGCGCCGGCTCATCGTCACCGAGCCATGCGACTCGCCATCGATCCGGTACAGGTCGTGCACCTCGCCGGTGACGACGAACCCGGCGCGCTCGTACAGCCGGCGCGCTGCCAGATTGCCTGACAGGACATCCAGATCGACCCATTCGAGTGGTGGCGTGACGCTGGCCCATGCCAGCGCGTGCTCGACCAGCTGGCGGCCCAGTCCTGCGCGGCGGTAATCGCGGTGCACGCCCATGCCCAGCAGCGCGCGGTGGGCGGCGGCGATTTCGGGCCGCGCGCGCAGGTCGACGTGGCCGGCGATCGCGCCCCGGGCGTCGAGCGCGAGCCACATGCGGCGCCAGCGCGGCTGGCCGAACGGCACGGTAAAACTGGCGGCAAACGAGGCCGCCTTGTCGGGTGGCAGGCGCGACTGCCCGCGCGAGACTGGCTGGAACAGCGGCACGGCGCCGCGGCCGTTTTCCTGCAGCTGGTCGTCCAGGTACATGAACAGCTGCGGCAGCTGTTCCAGCACCAGTGCCTGCAGGGTCAGGGGCCCGTTCACAGGGCGCGGGCGATCAGGATCTTCTGGATGTCGCTGGTGCCTTCGTAGATCTGGCACACGCGTACATCGCGGTAGATGCGTTCAACGGGGAAGTCGGCGACATACCCGTAGCCGCCGAAGACCTGCATCGCATCGGACACCACGCGCTCGGCCATTTCGGACGCGAACAGCTTGGCCATCGCCGCTTCTTTCAGGCAGGGCAGGCCGGCATCCTTCATCGACGCCGCATGCAGGATCAGCTGGCGCGCGGCCTCGATCTTCATCGCCATCTCGGCCAGGCGGAACTGCACCGCCTGGTGCTCGAAGATCGCCTTGCCGAAGCTTTCGCGGTCCTTCGCGTACGCCAGCGCCGCTTCGTACGCAGCGCGCGCCATGCCGACTGCCTGCGACGCAATGCCGATGCGCCCGCCCTCCAGGCCGGACAGCGCGATCTTGTAGCCCATGCCTTCTTCGCCGATCAGGTTTTCAACCGGAACACGGCAATTCTCGAACACGATCTGCGCCGTGTCCGACGAGTGCTGGCCCATCTTGTGTTCGACGCCGGCCACGATGTAGCCTGGCGTGTTGGTCGGCACCCAGAACGCGCTGATACCTTTCTTGCCGGCCGCCTTGTCGGTGACGGCCATGACGATTGCCACGTCGCCGTACTTGCCGCTGGTGATGAACTGCTTGGTGCCGTTGATGACGTAATGCTCGCCATCGCGCGTGGCGGTCGTGCGCAGCGCCGCGGCGTCGCTGCCGGTGTGCGGCTCGGTCAGCGCGAATGCGCCCAGCAGCTCGCCCTGCGCCAGGGGCCGCAGCCACTGCTGCTTCTGCGCTTCGCTCGCATACATCATCGCGATGCTGCACACGGGGCAGTTGTTGACCGAGATGATGGTGGAGATGCCGCCATCACCGGCCGCGATTTCTTCGAGTACCAGCGCGAGCGCCACATAATCCAGGCCGGCGCCGCCATACTGCTCCGGCACCGCCACACCGAAGGCGCCCAGCGCGGCCAGTTCCTGCAATTCTTCGCGCGGGAAATGGTGGTCACGGTCCCAGCGCGCAGCGTTGGGGACCAGGCGCTCCTGGGCAAAGCTGCGCAGGGCGTCACGGATCATCTGGTGTTCGTCGGACAGGATCATGGGGTCTCGTTATCGTGTGTTACCAGGCGATCGGCTCGCCGTCGTGGTTCAGGAAACTGCCATTGGCGCCCGCATCGACTTTGGCCAGCGTGGCGCGCAGATCGCGCACGCTGTCCTGCACGGTGAGCGCTGCGCCGCTGCCGCCCATGTCGGTCTGGACCCAGCCCGGATGGAAGGCGATGCAGGTCACGCCTTGCGCGCCGTAGGTGATCGACGCATCCTTGAGTACTGAGTTCAGCGCCGCCTTGCTGGCGCGGTACAGCGTGCCATCGGTGCCCGAGCGCTCGCCAATGGAGCCCATGCGCGACGACAGCACCGCCAGCTTGCCTTTTGAGTCGGCCAGCAGGGGCGCGACCACCGGGATCAGGCGCATCGCCGAGAGCACATTGGTGTGCATGACGGTGTCGAATTCCGGGCCGGTCGGGAAACTCCCGTGGGCCGGGCCATACACGCCGGCCACCAGCCAGGCGCTGTCGATCTTTTCGTCGTCCAGGCGCCAGGCCAGCGCCGCGATCGATTCGGCATCGAGCACGTCGAGCTGGTGCGCTTCGGCGCCCAGCGCGACGAGGCCATCGCAGTCTTCCTGCTTGCGTGCGGTGGCGATGACGCGCCAGCCATCCTGGTGATATTGGGCGGCCATTTCATGGCCAATGCCGCGCGAGGCGCCGACGATCAATACGGTGGGCATGCTGCACTCCTTGTGAAGGGTTGGTAACGACAGACCTTCAATAGTCGCATGCTTTGTTCATCGTTGCAGCGCACCGTGCGGGCCGGTTTACACCAGCTCGATCGCCATCGCCGTGGCCTCGCCGCCGCCGATGCACAGCGCCGCCACACCGCGCTTGCCGCCCGTGCGCTTGAGCGCGCCCAGCAGCGTGACGACGATGCGCGCACCGGATGCGCCGATCGGGTGGCCCAGTGCGCAGGCGCCGCCGTGCACATTGACCTTCTCGTGCGGGATGCCCAGGTCGCGCATCGCGGCCATCGGCACCGCGGCAAACGCTTCGTTGATCTCGTACAGGTCGACGTCGCCCGCCGTCCAGCCGGTTTTCTTGAACAGCTTCTGCATCGCGCCGATCGGGGCGGTGGTAAACAGGTTCGGTTCCTGCGCATGGGTGGCGTGACCGAGCACGCGCGCGATCGGCGTCAGGCCCAGTTCTTTGGCGGTCGATTCGCGCATCATCACGAGCGCGGCCGCGCCATCGTTGATCGACGACGACGACGCTGCCGTGACGGTGCCATCCTTCTTGAATGCGGGCTTCAATGACGGGATCTTGTCGATCTTGGCCTTGAGCGGGCCTTCGTCCTTGGCGATGACGGTGTCGCCGGCGCGGCTGGTGACGGTGACGGGTGCGATTTCCCAGTCAAAACCGCCGTCGGTGGCGGCAGCCTGCGCGCGCTTTACCGAGGCGATCGCGAAATTATCCTGCTCTTCGCGCGTGAAGCCGTAGCTGGCCACGCACTCTTCGGCGAAGGTGCCCATCGAGCGGCCTTCACCCGTTTTTTCGTTGCGCGAGTAGGCGTCTTCCAGGCCGTCGAGCATCATGTGGTCGAACATCGGCGCGTGGCCGATGCGGTAGCCGCCGCGCGCCTTCGGGATCAGGTACGGCGCGCCGGTCATCGATTCCATGCCGCCGGCAACGACGACGTCGGCGCTGCCGGCCACCAGCTGGTCGTGCGCGAAGATGGCCGCCTGCATCGCCGAGCCGCACATCTTGGAGAGCGTCACGGCGCCGGTGGACATCGGCAGGCCGGCCTTGAGCAGCGCCTGGCGCGCCGGGGCCTGGCCCTGGCCAGCCATCAGGCAGTTGCCGAAGTAGACGTGTTCGACGGCGGCAGGATCGACGCCGGCGCGCTGCACGGCGGCCTGGATCGCAACGGCGCCCAGGTCACTGGCGGTCTTGCTGGAAAAATCGCCCTGGAAGGCGCCCATCGGGGTGCGCGCGGCGCCGACGATAACGACTGGATCGTTCATGGTATGGGTCTCCGAATTGGAAAGGATTACATGGTCTCGCCGAACAGCTCGCGGCCGATCAGCATGCGGCGGATCTCGCTGGTGCCGGCGCCGATTTCGTACAGCTTGGCGTCGCGCCACAGGCGGCCGACCGGGTATTCGTTGATGTAGCCATTGCCGCCCAGCGTCTGGATCGCTTCGCCGGCCATCCACGTGGCTTTTTCGGCGCTGTACAGGATGGCGCCGGCGGCGTCCTTGCGCAAGGCGCGGATCTGCTCCGGCCCCGTGGCGCGGTCGCAGGCCTGGCCGACTGCATACACATAGGCGCGGCAGGCCATCATGGTCGAGTACATGTCGGCGATCTTGCCCTGCATGAGCTGGAATTCACCGATGGCCTGGCCGAACTGCTTGCGGTCGTGGATGTACGGCACCACGACGTCCATGCAGGCCGACATGATGCCTAGCGGGCCGCCCGACAGCACGGTGCGCTCGAAGTCCAGGCCCGACATCAGGACATTGACGCCCTTGCCGACGCCTCCCAGCACGTTCTCGAGCGGCACTTCGCAATCCTGGAACACCAGCTCGCCCGTGTGCGAACCGCGCATCCCCAGCTTGTCGAGCTTTTGCGCGATCGAAAAGCCTTTAAAACCTTTTTCGATCAGGAACGCGGTCATGCCGCGCGCGCCTGCATCAAGGTCGGTCTTGGCGTAGACGACCAGCGTATCGGCGTCGGGGCCGTTGGTGATCCACATCTTGGTGCCGTTCAGCACGTAGCGGTCGCCTTTGAGCTCCGCGCGCAGGCGCATGCTGACCACGTCCGAGCCGGCGTTTGGCTCGGACATCGCCAGCGCGCCGATGTGCTCGCCCGAAATCAACTTGGGCAGGTAGCGCTGCTTCTGCGCTTCGGTGCCGTTGCGCTTGATCTGGTTGACGCACAGGTTCGAGTGGGCGCCGTACGACAGGCCGACCGAGGCCGACGCGCGCGAGATTTCTTCCATCGCCACGATGTGGGCCAGGTAGCCCATGTTCGCGCCGCCGTATTCCTCGCCCACGGTGATGCCCAGCAGGCCGAGTTCGCCCATCTTCTTCCACAAGTCCATCGGGAACTGGTCGCTGCGGTCGATCTCGGCCGCGCGCGGCGCGATTTCGCTGGCGGCGAATTGCTGGACGGCTTCGCGCAGCGCGGCGATGTCGTCGCCATGGTCAAAAGTCAGGCCTGGAAGGTGCAGCATGTCGTCCTCGCGGTGAACAGTGGGTGGAAAATTGAGAAAGGGTGCGCGTCAATCATACTCGCGTGTTACGTTAACGTAAACGTCAATCAGCAGGCAAAAAAAGGCGCCGACAAGTGGTCAGCGCCCGTTTCGCCCGCAGACTCAGGCAGCGTCGCGGCCGGCTTCACCGTCGCCGTTGCCATGCGTGCCGCCCAGCAGGCGACGGCATTCGTCTTCATGGGCGACGATTTCTTCCAGCGCCATCTCGATGTCGGCGCGCTGCTGTTCGAGCGTCACGCGCTGCTGGCCCAGCACGGCGAGGAAGCGGTCGATCTGCGCCTGCGTGTCCTTGGGCGACTCGTACATGTCGACGATGCTCTTGATCTCGGACAGCGTCAAACCCAGGCGCTTGCCGCGCAGGGTCAGTTTCAGGCGGGTCCGGTCACGTGGTGTGTACACGCGGTTGCGGCCGCCGACGCCTTCGCGTTTCGGGCTGAGCAGGCCCTGGTCTTCATAGAAACGGATGGCCCGTGCAGTAATGTCGAATTCGCGCGCCAGTTCGGCGATGGTGTAGGTGGTCGGCATGGGGTTCTGTAGCGGTTGGGAAATAACCAAAAATCGCGTAAAATCGAAACAAGCAGTAACTTCCGTTAACGTAAATTGCCGTTGCGTCGTATTGTAGCGCGCCCGCCGTTCCGCCAGAAAAGGAAAGATTTGCATGAATGCGCTTGAATCCCAACTGTCGTATGCGTTTGGCGAGACGATCCCGGTACCGGGCGAGGCGCTCGAGCTCGTCCCGGGCCTGCGCTGGGCGCGCATGCCGCTGCCATTTGCACTGGACCATGTCAACCTGTGGCTGCTGCACGACGACGCGGACCAGGGCGGTGCAACGGGCGCCGGCTGGAGCCTGATTGACACCGGCGCCGGAACCGACGCCACCCGCGCCGCCTGGGAACAGCTGTTGGCCCGGGGCCTGGACGGGCAGGCGCTGGTGCGCGTCATCGCCACCCACTGCCACCCCGATCACGTCGGGCTCGCTGGCTGGCTGTGCGAACGCTTCGGCGCGCCGTTCTGGACCACGACGGGCGAATTCGGCTTCATGCGCATGATGGCGGCCGCTTTGCCGGGCGTGGACGGCCCGTCGGCGATCCCTCACTTCGAGCGCCACGGCTTGCGCGATGCGGCGATGCTGGATCAGATGGGCAGCCGCCGCAACTACTATCCGTCACTGGTGCCGAGCGTGCCACTGGCCTATACCCGGTTGCAGGATCAGCAAAATGTCACAATTGGCGGTCAATTGTGGCGCGTGATCACTGGTTTCGGGCACTCGCCGGAACACGCCTCGCTGTACTGCGCCAGTCTGAATATCCTGGTGTCGGGCGATATGGTCCTGCCACGGATTTCGACGAATGTCTCGGTATTCGCTGTGGAGCCAGATGGCAATCCGCTGCAACTGTATCTGGACTCGCTCGGCAAGTTTGCCGACCTGCCCGACGATGTACTGGTGCTACCCTCCCATGGCAAGCCGTTTCGCGGGCTGCACACACGTATCCGGCAATTACGCGAGCACCATGTAGAACGGCTGGCCGAGGTGCTTGCGGCCTGCGCGGCGCCGCAATCGGCAGCGGACATCGTGCCCATCATGTTCCGGCGCCCGCTCGATGCGCACCAGCTCAGTTTTGCGCTGGGCGAAGCGCTCGCGCATTTGCACAAGCTCTGGTATGAAGGCCAGTTGACCAGGATCGCAGGCGCGGATGGGGTGTTACTTTTCACGCAAAACTAACATCCGATATGTCACCATCGGATACATACTAAACAGGCCATGTGTTCTCTCATACCGTTCTAAGTAATGGTACGTAGTTGTTTCATTTCAGTTAATCCGATTTTCGATACCAAGCGTTCTTGTGAGAATTGCTGTTGGGAATTCGACAAATCGCGTGTAAAACTATTAAAAAACCACATCTTTGTTACTTTTTAGTTGTATAGTCTACAGATGAGGTTTCTCGTCTGAAAAACCGTCCTCTGTCTAACAACAAGTATCACAATGAATTCAACAAACGAACGGGAGAGCTTCAGCGAACGCCTCCAGCATGCTCTGAAGAACGCACACTACTCCCCGGACAGCCCTACGCGTCTGGCGCGAGAATTCAATATCCGCTTCGAAGGTCGCCCGATCACGGTCCATGCCGCCCGCAAGTGGCTGGTCGGCGAAGCGATTCCAACCCAGGAAAAACTGCGCATGATCGCCCAGTGGCTGGGCGTGCCTGCTGACTGGTTGCGCTTCGGTGGCGCCGAGCAGGCTGCCGGCGACGCCGGTGCCGGCGGCGCGCGCTTCGAATCGGCCGACGTCAAGCTGATCGCCGACCTCCAGCGCCTCGATGAACACCACCGCCAGCTGGCGCGCGAGTTCATCCGCATGCTGGTGCGTGTGAATCACACGAAGCCGGACGCCAAGTAAACGGCCATCGCAGTAGCGTTATTGCTGGTTTGCACTTTTGTCGTGCAGAACAGTACAAAAGGGCTGGTCTGGTCCATAATCTGATCAGGTGGTAGCGGTTTCCGCCACCGTTTCAGGTTCACCCAGGAGCAGCTGACGCATGCGAAACAACTACGCCAATACCGCCCAGCTCAAGGATTTGATGACGGTGCCGCCGATGACGGCAGCGCGTCATGCTGAACTGATGCGAGAACGCAACGCCCGGCGGCGAATGCTCGAAGAAGCGCGTGACTTGAAAAAGTCCGAAGACAACCGTTACGACGACAAACGCTGATGCAACCCATGCCGGCGCAAGCCGGCATGCCGGTTACTCTGGCCTGTCGTTCTGTTCACCCTTCATGCCGCCCCAGCGCGCGGCCTGGTCATTTTCTATCCCCAGCAAGTCCATGACACGGTCTACCGTGTGCTCGACCATGTCCGCGATCGTTGCAGGCCGGTGGTAAAAACTGGGCAGGGGCGGGAAGATGATGCCGCCCATCTCGGTCACCGACGTCATATTGCGCAAGTGGGCCAGGTTGAACGGGGTTTCGCGCACCATCAGCACCAGGCGCCGGCGTTCCTTCAGGATCACGTCGGCAGCGCGCGTGACGAGGTTGTCCGAGAAACCGTGGGCCACGGCGGCCAGCGTCTTCATCGAGCAGGGTGCAACGACCATGGCGTCGACCTGGTACGACCCGCTGGCAATGGATGCGCCGATATCGCGGTTGCGATGCACCACGTGGGCCAGCGCTTCGACGTCCCGGCGCTGCAGGTCGAGTTCCTGGTGCAGCGTCAGCGTGGCGGCATCGGAAATGATCAGGTGACTTTCGATGCCGGCCGTTGCGTGCAGCCGCTTGAGCAACTGCACGCCATAGGTTGCGCCGGTCGCGCCGGTGAGGGCAACGACAATGCGGCGCGGACGATCAGCCATGCAATCAGCCGTTTTTCAGCAGGGTCTGCAGTTCGCCGGATTCGTACATCTCGTTCATGATGTCGGTGCCACCGATGAACTCGCCGTTCACGTACAGCTGCGGCACGGTTGGCCAGTTCGAGTAGTCCTTGATACCCTGACGCACTTCAGCATCGTCCAGCACGTTGACGGTGGCAACGTTGTCGACGCCGCATGCTTTCAGCAGCTGGATGGCACGGCCGGAAAAGCCGCACTGTGGGAACTGGGCAGTGCCTTTCATGAACAGCACGACCGGGGTCGAGGTCACGGTGTCTTTGATCCAGGTTTGAACGTCGCTCATTTGATGTGTGCCTTTTGGAGAGGATTAGGTAGATGGCGTCATTCTATAAGAATTCCACGTTGACAGCATCGCCTGCCGTTACGACGCTGCAGTATCATGCCTCGATTCAAGATGACGGGAAACACGATGAAGAACACGTTCGCTACCTTGCCCATCGCGGCCCTGTGGGTTTTTGCCGCGCTGCTGGGTTTGCCGGCGCTGTATGACGGCGCCAATGCCTTGAGAAGCGGCCGCGCGGTCGACGTCTTCGTCCAGATCGGCCCTTTGATGATGGCGCTGTTCCTGGCCTGGTGCGCGCTGCAGCGGCGCGCCGGCCGGCTGGCGCTGCTGACCTCGCCGCGCGTCACGCTGATCGGTTTCATCTGCTTCGGCGCCTTCGCCGGCTGCTTCCTGATCAAGCTCGTGCTGCGCAACACGACGCTGTTCGCCTGAGCGCCTTCGCGCGCCGTCAGTGCCGGCGCCCGGCATTGCGGTATGATCGCGCCGTTTGTCACCATCCACCGGAGCACCCGATGCAGCAACCCCGCCGCCGCGTACCATCGCCGAACGCGAACCTCGTGATCGCCGCCCTGCTGGGCATTCCCGGCATCCTGAATATCTACACGGGATTCACGCGCCCGAGCCCGGGAGACATCCTGTCGGGCATCGCCGCGCTGATCTACGCGCTGCTGCTGGTGCGCGACGCAATGCACATCAAGAAGACGGGCGCGCCGGCGATCCCGCAGCACAAGATGCTGCTGATCGGCTTTGGCTGCCTGGGCGTCTACCTGATCGGCATCCTGATCAAGCACAGCTGAGGCAACAGTGTCAGGGCAGGCGCCGGCCGAGACAGACCGATGCCGCGCGGCCGACATACCGGCCGTACGGCGCCACCAGCGCGTAGCCGTGGCGCTCGTAGAACGCCACCGCGCGCGCATTCACGCGTCGCGTCGATAGCCATAACTGGCGGTAGCCGCATGCCGCGGCGTGCCGCTCGAGTTCCGCCAGCAGGTGCGCGCCGGCGCCGCTGCCGGGCCGCGCATACATCCGTTTGAGTTCCCCGATCTCGCCCGCCAGCGCGCGCACGGCGCCGCAACCGACTGCGCTGCCTTGTGCATCGTAAGCCAGCACGAAGCAGGCGCCCGCGCCCCGACAATCCTGCGGATCGAACGAGGCCGCGCCGCTCTCGCCCGTGATTGCCGCCAGCGCCGTATCGAGTTCTGCAACAATGCGCCGCGCGTCGGCGTGGTCGGGATCGACGTGGACCAGGCGCAGCATTGGCTGCCCGTTATTTGCGCAGCTTGGCAAAGGCATCGGCCATCGCGCCACTCGCCGGCGCCGCCGCGCGTTCCTGGCGCTGGTGCTGCTGCACGCGTTTGGCGTCGTTGCGGTCGGGACGCTGCGCAGGCTGCGCGCCCGGTTGCGGCGCGCTGTCCGTCAGGCGCATCGTCAGCGCGATGCGCTTGCGCTTCGGGTCCACTTCCAGCACCTTGACTTTGACCACCTGACCGGCCTTGACGACCGTGTGCGGGTCTTTCACGAACGTGTTCGACAGCGCCGAGATGTGCACCAGGCCGTCCTGGTGCACGCCGATGTCGACGAACGCACCGAAGGCGGCGACGTTGGTGACCACGCCTTCCAGGATCATGTCCGGACGCAGGTCCGAGATCTGCTCGACGCCATCCTTGAAGGTCGCCGTGGTGAATTCGGGCCGTGGATCGCGGCCCGGCTTTTCCAGCTCCTTCAGGATATCGGTGATGGTCGGGACGCCGAACTTGTCGTCCGCATACTTCGCCGGATTCAGGCTTTTAATGAGTGCGCCGTCGCCGATCATGGCTTTCATGTCGCGCTTGACGTCGAGCAGGATTTTTTCGACGAGCGGGTACGATTCCGGGTGCACGGCCGACGCGTCCAGCGGGTTGGCGCTGTTCATCACGCGCAAAAAGCCCGCTGCCTGTTCGAAGGTCTTCTCGCCCAGGCGCGGCACTTTCTTGAGCGCCGCGCGCGATGCGAATGCACCGTGCGTGTCGCGGTACGCGACGATGCCCTGCGCCACCGTGGACGACAGGCCGGACACGCGCGCCAGCAGCGGCGCCGACGCGGTGTTCACGTCCACGCCGACAGCATTCACGCAATCCTCGACCACGGCGTCGAGCGAGCGCGCCAGCTGGCTCTGCGACACGTCGTGCTGGTACTGGCCCACGCCGATCGACTTCGGATCGATCTTGACCAGTTCGGCCAGCGGATCCTGCAGGCGGCGCGCAATCGAGACCGCGCCGCGCAGCGACACGTCCATGTCAGGCAATTCGCGCGAGGCGAATTCGGACGCCGAATACACCGACGCGCCGGCTTCCGAAACGACGATTTTCGTCAGCTTCAGGTCGGGCTGCTGCTTGATCAGATCCTGCGCCAGCTTGTCGGTCTCGCGCGAGCCGGTGCCGTTGCCGATCGAGACCAGCGACACATTGTGTTTCGCCGCCAGCAGGCCAAGCGTGTGCAGCGCGCCATCCCAGTCGTTGCGCGGCTGGTGCGGGTAGACCGTTGCGGTATCGACCACCTTGCCGGTGGCGTCGACCACGGCGACCTTCACGCCGGTGCGCAGGCCGGGGTCGAGCCCCATCGTCGCGCGCGGGCCGGCCGGCGCGGCCAGCAGCAGGGCTTTCAGGTTGCGCGCGAAGACGCCGATCGCATCGAGTTCGGCCTTGTCACGCAAGGCGCCCATCAACTCGGTGTCCAGGTGCATGAAGCTTTTCACGCGCCAGGTCCAGCGCGCCGTATCGAGAAGCCATTTGTCGGCCGGGCGGCCCTGCGCCTTGATGCCGAAGCGCGCCGCGATGCGGCCTTCGCACGGATTGAGGGGTGCGTCCCACTTCGGTTTTTCGGGCTCGGAATCCAGCCGCAGCGCCACGTCCAGCATGCCTTCGCGGCGCCCGCGCAGGAGCGCCAGCGCGCGGTGCGACGGCACCGCGGCCAGTGGCTCGCTGTAGTCGAAATAGTCGGCGAATTTTTCGCCTTCGTCCTGTTTGCCGGCGACGACCTTCGATTCGACGACGCCGTGTTCCTGCACGTACTCGCGCAGCGTCTGCAGCAGCGCGGCGTCTTCGGCAAAGCGCTCCATCAGGATCTGGCGCGCGCCATCGAGCGCCGCCTTGGTGTCAGGCACACCAGGGTTGGCGCCGCCATCGGCGTTGGTGAACGCGTCGCGCAGGTAGCCTTTCGCGATGGCCTCGGGATCCTGCTGCGGGTCGGCCAGCAAGCTGTCGGCGAGTGGCGCGAGGCCCGCCTCGATCGCGATCTGGGCTTTCGTGCGGCGCTTCTGCTTGTACGGCAGGTACAGGTCTTCGAGACGCGTTTTATCCTCGGCCAGCGCGATCGATTCCAGCAGCGCCGGCGTCATCTTGTTCTGCTCCGTGATCGACGCGATGATCGAGGCGCGCCGGTCTTCCAGCTCGCGCAGGTAGCGCAAGCGTTCTTCGAGCAGGCGCAGCTGGATGTCATCCAGGCCGCCGGTGGCTTCCTTGCGGTAGCGCGCGATGAACGGCACGGTGGCGCCTTCATCGAGCAGGGCGATGGCGGCAGCCACCTGGGCTGGCCTGGCGGCGAGTTCTTTGGCGAGGCGTTGTTCGATGGATGGCAGCATAGGCAGTGGTGAAGCGGGGATCGTGGACCAAGCGGTCAATGATACGCAAACAACGCCGATACGCCAGTCTTGACAGCGTCACACGAACATGAGAGAACAGTCGGTTGGCAGAAGACACACGCGTTGCGTGCGCGCACCATTTGTCCGCAAGGTGCGATTACGAACAAATCGGAAGTGTTCGTATGCGAGATAATAGTTGTTATTGCCGTTTTTTATACCCTGCCACGAGACCCAATGACAACAGTCGATTATCTTCGCGAGAAAGCCAGCGACGCCCCATCCGCCCGCACGCCCGCACGCTCTCCGGCACTGCCGGCGCCGGTGGTGAGCTGGCTGCAGCGGGTCGAGGCAGCGGCGCATCCGCAACCGAAGCTGACCGACGAAGTGGTCGACCCGAAGGCCGCGCAATACAAGTTCGTCTACGTGATGGCCCCCACCAGCGGTGGACGCCACGTGGCGCTGTGCCTGTGCAAGGCGCGCCTGCGGCCCAACGGCGACGTGGCCGCGGCCAGTCCCGTCAGCGAAGTCTTTTCGTTGCTGTCGGCGCCGCCCGCGTATCTCGAAGGTGACGACATCGACCTGGTGCGCTTTTTCATCGCCATGCGCAGCGGGTCGGCGCAAGGCACCAGCGCCACGGAACCGAAAGGCAAGGTCGGCGCGATCCTGCTGCAGATGCTGCTCGAGCAGGGCAAGCTGCTGTGGGCGAACTCGTGGGCCGACATGGCCGGTGGCCTGGTCTACCCGCTGCAGTGCGGCCCGACCCGCCTGGCCAGCCTGGCCTGGCGCGACGAAGGCCGCGTCGCAAAACTCGGCTGGTCGGTCGAACCTGTAGGCGGCGCAGCCGCGCACAGCGCTGCCGACCAGATCGACTACATGCTGCCGACCGATCCGCCGTGGTACATCGACAATCTGTCGTGCGGGCCGCTGGACCTCAATCGCGGCGGCATCGACATTTCGCTGGCCGAACTGCAGGCGCTCGTGGCGCAGGCGCCCACGCTGACCGGCACCGACAAGAAACGCGTCTCGCAGCTGCTGCTCGCGCACGGCCTGCAGCAACTGATGCCGCTGCCGCAGCCGCTTACGCAGCGGCTGCGCAATGATGTAAAACCAATACCGCACCTGCTGCTCGATGCGGTGCAGCTGGCCGACGGCAGCGCCGCGCGCTGGCAGGACTTCGCCGTGCTGGCCTTCGATTACGACGGCCAGCGCGTCTCGTTCGATCCGTCGCAGCGCGTCGTGCGCCAGGTGGGCGACCTCACCGAAATCATCGAGCGCGATCCCAAGCTCGAAAGCGACGCGCTCGACAAGCTGGGCGAGATCGGTTTCCGCAAGCCGGCCACGGCGCCGCTGAACGTGATGGCCGGCGCGCTGCAGCTCGAGAGCCAGGCGCACTGGCTGCGCTTTGCCGAGCAGTCGGTCGATGCGCTGTCCGACGCCGGCTGGCACCTGCAAAAATCGGCCAAGTACCGCTACGACGTGGTGCCGGTCGAAGACTGGTACGCCGACATCGACGAACCGGCGGAAGCAGGCAATGCCTGGTTCGAACTGGAGCTGGGCATCGTGGTGGCCAAGAAGCGCGTGCCGCTGCTGCCGGTGCTGGTGCAACTGATTCGCAGCGCGCCGCTCGAATTCGATCCGAGCGTGCTGGCCGCCCATGGCGAGGCCGACCAGATGCTGGCCGTGCTGCCCGATGGCGAGCGCGTGGCGTTGCCATGGAGCCGCCTCAAGCCCATCCTCGCCACGCTGGGCGAGCTGTATTTCAATGACAAGATCAAGGCGCGCCTGCGCCTGTCGACGCTGGATGCAGCGCGGCTCGAAGAACTGGCGCGCGGCGTCGACCTGCAATGGACGGGCGGCGAGCGCCTGCGCGAGACCGGCCGCAAACTGAGCCAGTTCGGCGCCGTGAAAAAAGTCGAGGCCCCGGCCGGCCTGCAGGCGACCTTGCGCGACTACCAGCTCGATGGCCTGGCGTGGATGCAGTTCCTGCGCGAGTATGACCTGGGCGGCATCCTGGCCGACGATATGGGCCTGGGCAAGACCGTGCAGACGCTGGCGCACATCCTGGTCGAAAAAGAAGCGGGCCGTTTGACGAGTCCCGCGCTGGTGATTGCGCCAACGAGCCTGATGGCCAACTGGTTTGACGAAGCCGCGCGCTTTGCCCCGAGCCTGAAAGTGCTGCTGTTGCAGGGCAAGGAGCGGATGGAGTCGTTCGACCAGATCGACGGCGCCGACATCGTGCTGACCACCTACGCGCTGCTGCCGCGCGACGAAGAAGAACTGCGCAAGCACCACTATCACCTGGTGATCCTGGACGAATCGCATTACATCAAGAACACCCGTTCCAAGGCAGCGCAGACGGCCGGCTCGCTCGACGCCAGCCACCGCCTGTGCCTGTCCGGTACGCCCCTTGAAAATCACCTGGGCGAGCTGTGGTCGCAGTTCCACTTCCTGATCCCGGGCCTGCTGGGCGACGAAAAGACCTTCAACACCCAGTTCCGTCATCCGATCGAGCGCCAGGACGATCCGGTGCGCCGCACGCTGCTCAATCGTCGCATCCGGCCGTTCCTGCTGCGCCGCACGAAGGACAATGTGGCCAAAGAGCTGCCGCAAAAGACCGAGATGGTGCGCCGCATCGAGTTGTCCGGCCCGCAGCGCGACCTGTACGAAACGGTACGCCTGGCGATGGACAAGAAGGTGCGCGACGAGATCGACCGCAAGGGCGTGGCGCGCAGCCAGATCGTGATCCTCGAGGCGCTGCTCAAGCTGCGCCAGGTGTGCTGCGATCCGCGCCTGGTCAAGTCGATGCCGTCCAAGAAGAACACGGCGGCGGTGTCGGCCAAGCTGACTGACCTGATGCAGATGGTCGAAGACCTGCTGGGCGAAGGCCGCAAGATCCTCGTGTTCTCGCAGTTCACCAGCATGCTGGCGCTGATCGAAGAAGAACTCGCGCTGCGCAAGATCCCGTATGCGCTGCTCACCGGCGAGACGCGCGACCGCTCGGCGCAGGTGGCCGCATTCCAGCAGGGCGCGGTGCCGATCTTCCTGATCAGCCTGAAAGCGGGCGGCGTCGGGTTGAACCTGACGGCGGCCGACACCGTGATCCACTACGACCCGTGGTGGAATCCGGCGGCCGAGAACCAGGCGACCGACCGCGCCTGGCGCATCGGGCAGGACAAGCCGGTGTTCGTCTACAAGCTGATTGCCAAGGGCACGCTGGAAGAAAAGATCCAGCTGCTGCAGCAGAAGAAGTCGGAGCTGGCGCACTCGATCCTGTCCGAAGGCGAGTCGCAGAAGATGGCACTGACGCAGGAAGACCTGCAGGCGATCTTTGCGCCGCTGGCCGAGTAACCGGTTCGGGAGCGCCAGTAAGCGCTGCGCAAGCTGGCGCTGGTATAGATAAAGAAATGGCGGGCTCGCAAGCCCGCCATTGTTGTATCGACCGAAGGATTAGGCGTAATACGCTTCGACTGTGCCTTTCAGCTTGATCAGCATCGGGCGGCCTTTGCGGTCGAGGGTCTTGCCGGCGGCGACCTTGATCCAGCCTTCGCTGATGCAATACTCTTCGACGTCGGTGCGGTCCTTGTCGTTGAAGCGAATGCCGACATCGTGCTGGAAGACGTCACGGTTGTGGAAAGGGCTGCTCGGATCGATCGAGAGCCGGTCTGGGAGTGGGGGGCGGGTAGCGGTATCGTTCATGGTAGTGAAATTATCGCCCAAACCCTGCCCATGTGGCGTATTTGTTTCGTTTGCAGTCCGCATGGCAGCCGCGATGCGTGCCCTGTCCGGGTTCGCCGGTAGCACCATTTTTTGCATCACATGAGCAATATGTCACAAAAATGTGACGGTCGAGATATACTAGCTGGTCAATATCTTGCTTGTAACTGTTGGTGAAGAAAGAGTCCGAATGAAGTCCAGTCCGATTGCCGCCACCGCGTCTGCCATCCCGGCTCCTGATCACAAGGATGAGCTGCTCACGGCCCGGCAACTGCGCACGATCGCCGAACTGGGCGATGATGTGGCATTTGCCATTGCGCTGCCTGCGGGGAGCGTGCGCTATCTGAGCCCGGCGTTTGCCGCGCTCAGCGGCTATGACGCCGGGACGTTGCAGGGCGCGCTCGACGGCGACAGTGCCTCGCCGCTGGCGCCACTGGCGGCGTGGTTGCGCACGACGGCAGCCGGCACGCCGGGGGTGCGCAACCGGCGCGAATTCGATCTGTTCGATGCCGAGCGCCGCCCGCTGGCGCTGGAAGCGCTGGCCATCGTGTCGCCGGACGACACCTCCACGCTGGTCGGCCTGTTGCGTGACCTGTCGGTCCGGCGCGGCCATGACAGCGAACACAAGCGGTTTGCCAGCATGCTCAATCACGAATTCCGTACGCCGCTGGCGACGATCGATGGCGCGATCCAGCGGCTGGAAGCGACCTCCAGCCATGCCGAGGAATCGGTGCGTGTCCGCTACCGCAAGATTGGCGCCGCGGTCGATCGCCTGATCGGGATGCTCGACGAATACCTGTCGCCGGACCGCATGGCCACGCTCGGGCGCACCCGCCAGCCCAACACGATCACGGTCGGTGAACTGGTCGAGACGGGCGCGGCCCAGATCCGCGCCGCCGGGCGCGTGGCCGTGTTGCAGCTGGAGGATGTCGAATCGATCCTGCGCGGCGAACCGGAAGGCCTGCGGCTGGCGCTGAAGGTCATGATCGACAATGCGCTGGCGTTTTCGCCGCCCGCCAGCGACGTCACCGTGCGCGTGCGGCGCAGCGGCGGCGGGGTCGAGATCGCCGTACTCGATTGTGGTGCGGGCGTGCCGCCGGACGACGCCTCGCGGGTCTTTGACAAGGGGTATCGCGGCCGCAACGCCGCCGGGCTGCCGGGCAGTGGCCTGGGGCTGTACATGGCGCGCTCGATCATCGAAGTCCACGGCGGCGTATTGAGCCTGGCCGCGGGGCAGCAGGGCGCCGGCGCCGAGTTCCGGCTCTGGATGCCGGCGCTGGTCTTATAGAGGATATAGAGGAATAACTCCTTGCTTCGGGTAGCCTCAGCAGTGATAATCGGGACCGCGCTTCCGCGTGGATAACGCTACCATCGGTATCAACGACGGACAGGTGACTAATATGGCAAAGGCATGACGCAGATACTGATAGTTGAAGACAATGGCGAATACGCCGACGACATGGCCGAGTTCCTGAACGAGCTGGACCACGACGTCACGATCGCCAGGACCGCCAGTGAGATGTGGGCGGCGCTGACGCGCACGCCGGCTGCGGTCGTGGTGCTCGACCTCGGGTTGCCAGACGAAGATGGCTTCAATGTCATCCCGCGCATGCGCCAGCTGTACCCGGAAATCGGGCTGCTGGTACTGACGGGCCGGGTAGCGTTCGACCACCGCATCCTGGGCCTGCGCCTGGGCGCCGACCATTATCTGACCAAGCCGATCAAGTTCCCGGAACTGGCCGCCCACATCGAGGCACTCGACCGCCGGGTGCGCCCGCAGGATCCGGCACCGGCACCAAGCAAGTGGATGCTGCGCGTAAGCGCGCGCCAGCTCGAGCTGATGGGCAAGGTCGTCGACCTGACCGAAAAGGAATGCAACTTCCTGCACCTGCTGACGATCAACACGCGCCCGGTGCCGCGTCACGTGATCGTCGCCGGCATGGGGGGCGACGACCCGGACGCCAGCCGCCGCGTCGACATGCTGGTCTACCGCCTGCGCAAGAAAGCCCGCTCCGGCCTCGGCCAGGACCTCCCCCTGCGCAGCGCCTATGGCGAAGGCTACAGCCTCTCCGCCGGCTTCACCCTCTCCTGACCGCCGCCTCTGCCCTCCCACAATGAGGGTCAGAGTCGAATTATTGGCCAATTTCCACTCAGACAATTAGGGTCAGAGTCGAATTATTGGCCAATTTTCTTTGGTCAATTGGCTGAATGACTCACTTTGGCACAAAAAATCTTGGCAGAAATTGCGCCTGGGTTCTAGCTTGATTAATTGGGGACAGAGTCAGGCCAATGTTGAGGGTGCTTGCGATTAATTAGGGACAGAGTCGTTTTCCATTGTAGAATTTGGGCTCTTCGCACACATCCGACGCCATGGCACGCCAACCTCGACTCATCGTTCCCGAGCAACCGCACCACGTGATCCAACGCGGCAATAACCGCCAGATCATTTACAGGGAAGAGGCGGATTACCAGCGATTTCTCGTCTGGCTCAAGGAAGGCGCGCGGTTTTATGACGTGGCGATCCACGCTTATGTCCTGATGCCGAACCATGTGCACTTGCTGGCAACCCCCAGTGACGCCACCGGCCTGGCGCTGATGATGCAGAAGGTTGGCCGACTCTATGTTCCGTGGTTTAACCATAAGTACGAGCGCAGCGGAGGCTTGTTCGAAGGCCGCTTCCGCACGTCGCTGATCGACTCGGACCGCTATTTCATGACCTGCAGCCGCTACATCGAGCTCAATCCGGTGCGCGCGCAGTTGTCGGCGGGCCCGGCGGAGTATCCGTGGTCGAGCTATGCCCATCACGCCGGGGCGCGCCTCGATACGCTCGTTAGCGATCACAGCCTGTTCTGGGCCCTGGGCAACACGCCATTCCAGCGCGAGGCGGCGTATATCGACATGGTGCAGCAAGGTCTGTCATCCGAGGAGGTCGATTTCATCACCAGCTCGATCCTGCGAAACAAGCCACTGGGTTCCGACACCTTCAAGAGCCAGCTCGAGCAAAAAACACAACGCCAGATCCTGCCAGCCAAGCGTGGCCGACCGTTTAATCCGCCCCTTCCACCGCTCGCGCAAGCGTAAAAAGCGCAATTCCCGACACCACGGCACGGTTATTCGTGCCGTTTTTTATTGGCTAAATGCTTTACGAATCAATGGCTTAGGTTCCAATGATAAGCATGCCCACAAACCAGAATGACTCTGTCCCCAATTATTGGATTTCTCAAAAAGTTGTCAAACAATTCGACTCTGACCCTAATTATTGAGGTTGACGGGGGATTTTGCATTGCACTATTCTCGGCATTCGATCCCGTAAAGATGTGGAGAATGTCGCATGATTGCCCAAGGTTTGTATGATCCCGCCAATGAACACGATGCTTGCGGTGTTGGCTTCATCGCCCATATCAAGGGCAACAAGAGTCATTCGATTGTTGAACAGGGTCTGCTGATCCTGAAGAACCTCGACCACCGGGGCGCCGTGGGCGCCGATGCGCTGATGGGCGACGGGGCGGGGATCCTGATCCAGATTCCGGACCAGTACTACCGCGACGAGATGGCGCGCCAGGGCGTCGAGTTGCCCCCGCCGGGCGAGTACGGCGTCGGCATGGTGTTCTTGCCGAAAGAGCATGCGTCGCGCATCGCCTGCGAGCAGGAGATCGAGCGCGCCGTGCGCATCGAAGGCCAGGTCGTCCTCGGCTGGCGCAACGTGCCGGTCGATGCGACGATGCCGATGTCGCCGTTCGTGCGCGCCAAGGAGCCGGTGATCCGCCAGATCTTCATCGGCCGCGGTCCGGACATTATGGTCACCGATGCACTCGAGCGTAAGCTGTACGTCATCCGCAAATCGTCCGGTCACGCGATCCAGGCCTTGAAACTCCTGCACGGCAAGGAGTTCTTCGTGCCGTCGATGTCGGCGCGCACCGTCGTCTACAAGGGCCTGCTGCTGGCCGACCAGGTGGGCGTGTTCTACAAGGATCTGCAGGATCCGCGCTGCATCTCGGCGCTGGCCCTGGTCCACCAGCGCTTCTCGACCAACACCTTCCCCGAGTGGCCGCTGGCCCACCCGTACCGCCTGATCGCCCACAACGGCGAGATCAATACCGTCAAGGGCAACTTCAACTGGACCCGCGCGCGCGAAGGCATCCTCAAGTCGGCCGTGCTGGGCGACGACCTGAACAAGCTGTTCCCGCTGATCTATGAAGGCCAGTCGGATACCGCCTGCTTCGACAACGCGCTTGAACTCCTGATCATGGCCGGCTACCCGATCGCCCAGGCGATGATGATGATGATCCCGGAAGCCTGGGAGAACCACGCGTCGATGGACGACAACCGCCGCGCCTTCTACGAATACCACGCCGCGATGATGGAGCCGTGGGACGGCCCGGCTGCGATGGCCTTCACCGACGGCCGCCACATCGGCGGTACGCTCGACCGCAACGGCCTGCGCCCGGCGCGCTACGTCATCACCGAGGACGACCTGGTCGTCATGGCGTCCGAATCGGGCGTGCTGCCGATTCCCGAATCGCGCATCGTCAAGAAGTGGCGCCTCCAGCCGGGCAAGATGTTCCTGATCGACCTCGAAGCGGGTCGCATCATCGACGACAAGGAACTGAAGGACACCTACGCCAACGCCAAGCCATACAAGGCGTGGATCAAGTCGGTGCGCATCAAACTGAATGAAATCAAGCTGACCGAATCGCAGCTGGCCGCCGGCCGCGCGAAGGATGCGCAGGGCGAAAAGCCGGCGCTGACGCTGCTCGACCGCCAGCAGGCGTTCGGCTACACGCAGGAAGACCTGAAGTTCCTGATGGCGCCGATGGCGGTGCTGGGCGAAGAAGCCACCGGCTCGATGGGCAACGATTCGCCACTGGCCGTCACGTCCAACAAACTCAAGCCGCTGTATAACTACTTCAAGCAGCTGTTCGCGCAGGTGACCAATCCGCCGATCGATCCGATCCGCGAAAGCATGGTCATGTCGCTGGTTTCGTTCATCGGCCCCAAGCCGAACATCCTCGACACCAACAACGTCAATCCGCCGATGCGCCTCGAGGTCGCGCAGCCGATCCTGAACTTCGACGACATGGCGCGCCTGCGCAATATCGGCCAGCATACCGGCGGCAAGTTCAAGGCCTATGAGCTGAACATCTGCTACCCGGTCGCCTGGGGCAAGGAAGGCATCGAAGCGTCGCTGGCCTCGCTGTGCGCCGAAGCGGTCGATGCCGTCAAGTCGGGCCACAACATCCTGATCGTGTCGGATCGCCGCATGTCGCCCGACCTGGTCGCGATCCCTGCGCTGTTGGCCACGTCGAGCGTGCACCAGCACCTGGTGGCGCGCGGCCTGCGCGCCTCCGCCGGCCTCGTGATCGAAACCGGTTCGGCACGCGAGACGCACCACTTTGCGCTGCTGGCCGGCTACGGCGCCGAAGCCGTGCACCCGTACCTGGCGCTCGAAACGCTGGCCGAGCTGGCGCATGGCCTGCCGCAGGAATTGTCGCTTGATACGGTCAGCTACAACTACATCAAGGCCGTCGGCAAGGGCCTGATGAAGGTGATGTCAAAGATGGGCATCTCCACCTACATGTCGTACTGCGGCGCGCAGATCTTCGAGGCCGTGGGCCTGAACAAATCGCTGGTCGACAAGTACTTCAAGGGCACCTCGTCGAACATCGAAGGCATCGGCCTGTTCGAAGTGGCCGAAGAAGCGCTGCGCCTGCACGCGCTGGCCTTTGGCGCCGATCCGGTGCTGGCCAATGCGCTGGACGTGGGCGGCGAGTACGCCTTCCGCGTGCGCGGCGAAGACCACCTGTGGACGCCTGACACGATCGCCAAGCTGCAGCACGCAACCCGTGCCAACAACTTCTCGACCTATAAGGAATACGCGCAGCTGATCAACGACCAGACGCGCCGTCACCTGACGCTGCGCGGCCTGTTCGAATTCAAGATCGACCGCGACAAGGCGATCCCGATCGAAGAAGTCGAATCGGCCAAGGACATCGTCAAGCGCTTTGCCACCGGCGCCATGTCGCTCGGCTCGATCAGCACCGAAGCCCACGCCACGCTGGCCATCGCGATGAACCGCATCGGCGGCAAGAGCAATACGGGCGAGGGCGGCGAAGATCCGGCGCGCTACATGAATGAATTCAAGGGCATCGCCATCAAGAAGGGCGAGTCGCTGGCCTCGCGCCTGGGCGATGGCCGCGTCGTGGTCGACATCCCGCTCGAAGACGGCGACTCGCTGCGCTCAAAAATCAAGCAGGTGGCGTCGGGCCGCTTTGGCGTCACCGCCGAATACCTGAACTCGGCCGATCAGATCCAGATCAAGATGGCGCAGGGCGCCAAGCCGGGCGAAGGCGGCCAGCTGCCGGGCCATAAAGTGTCCGAGTACATCGCGTCCCTGCGTTTCTCGGTGCCGGGTGTCGGCCTGATTTCGCCGCCGCCGCACCACGACATCTATTCGATCGAAGATCTGGCCCAGCTGATCCACGACCTGAAAAACGTGAACCCGCGCGCCTCGATCTCGGTCAAGCTGGTCTCGGAAGTGGGCATCGGCACGGTTGCTGCCGGTGTCTCGAAAGCCAAGGCCGATCACATCGTCGTGGCCGGCCACGATGGCGGCACGGGCGCCTCGCCCCTGTCGTCGGTCAAGCACGCCGGCACGCCGTGGGAGCTGGGCCTGGCCGAGACCCAGCAGACGCTGGTGCTCAATGGTTTGCGCAGCCGCATCCGTCTGCAAGCCGACGGCCAGATGCGCACCGGCCGCGACGTCGTCATCGCGGCGATGCTGGGCGCCGACGAAGTGGGCTTTGCCACTGCGCCGCTCGTGGTCGAAGGTTGCATCATGATGCGCAAGTGCCACCTGAATACCTGCCCGGTGGGCGTGGCCACGCAAGATCCGGTGCTGCGCGCGAAATTCCAGGGCAAACCCGAGCACGTGGTGAACTACTTCTTCTTCGTGGCCGAAGAAGCGCGCCAGATCATGGCGCAGCTGGGTATCCGCACCTATGACGAACTGATTGGCCGCGCCGACCTGCTCGACAAATCCAAGGCGATCGGGCACTGGAAGGCGCAGGGCCTGGACTTCTCGAACATCTTCTACCAGCCGAAAGTCGAGAGCCAGCGCGCCCTGTTCCACACCGAAGGCCAGGACCATGGCCTGGATAAGGCGCTCGATCACAAGCTGATCGCGCAAGCCAAGGCAGCCCTTGAAAAGGGCGAGCGCGTCTCGTTCATCTCGCCGGTCAAGAACCTGAACCGCACCGTCGGCGCCATGCTGTCGGGCGAAGTCGCCACGCGCTACGGCCATGCCGGCCTGCCGGACGACACGATCCACATCCAGCTGCAAGGCACGGCGGGCCAGTCTGCTGCTGCCTTCCTGGCCGGCGGCATCACGATGGACCTGGTCGGCGAAGGCAACGACTACGTTGGCAAGGGCCTGTCGGGCGGGCGCATCATCGTGCGGCCGAACACCGAGTTCCGTGGCTGGGCAGTCGACAACATCATCGTCGGTAACACCGTGCTGTATGGCGCGATCTCGGGCGAAGCCTTCTTCAACGGCGTGGCCGGCGAGCGCTTCGCGGTGCGCAACTCGGGCGCCACGGCCGTCGTCGAAGGCTGCGGCGACCACGGTTGCGAGTACATGACCGGCGGGACGGTGGCAGTGCTGGGCGATACGGGCCGCAACTTCGCGGCCGGCATGTCGGGCGGTGTCGCCTTCGTGTATGACCCGAAGGGCGAATTCGAAGCGCGCTGCAACACGACGATGGTCAATCTCGAGCGGGTGCTGGCGTCGAAAGACCAGACCGACCCGGCAGCCTGGCACAGCCAGTCGCGCACCAGCGAGCGCGAGTCGGACGAAGCGATCCTGCGCCGCCTGATCGAGCGCCACTTCAAGTACACCGGCAGCACGCGCGCGCGCAACCTGCTCGACGACTGGGCCAACAGCCGCAGCAAGTTCGTCAAGGTGTTCCCGACCGACTACAAGCGCGCGCTCGAAGAAATGCACTTCTCGAGCATGGAAGAAGCGAACGACAAGATCGATCAGGCCGCGTAAGCAGCCGCGGACCAACGACCAAGGAAAATATTGTGGGCAAAATTACCGGCTTCATGGAATTCGAACGGCAGGAAGAGGATCATCTCGAACCGGTCGCGCGTCTGAAGAACTACAAGGAATTCGTCATCACGCTGACCGACGCGCAGGCGAAGGTGCAGGGTGCGCGCTGCATGGATTGCGGCATCCCGTTCTGTAATACGGGCTGCCCGGTCAACAACATCATCCCGGACTGGAACGACCTGGTCTTCCATGGCAATTACCGCCACGCGCTTGAGAACCTGCACTCGACGAACAACTTCCCCGAGTTCACCGGCCGCATCTGCCCGGCGCCGTGCGAATCCGCCTGCACGCTCGGGATCAACGATGACCCGGTCGGCATCAAGTCGATCGAGCGCAAGATCATCGACACCGGCTGGGAGCACGGCTGGGTGGTGCCGCAGCCACCCGAGCAGCGCACGGGCCGCAAGGTCGCCGTCGTCGGTTCGGGGCCTGCCGGCCTGGCCGCGGCCCAGCAACTGGCGCGGGTCGGCCATGACGTGACGGTATTTGAAAAGAGCGATCGCCTGGGCGGCCTGCTGCGCTACGGGATCCCCGACTTCAAGATGGAAAAGGACCTGATCGACCGCCGCGTCGAGCAGATGCAGGCCGAGGGTGTCACGTTCCGCACCGGTGTGTTGATCGGCAAGGACTTCCCGGCGAGCGTGAGCAATATGGCGCGCGACACCATCTTCCCGGAAGACCTGGAAAAAGAATTCGACGCCGTCATCATGGCCGGCGGCGCCGAGCAGCCACGCGACCTGCCGGTGCCGGGCCGCCAGCTCAAGGGAGTGCACTTTGCGATGGACTTCCTGCCGCAGCAAAACCGTGTCAATGCCGGCGACAAGCTGAAGGACCAGCTGAAAGCCACCGGCAAGCACGTGATCGTCATCGGCGGCGGCGACACCGGCTCGGACTGCGTCGGCACCTCGAACCGCCACGGCGCGGCGTCGGTGACCCAGTTCGAACTGCTGCCACAGCCACCGGAGCACGAAAACAAGCCGCTGGTCTGGCCCTACTGGCCGACGCGCCTGCGCACCTCGTCGTCGCACGAAGAAGGCTGCGAGCGCGATTGGGCGGTGGCGACCAAGCGCCTGGAAGGCAAGGGCGGCAAGGTGGAAAAGCTGATCGCCTGCCGCGTCGAATGGAAGGACGGCAAGATGACGGAAGTGCCGGACTCCGAATTCGAACTGAAAGCCGATCTGGTGCTGCTGGCGATGGGCTTTGTGTCGCCCGTGCAGCAGGTGCTCGACGCCTTCGGCGTGCAGAAAGATCCACGCGGCAATGCACGCGCCACCACCGAGGGCGACCTGGCCTACCAGACGTCGAACCCGAAGGTGTTTACGGCGGGCGACATGCGGCGTGGACAATCGCTGGTGGTATGGGCGATCCGCGAGGGCCGTCAATGCGCGCGTGCGGTCGACGAGTTCCTGATGGGTTCGTCTGTCTTGCCACGCTAAGACATCAAGTGAATGGCGGCCGTGCAATGCGGCCGCCATCTTCGCCGGCTCCCCTGCAACCCGGCGACAATTGCATGACAAACTATTTATAAACTGTCACTTGCTAATTCGCAAAGCCATCCCCAATTGATGCTGCGGTGCAAAATAGCCTGGCACGCTGTTGTCGGATAAAGCGGTGTGTCCAGTTTGACTTATGTAAATATGTTTCAATTAGTTTGATTCCTAACAAGGAATTGCAATATTGTCATATATGCATAATCCAATAAAAACAATTGCTTACAACGTTAAATAGCTGACCACATAGTTATTAGTGTTGTAATGTCACGTCGTCTGCCGGGGGTAAAATCGGGTCCCCCAAGCGGGTAAATAGCTTTCTGCACTACAATACCGGATTCCCTAACCTCAAATGATGCTGTGTCGAACCTAGTCGAAATCCGCGATCTGCATTTTGCTTACGGTGAGCGTTCCATTCTGTCGAATCTGCGCATGGATTTCCCACGTGGCAAGCTCATTGCTGTCATGGGCGGGTCCGGTTGCGGCAAGACGACGGTGTTACGTCTCATCGGCGGCCAGATTCGCCCCCAGCGTGGCGAAGTCCGCATTGGCGGCGAAGTCGTGCACAGCCTTGATACGCAGGGCTTGTACCGCCTGCGCCGGCGCATGGGCATGCTGTTCCAGTTTGGCGCACTGTTTACCGACCTGTCGGTATTCGATAACGTGGCGTTTCCGCTGCGCGAGCACACCGACCTGCCCGAAGAACTCATCCGCGACCTCGTGCTCATGAAGCTCAACGCCGTGGGCCTGCGCAATGCGCACCGCCTCAAGCCGGCCGAGATTTCGGGCGGCATGGCGCGCCGTGTGGCCGTCGCGCGCGCCGTGGCGCTGGACCCTGAACTGATCATGTACGACGAGCCGTTCGCCGGCCTCGACCCGATCTCGATGGGCGTGACCGCGAACCTGATCCGCAACCTGAACGACGCCCTCGGCTCGACCTCGATCCTCGTCTCGCACGATGTGAAAGAGTGCTTCGCCATTGCCGACTACGTCTACTTCATGTCCGCTGGCAAAATCGTTGCAGAAGGCACGCCGACCGAACTGCGTGTGTCGACCGACCCGTACGTGCGCCAGTTCGTCAACGCCGAACCAGACGGCCCGGTGCCGTTCCATTATCCCGGCAAGACGCTGGCCGACGACCTGGGCCTGGGAGCGCGCACATGATCGCCCGTTTCCTCGGTTACATCGGCTGTACCGTGCGCGAAGGGCTGGCCGGTCTCGGCTTTGCCATCCGCTCGTTCCTCAGCATCCTGCGCGTGTCGCCAGGCGCATTCCGCCGTCCGGGTTTGATTTCCGAGCAGATTCACTTCATCGGTAACTATTCGCTGGTGATCATTGCCGTGTCGGGCCTGTTCGTCGGCATGGTGCTGGGCCTGCAGGGTTACTACACGCTGAACCAGTACGGCGCCGAGCAGATGCTGGGCCAGGTGGTCGCGTTGTCGCTCGTGCGCGAACTGGGTCCGGTCGTCACCGCGCTGCTGTTTGCCGGTCGCGCCGGCACCTCGCTGACGGCGCAGATCGGCCTCATGAAGGCGGGCGAGCAATTGTCGGCCATGGAAATGATGGCGATTAATCCGGTCCAACGGGTGCTGGCGCCGCGTTTCTGGGCAGGCGTGATCGCCATGCCGGTGCTGGCGACCGTGTTTTCGGCCGTTGGCGTGATGGGCGGCTATCTCGTCGGCGTGAAATTGATCGGCGTGGATGAAGGTTCTTTCTGGGCGCAGATGCAATCTGGCGTCGATGTGCGCGCTGACGTACTGAACGGCGTGATTAAAAGCTTTATCTTTGGCATCGCCGTGACCTTTACTGCCCTGTTCCAGGGGTACCAGGCCCAGCCGACGCCGGAAGACGTCTCGCGTGCGACCACGCGTACTGTCGTGATCGCATCGCTGCTGGTCTGGGGGCTGAACTTCGTCATGACCGCCCTGATGTTCAATAAATAACTAACACGGTTTTAGGGTAATAAAATGCATCGCAAAACTATCGACGTCTGGGTTGGCCTGTTCGTGCTGCTGGGTTTGGCGGCACTGCTGTTCCTGGCATTCCAGGCCGGCAATCTGAAGTCCATGTCGTTCGGGCAGACGTATTCCGTCAGCGGCCGGTTCGACAATATCGGTGGCCTCAAGCCGCAGGCGCCCGTCAAGAGCGCCGGTGTGGTGGTCGGCCGCGTGGGCGAGATTGCCTTTGACGACAAGAGCTTCCAGGCATCTGTGCGCCTCGATCTGGACACTGACTATAAATTCCCAAAAGATAGTTCGTTGAAGATCCTGACCGCGGGCCTGCTTGGCGAGCAATACATCGGTATCGAAGCCGGTGGCGACACGAACAACCTGGCTGAAGGCGATCGCATCATTCGCACCCAGTCGGCGACAGTCCTCGAAGACTTGATCAATCAATTTATCTACAGCAAGGCTGCTGATGGAAAGGAAGGTAGTCAATGAACTACACCAACACGCTTTCGCACCTGCGTCTCTGTGCCGCTGCCGCTGCTGTCCTGGTTCTGACCGGTTGCGCGACGACCGCGAACAATCCGCAGGATCCGCTCGAAGGCTATAACCGCGCCGTCTACTCGTTCAACGATGCCGTTGACCGCACCGTGCTCAAGCCGACCGCGACCGCCTACAAGAAGGTTGTACCGGGCTTCGCCCAGACGGGCGTGAACAATTTCTTTGGCAACCTGTCGGATGCCTGGAGCTCGATCAATAACTTCCTGCAAGGCAAGGGCGAAGCCGGCGCGACCGATTTTGGCCGCGTGGCAGTCAATTCGACCTTCGGCATCTTCGGCCTGCTGGACATCGCGTCCGAAGCCGGCATGCAGAAGCACAACGAAGATTTCGGCCAGACGCTGGGAAAATGGGGTGTGCCGAGCGGTCCGTACTTGATGTTGCCGCTGCTGGGCCCATCTACGGTGCGTGACACCGCAGCGCTGCCGGCGGACAGTGCCGGCAACATCTGGCGTTACAAAACGCCGGTCAACTGGCGCAATGTCGGCACCGGTGTCAACCTGATCGACAAACGCGCTACGCTGCTCGACGCCTCGGGCCTGATGGAAGACGCCGCACTGGACCGCTACGAGTTCCTGCGCGACGGCTATCTGCAGCGCCGCCAGAGCCAGGTCTACGACGGCAATGTGCCGCGCCAGGCTGATGACGTCGCCGAGCCAGCACCTTCCGAAACGAAGTAAGTTGAAAGGAATACGATGAAACCATTCATGCACCTGATCGCCGCCGCCGCAGTCACCGCTGCCTTTTCCACGAGTGTGATCGCCCAGCCTGCCGCCAGCGCCGAAGCGCCGGACGTGCTGGTCAAGCGCATCAGCGCCGAAGTGATCGACAGCGTCAAGAACGACAAGGCGATCCAGTCGGGCGACCGCAGCAAGATCATGGGTCTGGTCAATACCAAGATCCTGCCGTACGTCGATGCCGAAAAAATGACGCAGCAAGCAGCTGGCCGCCACTGGCGCACCGCCACGCCGGACCAGCAAAAGCGCCTGACCACCGAGTTCCGTAACCTGCTGGTCTACACGTACTCCGGTGCGCTGTCGACCATCAAGAACGAAACCGTGGAGTTCAAGCCGATGCGCGCTGCTGCCACCGATACCGATGTCGAAGTGCGCTCGCAGGTCAATGTCGCGCGCGGCGAGCCGATCACGCTGAACTATCGCCTGGCCAAAGAGAACAACAACGGCTGGAAGATCTATGACGTGAACATCCTGGGCGCCTGGCTGGTCGAGACCTACAAGAGCACCTTCAACAGCGAGATCAGCAAGAGCGGCGTCGATGGCCTGATCAAGCGCCTGGCCGACCGCAATGCGCAACTGGCGTCCAAGCCGCTGGCAGCGCCGGGCAAGTAATGGCCGAGGCAAATCCCATGCTGACGATCGATGCCATGACCTTCGACAGCGCCCGCCTGGCGCTGGCGCAGGGTGAAGCGGCGATCGGTCTTGGCGAGACCGTGTTCGACCTAGCCGGCGTGAAGTCGGCCGATTCGTCGGGCGTGGCCCTGCTGCTGGCCTGGCAGCGCCGCGCACTGAGCGCCGGGCACCGGCTCACGTTCATCAACGTGCCGGACAACGTGCGCAAGCTGGCGGCCCTGTACGGGGTCGACACGCTGGTCGCACCAGCATGAATACGGGCAGCTTCGGCTGCCCGTTTTGTTTGCGCGTTTCACCATCAGTGCCTGCACGGCCTCCGCCGGGTTTCTCCGCCTGGCCCGCTTGACATGGCAATTTCACCTATAATGGACTGTTTCCCCGCACGGTCCTGGTGCGTCCCCCAGCCGGCCTCCGTTTTGTTTTGACTATCGCGCGTCGCGCCTCCCATTTCGCATGACTGCAATCCAGATTGACCGTGTCGAGAAGAGCTACAAGGGCTTCAAGGCGCTCAAGGGCGTGTCCCTTTCCATCGAAGAGGGCGAGTTCTTTGGCCTGCTGGGCCCGAATGGCGCCGGCAAGACCACCCTTATTTCCACCATCGCGGGCCTGATCCGTCCCGACGCCGGCAGCGTGAAAATCCACGGCCACGATGTCGTGACCGATTTTCGCGAAGCGCGCAAGCGCCTGGGCGTCGTGCCGCAAGAGCTGGTGTTCGATCCGTTCTTCACGGTGCGCGAAACGCTGCGCCTGCAGTCGGGCTACTTCGACATCCGCAACAACGATGGCTGGATCGACGAAGTGATGCACAACCTCGACCTGACCGACAAGGCCGACGTCAACATGCGCGCGCTGTCGGGCGGCATGAAGCGGCGCGTGCTGGTGGCGCAGGCGCTCGTGCACCGTCCGCCCGTGATCGTGCTGGATGAACCGACCGCCGGCGTCGACGTCGAACTGCGCCAGACGCTGTGGAAATTCATCGCGCGCCTGAATCGCGAAGGCGGCCACACGGTGGTGCTCACCACCCACTATCTCGAAGAAGCGCAGGCCATGTGCCAGCGCGTGGCGATGCTCAAGCAGGGCAATGTGGTGGCGCTCGACACGATGAGCACCCTGCTGCGCCGCGTCTCGGGTTCGCAACTGGTCGTGCACCTGAAGTCCGGCGCACTGCCGGCTGAACTGCGTCCGCTCGTGTCGCACGACGAACCTGCCAACAACAACAAATACACGCTGCGCGTGAACGACTACGCCGATGTCGAGCCGATCCTGGCGCGCCTGCGCGAAGCCGGCGCCGTCATCGACGAGATGCAGCTGCAGCAGGCCGATCTGGAAGACATCTTCATCCAGATCATGGAAGAGGGTAAGCAATGAATCTGTTTTCGATCGGGTTCCGCACCCTGTTCTACAAAGAGTCGCTGCGTTTCTGGAAGGTGGCCACGCAGACCGTCGCCGCGCCCGTCGTCACCGCGATGCTGTATCTCGTCATCTTCGGCCACGTGCTCGATGGCCGGGTCGAGATGCTCGAAGGCGTGGCCTACACGTCGTTCCTGATTCCTGGCCTGGTGATGATGAGCGTGCTGCAAAACGCGTTCGCCAATTCGTCGTCGTCGCTGATCCAGTCCAAGATCAGCGGCAACCTGGTGTTCATCCTGCTCGCGCCGCTGTCGCACGCCGAGATCCTGGCGGCGTATGTCGGCGCGGCGGTGCTGCGCGGGATCGCGGTCGGCGCCGGCGTGTTTGCGATTACCGCCTGGTTCGCACACCTGACGTTTGTCGCGCCGGTGTGGATCGTCGTGTTCGCGATTCTGGGCGCTGCGATTCTCGGCACCATGGGCGTCATTGCCGGCATCTGGGCCGAAAAATTCGACCAGCTGGCCGCGTTCCAGAACTTCCTGATCATGCCGGCCACGTTCCTGGCCGGGGTGTTCTATTCGGTACAAAAACTGCCGCCATTCTGGCTGGCCGTCTCGCATTTCAACCCGTTCTTTTATATGATTGACGGGTTCCGTTACGGGTTCTTCGGGCAGTCCGACGTGTCGCCCTGGACCAGCCTGGCCATCGTGTCCGTGTTCTTCGCGGTGCTGACGGCCATGGCGATCAACCTGCTCAAGCGCGGCTACAAGCTGCGCCACTAAAAATTTTTGGAGTTATCGTGGCCACCACACCCGAACTGATACACGGCTATCTCAGCGCCGGCCTGGAATGCACCCACCTGACCGTCAATGGCGACGGCCAGCACTTCGAGGCGGTGATCGTCTCGCCAGCGTTCGTCGGCAAGCGCCCGATCCAGCGCCACCAGATCGTGTACGCCGCGCTGGGCGACCGCATGCGCGAGGAAATCCACGCGCTGTCGATGAAAACCCTGACCCCTGAAGAATTCAAAGGCTAATCATGGACAAGCTCCAGATCGTTGGCGGCAAACGCCTGCAAGGTGACATCGCGATTTCCGGCGCCAAGAATGCGGCGTTGCCCATCCTGTGCGCGGGCCTGCTCACCGCGGGTGACCTGCACCTGTCCAACGTGCCGCGCCTGCATGACGTGCGCACGATGCTCAAGCTGCTGGAAACCACCGGCCTGAAAATCGATCTGGACGACGAAAACGTCACCATGAACGGCAGCGCGATCAACAACCTGGTCGCGCCGTACGAACTGGTAAAAACCATGCGCGCCTCGATCCTGGTGCTGGGCCCCCTGCTGGCGCGCTTCGGCGAAGCCAAGGTGTCGCTGCCGGGCGGCTGCGCCATCGGCTCGCGCCCGGTCGACCAGCACATCCAGGGCCTGCGCGCGATGGGCGCCGAGATCACGATCGAAGGCGGCTATATCCACGCCAGGGCCACGAAGCTCAAGGGCGCGCGCATCCGCACCGACATGATCACCGTCACCGGCACCGAGAACCTGCTCATGGCCGCAACGCTGGCCGACGGCGAGACGGTGCTTGAAAACGCCGCGCGCGAGCCGGAAGTGACCGACCTGGCCAATCTGCTGGTGGCCATGGGCGCGAAGATCGAGGGCATCGGCACCGACCGCCTGGTGATCCAGGGCGTGCCGGAACTGCATTGCGCCAGCCATGCCGTGATCTCGGACCGCATCGAAGCGGCGACCTTCCTGTGCGCCGTCGCGGCCACCGGGGGCGACATCCAGCTGACCAACACCCGCACCGACATCTTCGACGTGGCGCTTGATAAACTGCGCGAAATCGGCCTGCAACTGACCGTCGGCACCGACACCATCCGCGCCAGGATGGATGGCCGCCCGCAGCCGGTGTCGTTCCGCACGACCGAGTATCCGGGCTTCCCGACCGACATGCAGGCGCAGTTCATGGCCGTCAACACGATCGCCGGCGGCGCCTCGCGCGTGACCGAGACGATCTTCGAGAACCGCTTCATGCACGTGCAAGAGATGAACCGCCTCGGCGCGCAGATCACGACCGACGGCAATACCGCGTTCATCGATGGCGTCACGCGCCTGATCGGCGCACCGGTCATGGCAACCGACCTGCGCGCGTCCGCTTCGCTCGTCATCGCCGGCATGGCCGCCGAAGGCACGACGCTGATCGACCGCATCTACCACCTCGACCGCGGCTACGACCGCATGGAAGTGAAGCTGTCGGCGGTGGGCGCCGACATCGTCCGCATCAAGTAATCACATCGAATCACCATGACTTTTACCAGCAATACGGACGAGACCCAGCTGATCCTGGCGCTGTCCAAGGGCCGCATCTTCGAAGACACCCTGCCGCTGCTGTCGGCGGCCGGGATCGAGGTGCTGGAAAATCCCGAGACCTCGCGCAAGCTGATCCTGCCGACCAATGACCCGGGCGTGCGCGTGCTGATCGTGCGCGCCTCCGACGTGCCGACCTACGTCCAGTACGGCGCCGCCGATTTCGGCGTGGCCGGCAAGGACGTGCTGCTCGAGCATGGCGGCGAAGGGCTGTACCAGCCGATCGACCTGCGCATCGCCGAATGCCGCATGTCGGTCGCGGTCAACGCGGGCTTCGACTACGACAGCGCTGTGCGCCAGGGCGCGCGCCTGCGCGTGGCGACCAAGTTCGTCAACACGGCGCGCGAGCACTTTGCCCGCAAGGGCGTGCACGTCGACCTGATCAAGCTGTATGGCTCGATGGAGCTGGCACCGCTGGTGGGCCTGTCCGACGCCATCGTCGACGTGGTCTCGACCGGCGGCACGCTGCGCGCCAACAACCTGGTCGAAGTCGAAAAGATCATGGACATCTCCTCGCGCCTGGTGGTCAACCAGGCTGCGCTCAAGCTCAAGCGCGAGCGCCTGCAACCGATCCTGGACGCGTTCGAACGCGCCTCCAACGCAAAAGGCTAGACGCAAAATGGCAGTACAGATCCGCAAGCTCGATTCGACCGCACCCGACTTTGCCACCACGCTGAGCGCGCTGCTCGCGTTTGAAGCCGAAACCGACGATGCCATCGAACTGGCCGTGGCCGGCATCCTGCGCGATGTAAAAGCGCGGGGCGACGCCGCCGTGCTCGACTACACGAACAAATTCGACCGCATCCCGAACGGCGGCGCGACCTCGATGGCGCAGTTCGACGTCAAGCAGGCCGAGCTTGAAGCAGCGCTGGCCGCGCTGCCCGACGACCAGCGCGCCGCGCTGCAGGTCGCGGCCGACCGTGTGCGCGTGTACCACGAACGCCAGAAGGAATCGTCGACCGGCTTTACCTTCACCGAACCTGACGGCACCGTGTTGGGTCAGCGCGTCACGCCCCTGGACCGGGTCGGCATCTATGTCCCGGGCGGCAAGGCGGCGTATCCGTCGTCGGTCCTGATGAACGCGATTCCGGCCCACGTGGCCGGCGTCAAGGAAATCATCATGGTGGTGCCGACCCCGGACGGCGTGAAGAACCAGATGGTGCTGGCTGCGGCGGCGATTGCCGGCGTCACGCGCGTGATCACCATTGGCGGCGCGCAGGCAGTCGGCGCGCTGGCGTATGGCACCGAAACCATCGGGGCCGTCGACAAGATCGTCGGCCCGGGCAACGCGTATGTCGCCGCCGCCAAACGCCGCGTGTTCGGCACGGTCGGCATCGACATGATCGCGGGCCCGTCCGAAATCCTCGTGCTGTGCGATGGCACGACCGATCCCGACTGGGTCGCGATGGACCTGTTTTCGCAGGCCGAGCACGACGAACTGGCGCAAGCCATTCTGCTGTGCCCTGACGCCGACTACATCGCCAGGGTCGAAGCCAGCATCCACAAGCTGCTGCCAACGATGCCGCGCGCGGCCACCATCACGACGTCGCTGGGCGACCGTGGCGCGTTGATCAAGGTGCGCAGCATGGATGAAGCCTGCGAGATCGCCAGCAGCATCGCGGCCGAACACCTCGAGATCTCTGCTGAAGATCCACAACAGTGGGCCGATAAAATCCGCCACGCCGGCGCGATGTTCCTGGGCCGTTATTCGTCCGAGTCGCTGGGCGACTATTGCTGCGGTCCGAACCACGTGCTGCCGACGTCGCGCACGGCGCGCTTCTCGTCGCCGCTGGGCGTGTACGATTTCCAGAAACGTTCGTCGATCATCCAGGTCAGCGAAGCGGGCGCGCAAACGCTGGGCAAGGTCGCGGCCACGCTGGCGTATGGCGAAGGCCTGCAGGCGCACGCGCGCAGTGCGGAACTACGGCTGAACACCGTCCCACCCCAGGCATCATGAGCGACTGGGTCAACCAGGTATTCTGCGAGGATGCGCTGTCAGGGCTGGCGCGCATCCCGGACGGGTCCATCGACCTGATCCTGACTGACCCGCCGTACAACCTGGGCAAGGACTACGGCAACGCCTCGGACCAGCAAAGCGTCGAAGCCTACCTGGCCTGGACCGAGCAGTGGATCGACGCGGCGGTGCCGAAGCTCAAGCCCAACGGCAGCCTGTACATCTTTCTCACGTGGCGCTTCACGCCCGAGATCTTCGTGATGCTGAAAAAACGCATGACGATGATGAACGAGATCATTTGGGACCGCCGCGTGCCGTCGATGGGCGGCAGCGTGCGCAGCTTCTCGTCGGTGCACGACACGATCGGGTTTTTCGCCAACCGCAAGGACTACTACTTCGACCTGGACGCGGTGCGCATCCCGTATGACGCCGCGACCAAGAAAGCCCGCTCGCGCTCGATCTTCATCGGCGCCAAGTGGCTCGAAGTGGGCTACAACCCGAAAGACGTCTGGAGCGTGTCGCGCCTGCACCGCGAGCATCCGGAGCGCGCCGACCACCCGACGCAAAAGCCGCTCGAGATCATCGAGCGCATGGTCAAGGCCTCGTGCCCGCCGGGCGGCATCGTGCTCGACCCGTTCATGGGCAGCGGCACGACGGCCATCGCCGCCAAGCGCCTGGGGCGCCAGTACACCGGCTTCGAACTCAATCCCGCGTATTGCGCCATCATCCACGAGCGCCTGGCTGCGCCGGAGGTGCCGCTGACCGGGGCAAAAAAACGCAAGGCGGCCAAGGCCGCCATGGCCACACTCTCCACGGAAGAAACTTCATGACCGACATCGCCAAACTGATCGAGAACACCATCCGCGCCGACGTGCGCGCCGTGGGCAGCTACCACGTGCCGGACTCGATCGGCTACGTCAAGCTCGACGCGATGGAAAACCCGTACCAGCTGCCGGACGCGCTGCGCACGCAGCTCGCCGAGCGCCTGGCCGATGCGGCGCTGAACCGGTATCCGGTACCGTCGTACCGCACGCTGAAGGACGCCATTTGCGCCAGGCTGGGTATCCCGGCGGGCTACGACGTCCTGCTCGGCAATGGCTCGGATGAGCTGATCACGATCCTGGCGACCACGATCGCGCGCCAGGAGCGCGACGGTTCGAAGCGCGCCGTGGTGATGGCGCCAGTGCCGGCATTCGTGATGTTTTCGCGTTCGGCGCAGTTTGCCGGCGCGGATTTTGTCGGCGTGCCGATCAAGCCCGACTTTTCGCTGGACCTGCCGGCGATGCTGGCCGCCATCGACGAGCACAAGCCGTCGCTGGTCTTCCTCGCGTACCCGAACAACCCGACCGGCAACCTGTACGACGCAGCCGACATGGAAGCGATCATCACCGCGCTGGGCGAGCATGGCGTCGTTGTCGTGGACGAAGCCTACCAGCCGTTCGCCAAGGTCAGCTTCATGGACCGCCTGCCGCAGTACCCGAACCTGATCGTGATGCGCACGCTGTCCAAGCTTGGCCTGGCTGGCATCCGCCTCGGCTACATGGCGGCGGCCGCGCCGCTGCTGGCCGAATTCGAGAAGGTGCGCCCACCGTACAACGTGAATATCCTGACCCAGGTGGCGGCCGAATTCGCCCTCGAGCACCTGGACGTGCTGGATCGCCAGGCCGAGCTGCTCAACGTCGAGCGCACCCGCCTGGCCGCGGAACTGGCTGCCCTGCCAGGTGTGGAAGTGTTCCCGTCGGCCGCCAATTTCATCGCGCTGCGCGTGCCCGACGCCGAGCGCGCCTGCAAGCTTCTCCATGGCGAGAAGGTCCTGATCAAAAATTTGAGTAAAATGCACACATTGCTGGCCAACTGCATCCGCGTCACGGTCAGCACGCCGCAAGAGAACGACCAGTTCCTGACCGCCCTGAAGGCTTCCCTGTAGTAGTGTTCTTATAAAAGCACCCGAGCAATGACCCGCACCGCCGACATTACCCGCAATACCAACGAAACGCAGATCCGCGTCTCGATCAACCTGGACGGCACCGGCCGCCAGAAGCTCAACACGGGCGTGCCGTTCCTCGACCACATGCTCGACCAGATCGCGCGCCACGGCATGTTCGACCTCGAAGTCGAGGCCGTGGGCGACCTGCACATCGATGCGCACCACACGGTCGAAGACACCGGCATCACGCTCGGCATGGCCGTGGCCAAGGCCATTGGCGACCGCAAGGGTATCCGCCGCTATGGCCACGCCTACGTGCCGCTGGACGAAGCGCTGTCGCGCGTCGTGATCGACTTCTCGGGCCGCCCGGGTCTGGAAATGCACATCCCGTTCACGCGCGCCATGATTGGCACCTTCGACGTCGACCTGACCGGTGAATTCTTCCGCGGCTTCGTCAACCACGCCGGCGTGACGCTGCACATCGATAACCTGCGCGGTGTGAATGCCCACCACCAGTGCGAAACCGTGTTCAAGGCATTTGGCCGCGCGCTGCGCATGGCCAGCGAGCTCGATGAACGCGCCGCCGGCATCATCCCGTCGACCAAGGGCAGCCTGTAAGGCGAGACGCGACATGGCCAATAAAATTGTTGTGGTCGACGGACTGGGCAACCTGCGCTCGGTGGTCCAGGCGCTGCGCGCCGCCGCGCCCGAAGCCGACGTGCTCGTTTCCAGCTCGGCCGCTGATCTCGATGCGGCCGACCGCATCGTGCTGCCGGGGCAGGGCGCGATGCGCGACTGCATGAGCAGCCTGCGTGAATCGGGCCTGGAAGACGCGCTGCTGCGCGCCGCAAAAACGCGCCCGATCATGGGCGTGTGCGTGGGCGAGCAGATGCTGTTCGACGCCAGCGAAGAAAATGGCGGCACGCCGGGCCTGGGCCTGTTGCCGGGCAAGGTCGTCCGGTTTCAGCTCGACGGCAAATTGCAGAACGACGGCTCGCGCTTCAAGGTCCCGCAAATGGGCTGGAACCGCGTGCGCCAGTCGCGCGCACACCCGCTGTGGGACGGCGTCGACGACAACAGCTACTTCTATTTCGTGCACAGTTATTACGCAGCGCCCGAAAACGCGCATGATGTGATCGGCGAAGCCGATTACGGCGGCCCGTTCTGCTGCGCCGTCGGCCGCGATAATATCGTCGCCACCCAGTTCCACCCGGAGAAAAGTGCGGCAGCGGGCTTGCGCCTGTACCGCAATTTCATTCACTGGAATCCTTGATTCACCCTTTGTTTTTAACCCGTTAACTCTACCGACAACGACCATGCTGCTGATCCCCGCCATCGACCTGAAAGACGGTCACTGCGTTCGCCTCCAACAAGGCGATATGGAACTCGCCACCGTGTTCTCCGAAGATCCCGCCGAAATGGCGCTGCACTGGCTCAAGCAAGGCGCGCGGCGCCTGCACCTGGTCGACCTGAACGGCGCATTCGCGGGCAAGCCAAAAAATGAATCGGCCATCAAGTCGATCCTGCAGATCGTGCAGGAATACGCCGAAGACAATGGTATCGACGAGATCCCGGTCCAGCTGGGCGGCGGCATCCGTGACCTCGACACCATCGAGCGCTACCTGGATGACGGCATCAGCTACATCATCGTCGGCACCGCCGCGGTGAAGAACCCGGGCTTCCTGCACGACGCCTGTGGCGCCTTCCCGGGCCACATCATCGTTGGCCTGGACGCGCGCGACGGCAAGGTCGCCACCGACGGCTGGAGCAAGATGTCGGGCCACGAAGTGATCGACCTGGCCAAGAAATTCGAAGGCTATGGCGTCGAATCGATCGTCTACACCGACATTGGCCGCGACGGCATGATGGGCGGCGTGAACATCGACGCGACCGTCAAGCTGGCGCGCGCGGTGAAGATTCCCGTGATCGCCTCGGGCGGCGTGCACGTGCTGGCCGACGTCGAAGCGCTGTGCGCGGTGCAGGACGAAGGCATCGAGGGCGTGATCTGCGGCCGCTCGATCTACGAAGGCACGCTCGACCTGGCCTCGGCCCAGGACCGCGCCGATGAACTGACCGAAGGGACGCAGGCGTAAAGCCGGGCCTACCGCCCCCAAGCCGTCGTTCCCGCGAAGGCGGGAACCCAAGTCCTCAAGCGCAGTCGATGTGCGTGCAGACTTGGGTCCCCGCCTTCGCGGGGATGACGTGCATAAGCTAACGCAGAGATTTCTATGCTCGCAAAACGCATCATCCCCTGCCTGGACGTCACCGGCGGCCGGGTCGTCAAGGGCGTCAACTTCAACGAGTTGCGCGACGCCGGCGATCCGGTCGAAATCGCGCGCCGTTATGACGCGCAAGGCGCCGACGAAATCACCTTTCTCGACATCACCGCCTCGAGCGATGGCCGCGACCTGATCCTGCCGATCATTGAAGCCGTTGCCTCGACCGTGTTCATTCCGCTCACCGTCGGTGGCGGCGTGCGCAAGGTGGAAGACGTGCGCCGGCTGCTCAATGCCGGCGCCGACAAGGTCAGCATGAATACGTCGGCCGTCACCAACCCGCAACTGGTATTCGACTGCGCCCACAAGCACGGTTCGCAGTGCATCGTGGTGGCGATCGACGCCAAGCAGATCGCGCCGGGCCGCTGGGAAGTCTTCACGCATGGCGGGCGCAATGCGACGGGGCTGGACGCCGTCGAATGGGCGCGCAAGATGGAAAGCCTCGGCGCCGGTGAGTTACTGCTCACGTCGATGGACCGCGACGGCACCAAGTCGGGCTTCGATCTGGGCCTGACGCGCGCCGTGTCCGATGCCGTGGGCATCCCCGTGATCGCCTCGGGTGGCGTCGGCGGCCTGGAAGACCTCGCCAACGGCATCCTGCAGGGCCACGCTGACGCGGTCCTGGCGGCCAGCATTTTCCACTACGGGCAGCACACGGTCGGCGAAGCCAAGCGCTTCATGCACGAGCGCGGCATCCCGATGCGCCTGGAGTAACCCATGCCGACCAATGCCAAATGGCTCAATAAAGTGCGCTGGGACGAACACGGCCTGGTGCCCGTCATCGCGCAGGAAGCAACCAGCGGCGACGTGCTGATGTTCGCCTGGATGAACCGTGAAGCGCTTACCCGTACTGTCGAATCGGGCGAAGCCGTGTACTGGAGCCGCTCGCGCAAGAAGCTGTGGCACAAGGGCGAAGAGTCCGGCCACATCCAGAAGGTGAGCGAGATCCGCCTGGACTGCGACGAAGACGTCGTCCTGCTCAAGATCGAGCAGGTCGGCGGGATTGCCTGCCACACCGGGCGCCACTCGTGCTTCTTCCAGAAATACGACAACGGCGACTGGCACAGCGTCGAACCGGTGCTGCAGGATCCCGACACGATTTACTCAAAAGACAAGAAGACCCCATGAGCGTTACCCTGGCCCGCGTCGCGGCCGTGATCGAATCGCGCAAACCCGCCAATGGCGGCGACCCGGCCGCATCGTATGTCGCCAAGCTGTTCGCCAAGGGCGACGACGCCATCCTGAAAAAGATCGGCGAGGAAGCCACCGAACTGGTGATGGCCGCCAAGGACGCCCGCGTCGATGGCGATGCCAGCAAGGTGCTGTACGAATGCGCCGACCTGTGGTTCCACTCGCTCGTGCTGCTGGCCAAGTTCGACCTCACGCCGCAGCAGGTGCTCGACGAGCTGGCGCGGCGCGAAGGCGTCTCCGGGCTGGACGAGAAAGCCGCGCGCACCGACGCCTGAGCCTGCACGCCGGCCGGCGTGCATGGCTGGCGTGCCAACCCGCCGAACCGGTGTCATAATCAGTCCCTCGTCGTCATGGCGATGTCATGGAGCCTTGGTACGATGCCGGTGCTCGCTTGCGTGTCATGCAATGTAATCATCTGGAGACCGAATGGATAACTGCATTTTTTGCAAGATCGTTGCCAAGCAAATTCCGGCTGCCATCGTCTATGAAGACGACGACGTGCTGGCGTTCAAGGACATCAATCCGGCAGCGCCCGTGCACTTGCTGGTGATTCCGAAGGTGCACGTGGCCACGTTGTCCGATTGCACCGACGAGCATGCGGCATTGCTGGGCAAGATGCTGGCGCTGGCGCCGAAACTTGCCGAGCAAAATGGTATTGCCGTGAAGACGGCTGCCGATGGCACGCCGGGCGGCGGTTTCAAGACGCTGATCAATGCCGGTCCGGATGGCGGGCAAGAGGTGTATCACCTGCACCTGCACATGTACGGCGGTCCGCGTCCATGGCGCGGGCTGGGGCTGTAAGATGCGTCTAAGTTTGGCCTAAGTTCGATTGGGAGCAACGGGCTCCCGCATCGCATATACTCGGTGTGTATGCAGTTTGCGCAGCACTAATTTTTCAGGCGCCAGGCGCCATCAGGAGAACAATATGGGTGGATTGAGTATTTGGCACTGGGTCATCGTGCTGGTGGTCGTGATGCTGATTTTCGGCACCAAAAAGATCAGCAATATGGGTTCCGATCTGGGCAAGGCCGTCAAGGGCTTCAAGGATGGCGTCAAGGGCGACGAAGAGCGGGCTGCCGAAGCAGAAGCCGCACGTGTCCAGGCAACGCAGCAGGTGGCCGACAAGTCGACCATCGACGTGGAAGCCCGCGACAAGACCCGCCTGTAATCCGGCGTCCTCATGATTGATCTTGGACTGTCGAAAATCGCGATCATCGGCGTGGTCGCGCTGATCGTGATCGGGCCGCAAAAGCTGCCCAAGGTGGCGCGCATGGCTGGCACGCTCTATGGGCGTGCCCAGCGTTACCTGCATGACATCAAGTCCGAGGTCAGCCGTGAAATCGAACTCGACGAACTGCGCAACCTGCACAAAGAGGTGCAGGACCGCGCGCAGTCGTTCAAGAACGACGTCGAATCGGCAACGAGCGAATTCGGCTCGTCCGTGACCAGCCATGTCGATGAAGTCGAGGCATTGTGGGACGAGCGCGGCTCGGATGCGACCGCGCACGCGATCACGCCCACCGTGGCCGACATCGACCGCAAGGCCAAGGACTTCCGCCGCAAGAAGCTGGTGCGCACCTCGAGCGTGCCGGCCTGGTACAAGAACCGCCATGGCACCAAGCGCCATGTGATGTCGGGCGCGGCCCGCGTGCGCAAGTACCGTCCCGGTGCCGGCGCGAACTCCACTTCCTCTTTTTTCTGATCGCCTAGCTGATGACTGACCAAGCCGCCGGCGAAGATACCTTCATCTCGCACCTTGTCGAGCTGCGTGACCGCCTGGTCAAGGCCTCGATCGGCATTGCGATCGTGTGCGCCGCGCTGATGGCGTGGCCTGGCCCGTCCCAGATCTACGACCTGATTGCCGCGCCAATGATTGCGTCGCTGCCGCCCGGTTCGACCATGATCGCCACCGGCGTGATTTCGCCGTTCCTCGTCCCGATGAAGGTCACGCTGCTGCTGTCCTTCATCCTGGCGCTGCCGTGGGTGTTCTACCAGGCCTGGGCCTTCATCGCGCCGGGCCTGTACGCGCATGAAAAACGCCTGGTGATGCCGCTCGTGATTTCGTCGTCGCTGCTGTTCATCGGCGGCGTGGCGTTCTGTTACTTCTTCGTGTTCGGGCGCGTGTTCCACTTCATCAGCGCGTTTGCGCCGACGTCGATCGCCGTCACACCGGATATTGAAAACTACCTCGATTTCGTGATGTCGATGTGCCTGGCGTTTGGCGCCTCGTTCGAAGTGCCGGTGGTTGTCGTGATCCTGGTGCGCATGGGCATCGTGCCGATCGAGAAGCTGCGCGAAGTGCGCTCGTACGTGATCGTCGGCGCATTCGTCATCTCGGCGATCGTCACGCCGCCGGACGTGGTCAGCCAGCTGGCGCTGGCCATTCCAATGTGCCTGCTCTACGAGCTGGGCCTGATGGTTGCACCCATGTTCGCCCGCGCCACGCGCGCGCCGGAAGAAACCGCGTAACCGAAGCCCGCAGCCGGGCTTCGTCACCGCACCCCAACCCACGTCGTTCCCGCGCAGGCGGGAACCCAAGTCAGCAGGCATGCCCTGCGGCGTGAGCCAAAGCCGGCACGACGCGACGAACTGGGGTTCCCGCCTTCGCGGGAACGACGTACGGGGGCTATCACATAATTCCCGTGTCCCAGCCGTCGTCCAATCCACGCCGTTCCCGCCTTCGCGGAAACGACGTACCGGACGCTACTGCACCATTACTGCATCAACTCCGAAATCATCTTGACCGGCGCATTGCCGTAGCTCAGGAACTGGTCGTGGAACGCCTTCAGGTTGAAACGCTCGCCCAGTTGCGCCTTGCGACGCTCGCGCAGTTCCATGATCTGCTCGTAGCCGCTGTAGTAGCTGGTCAGCTGGACCGACGTCAGCGTGGCGCGGCGCCACTTTTCATCGGCTTCTTGGCGTGTCTGGAAGGCCTGGCGCGTCAGCAGGTCGATCGCCTGCGCCTGGTTCATGCCGTTCACGTGCACGCTGTAGTCGAGGATCGTGTTGGTTACGCTGCGCAGGTTCCACTTCGAGTACATCAGCCACATCTCGGGCGCGTTGTCGCCATAACCCGATTCGAGCATCATGCGCTCGCCGTAGACCGCCCAGCCCTCGACCATCGCGCCATTGCCAAACAGGGACTTGATCAGCGACGGTGAACGGTTCGCGTGCACCAGCTGCGCGTAGTGGCCCGGAATCGCTTCGTGGATGTTCAGGATCTGCAGGATCCATTCGTTGTACTCGCGCAGGCTGCTTTCGGCCTGGGCATCCGTCAGGCTGTCCATCGGCGTGACGTTGTAGTACGTCTTGTCCTTCGAGCGGTACGGTCCGGGCGCATCGATGCTCGCGCCGGCCACGCCGCGCTGGTACATCGGCGTCTCGCGCACTTCGAGCGGCTTGCTCGGGTCGAGCGTCAGCAGGTCATGCTTGATGACCCAGTCCTGCAGCAGCGGGATCTGGCGCCGGATCTCGGTGAAGAAGTCCTCGCGCTTGACGTGGCGGGCGGACAGCTTGTCGATCATCATGCCGATCTTCTGGAAGCGCTCCGCTGGCTTGGTCACGCCGGCCATGTAGCGCGGCCACAGCTCGTCCGAGATCTTGTCCATGTGCGTGAGCAGCTCTTCGCGCGTGGCCAGCGCCTTGCGGTAGGTCTGCTCGGCGCTGCTCGACGACTGGATGTCGAGCGCGAACTTCTGCTCGTACAGCGCCTTGCCGATGCGGAACGGCCGCGCCTGGCCATTGGCGGCCTGGCGCTTCTCCATGTCGGTCAAGAAGTCGACGTAGCCCAGCACCGCCGTGCCGGCGTTGGCGATGCGCTGCGCGAAGATGGTCTTTTCCTGCGTGGTCAGGATCGATTCCTGGGCCGCCTTGCCCAGGTCGGCCAGCACCGCCAGCGTGCCCGGCGCCTGGCTGATCGCCAGCTGGGTGTGCTCGCGGGTCGGCGTCTTGATCGATGCCTGTGCAGCCGCGTAATAGGCTGGCACGTCGGTCAGGCGCTTGAGGATCGTGCGCAGGCGCTGCGGCTTGGCTGCGTACTCGGTATTCAGGATCAGGTCGAGCGGCGCGGCGATGTTGTAGGCCGACGGGTTCCACTCGAACTCGCGCCAGGTGGTCAATGCCCAGCGGTCCTTTTCCAGCTTGTTGAGCAGCAGGACCAGGTCGGTGCGGTAGCGCGGCGAGAGCTGCTTCGGATCGAGCTTGCCGAATTTTTCCAGCCACTCATTGGCAAAGGCCAGCTTGCTGGCGCGGGTCGCGGGATCGGGCAGCGTCAGGTTCGCGGCCTGGTCGAACTTGCCGACATAGATGCCGCCTTCCGGGTCGACGCGCCACAGCGCGGTCAGGTATTGCATGCTCAGCGTGGCCATGCGGCGATCCAGGCGGCCTTCGCTGGCCTTCGCCGGCGCGGCGCTGTCACTGGCGCTGGCGCTCTTGCTGGCGGCAGCGGCAGTCGCGCCAATGGCGGCGGCGCCGACGACGGCCTTCTTGGCCTTGGTCGACTTCTTGACGACCTTGGTCGATTTGGCCTTGCTCTTGGCTGGCTTGGCAGCGGCGGCGCTGGCCGGCGCCAGTGCGAAGCAGGCCAGCACGGCTGCCAGCGCGATTTTCGTTTTTATCATCGTATTCGGCCCTGTAACAAGTGTGAATTCGTGATCCGCAACGGCGCGAATCGCGTGCAGGTTAGCACCAAACCCGCCGTTTGCGGACGGATGAAACATTCCGACACGAACGGGACAAAGTGCAATATTACTGTTCTATCAAGGCAGCGCTACCTGCCCAGTCCCGTGCGCAGCATGTCGAGCATGTCCGCTGGCGACATCCGCGCGGCCATCTCGGTGCCTTCCAGCAGGCTGTCGGCCAGGTCGCGCTTGTGGCGATGCAGGTCGACGATGCCTTCTTCGATCGTGCCGCGCGCGACCAGCCGGTAGATCGTCACCGGGCGCTGCTGCCCCATGCGATGCGCGCGGTCCGAGGCCTGGTCTTCCACCGCCGGGTTCCACCACGGGTCCATGTGGATCACGTAGTCGGCCGCCGTCAGGTTGATGCCCACGCCGCCCGCCTTCAGGCTGATCAGGAACATGTCGCCATCGCCCGCCTGGAACGCGTCGACCCGCTTCTTGCGCTCCTGCATCGGCGTGGACCCGTCGAGGTACTGGTAGCGCACGCCCTGCGCGTCGAGATATTGGCGGATCAGGCTCAGGTGATCGACGAACTGGCTGAACACCAGCACCTTGTGGCGGTTCTCGATCAGGTCGGCCGTGAGCCGCGCGAACGCGGCCAGCTTGCTGCTGATGATGCCGGCGCCGGGTGCGACCAGCTCGGGATTGCAGCAGGCGCGGCGCAGCCGCATCATCTCGGCCAGGATCTCGATCGACTTCTGGCCTTCGGGCGCTTCCAGTGCGGCCAGCTTGTCGAGTGCCTGGCGCCGCAGCGATTCGTACAGCGCGCTTTCCTCGGCGCTCAGTTCGACCGGGATCACGATCTCGGTGCGCGGCGGCAGTTCGGCCAGCACCTGCGCCTTGGTGCGGCGCAGGATGAACGGCGCGGTCAGGCGCCGCAGGCGCGCGCGGGCGGCGACTTCGGCGCGCCGGTCCTTCACTTTCTCGGACTGGGCTTTTTCAATGGGGCCGGCAAAGCGCAGCTGGAACTGCTCGGCGCTGCCCAATAAACCCGGATTGATGAAGCGGAACAGGTTCCACAACTCGCCCAGATGATTTTCGAGCGGCGTGCCGGTGGCCGCCATCCGGAAGTCGCCCTGCAGCGCCATCACGGCCTGCGAACGCTTGGTGTGCATGTTCTTGATCGCCTGTGCCTCGTCCAGCACGATGCTGTGCCAGCGGCGGCCCTTGAAGCGCGCCGCCTCCTGCTGCAGCAGGCCGTAGCTGACGATGACGACGTCGAACGGTCCGGCGTCGTCCACGGTCGCCGCGCGCTCGCCCGGCCCGAACAGTTTCAGGTTCAGCGTCGGCGCAAAGCGCGCCGCTTCGTCGATCCAGTTCAGGCACACGGTCGTCGGCGCGACCACCAGCGCCGGGCCGTCCTTGGCGCGCGTGAGCAGCAGCGCCAGCGCCTGCAGCGTTTTACCCAGGCCCATATCGTCGGCCAGGCAAGCGCCCACGCCCCAGTGGGCCAGGCGCGCCAGCCACTCGAAGCCGTCGAGCTGATAGTCCCGTAGCTCGGCCTGCAGCGTCGACGGCAGCGTGGGCGTGAAGGCGGCGCTGTCGGCCATGCGCTTCAGGTGCGCCTGCCAGGCCTTGTCCCCGTCGACGCTGCCGGCATCATGTGCCAATTCGCCCAGCGCGAAGCTGGCCAGCGCGTGGGTGCGGATACCGTCGCCATGCAGTTCGCCATACGCGCCCAGTTCCATCAGGCGCCGGTGCAGTTCGTCGGACAGCGCCAGGTAATCGTTCTCGCCCAGCGCGACAAAGCGGCTGCCGCTCTCGCGCAGCTTTTCCAGCAGCGTGCGCAGGCTCATCACGCGGCCTTCGTCGATGACGATGTCGCCGCTGGCGGCAAACCAGTCGCGCTCGCGCCGGATCTGGACCCGCACCGATTTCGAGGTCGCTTTTTTCGTGACGCGGAACGATTCGCCCTCGGGCCAGGCCACGACGATCGAGGCCGGATCCAGTCCCCTGAGCTCCTCGACCAGTTCGAGTGCCAGCACCGGCTGCCCGAGCAGCCATTCGCCGTGTTCCTGCTCGCCCTGTTCGAGCACGAGGCAGGCGCCGACGAGTTGACGTTCGGCCTCGCGCTCCGCGTTCATGTCACGCTGCGCTTCGGTGCGGATACCGTCGACATCGGCGATCACGCTGGCCGCGCCTTCGCCGGGGCCGTAGTAGGCGCCGGCGGGCAGGGGGCGCACCAGCAACTGCATGCGCAAACCTTGCTGGTAGGGCCGCAGGTGAATGTGCATGCGCGCGTCGGCCGGCACGGTCTCGATGTCGGCGCTGCTCGCGCCGATGTCCGACTGCACGGTGACGCTGGATGCCACCGCGCCGATGGCGCGCAGCACGCGCCGCTCGGCCGACAGCGGCACGTCCAGCCCGGCGCCGACGATGGCGGCGATGCGGCGGTGTTCGTCGTTGATGCGCACCAGGCGCAGGCGCGTGGGCGTCTCGAGCGTGATGACCACGTCGCCGTCTTCGTTGTCGATCGGCGGGTGCAGCGCAATGGACACCTTGTCGCCCTGTTTTTTCACCAGCAGTTCCGGCTCGCCCGGCAGCAGCTCGACGCGCGTGCCGGGGGAGGCCATCCAGAACAGCAGCGGGTGGCCGACCAGCGCCGCCAGCGCCTTGTGCACTTCGAGTTCGAAGCGGATGCCACTGCCGGCGTAGTAACGGCGCCCGGCAATCGCATTGATCGCCTGCAGGTCCTGCGCCGTGAGGAACTCGAGCTGCGCGCCTTCTTCGGCCAGGCGTTTCAGGCCCAGCGCGCGCCCACGGCTCCACGCACCTTGCGCATCGCGCTTCTGCTCGCGCGGTTCGATTTCCTGCACGCCCAGATGCGGGTCATGGCGGATCAGCCAGACCAGGCGCGACTCCTTGACCTGCTCCACCGTGAGGGCGGGTTGCAGGTTGATCAGCGCATTGAGCTGGCGCTCCCACGGCTCTTCGCGCGTGAACCAGAGCGCCATGTCGGGCAAGCGGTGGCGCTGGCGCAGCTCGCCCGCGCGCGTCTCGTGAATCAGATAACCCGCCTGGCCCATCTGTGCCAGCACGCCCGCCAGCTGCGCCGACCACAGGTCGAACCCGGCCAGCTCGGATTGGGCCAGCATGTCTTCCAGGCGCGCACGCTGGCTGTTCAATGCGGGCAGTGCCAGCCAATAGTGGATCAGCGCGCGGAACACGGTCGGCTCCAGCGACAGTTCCCAGCTGCGGGTGGCGAACAGGCTTGCATCGACAGTGCCGCGCCGGATTTCGTGCAGCATGCCGAGCTGGAACCAGACCGCATTGTCGGGCCGCTGCACGGCGCGCGTTTCGATCTCGAGCCAGGCATCGGCCAGCTTGCGGTGCGCCGGCTCGCTGCTGCGCAGCAGGGCTGCCACGGCGATATGCGCGCAGTGGCCGCCAAAGGTGGCCTTGCGCTTGCCGGTCTCGCGCCGCAGCTGCTTGAGGGCTGCTTCGACGCCCGCCAGGCCGCCGTCGACATCGTCGCGCAGCAGCTGGACGACGCTGCGCAGGAACAGGCCCGGTGAATCGGTCATCTCGGCGACCAGTTCAAGCGCATCGTCCAGACGCCCGCACAGGATGTAGTGTTCGCCGAGCGCCCGGCGCAGCAGGCTTTCCGGGCTGCTGCGCGTGATGTAGCCCTCGGCGCAGGCGCGCACCGCCGGGGCCAGCGCGGGCTCGCTGCGCACATGTATCACCAGGATGTGCAGCACGGTCTCGCGCAGGCGCGGGTGGATGCGCTCGATCAGCGCCGGCGTGAACGGGCGCGCGCAGACGTCGACCAGCGGGTGCAGGTAGCTCGCCTCATGACAGGCCAGACAGGCGTCGAGCAGCGGCGTGACGACGTCGATGTCTTGCCGCGTCAGCAGCGCGATGCGCAGCAGGGCCAGGCCCTGGCGATAACTGCGCAGCATCAGGTGGCCCTGCCAGTCGCGGCGTACGGTCGATACCGCGCCATACGCACCGGCCACGACGTCGAACAGGCCGCTGTCGAGGGCAAAGTCGAGCACGGGCCAGCTGGCCGCCGGGGCCAGCCCCAACCCGCGTTCGTTGGCGTCGACCAGCAAGCCTTCGGCCTTCAGGCGCGCCAGTTCGTCGGCCCATTGCGCGGCCGGCAACGGGGCATTCAGCGCCCGCATGTGCTCGAGGATGCGCTGGCGGCCCATCGGCTCGCCGGCGATCGCCAGCAGCGTCAGGATCGCGTGTTCTTCGGCGCTGCAGGCCGCCAGCTGCGCCCGGATGTCGCCTGGCAGTGGGCCACCCTTCATGCGGCGAGATTCTCGATCTCGATGGCGGGCAGGTCGGCCGGCACGGCAATGCCGAACACGCGCAGGTAGAAATACAGCTCGGCTTCGAGCGTGCGCACCACGCTGTCGGCCTTGCGGAAGCCATGGCCTTCGCCTTCGAGCGTCAGGTAGGCCACCGGCAGCTTTTGCGCGCGCAGCGCGTCGACCATGCTTTCGGACTGCTGCGGCGGCACGACCTTGTCGTCCAGGCCCTGGAAGAAGATCATCGGGCTGCGCAACTTGTCGCTGTGGTGGATCGGCGAGCGTTCGCGGTACACGGCCTGGGCGCGCTCGGGCGGCGCGGTCAGGTAGGCGTTGTAGCGCGACTCGAACTTGTGCGAATCCGCATCCAGCCCGGCCAGGTCGGACACGCCGTAATAGCTGGCGCCGGCCTTGAACACGTCGTGGAAGGCCAGTGCCGACAGCACCGTCAGGCCGCCGGCGCTGCTGCCGCGAATCAGCAGGCGCTCGGGATCGACCGCCCCGATGGCCGCCAGGTGGCGCGCGCCGGCCACGCAATCCTCGACATCGACCACGCCCCACTGGTGCTGGAGCAGGTTCCGGTAATCGCGCCCGAAGCCCGTGCTGCCGCCGTAGTTCACGTCCAGCACCGCGAAACCGCGGCTGGTCCAGTATTGGGTGGAGAGCTTCAGCGTGCTGGTGGCCATGCTGGTCGGGCCGCCATGGCCGATCACGATCAGCGGTGGCAGCTCGTCCGGCAGTGGTGCGTAATCCGGATTGGCTGGCGCGTAGTAGAAGGCATGCGCAGTGCGGCCGTTGGCGCTTGGATAGCTGATTGCCAGCGGGACGGCCAGGTACGACGTGGCCGGCAGTTGCGGAATCGAGTGCGCCAGCACCTCGAGCGGCGCGCCAGCCAGGTCGATGCGCGCCAGTTCGGGCGCGATGGTCGGCGCGCCGCCCAGCAGCGTCACGATGTCGCCGCTGATTTTGACGTCGCGGATGTCTTCATACGGCGTTTCCAGCGGCGTCAGGCTGCCGTCGTGGGTAGAGACGATGCCCAGGTGGCTCACGCCCATTTCGATATACGCACAGACGATCTGTTCTTCGGAACGGAAAGCGTACTGCGACCCGCCGAAGTTCCACTGCGGGACGCCGAATTCGGCCGCGCGTTCGCACAGGGCGTCGACAGCGTCAGCGGCGTAACGGTACAGGTTCCACCAGCCGCTGCGATCGGACACGAAGTGCAGCACGCCGCCCGGTGACCATTCAGGCTGGCAGATCGCTTCATCCACCCCGCCGGCGATCAGGCGCCGGTTGACGATCGCGCCGTCGGCGGCCACGTCGCCCAGCCACAGTGCGGTGCCTTCCCACGGCATGTGCGGCAGCTCCCAGCACAGCCAGGCCAGCTGGCGGCCATCGGGCGACAGGCGCGGCGCGGCATAGAAGTCGCTGCCTTCGACCAGCACGGTCTCGGCGCCGTCAAAGCCCACCGCGCACAGCGTGTTGACGGGGTAGGTCGCGCCCAGCGAATGGTCTTCGCGCACCGCCACCAGGCGACGTCGCCCGGCGTCGAGCACGAAGTCGGCAAAGCGATGCCCGGTGTCAGCCGCCGTGACGGCGACCGGCTGGCCATTTCCCTCGACCCGGTACAGGCGGTTGTCCGCATGGTGCGAAAACCAGGCTACGCCGCCACTGAGCAGGTAGGCGCCGCCACCGTATTCATGCACGCGGCTGCGCACATTGAACGGCGCCGGCGTCAGCTCGCGCGTGCCGTCGGCGTCGTGCACCATCAGCGTCATGCGCCCGCCTTCGCTGGTGCGCCCCTCGAGCCAGCCGATGGCGGCGCCGTCGGGCATCGGCTGCGCCAGCGGCACGGCGCCGGCAGCAACGACGGCAGCAGTGATCGGGGAAGTCCAGGCGCCGCATGGCGTGGCTTGTTTGCTGGTGGCAACGGTCATAGAGGGGCTTTTTCGAAGGGTGGACGAGCATTATAGTGCGCCCCCAAGAATGCGATAATAGGCGTCTGCCTATCAAACCGATGCCTCCCATGCCACAATTTGCCCCGCTCCAGAACGACACCTTCCTGCGTGCGCTGCTGCGCCAGCCGACCGACTACACGCCGGTATGGCTGATGCGCCAGGCGGGCCGCTATCTGCCGGAATACCGCGCCACCCGCGCGCGCGCCGGCTCGTTCCTGGGCCTGGCAAAAAATCCCGACTACGCCACCGAAGTCACGCTCCAGCCGCTCGACCGCTTCCCGCTGGACGCGTCGATCCTGTTCTCGGACATCCTGACTGTGCCGGATGCGATGGGCCTGGGCCTGTATTTCGCCGATGGCGAGGGCCCGAAGTTCGAGCGTCCGCTGCGCACCGAAGAGCAGGTCCATGCGCTGGAAGTGCCCGACATGGTGTCGCTCGACTACGTGTTCAAGGCCGTCACGCAGATCCGCGGCGCCCTCAATGGCCGCGTGCCGCTGATCGGCTTCTCGGGCAGCCCGTGGACGCTGGCCTGCTATATGGTCGAAGGCGCCGGTTCGCGCGAGTTCCACACCGTCAAGAAGATGCTGTACAGCCGGCCCGACCTGATGCACCGCATCCTCGACATCAATGCCCAGGCCGTCACCGCCTACCTGAACGCGCAGATCGACGCCGGCGCGCAAGCCGTGATGATCTTCGATTCGTGGGGCGGGGCGCTGGCCGACGGCGCCTACCAGACCTTCTCGCTGCGCTACATGCAGCAGATCCTGGCCGGCCTGCAGCGTGAAAAGGATGGCGTGCGCATCCCGGCTGTCGTGTTCACCAAGGGCGGCGGCATCTGGCTCGACCAGATGGCCGATATCGGCGCCGATGCGCTGGGCCTGGACTGGACCGTGAACCTGGGCACGGCACGCGCGCTGGTCGGTGACCGCGTGGCGCTGCAGGGCAACCTCGACCCGGCGATCCTGTTTGCTGCGCCGGACCAGATCGCAGCCGAAGTCGAGCGCTCGCTGACGGCGTATGGCACGCCGTCAAACGGCCACGGCCACGTGTTCAACCTGGGCCACGGCATCTCGCAATTCACCCCGCCGGAATCGGTCACCGCGATGGTCGAAGCGGTGCACAGCTTCAGCCGCAAGCAGCGCGCCGCGTAATCCTGGCCACGGCCTGCGGCGCACTTGCAAGAGCGTGTTGGCAGGCCGACTTCCTCACTTGTTCACAACTTCCGCAAATCCGATAAACGTTCCTGTGGACATCTCGATTTTTCGTGTTTACGCGCAAGTCAATGATTCATAAGCGTTTTATGCCAGGGTTATGCGATCTGGCTGTCTTGTTGATGAAGGTTGTCCAGCAGAATTCAGCCGGATTCGGCGCCTTGTTCACAAAGTTATCAACAGGCCTTGCAAGAACGGGGAAAAGTGCTTGGTTTACCGGGACTTAGCGTCACACTTCATGTATCGCCTTAACTATATGACGCAGTGCAGTGAGTTTTCCACGGAAAATTGCAGAGTTATGCACAAGGCGCGAAATGTGGTCGAGGTTGTTAACAGGTTTTTCGGTGAATTTCCAAGCCATTGATTACAAAGACTAAAATTGTCTTGAATTCGAGAATTATCGTCTGTGACTTGATCTAACGTAAACCTTTGATGGGGTCAAGTCCCCCGCTATTCACAAAGTTCTCCACAGATTTGCACAGGACCCAGATTGTCAACCAGCATGCATGCACCGGTCGAACCGCACTGCTTCCTCGAAGTGGTGATCGACACGCCGCTCAACAGCAGTTTCGATTACCGCTGGCCCTGCCAACCCGGTGACGAACCGCTGCCCGGCCAGCTGGCGCTGGTGTCGTTTGCGCGGCGCGAGGTGATGGCCCTGATCGTCGCGGTCAAGTTTACCAGCGACGTGCCGCCCGAAAAACTCAAGGATGCGCTGGCCGTGCGCAGCGAGCTGGCGCCGCTGTCCGCGCGCTGGCTCGCGCTGGCGCGGTTTGCCGCCGAGTATTACCAGCGCCCGCTCGGCGAAGTCGCGCTGCCCGGCCTGCCGAAGAACCTGCGGGTACCCAAAACGGTGGCGCTGGGGCGCGCGCTGAAAAAGCTGGCCAGGCTCGACGCCGCGCAGGACGCCACTGCGGTGGGCATGCCAGTGCTGAACACGGCCCAGCAGGAGGCGGCCGACGCCATCGGCGGCGCCACCGGTTTCAAACCGTTCCTGTTATGGGGCGTGACCGGCAGCGGCAAGACCGAGGTCTATCTGCAAGCCTGCGCCCAGGTGCTGGCGCGCGACCCGCAGGCGCAGATCCTGATCATGGTGCCCGAGATCAACCTCACGCCGCAGCTCGAAGGCAATATCCGGGCGCGCTTCCCGGGCATGATGCTCGCCACGCTGCACAGCAGCCTGTCCGAAGGCGAGCGCATGCTGCACTGGCTGGCGGCGCACCTGGGCCAGGCGCGCATCGTGCTCGGTACGCGGCTCTCGCTGCTGGCCTCGCTGCCGCATTTGCAGCTGATCGTGATCGACGAAGAACACGACCCGTCATATAAGCAGCAGGAAGGCTTGCGCTATTCGGCGCGCGACCTGGCCGTCTGGCGCGCGCACCAGCTCGGCATTCCGATCGTCATGGGCTCGGCCACGCCATCGCTCGAATCGTGGCACCACGCGCGCTCGGGGCGCTACACACGGCTCGACCTGCGCGAGCGCGCCGTCCAGGATGCCGTGCTGCCGCGCGTGCGCCTGATCGACATGGAGCGCGACCGCGGGCGCGACGGCCTGACCGCCGAGATGGTCGCCGCGCTGCGCCTGCGCCTGGAGCGTGGTGAGCAGTCACTGCTGTTCCTGAACCGGCGCGGCTACGCCCCCGTGATTTCGTGCGACGCCTGCGGCTGGATCAGCGACTGCACGCGCTGTACCGCCTTCATGGTGCTGCACAAGCCCGAGAACCGGCTGCGCTGCCACCACTGCAGCCTGGAGCTGCGCATCCCGCGCTCGTGCCCGACCTGCGGCAACGTCGACATCCAGCCACTGGGCCGGGGCACGCAGCGCGTCGAAGAAGGCTTGCGGGCGATGTTCCCCGAAGCGCGCATCCTGCGCATCGACGCCGACTCCACGCGCCTGAAGGGCAGCGCGCAGGCGGCGTTCGACAGCGTGCACCGGGGCGAAGTCGATATCCTGATCGGCACCCAGATGGTCGCCAAGGGCCACGACTTCAAGAAGCTCACGCTGGTGGGCATCCTGAACCCGGATACGGCGCTGTTCTCGCAGGACTACCGCGCCAGCGAGCGCCTGTTTGCGCAGCTGATGCAGGTGGCGGGACGGGCAGGGCGGGCTGGCGCGCCGTCCGAGGTACTGGTGCAGACGCGTTACGTGCAGCATCCGCTGTACGGCGCGGTGATGCGCCACGATTACGAGCGCTTTGCCGGCCAGTTGCTGGATGAACGGCGCGAAGCGGGGCTACCGCCGTACATGTACCAGGCCTTGCTGCGGGCCGAGGCGCGCGAGCTGCCGATCGCGATTGCATTTCTGGAGACGGCGCGTGATTGCCTGGCGCACGACGGGATCCTGATCAACGACCCGATCCCGATGACGATGACGCGGGTGCACAATATGGACCGCGCGCAGTTGCTGGTGGAGTCCAGCTCGCGCCCGGCCCTGCAGGCCTTCCTGCGCGAGTGGATGGAAACGCTGCGGGCCATGAAGGCCCGCGTGAAATGGTCGCTCGAAGTCGACCCGCTCGATATTTAAGCCACGCTGGCAGCCTTGCGCGCCGCCTGGCGCCGGCGGTTCGCGTAGCCCATCATGGCCAGGCCGGCGCCCAGCAGCAGGCCGGTGGCTGGCTCAGGTACTTCCGCGCTGGCGGGTTCCACGCCAAACGTGATGGTGCCGAAGTTCCAGATGCCATCGGCGCCGTCGATGTCGTCGAAATCAGTTTCAAAGAATTCCAGGCGCAGGATACCGTCGGCGCCGACTGCAAAACTCAGGCCGAGGTCGACCAGGTCAGCGAAACCGGAATAGGTTCCAGTCCCTGGATTTTCGTCGATGAAGCCTGGATTGAAGAAGAGGCCGTTAGCCTGGCTGGAGTCCTCGAACCCGAGCGTCAGTTCCGACAAATAGCTCGGACTGAACGCCGTCAGGTTGAACGTGTAGCTGACGGTGGTAATGATCGAATTGGCGCCGACATTGAACGTCAGCACGGTATTCGTCTCATCGCCGTAGAGGCCATGGCTCTCGATCCCACTGACATTGACGGCCAGGGGCGCGGCAAACACGGATGAGCAAACGAACAGCGACAGGCTGACCAGCAATCTGTTGAGCGAAGCGAATGTCATGACATCTCCTGGGGTGGGGTTGAGCCCGGGATGCATGCAAATACCGTGCCGCAGTGAAGAACTCATCCATGTTGTTGATTCCGTTAGGAAAAATCAAAGCAATATAAATTGTCATTCAGAATCTGTAAAAGTGGTCGACATTGCTTGCTGTACTGTTGGTTGCAAGCCTTGGGCGCGCCAGTGGGCATCCAGCCTGAAATGCCACCTGCGCACGTGAAATAGCGTATCGTTTTGCCTGTCAACAGCGAAAGAGCACCATGAAACAACTGAACGTGGATGTCGCCGTCATCGGCACCGGCACCGCCGGCATGACGGCCTATCGCGCGGCCAAGGCCCAGGGCGCGCGCACGGTGGTGATCGAGAGCGCACATTACGGCACCACCTGCGCCCGGGTCGGCTGCATGCCGAGCAAGCTCCTGATCGCTGCGGCCGAGACGGCGCACACGCTGCACACGTCCGGTCCGTTCGGCGTGCATGCCGGCGAAGTGCGGATCGATGGCCCGGCCGTGATGGCGCGCGTCCAGCGCGAACGCGACCGCTTCGTCGGCTTCGTGCTCGAGGCCGTGGAAGCCATTCCCGCCCAGGACCGCCTGCAGGGCCACGCGCGCTTTACCGGCCCGTGCACGCTGCAGGTCGACGACCATACCGAAATCCACACCGGGCGCGTCGTCATCGCCACCGGCTCGACGCCGCTGCGCCTGCCGCAGCTCGATAATGTCGGTCCCGGCATCGTCACCAGCGACGACGTGTTCTACTGGAATGACCTGCCAGCGTCTGTCGCCGTGATCGGCACCGGCGTGATCGGCCTGGAACTGGGCCAGGCCCTGAGCCGGCTCGGCGTGCGCGTGCGTTTCTACGCGCGCGGCGGCTCCATCGCCAATATCAGCGACCCCGAAGTGCTGCGCTGCGCGGCGCAGGTGCTGGGTGAGGAGGTCGATATCGCGTTCCAGACCGAGGTCGTGGGTGCGAAGCAGGAGGGCGACGAGGTGGTCTTGCATGTGCGCGACGCGCTGGGCAAGGAAAGCAGCGAACGCTTCCAGTACGTGCTGATGGCAGCCGGGCGCACGCCGAACGTGCATGACCTGGGGCTCGAACTGACTGGCCTGGAGCGGGGCGATGACGGCATCCCGACCTTCGACGCGCGCACGATGCAATGCGGCACCAGCCATATCTTCATCGCAGGCGACGCCAACAACGAGCGCCCGCTGCTGCACGACGCGGCCGATCACGGCAAGATCGCCGGCGACAATGCGGGCCGCTATCCCGACGTGCGCCCGGGCCTGCGCCGCACGCCGATCGCGGTGGCCTTCACCGAGCCGAATATCGCTACCCTGGGCAAGAGCTACCGGGAATTGTGCGCAGGGGGCCAACGCAAGTTCGCCGTTGGCAGCGTGTCGTTCGAGAACCAGGGCCGCAGCCGCGTCATGTTGCAGAACAAGGGGATGCTGCGCGTGTATGCCGAATACGGCTCGCGCCTGTTCCTGGGCGCCGAGATGATCGCGCCGCGCGCCGAACACCTGGCGCACCTGCTGTCATGGGCATGCCAGATGCGCCTGACGGTCGACCAGATGCTGGAGATGCCGTTCTACCATCCGGTGATCGAGGAAGGTGTACGCACGGCGCTGCGCGCCCTGGCGACCAGCCTGTCGCAGGGCGAGAGCGCGACCTACGCAGCCGAGACCCAGCCGGGCATCTAGGCCGCGTCGCCGGACCGCCGGACCGCCGGATCGCCGGACCGCCGGATCGCCGGACCGCCGGATCAGTTGAGCAGGGTGGTCGCGAGCTTGCCCTGGCCGGCCAGCTGGCGCAGGATGCGCACGGTGTCGATGTCGGCTTCTTCGTAGGCCGACTTCTTGAATTCGTCGTACATCGCATTGGCCTGGTCGACGTGTTCGCCCATGCCGTCGTCGTAGCAGAAGCGCACCAGCAGCATGGCCTCGGTGGGCGCCTCGATCATCATGCGCAGCGTCGAGGCAGCGATGTCGCCCTGGGCCGGCACGTCGTAATGCACTTCCTGCAGCGGGGTCAGGGTCACCTTGTCTTCGATCACCAGCGGGCCGAAGGTCAGGCGGCGGCGCATGACGCCGGCGTCGCGCTCGAGGATCTCGCAGGCATCCAGGTGCGGGATGAACAGCTTCGGCTGCTCGGCGCGCAGCACCAGGCCGTGCCACAGCTGCTCGCGGGTGAGCGTGTCGAGCAGCGGGTTCATCGGATCGTTGATTTCGACGAGATGTTCGAATTTCATGGGGCAGATTTCCAGAAAAATAGGGCGACGGCGTCGCGCGTGGCGCAGCGCCTGCAAAGGTCGCATGGTACCCGATCCCGGTCTGCCTCGCAGGCGCATGCGGGGAAGCAGGCGCGCAACGGCGGCCTGTTGCAATCCGGCCTTGGTTGCCGCGCGCCATCGCCCGCTGCGCCCGCCACATTGTTACAATCGCTCTCTGTCCCACCGAAAACTTCCCCATGTCAAACGCACCAAAGTTCGGCCTAAACGGGCCGCAGAGCGAAGCCGCGCTGTATCTGGACGGCCCTTGCCTGGTGCTCGCTGGCGCCGGGTCCGGCAAGACGCGCGTGATCACGCAAAAGATCGCCTACATGATCGAGCACTGCGGCTACGATCCCCGCACGATTGCCGCCCTGACCTTTACCAACAAGGCGGCGCTCGAGATGCAGGAGCGCATCGCCAAACTGCTCAAGCAGCCGAAGCAGGCCAAGCAACTGACCGTGTCCACCTTCCACTCGCTGGGCGTGCGCATCCTGCGCCAGGAAGCGGCCGGGGTGGGGCTGAAGGACAAGTTTTCGATCATGGACAGCGACGATTGCTACACGATCGTCTCCGACCTGGCGCTGAGCACCGACAAACAGGAAATTCGCCGCATCCAGAACACGATTTCACTGTGGAAGAACGGCTTGGTCGATCCGGAAGACGCGATCAAGGCCGCGCGCGACGAAGACGAGGCGCAGGCCGGGCGCGTCTACCGCAGCTATGTGGCCACGCTGCAGGCCTACCAGGCGGTCGACTTCGATGACCTGATCCGCCTGCCGGTGGAACTGTTCCGCAACAACGAGCCGATCCGCGACCGCTGGCAGCGCCGCCTGCGCTACCTGTTGATGGACGAATACCAGGACACCAATACCTGCCAGTACGAGCTGGTCAAGCTGCTGGTGACGGGCCTGGGCAAGAAGCCGATGTTTACCGCCGTGGGCGACGATGACCAGGCGATCTACGCGTGGCGCGGCGCCTCGGTCGAGAACCTGAAAACGCTGCAGGTCGATTTCCCCGACCTGCGCGTGATCAAGCTCGAGCAGAACTATCGCTCCACGACGCGCATCCTGCAGGCTGCCAATGCCGTGATCGGCAACAACCCGAAAATCTTTGAGAAGTCGCTGTGGTCCGAGCACGGCCTGGGCGAGCCGATCAAGGTGATGGGCATGCAGAACGACGATCAGGAAGCCGACCAGATCGCAATGCTGATTTCGTCCGAGCACTTTCAGCGCAAGAACAACTGGTCTGATTTCGCCATCCTGTATCGCGGCAACCACCAGGCGCGCGTGATGGAGCAGGCGCTGCGCAAGGAGCGCATCCCGTACACGATGTCGGGCGGCCAGAGCTTCTTCGACAAGGCCGAGATCAAGGACATCATTGCCTACCTGCGCCTGATCGCGAACCAGGACGACGACCCGGCCTTCATCCGCGCGATCACGACGCCCAAGCGCGGGGTCGGCATGGCCACGCTGGAGGTGCTGGGCGAATTTTCGAAGCAGTGGAACTGCTCGCTGTTCGAGGCGGCGCGCAAGGGCGGCATCGAAGCCAAGCTGGCCGAGCGGCAACTGGGATCGGTGCGCAACTTCTGCCACTTCATCAGCGAGCTGGAAGACCGCGCGACGCGGCCCGGCCCGCTGGGCGCCGGCGACCACGCGGCCGAGGTGCTCGACGACATGATGAAGGAAATGAATTACGAGCATTACCTGTACGAGGGCTTCGATGACCGTGCAGCCCAGGCCAAGTGGCAGAACGTGCTCGAATTTACCAACTGGCTCAAGGACCGGGGCCGTGGCGGGCGCGACCGCGATGGCGAAGAAAAAAACCTGCTGGAACTGACGCAGATGGTGGCGCTGATGTCGATGCTCGAAGGCCAGGACGAGGAACAGGATGCGGTGCGCATGTCGACGCTGCACGCGTCGAAAGGGCTGGAGTATCCGCACGTGTACCTGGTCGGCGTGGAAGAGGGCATCCTGCCGCACAAGGGCGATCCGGACGCCTCCATCGAAACGATCTCGGCGCGCATCCAGGAAGAACGGCGCCTGATGTACGTGGGCATCACGCGCGCCCAGCGCACGCTGCACGTGAGCTGGTGCAAACGGAGGAAACGCGCGGGCGAGCTGGTCAATTGCGACCCGTCGCGCTTTATCAAGGAAATGGCGCTGGACGTCGGTGAGGCCGCACCGATGGAGTCGGAAATACTGAGTCCAAAGGCAAGATTGGCGAGTTTGAAAGCCTTGTTGGCAACACCAAGGCCGGTTCCGGAATAAACCGTTGTGCGCAAGCCTTGATCGATCGGCAAGTCGTGCGCACGATTGAAATGCTATTTGACTTCATGTGTCGAGCAAGAAATACTTGCCGGGATAACGAGATTTTGATATCTAAATTCCCACGGCATTTACCTTGCTGCAATAATTTTCGACTGATTCATGGCTACTCCTTCCGACATCACCGTCACCCCGCTTACCGGACTGAACCACATCGACGCCTTGCTGGACAAGGGCCCGGACTGGAACTACCTCAGCAATAACAACGCCAACGTCCTGTTCTACACGTTCTCGATCACTGCGGGCAATGAAAGCGGCCGGACTGGCCAGGAAGCGTTCAGCGCATCCCAGCAAACCAATGCGCGTACCGCGTTCAGCTATCTGCAGCAAGTGACCGGGATCCAGTTCCAGGAAACGGCATCCGGTACGGGCGCCCAGTTCCATCTGGCCAATCTGGACCTGGATGGCGCCTACACGACGGGCCTGAACAGCTGGATATCGCAACGCAGTGGCACCGAGACCACGCTGACCGCGTACAACGCGAATGCCTACGTGTACCTGGACAACGCCGAGTGGCGCGGGATGACGCAGAACCTGACAGTCGGTACCCAGGGTTACGAAACCCTGCTGCACGAACTGGGCCACGCCCTTGGCCTGAAGCACCCGTTCCCGGAACCGGGTGACGAAGGACAGCCCGTGCTGCCAGGCAGCGAAGACAACACGAACAATACGATCATGTCGTACACCAGCGCCGGCGGCTGGCACAGCACCTACAGCCCCTACGACATCGCCGCACTGAACTGGCTGTATGGCGGCGATGGCCTGCGTGGCGAGCTCGGCATCAACAGCACGACGGGCGGACGCTATCTGACGGGCAGCTACAAGGACGACGTCCTGAACGGCACCCAATTCAACGACACATTGCAAGGCAACGGAGGTAACGACATGATTGACGGCGGCGCAGGAACGGATACGGTAATTTTCAACAGCAATCGTGGTGCATATGCATTCTCCACGCTGGCCGATGGCGCGCTGTCGGTGTCGGGCGCCGATGGCACCGATACGCTGCGCAATATCGAATGGCTGCAGTTTGCCGACATGCGCGTCGAGCGCGCGAATGTGACGTCGGACATGACCGCGCCATCGGCCCCGGTCATGGCGGTAACGCAGAACAGCGCGAATTACGCGACGACTGGCAACATTCTTGCCATGAACGGCAGTGCCGAAGCGAACTCGACAGTCAAAGTCTATATCGGCGACAAGGTGATCGCGACCACGGTGGCAAATGCAGCCGGCTTGTGGAGCGTGCGTGCGACGGACGCGCTGCCCGATGCGCTGGGTTACCGCGCCTTCGCCACCGCGACAGATGCAGCAGGCAATGTGTCCGGCGCCAGCAATCAAGTGCTGTTCCATATTGATTCGACGCCGCCATCGGTTCCGACCATGAACGTGGCACTGACGAGTGGCGGCAATCTGCCGGTATTTACCGGGACCGGGGAAGCCGGCAGCACGATCGAGCTGTACCGCGATGGGGATTTCATCAAGATCGGCACGACCAAGGTCGGTGCAGATGGCAACTGGGCATTCGCGTCGCAGCCGCTGCCGAACGGTAATTACAATGTCATCGTGGCGTCTGTCGACGGCGCCGGCAATGCGCGCGCAGGACAAGTGACCAGCGCGTTGACGATCAATCACAATGGCTTCCAGGCAGGCACGGCCGGTGCCGACCAGGTGACGATGAATGCAGGCAGCAATGCCTTCGATGGCGGCGCGGGTCTCGATGTCGCGGTGTATGGCGGCTCGCGCGATGCCTACACGATCAAGAAGGAAACCTGGGGTTACTCGGTGACTGCGCCAAACGGCGAAGTCGATGGCCTGTTCAACGTTGAACGCATCAAGTTCGACAATGGCTGGAAAGCCATCGACGACACGTCGGCCCAGATTTTCCGCCTGTATGCGGCAGTCCTGGACCGTCCTGCAGAAGAAGTTGGCCTCGGTTACTGGAACTGGCGCATGGACGGCGGCACCTCGCTGCAACAGGTTGCAGCGGAGTTCATGAAGCAGACCGAATTTTATACACTGTATGGCGAGAACCCGACCGACGAACGGTTCATCGAGGCGCTGTATCTGAATGTGCTGGGTCGTCAACCGGATGTCGGTGGCCAGTTGTACTGGTCGCAGGTGATCGGCCAGAACGGCCGCGCCCAGACGCTGATCGACTTCGCGGAAAGCCCGGAAAACCAGGCGCTCGTCATCGAGACGGTCGGCAAGGGCCTGGACTTCATTCCGTACGCCTGACCTGCCAGGTGCGCGGCGCACCCGGCCATGCTGGCATAATGCCGGCTTTACCGGAGTGCGCCGTGGACCAGGAAGAACGTTTCGTCAATCTTGAAATCAAGCTCTCCCAGCAGGAAGACCTGCTCGATGAGCTGAACAAGACCATCTACCGCCAGGAGCGCCGTATCGACGAGCTCGAGGCGATGGTCGGCAAGCTGGCCGACCACTTGCGCTCGCTGCGCGACGCCGGCCAGGCGCCCCTCAACGAACGCCCCCCGCACTATTAAGTCACCCGACTCGCGCCAGGTGCTGCCCCAGGCGCTTGCCCAGGCATAGCAGGGTGAGCGTCGGCGGCAAGCCCCATGGCTGCGGGATCACCGACGCATCGCACACATATAACCCTGGCGCGCGCGTGCGCAGATCGGCGTCGACCCCGGCGCCAATGCGCACGCTGCCGCCCGGGTGCGCGGCGAAATGCCAGCTCTTGAACACGTGCCGCGCGCCGGCCGCCTGCAGGATCGTGCGCGCCATCCGTTCGCCCGTTTGCAGACGCGCGCGATCGCCGTCGCTCAGGCGCTTGTCGGCCCAGCGCGGGCCGATGCGCCCGCTGATATCGTCACGAATCTTGACCATGATGCAGAGGGTGCGCCGGTGCGCGAACAAGCGGTCCACGCGCCCGACCTGCGTCGCAAACGCCTGGTACATCGGGCGCGGCAGGGTCAGGTCGGCCAGCGCAATGCCCGCCTCCGTGTCATGCCAGCCGGCGGCCATCGGCACTTCGGCGCCGCCATCGATATCGGCCACGCTACCCATCACGGCCACCACCGGATCGCTGAAGAACGGCGCATCGCGCGGCCCCAGGCCTGAGGCATGCAGGATGCGCGGGCTGCCGATCCCGCCGCCACTGAGGATCACCAGCGGCGCGCTGATGGTCTGCAGCTGTCCGCCATGCTTCACCTCGACACCGCTGGCCCGGCCTCCCTCCAGCAGCACGCGCGTGACGCGGCTGCCTGTCTGCAGCACGGCGCCCAGCCCCACCGCCTGTTCGACGAAATCACGGGCACTCCACTTGGCGCCGTACGGGCAGCCATAGGTGCAGCGCCAGCAGCCGCTGCGGCACAGCGCCGGGCGGATCATCTTGTCGAGCTTGTTCCAGTCGATGCCGGCCGCGCGCGCCGCCGTCATGATGCGCGTGGCCATGGGACCGACCAGCGCATCAGGCAGGGGTGCCAGCGGCAATTCCGCGCGCAGTGCGGCCAGGCTCGGTGCCAGGTCGATGCCATACGCGGCAAAGTAGGCCGCTGGCGGTGCGGCCGCCGTGGCGAAGTTGACCGCGGAGCTGCCGCCCAGCGTCGTGCCGCCCACCAGCAGCGACGCATCGCGGTGGATGAAGGCGCCGCGCCCTGGCACGGCCGCCATCGACGCCATCTGCGTGACCGTGCCGGCGAGCGGCGCGGCGCCGCCCTGTTCGAGCAACAGGACCCGGCTGCCGGCTGCCGCCAGTTCGCGCGCGACGCTGGCCCCGCCAGGGCCGGTACCGACCACGATGGCATCGAAAGAAGAGGAAGAAAGGGTCATGGAAAGGGGCGGCAAAGGGGCCCCGATGCTAGCACGGTCGCCACGAAACACCGTCAATACAGCACCCGTGGATTGATACATTGCGCTACTTTTTAATTGTTACAAGGGCCATGCAAGCCTGCTATGATCTTCAGCGCACTGCTGTCGAGCCGTAGGCGACAGCGCCCTTCCTCAGTGTTAGCGAAAGACCTCATGATCCGTCCTCAACTGCTCATCGTGGCAGCCAGCGTCGCGCTGGCGTGTTCCGCCATCGCAGCGCCCGCCGCCCCTGCCCTCGACGCTTCCAACCCGTTCGCCAAGCCCAGCAGCCTGCCGCTGCAATACCCGGCGTTCGACAAGATCAAGGATGCGCACTACCTGCCTGCATTCGCTGCCGGCATGCGCGAAGAACTGCGCGAAGTCGAGGCGATTGCCAACGACAAGGCGGCGCCGACGTTCGACAACACGATCGTGGCGCTGGAAAAATCCGGCCAGTTGCTGGCGCGCGTGAACGCGACCTTCAGCAACCTGCACGGCGCCAACACCAACGACACGCTCGACGCGGTCGATCGCGAGATGTCGCCCAAGCTGGCGGCGCACACCGATGCGATCCACCTGAACGCGAAGCTGTTCGCACGCGTCAAGGCGCTGCACGACAAGCGCGCCTCGCTGGGCCTGGACGCCGAATCGACGCACCTGCTCGAGCGCTACTACAAGGAATTCGTGCGCGCCGGCGCCAACCTGTCGGCGGCCAACCAGGCGAAGCTGAAGGCCTACAACGGCGAGATCGCCTCGCTGCAGTCGGACTTCCAGCAGCGCGTGCTCAAGGGCGCGAATGCCGCCGCCCTGATCGTGAATACCCGCGCTGAACTGGCGGGCCTGTCCGATGCCGAGATCAATGCTGCTGCTGCGGAAGCCACGAAACGCGGCCAGAAGGGCAAATTCGCGATCCCGATCGTCAACACGTCGATCCAGCCTGGCCTGTCGACCCTGACGCACCGCGCCACGCGCGAGCGCCTGATGAAAGCCTCGCTCGAGCGCGGCACCAAGGGCGGCGAATTCGACACGACCAAGCAGGTGCTGCGCCTGGCCAAGCTGCGCGCCGAACGCGCCGTGCTGCTGGGTTACCCGAATTTCGCAGCCTATTCGCAGGAACTGGAAACCGCGCGCAATCCGGCCGCCGTCAACAAGCTGCTGGGCGACCTGGCCAAGCCAGCCGTCAACAACGCCAAGAAGGAAGCTGTCGAGATCCAGGCCGCGATCAACAAGGACGGCGGCAAATTCGAGGTGGCAAGCTGGGACTGGCCGCTGTACGCCGACAAGGTGCGCGCCGAGAAATTCAACTTCGACGACAGCCAGCTGCGCCCGTACTTTGAACTGAACCGCGTGCTGGTCGATGGCGTGTTCTTCGCCGCGACCAAGGAATACGGCATCACGTTCAAGGAACGCAAGGACCTGCCAACGTACGACGCCGACGTGCGCACCTTTGACGTGTACGACGTCGACGGCAAGCTGCTGACGATCTTCATCTTCGACCCGTACGCACGCAGCAACAAGCAGGGCGGCGCCTGGATGAACGAGTACGTCTCCCAGTCGCACCTGCTGGGTCAGAAGCCCGTCATCGGCAACCACCTGAACATTCCGAAGCCGCCGGCCGGCGAGCCGACGCTGCTGACGTATGACGAAGTGGTCACCACGTTCCACGAATTCGGTCACGCGCTGCACGGCATGTTCTCGGATGTGAAGTACCCGAAATTCTCGGGCACGAACGTGCCGCGCGACTTCGTCGAGTATCCGTCGCAGGTCAACGAAATGTGGGTGACCTGGCCTGAAGTGCTGGCCAACTACGCCAAGCATTACAAGACCGGCGCGCCGATGCCGAAGGACTTGCTGGACAAGGTCGTCGCGTCGAAGAAGTTCGGCCAGGGCTACACCACCACGGCCTATCTGGCAGCGGCGCTGCTTGACCAGCGCTGGCACCAGATCACGCCAAGCCAGGTGCCGACCGATGTCTTGAGCTTCGAAGCGAAGGCGCTGGCCGATGCCGGCGTCGCGTACGCGCCGGTGCCGCCGCGTTACCGCAGCGCGTACTTCTCGCACTCGATGGGTGGCGGCTATTCGGCCGGTTACTACGCCTATCTGTGGAGCGAGCGCCTGGACGCCGAGACGGTCAAGTGGTTCACCGAAAGCGGTGGCCTGACGCGCAAGAACGGCGACCATTTCCGCAAGACGCTGCTGTCGCGCGGCGGCACGCAAGAAGCGATGGACCTGTTCCGCAACTTCCGTGGCCGCGATCCGGTCATCGAACCCCTGCTGGAACGCCGCGGCCTGACCGCGACGCCGTCGAACAACTGATGCCCAAGCCAGCGTCACGTCTGCACCGCCACGAGCGGTGCAGGCGGGACGCTGCGCCACTGACCCACCTTTTTTCTCCCATCGCACAAGAGACTCCATGAACCGTCCAAAACTGCTGCTGATCGCGGCCGGCGTTGCCCTTGCCACCCTCGCGTTTTCCAAGTCGGCCAGCGCTGCGCTGCCAGCCTCGAATCCGTTCGCCAAGCCGAGCACCTTGCAGTACGGCTATCCGGCCTTCGACAAGATCAAGAACGAGCACTTCGCGCCGGCGTTCGACGAAGGCATGCGCGAGCAGGCCGCTGAAATCGGCAAGATCGCCAACAACAAGGCTGCGCCGACGTTCGACAACACGATCGTGGCGATGGAGCGTTCGGGCCAGCTGCTGGGCCGCGTGCGCGCCGTGTTCTACACGCTGACCGGTTCGTACACCAACGACACGCTGCAGGCACTGGACAAGGACCTGGCGCCGAAATTCGCCGCCCACAGCGATGCGATCCGCCTGAACCCGGCCCTGTTCGCCCGCATCAAGACGCTGCACGACAAGCGCGCCACGCTTGGCCTGGATGCCGAATCGGCGTTCCTGCTCGAGCGCTACTACAAGGACTTCGTGCGCGCCGGCGCCAACCTGTCCGCTGCCGACAAGGTCAAGCTGAAGGACTACAACGGCAAGCTGGCCGCGCTGCAGACCCAGTTCAGCCAGAACGTGCTGAAGGAAGTCAATGCCTCGGCCTTCGTCGTCGATACCCGCGCCGAACTGGCCGGCCTGCCCGAGAAGGCGATCGATGCGGCCGCCGCTGAAGCGAAAAAGCGCGGCCTGGATGGCAAGTTCGTCATCCCAGTCGTCAACACCACGCAGCAAGCGCCGCTGGCCGTGCTGACCAACCGCGCCACGCGCGAAAAACTGCTCACCACGTCGATGATCCGCGGCAGCCGCGGCGGCGAATTCGACAACCGCGACGTCGTGCTGCAACTGGCGAAGCTGCGCGCCGAACGCGCCGAGCTGCTGGGCTACGAGAATTACGCCGCCTATTCGCTCGAAGACCAGACCGCGAAGAACACCACGTCGGTCAACAAGCTGCTGGGCGACCTGACCGCGCCGGCCGTGCGCAACGCGAAGAAGGAAGCGGCCGAGATCCAGGCCGTGATCGATGCAGAGAAGGGCGGCTTCAAGCTGGCCGCGCAGGACTGGGCAATCTACAGCGACAAGGTGCGCACCGCCAAGTACGCGTTTGACGCCAACCAGCTCAAGCCGTACTTCGAATTCGACAACGTGCTGGAGAAAGGCACGTTCTTCGCTGCGACCAAACTCTGGGGCATCACCTTCAAGCGCCGCACCGACCTGCCGACCTACGACGCCGATGTGCGCGTGTATGACGTGTTCGAAGAAAACGGCGCGCACCTGGCCATCTTCGTGGTCGACCCGTACGCGCGCCCGAACAAGCGCGGTGGCGCATGGATGAGTTCGCTGGTCGACCAGAGCTTCCTGCTCGACAAGAAGCCGGTCATCACCAACAACCTGAACCTGACCAAGCCGGCCGCAGGCGAGCCGACCCTGCTCACCTGGGACGAAGTGCGCACGACGTTCCATGAATTTGGCCACGCGACCCACGGCTGGTTCTCGAAGGTCAAGTACCCGCGCTTCTCGGGCACCAGCGTGCCGCGCGACTATGTCGAACTGCCGTCGCAGGTCTACGAAATGTGGATGGCCTGGCCCGAAGTGATGGCCAGCTACGCGAAGCACTACCAGACTGGCGCCGTGATGCCGAAGGAACTGCTCGACAAGCTGCGCGCGTCGCAGAAGTTCAATGAAGGCTACCGCACCACCGAATACCTGGCTGCTGCCGTGCTCGACCAGCGCTGGCACCAGCTGGGCTCGAAAGCGATCCCGACCGACGTGAAGACGTTCGAGCAGCAGGCGCTGAAGGATGCAGGCCTGGACTTCGCACCGGTCCCGCCGCGCTACAGCAGCACCTACTTCTCGCACGCGATGGGCGGCGGCTATTCGGCCGGCTACTACAGCTATCTGTGGGCCGAGCGCCTCGACGCCGATGCCGGCGAGTGGTTCAAGGAAAACGGCGGCCTGCAGCGCAAGAACGGCGACCGCTTCCGCACGATGGTGCTGTCGAAGGGCGGCACCGTCGATGCGGTCGAGATGTACCGCGCCTTCCGTGGCCGCGATCCGGTCATCGAGCCGCTGCTCGAGCGCCGCGGCCTGAATTGATGCCAGGGCAGCCGGCCTGCGCCGGCTGCCAGCAGGACCTTATCCTTATCGTGAAAAGCACAAGAACATGAAACGTACGCATATCATCCTGGCCGCTGCCATCAGCGCTGCCTTTGCCAATGTCGCGCTGGCCGCACCCGCGCCCGCACCTGCTGCACCCATGACCGCCGCGGCGCCGTTCGACGCGAGCAACCCGTTCGCCAAAGAGAGCGGCCTGCAATACAACTACCCGGCCTGGGACAAGATCAAGAACGAGCACTTCGCCCCGGCCTACGCCGAAGCCATGCGCCAGCACGCGGCGGAGATCGAGAAGATCGCCAACAACAAGGCAGCGCCGACGTTCGAGAACACCATCGTCGCGATGGAGCGCTCGGGCCGCATGCTCAATCGCGTCAGCACCGCCTTCGGCACGCTGTCGGGTTCCTACACCAACGACACGCTGATCGCGCTGGGTCGCGACATCGCGCCGAAGCTGTCGCAGCACAGCGACGCGATCCGCCTGAACGGCAAGCTGTACGCCCGCATCAAGGCGCTGTACGACAAGCGCGCCAGCCTGAAGCTCGACAGCGAATCGGCGTATCTGCTGGACCGCTACAACAATGACTTCGAGCGCGCCGGCGCCAAGCTGTCGGACGCCGACAAGGAAAAGCTGAAGGCCTTCAACAGCCAGCTGGCCGCCCTGCAGACCAAGTTCGCCCAGGACACGCTGAAAGAAGCCAACGCCTCGGCGCTGGTCGTCGATTCGCGCGCCGAACTGGCGGGCATGAGCGACAAGGCCATCGACGGCGCTGCTGCGGAAGCAAAAAAACGCGGCCTGGATGGCAAGTTCGTCCTGCCGGTCGTGAACACCACGCAGCAGGCATCGCTGTCGGTGCTGACCAACCGCGCCACGCGCGAAAAGCTGCTGGCCGCCTCGATGGCACGCGGCAGCCGTGGCGGTGAATTCGACACCCGCAACACCGTGCTGCAGATCGCCAAGGCGCGCGCCGAACGCGCCGTGCTGCTGGGCTTCCCGAACCACGCCGCCTACAACCTGGAAGAGCAGACCGCCAAGACCACCGACGCCGTCAACAGCCTGCTGGCCGAACTGGCCACGCCTGCCGTGAACAACGCGAAGAAGGAAGCGGCCGACATCCAGAAGGTGATCGACGCGGAGAAGGGGGGCTTCAAGGCTGCCGCCCATGACTGGAGCTTCTACAGCGACAAGGTGCGCGCCGAGCGTTACGCGTTCGACGCCAGCCAGCTGCGCCCGTACTTCGAACTGAACCGCGTGCTGGTCGATGGCGTGTTCTTTGCCGCCACCAAGGAATTCGGCATCACTTTCAAGGAACGCAAGGACCTGCCGGGCTACAACGAAGACGTGCGCATGTTCGACGTGTTCGACGTCGATGGCAAGCAACTGGCGATCTTCACGTTCGACCCGTATGCCCGCTCGAACAAGCGTGGCGGCGCCTGGGCCAACGCCTGGGCCAGCCAGAGCAAGCTGCTGGGCACGAAGCCCATCATCGCCAACAACCTGAACATCCCGAAGCCGGCCGCCGGCGAGCCGACGCTGCTGACCTACGACGAAGTGCGCACGACGTTCCACGAATTCGGCCACGCGCTGCACGGCATGTTCTCAAACGTGCAGTACCCGCGCTTCTCGGGTTCGCGCGTGCCGCGTGACTACGTCGAGTTCCCGTCGCAGGTCAACGAGATGTGGATGACCTGGCCGGAAGTGCTGGCCAACTACGCCAAGCATTACCAGACCGGCGAGCCGATGCCGAAGGCGCTGCTGGACAAGGTGCAGGCGTCGTCGCAGTTCAACGAAGGCTTCCGCACCACCGAGTACCTGGCTGCCGCGCTGCTGGACCAGGCCTGGCACCAGCTGGCGCCGAACCAGATCCCGACCGATGTGCTGGCGTTCGAGGCGCAGGCGCTCAAGAAAGCCGGCGTTGACTTCGCCCTGGTGCCGCCGCGTTATCGCAGCACGTACTTCTCGCACACGTTCTCGGGCGGTTACTCGGCCGGTTACTACGGCTATCTGTGGGCTGAGAAGCTCGACGCCGATACGGTCGAGTGGTTCAAGGCCAACGGCGGCCTGACGCGCAAGAACGGCGACCATTTCCGCAAGACGCTGCTGTCGCGTGGCGGCACGCTGGACGCGATGCAGATGTACCGTAACTTCCGCGGCAAGGATGCGGATATCAAGCCGCTGCTGGAGCGTCGCGGCTTGACGGGTAATTAACGACGTTGCAGCTTTGCTGGCTGCTTGGGCTCCCGCCTTCGCGGGAGCGACGTGCTTGAGATGGCTAAAGAGTGCAACTTGGCTCTTCCGGCAAACTTGAACAACGTCGCTCCCGCGCAGGCGGGAGCCCAAGTCCGTATGCACACCGTCACAGCCGTGTTCTCTCCCACGCCCCCCATGCCTTACAATGAAATCGACCAATCCACGGAGACCACGATGCAACCCGAATACGATGCCGACCTGAAGGCACGCCTGAAAGCCCTGCACCGCGAACTGCAGGAAACCGGTGAGACCGATGTCGAACTGGAAACGCTGCTGCGCCAGCTCGATGGCGATATCGAGAAAGTCCTCGACCGCCGCGCCGAGCAGGAGCTCGATGCCAACACCTATGGCCTGGGCTCACGCACGCAGGAGCTGGCTGCCCGTTTTGCCGCCCGTCACCCGCGCGTGGAGCATGGCCTGCGCGAACTGGGTCAGATCCTGTCGAACATGGGCATTTGACCTGCGCTGCTGAAATAGTAGGCTTATAGCCACAAGTCATTGATTTTAAGCCATTTTTCGGGGCCTTCCATGCTCCGTAAATGGTTTTCCGGTACAATGCCGGGCAATGAACTCCCCTGCCAATCTCTTTGCGACGGTCGCCAAGCGCTCCAGCCGCGCCCCGACCGCACCCTTCCTCCCGATGTCCCGCGCCGAAATGGACGCTCTGGGCTGGGATTCGTGCGACATCATCCTGATCACGGGTGACGCCTACATCGACCACCCGAGCTTCGGCATGGCGCTGGTCGGCCGGTTGCTCGAAGCGCAGGGGTACCGGGTCGGCATCATCAGCCAGCCCGACTGGACTTCGGTCGAACCGTTCCGCGCACTGGGCAAACCCAATCTGTACTGGGGCGTCACCGCCGGCAATATGGACTCGATGGTCAACCGCTACACGGCCGACCGCAAGATCCGCTCCGACGACGCCTATACGCCCGAAGGCGCGCCGAACAAGCGCCCGGATCGCGCCGTGACCGTGTATTGCCAGCGCGCCCGCGAAGCATTCCCGGGCGTGCCGGTGATCGCCGGCAGTATCGAGGCCTCGCTGCGCCGCATCGCCCACTACGACTACTGGTCCGATAAGGTGCGCCGCTCGGTGCTGTTCGAATCGAAGGCCGACCTGCTCATCTTCGGCAACGCCGAGCGCGCGCTGGTCGACCTGACGCGCCGCATCGCTGCGGGCGAAAACATCAAGACGATCCGCGACCTGCGTGGCACGGCGTTCCTGGTGCCGCTGGGCTGGCTGCCGGACGAAGAGTGGAGCGTGCACAATTCCACCCGCGTGGACGTGCCGGGCCGCATCGACAAGCAGCCGAATCCGTACGCGATGGCGCTGGAAGACCCGAAAGCCTGCGCGCTGGACAACGCGGCGCCGGAGCCCGAGGTCAAGCCGATCATGATCATGACGCGCGAGCAGCGCCAGGCCGCGGCCCGTGAAAAAGCGGCCAAGACCGTCGTGCGCCTGCCGAGCTTTGAAACGGTCAGCGTCGACCCGGTGATGTATGCGCACACGTCGCGCGTGTTCCACCTCGAGTCGAACCCGGGCAATGCGCGCGCGCTGGTGCAGGCGCACGGCGACCGCGACGTCTGGCTGAACCCGCCGCCGCTGCCGCTGGCGATGGACGAGATGGACAATGTCTACGACATGGCCTATGCCCGCGCGCCGCACCCGAGCTACGGCAAGGCGCACATCCCGGCCTGGGAAATGATCCGCTACTCGGTCAACATCATGCGCGGCTGCTTCGGCGGCTGCACCTTCTGCTCCATCACCGAGCACGAAGGGCGCATCATCCAGAGCCGTTCCGAGCCGTCGATCCTGCGCGAAATCGAGCTGATCCGCGACACGACCAAGAACTTCGCCGGCACCATCACCGACCTCGGTGGCCCCACCGCGAACATGTACCGCCTGGCGTGCAAGGACAAGACGATCGAGGAAAGCTGCCGTCGCCTGTCGTGCGTGTACCCGACCATCTGCAGCAACCTGGGCACCGACCACAGCAAGCTGATCTCGCTGTACCGCAAGGCGCGCGCGATCCCCGGCATCAAGAAGATCCTGATCGGTTCCGGCCTGCGCTACGACCTGGCCGTGCGCTCGCCCGAGTACGTCAAAGAGCTGGTCACCCACCACGTGGGCGGCCTGCTCAAGATCGCGCCGGAGCACACCGAAGCGGGCACGCTGTCGAAGATGATGAAGCCTGGCATCGGCGCCTATGACGAATTCAAGCGCATGTTCGACAAGTACTCGCTCGAAGCCGGCAAGAAGCAGTACCTGATCCCGTACTTCATCGCCGCCCACCCGGGCTCGACCGACGAAGACATGCTGAACCTGGCGCTGTGGCTGAAGAAAAACAACTTCAAGCTCGACCAGGTGCAGACGTTTACGCCAACGCCGATGGCGATGGCCACGACGATGTACCACTCGCGCCGCAACCCGCTGGCCAAGGTGACCGAGGATTCGGAAATCGTCGAGACGGCAAAGAGCGGCAAGACGCGTAAACTCCACAAAGCGTTCCTGCGCTATTACGACCCGGAGAACTGGCCGATCCTGCGCGAGGGCCTGTATCGCATGGGCCGTGGCGATCTGATCGGCAACAGCGACCGGCACCTGATCCCGGCGCCGGGCGGCGAGATGGCCAGCGGCTCGCTGCGCGAAGAGCGCCGCGGTCCCGGCATGGTGCCGAAAGGGCGGCCGGCCGATGGCGCACAGAAGCGCACGATGGGCGCGGGCGCACCACGCGGGCGCACCGACCGCACGCCGGCCACCACGCCATTCATGGCGCCGCCGTCGAAGGTCAAGCCGTCGATCCTGTCGACCATCAAGACCAAGCCGAAAACCGTGCGCAAATAATCGCGCTCGAATGGACAAAAAAACCGGCGCCTGAGGCGCCGGTTTTTTTCGATGGTACGTTATTGTTCGTTACGGTTTGGTCTTCAATTTCGCATTCGGCGTCGGCGCGCCGCGTCGTTCGCGCGCGATGTCCAGGTCCATGCTGGCCTGCCGCGTGCGCAGCGAATTGGCATAGCGGTGGCGCGCACGCAGGCGCGGGTGCGTGACCAGGACGCCCAGCGTCTCGCCAATCACCATCACCACGCCCAGCAGCGGCAGCACCAGCATCAGTCCCACCACGCCCGCCAGCATGCCGCCGACGAAGATCATCAGCACCGTCACCAGCGGATGGATGTGCAGGCTGCGGCCCAGCGTGGCCGGCATGAAGATGAAGTCGTCCAGCAGCCGCACCAGAACGAACACGCCAATCGCGCCGTAGGCCATCAGCGGGTTGCCCGGCGCATCGGTCGAAGCGACGATGACCACCAGCGCGCAGCCGGCGATCGAGCCGACGAACGGTACCCAGGCCAGCACCGCCGAGATCAGGCCCAGCAGCAGGGGCGAAGACACGCCGATGATCCACAGGCCCAGCGCCAGCACGATCGTGTCGAGCACCGTCAGCTTGAGCAGCCCTTCGAAGTAGCGGCGCGCGGTCTGGTCGACTTCGTGCAGCAGGTACAGCGCCGGCTCGAAGTAGGCGTTCGGCACCGCGCGCGCCAGGAATTTCTTGAAGCGCACACCGTCGCGCAGCAGGAAGAAGCTGAGGAACGGCGCCAGGAACAGCGACGGCACCCAGGTCACGATGCCCACGACGATGTCGCCCAGGTGGTTCTGCGCGAAGTCGTTGGTATAGTTGGTGAAGGCCCGGTTGACGGTCGAGGTCAGGCGCATCTCGGCCAGCAGCGGGAATTTCGCTTCGAGTAACCCCATCGAATTGCGCACGAAGGCGACGCCGCCGTCGAGGTACAGGCCGATCGTCGCTTCCCACGAATCTTCTTCGGGCCCGTCGCCCCAGGCCATGGCGGCCGTCAGCGCCAGCGCGGTGAGCGTGAAGAACAGCGTGCAGACCCACAGCGCAGCGGCGTTGCGGCCAAAGCCCGCGCGCACCATGCGCTGCATCGGGCCCAGCAGGATGTAATACAGAACGGCGCCGAAGATGAAGGGCAGGGCCAGCCAGAGCAGCTTCTGGACCACGAGCAGCAGCAGGCAGGTGCCGCCGATGATGCCGGTCCAGACGACCGGGCCGGCCCGCTCGGGGCCGTGGGCAGGGTCGAGGTGGGTGCTCACAGCGCTTCCAGCTGCGGCCGGCCGGTGCCCATCCATTCACGCAGGCGCAGGCCGATGTGGCGCGCCAGCGCCAGCGAGATCTTGTAGCCGATGACGGCGTCGGTTTCCATCAGGCCCAGAAAGTCGGCGCGGAAGAACACGGCCACCTCACATGGCTCGAGAGCGCGCGCCTGGGCATTGCGGGGCGAGTTGTCGAGCAGCGCCAGGTCGCCGAAGAAGCCGCCCGGCTCGAGTTCGGCCACGACCTGCGTCATGCCCTCGTGCAGGCGGCTGATGCGCACCCGGCCGCTCATCAACAGATACAGCGCCTGGCCTTCCTCGCCCTCGTCGAACATGATTTCGTCTTTCAGATAGCGACGCTCGTGCAGCAAGCCATCGACGATCTTCAGCTCCAGCGGCGTCAGTGCCGCAAACAGCGATGAGCTCTTGAGCCGATGCAGGCGCGGCGACATGCGCGGCGGTTTGAGAAAACGAAAAATCAAGGCGTGCTCCAGGGTGGTGCGGTCTGTTGTCTGTTTGATTATCCGCGATCGGATGCTGCCACGCATCAAAAAGCGTCGCGTGCGCGCAGCGGTGTGGCGGCGCGTCCATAGACGGCGTCAAGCGTGCGCTCCCCCGACTTGAAAAACGTGTAACATAATTCCATAGGGCAACATATATGGCTTTTTTATAAAGGCATGTATGACGTGACGCGGGGCGGATTGCAAGTGCCTTTTCAAGGACAGGCAGTGATTGATATACAGACTTTTCTTCTGGCACTTGGTATCGGCAACGTCGGTTTTGCGGTCCTGATGGCGGGATATACCCACGGCGCAGCGCCGAGTGCCGGGCTGCGCCTGTGGATGTGGGCGCGGCTCGGCATGGGCGTGAGCCAGCTGATCGGCTGGGCCAGTCCGGTGCTGGGCTTGCCGCTGATCGTCGGCCTGGAGGGCCTTGTCTGGATCCTGGCGATGTCGCTTGAAATGGCGGCCTATTGCGTGTTCTTCGGCTTCGCACGCTGGGGCCGGGTGCTGCTGCCGATCACGTTGCTGTCTTCCGCCATCGTGCTGGCGGGCGCAGTGCGTGGGGCCAATCACGTTCAGCTCAGTGCGCTCGTGGGCGTCGTGGTGGCGTTTTTCGCCGCCGCCATGGCGTGGGCGCTGCTGCGCCGGCGCAGTGCGTCGCTGCTGCAGCGGATCATCGGCATCAACGACGCGCTGTTCGCCACCGCGGTCGCCGTCTGGGTCGTGTCCGGATGGCTGGACAAGGGCCCGCTCGACCACGGCATTGCCCAGCAGGTGGCGTACCTGACGGGCTACCTGCTCATGATCGTCAATGGCTTCGGCTTTTTGTTGCTGTGCAAGCAGAAAGACGATCAACGGATGGCGAAACTGGCCTCGACCGATTGCCTGACCGGACTGCCCAACCGCCATGCGTTCCTGGAACAGGCCGATGGTGCGCGTCTGCTGGCACAGCGCCAGCGCAGCGGCCTGGGCCTGTTGATGATCGACATCGACCACTTCAAGCAGATCAATGACCGCTGGGGCCATGCCTCGGGCGACGAAGCGCTGGTGGTGTTCGCACGCACCGTACGTCATCTGCTGCGCGAGCACGAAACGATCGGCCGCCTGGGCGGCGAAGAATTCGCGCTGCTGCTGCCTGGCGCCGACCTCGACACGGCGGTGCAGGCCGCCCAGCGGCTGCGGCTGGCAATCCGCGAGGCGACGGTCGTCACCAGCGGGCCGTCCTACCGCATGACCGTGAGTATCGGCGTGGTGGTGCTCGATCCGCACGAGGATCTGGGCGGGGCGATGGCGCGTGCCGACCATGCGCTGTATGCGGCCAAGCGCGCGGGGCGGGATCGGGTGGAAATCGGGGAACTGGTGCGCAAGCGGGCCTAGCGCGCAAGCGGGATGCTGAGGAACGCAGAAAAAGAAAAAGGGCCCGACGAATCGGACCCTTCTTCAGTGATGCTGGCGGAGCGGACGGGGCTCGAACCCGCGACCCCCGGCGTGACAGGCCGGTATTCTAACCAACTGAACTACCACTCCGTTTTACTAAGATCAGCCTTCGATCCATCGTCGAGATGCTTGGTGGGCGCTGAGAGGCTCGAACTCCCGACCTAATCCGTGTAAGGGATCCGCTCTACCAACTGAGCTAAGCGCCCATCTCGTTGATGTCTACTGACGCTTGTCATTGCGTCGAAGAGGACCGAATTATAGAGGGTGCGTTTGAGGGTCCGCAAGAGGTTTTTCGAAAAAATATCGAAAGCGCTATTTTTTCTGGTCATGGCCTCCGGCCGCAGCCGACGATATGCATGTGTTGTAATCATGGCGTCATGACGTTATTTACTTGCCCGGCTGATAACCATCACGGACAATACCGCCTTTAGCAAGCAGGCAACCTTAAAACATCGCAAAGATGGGCGCCACAGATGCGCGTTGCCAGGGGCGGGGTAGCACCGCCCGCGCACCCGGCGGGGGGGCGTTGGAAAAGAAGAACGGAGACACCGGTTCTTTTATCATCACCAGGAAAATACTCCATGACCAAGATGTCCAAGATGCACAAGCGCGTCACCTGCTCCCATGGCGCAGCGCTGGCGTTCCTCGTCCTGCTGCCGATCGCCCAGGCTGCAGCCCAGACGGCGGCCCCGGCCGCACCGGCACCCGAGTCCCTGCAGCTGCAATCGGTCACCGTGACCGCGCAGCGCCGTACCGAGAACATCCGCGACGTGCCGGTGTCGGTGACGGCCCTCAAGGGTGACAAGCTGGACGTCCTGGTCTCGGGCGGCGACGACATCCGCCTGCTGGCCGGCAAAGTGCCGAGCCTGAACGTGGAATCGTCGAACGGCCGTACCTTCCCGCGCTTTTATATCCGCGGCTACGGCAATACCGACTTCAACACCTTCGCCTCGCAGCCGGTCTCGCTCGTGTACGACGACATCGTGCAGGAGAACCCGATCCTCAAGGGCTTCCCGATCTTCGACCTGGCCAGCGTCGAAGTGCTGCGCGGCCCGCAGGGCACGCTGTTCGGCCGTAACACCCCGGCCGGCGTCGTCAAGTTCGAGTCCGAAAAGCCACGCCTGAACAGCACCGAAGGCTACTACAACGTGTCGGCAGCATCGCACTACACGTTCAATGCCGAAGGCGCCGTCAACGTGCCGCTGTCGAGCAACGTGGCAATGCGCGTGTCGGCTGTTGGCCAGCACCGCGACGACTACGTCGACAACTACAGCACCCCGGCCAAGACCACCAAGCGCGGTGAGCTGGACGGCTACAACGAACACGCCGAGCGCGTGCAGTTCCTGTACAGCAAAGATGGTGTTACCGGCCTGCTGGGCTTCCACCAGCGTCAGACCAATGGCAGCGCACGTCTGTTCCGCGCCAACCTGATCAAGAAGGGCAGCAACACCTTCGCCGACGGTACCGATCTGGACCAGATCGTCACTAACGCAATGAATGACCAGGACCTGAAAACCAACGGCATCAACCTGCGTCTGGAATGGGATCTGGGCGGCTACAAGCTGTCGTCGATCACTGGTTACGAGCACATCATCGGCTACTCGAGCCGCGGCGACATCGACGGCGGCACGCCGACCGGCCCGGGCTTCATCCCGTTCCAGGTCGAGACCAACGGCTACATCAACAACCTCGACCAGTACAGCCAGGAATTCCGCGTCGAATCGCAGAACACCGGCCCGTTCAACTGGCAGACCGGCGTCTACTTCTTCGATGAAGATGTCACCGGCGGCAGCGACAACTTCGACAGCACCACCTACGCGCGCACCTCGCGCCTGGTGTCGACCCAGAAGAACAAGGCCTGGGCTGCGTTCGCTTCGGCAACGTACAACCTGACCCCTGACTGGACCATCCGCGGCGGCGTGCGCTACACCAAGGACGAGAAAGAGTTCCGCACCATCGAAGCGACCAACGTCGTCCAGATCGGCCCGTCGTCGGTCGAAGCGGACAAGAAGAAGGTCAGCTGGGATCTGTCGGCCACCTACAAGCTCACGCCTGACGTGAACGTGTATGGCCGCGCCGCAACGGGCTTCCGCGCCCCGAGTATCGCTGCTGCGTCGGCGTCGGTGCCGATCACCGTGGCCGATGCCGAGACCATCAAGTCGGTCGAGCTGGGTATCAAGGCTGACCTGTTCGAGCGCCGCGCACGTGGCTCGTTCTCGATCTATGACTACACGATCGACGACCAGCAGCTGACCGTGGTGGGTGGCAATTCGAACGTCAACCGCCTGATCAACGCCGACAAGACCAAGGGCCGCGGCGCCGAGTTCGACTTCGAAGCGGCGATCAGCACCGCCCTGCGCATGAGCGCCGGCGCGAGCTACAACTACACGCAGATCCGTGACGGCAGCCTGTCGGTCAACCGCTGCGCGCAGTGCACGATCACCGATCCGCTCAACGGCGCAGGCCGTGTCGTGATCGATGGCAATGCACTGCCACAGGCACCGCGCTGGACCTTCAACGCGACCGCCCGCTACGGCGTGCCGTTCCGTGACGGCGAGCTGTACTTCTACACCGACTGGTCGTACCGCAGCAAGGTCAACTTCTTCCTGTACGAAGCGACCGAGTTCACCGGTGCACCACTGACCGAAGGCGGCGTGCGCGTCGGCTACATCTTCGGCAACGGCAAGTATGAAGTGGCAGCCTTCGGCCGCAACGTGCTCGACCAGCGCCGTATCACCGGTGCGATCGACTTCAACAACCTGACCGGCTTCACCAACGAGCCGCGCCAGTGGGGCATGCAATTCAAGGGTAATTTCTAAGAATTGACCGGCCTCGCAAGAGGCCGACGTGTCACAAACGAAAAGGGCCGCGCACTGCGCGGCCCTTTTTTGCATCTGAGAACGATGCGATAAACCTTCGTCAATAAATTTCAGGTATCAAGTATTTGGCAGAATTGATGCTTTGCCGAATAAAACATGTTTTTGAAAAATTTAGACATGTGACCGTTGTATGCACGCTTCACTCTCTCAGGTTTGCGTTCCGTTAAATCTTTCTTTCGCGCTACGCTGGCTGAGCCGCCTCGATGCGGCGCCGGCAATGTCCGGACTACAACGATACGGGCGAGCCCTTTCGCCCGACGGAAAACCTTGAACAAGGAAGAAAAATGAAGCAAACGCATTCGATTCGTCCTGTCGTATTGAAGATGTGCGCCGCAGTCTCCCTGGCGCTGGCCTCGAGCGCAGCCTTGGCGGCTGCGGGCGATGCGGCGTCCCCGGGGCCACAGTTCATCGTGGAAACCGACCGGATCATCGTGAAGTACCGCGACGCGCAACCAGCCGTCAATGGCATTGCCGCGCGCGTGGCCAGTACCAGCAGCGAGCGCAAGGCCAAGCTCGACCGCGCCGGCCAGCAGTTCGGCATGGTGGTCCAGGAAAGCCACCCGATTTCCACCGGCGCGAAAGTGTTCAAGCTCGACCGCAAGCGCAATCTTGCAGAAGTGAAGTCCCTGGCTGCCGAAATGATGGCGCGCGACCCGTCGATCGAATACGCCGAGCCGGACCGCATCATGACGCACATGGCCACGCCGACCGACCCGCGCTATACCGACCAGTGGCACTACTACGAAACGGCAGGTGGCCTGCGCCTGCCGGCTGCCTGGGATGTCTCGACCGGCGCCGGCGTGATCGTGGCCGTCATCGACACGGGCTCGCGCCCGCATGCCGACCTGAGCGGCCAGCAACTGGCTGGCTATGACTTCATCAGCACCGCCGCCATCGGCAACGATGGCGACGGCCGCGACAGCGACGCCAGCGATCCGGGCGACGCCGTCACCGCCGGTTCCTGCGGCAGCGGCCAGCCGACCCGTGACCAGGCATCGAGCTGGCACGGCACGCACGTGGCCGGCACGGTAGCGGCGCGCACCAACAACGGTGCCGGCGTCGCCGGCGTGGCCTATAACGCCAAGGTCCTGCCGGTGCGCGTGCTGGGCAAGTGCGGCGGCTACACGTCCGACATCGCTGACGCGATTACCTGGTCGTCGGGCGGGACGGTCTCGGGCGTGCCGGCCAATGCCAACAAGGCGCGTGTGCTGAACCTGTCGCTGGGCGGCGGCGGCGCCTGCGATGCAACCACACAAAACGCCATCAACGGCGCCCGCTCGCGCGGCGCGGTGGTGGTGGTCGCTGCCGGCAACGACGCCGTCAACGTCAGCAATGCCAGCCCCGCCAACTGCTCCGGCGTGATCGCGGTGGCGGCCACCGGCCGTACCGGTGGACGGGCGTCGTACTCGAACTTCGGCACGCTGGTGGATGTGGCCGCGCCTGGCGGCGATGGCGCCTCGGGCGTGCTGTCGACGCTCAACAGCGGCACCGGCGCCCCGGCAGCGGACAGCTACGCGGCCTACCAGGGCACGTCGATGGCCACGCCCCACGTGGCCGGTGTGGCAGCGCTGATGCTGGCGGTAAATACCAACCTGACGCCGGACGAGATCGAGTCGAAACTGAAGTCGACGGCGCGCGCATTCCCGGCCAGCTGCTCGGGTTGCGGCACCGGCATCGTCGATGCCGCCGCTGCCGTGGCGTCGGCCACGGGTGGTGGCGGTGGCACGCCGGCCACCACGCTGGCCGAGAGCGAGTCGAACAACACGACGGCCACGGCAGATCCGGTCGCGGCCAGCAACACGACCGTCACGGGTAATCTGGGCAGCACGACCGACACCGATTACTTCCGCGTCGATCTGCCAGCCGGCAAGACACTGGCAGCCAGCCTGACCGCGACGTCGACGACTGCCGACTACGACCTGTACGTGTACAGCAGCACCGGTGCGCAGCTGGGCACCAGCCAGAACGGTGCTGGCGCGACCGATACTGTCAATTCGGCCAATACGACCAGCAGCACGGCGATCCGCTATGTCCGTGTGACCTATTACAGTGGCGGCACGGGCACGACCAATGGCCGTTACTCGCTCAAACTGAACTGGTAAGCAATTCGCCCTGGCCATCTTCATGGCCAGGGTCGTTATCTGCATCCAGAACACGCGCGATTCGTTCGCGCGTGTTTTTTTTTTGGGCTCAGGATCCTCTGTTCATGATTGTTAATTAACTGAAATTGCCCGTTACATATTTCGCGTTCAAAAAGTTACGCCAAAGAAAAAATGTTAATGAGGAAATGACCAGTGTAATTGTTGTAACTATGCTGAAAGGGTGTGATTTTCCACGCGACAATATGTTTCCCTAGGGCTACTCTGAAATCTGCCGCTATCGTGCGGCGCCCGGTGCAGCTGGTCTTGTCAAGACTCAGGCGCATCGACATGCCTGATGCAGAACTTGAACGGGGAAAATCATGAAACAAACGTATTCGATGCACGCCGCGGCGTTAACGCAGCGCGCTGCATTCTGGCTGGCGCTGGCATCCCTCCCGGTGTGCGCAGCCGCCGCCGCGGGCGCCCAGGAGCCGCAGTCCATTCTGGAAACCGACCGCGTCATCGTGAAGTACCGCGACGCCAAGCCCGCCGCCAACGGATCGACGGTGATCGTGGAGGGCGGCAGCAGTGCGCGCAAGGCCAGGATTGATCGCGCCGGCCAGCAGTTTGGCGTACTGGTCCGCGAAAGCCATGCGCTGGCGAACGGCGCGAAAGTGTTCAGGCTCGATCGCCGGCACAATCTGGCCGAGGTGCGCTCGCTGGCGACCGAGATGATGCTGCGCGATGCATCGATCGAATATGCCGAGCCGGACCGCATCATGACGCATGCGGCCACGCCGACCGATCCGCGCTATACCGACCAGTGGCACTACTACGATACGGTTGGCGGGCTGCGCCTGCCGGCGGCCTGGGATATCTCGACCGGCGCGGGCGTGGTGGTGGCCGTGATCGACACCGGCTACCGTCCGCACGCCGACCTGAGCGGGCAGTTCCTGCCTGGCTACGACTTCATCAGCACTGCCGCCATCGGCAATGACGGAAACGGGCGCGACAGCGATGCGACCGACCCGGGCGACGGCGTCACGGCCGGCGCCTGCGGTGGCGGCCAGCCGTTCTCCGACCAGCCATCCAGCTGGCACGGCACGCACGTGGCCGGCACGGTAGCGGCGCGCACCAACAACGGCGCCGGCGTGGCGGGCGTGGCCTACAACGCCAAAATCCTGCCGGTGCGCGCGCTGGGCAAATGCGGGGGCTACACATCCGATATTGCCGATGCGATCACCTGGGCGTCCGGCGGTACCGTTTCGGGTGTGCCAGCCAATCCCAACAAGGCGCGCGTGCTGAACCTGTCACTGGGCGGGGGCGGTGCCTGCAGCGCGACGATGCAGAATGCCATCAACGGGGCCCGCTCGCGCGGCGCGGTCGTGGTGGCTGCGGCGGGCAATTCGGGCATCGACGTCAGCAGCGCCAGCCCGGCCAACTGCGCCGGCGTGATCGCGGTTGCCGCCACAGGCCGTACTGGCGGGCGGGCACGCTATTCCAACTTCGGCGCCCAGGTCGCGGTGGCCGCGCCGGGCGGCGATGGCACGTCGGGTGTGCTGTCCACGCTCAACAGCGGCAGGAGCGGACCGCTGGCGGATACCTACGCGGTCTACCAGGGCACGTCGATGGCCGCGCCTCACGTGGCCGGCGTGGCCGCACTGATGTTGGCGGCCAACACCAAGCTGACACCGGATGAGATCGCAACAAGGCTGAAGTCGACGGCACGCGCGTTCCCGGCGAGTTGTGCCGGGTGCGGCGCCGGCATCGTCGATGCGGCCGCCGCGTTGACAGGGGCCAGGAGCAGTCCTGCGCCTGCGCCCGTCGTGGTTGCCGAAAGCGAAGCGAACAACACGATCGCCACGGCCAATCCGATCAACGGCAACATCACCGGCAACATCGGTGCGACGACGGATACCGATTACTTCCGGGTCGATCTGCCAGCCGGCAAGACATTGAAGGTCAGTCTGAGCGCGGTGCTGGCCACGGCCAACTACGATCTGTACGTGTACGACAGCGCAGGCAGGCAACTGGGCGGCAGCCTGAACCGGGCGGGCATGGCTGACGCCATCGGGCTGACCTATATCGGCACCGGCACGGCGGTCTTCTATCTGCAGGTACGTTATGTCAGCGGCGGCACCGGCGCGAGCAACGGTCGGTATGCGCTATCGTTGACACGGTAAGCTGCGGTTCGCACCTTGCCGGTGCGTGCGCGGCCAGGTTGGCAGCGTGATCTGCGTTATTTCACATGGCACGTTGATTGCATGCATACAGGGTTCCCTGCCATGCAGTCTTTGACCGGAGTCATCATGAAATTGCGCACCATTACGCTTGCTACCGCCCTTGCCCTGGCCGTGTTTGCACCCGCAACGGCGGTGTTCGCCCAGACTGCCGACAAGCTCCCGCTGCAACCGCTGGCCGACAAGCCGGGGCGGGTCGTTGTCCCCGGCACCAGGCACGAGGTGTATTACGTGCCCTCAACGGTGGAGACGGTCACCTGGGGCTACTTGCCAAACGCGGCCACGAAGCCGGTGCTGTCGGTGCCGTCCGGCGCGACGGTCGTCTTCGACACACTGTCGCATGAAGGGCTGGTTGAGGACCAGGGCCGCAATCCGCTGGCGTATTTTGGCAGCAAGGGCATTCCTGCCAATATGGTCCTCAAGGATGGCATCGCCATCACGGGCTCGTCGATGGCCCATGATTTTGCCAAGGACGGGCCGCACATCGTGACCGGGCCGGTGGCGATCGACGGCGCCGAGCCGGGCGACGTGCTGAAAGTCGAGCTGCTGTCGGCCGTGCCGCGCGTGCCGTATGGCGTGATTTCGAATCGCCACGGCAAGGGGGCGTTGCCCGGCGAATTCCCAGAGACCCCCAAGCCGGCAGCGGATGCCTCGGCAGCCAACCCGAGCGCCTACAACAATGTGTCGGTGTTTACCCCGATCCGGCGCACCAAGGCCGGCAAGTGGGAAGCCGTGATGAAGACCGCCAACGGCACCGAAGTGACGTTCCCGACCGCGCCGTTCATGGGCGTGATGGGCGTCGCGGCGGACACGACCAAGCCGGTGCACTCGGTGCCGCCTGGCCTGTACGGCGGCAATATGGACATCAACGACCTGGGCGTCGGCTCGACCGTCTATCTGCCAGTGCTGGTCAAGGGCGGCAATTTCTACACGGGCGACCCGCACATGGCGCAGGGTGACGGCGAGGTGGCGCTGACTGCGCTCGAGCATTCGATGCGCCCGACCTTCCGCATCACGGTGCTCAAGAAAGGCGATCCCGGCATTCCATCGCGCTCGGGCAGCCTGACCAAGCCGCTGGGCGAGACGGCCGATCACTGGGTGACGATCGGCCTGAATCCCGATCTGGATGAAGCGATGAAGGACGCCACGCGCGAATCGATCCGCTTCCTGACCGAGATGCTGGGCATGGACCGTCCCACCGCCTTTGCCTACCTGAGCGCGGCCAGCGACTTCCAGGTCAGCCAGGTGGTCGACGGCACGAAGGGCGTGCACGGGATGATCCGCAAGGCCGACTTCAGCAAGGTAAAGAACGGTTTTACCCAAAAGGCTGCCAGGAAATAAGCAACATTTGCACGGGGAAGATTTTTAGAAGATACTGTATGCAATTACAGTAAGCGACCCCGGCAGTGTGTTACCGCATGGGGCGGCCCGCCAGCGTGAACGCCCCAGCCCGAAAAATCATCCACTGCGATTGCGACTGCTTTTATGCATCGGTCGAGATGCGCGACGATCCGTCGCTGCGCGGCCGGCCATTGGCGGTGGGCGGGCGCGCCGAGCAGCGCGGCGTGGTTGCCACCTGCAATTACGAGGCGCGCCGCTTCGGCATCCATTCGGCGATGGCCACGGCCCAGGCGATGAAGCTGTGCCCGGAGCTGGTGGTGATTCCGCCGGCGATGGAAAAATACCGCATCGCGTCCAGCCAGATCATGGCCATCTACCAGGATTACACGGAGATCGTCGAGCCGCTGTCGCTCGACGAAGCCTACCTGGACGTGACCGATTCGCCGCACTGCAAGGGCAGTGCGACGCTGATCGCGCAAGAGATCCGGCGCCGTATCGTCGAGACGGTAGGCATCACGGCCTCGGCCGGCGTGGGCCCGAACAAGTTTGTCGCCAAGATCGCCAGTGACTGGAACAAGCCCGACGGCCTGTTTCTGGTGCGGCCCGAAGAAGTCGATGCGTTTGTGGCGGCGCTGCCGGTCAAGAAACTGCACGGCGTGGGCAAGGTCACGGCTGAAAAACTGAACCGCCTCGGCGCCCAGACCTGCGCCGACCTGCGCGGCTGGAGCCTGGACAAGCTGCAGGAGCATATGGGCAGCTTCGGCGTGCGCCTGTATGACCTGAGCCGCGGGATCGACCATCGCGAAGTGAATACCTCGCGCGAGCGCAAGTCGATCAGCACCGAAGAGACCTACACGCCGGACGTGCCCGACCTGGCCGCCTGCCTGAAGCTGCTGCCCGATCTGCACGAGCATTTGCTGGGCCGTATCAAGCGGGCAAATGCTGAAAAATTCATCAACAAGCTGTTCGTGAAGATCAAGTTTTCGGACTTCCAGCAGACAACCGTCGAATGTGTGGGATATGCGCCCAACATCCCGACATATGGACGTTTACTGGAGACCGGCTGGGCACGCGCCAGCCGGCCGGTGCGATTATTGGGCGTCGGCGTGCGCCTGGGCGACACCGAGATTGTCGAGCAGTTACGGCTGTTCGACGATTCTCTGGATGACGCGACAACCCCCTGACATTTTTGACGCTGCGGCTCCTGTGCAGCGTAGAATGTCGTTCCCTTGTATTAGTGAAACAATCGGATTAAGCCTATGTGGTTCAAGAATCTCCAGATCTACCGCCTGCCGGCCCCTTGGGCCTACACCCCTGAACAGCTGGAAAAGGCCCTCGAGCCGGGTAGCTTCGTGCCTGCCAACAGCAACGAATTGCTGCGCCAGGGCTGGGACGCACCGCGCCCGAACGGCGGCCTGGTCCATGTCGTGAACAAGCAGATGCTGATCATGCTGGGCACTGAAAAGAAGCTGCTGCCGGCATCGGTCATCAACCAGGTGGCCAAGGCCAAGGCGGCCGAGATGGAAGAAGCGCAGGGCTTCCCGCCAGGCAAAAAAGCCATGAAGGAACTGAAGGAGCGCGTGGCCGACGAACTGCTGCCGCGCGCGTTCACGCTGCGCAGCAATGTCTGGACCTGGATCGACCCGGTCAATGGCTGGCTCGTGGTCGATGCGGCCAGCCCGGCCAAGGCCGACGACGTCGTCAAGCTGCTGCTCAAGGCCGTCGACAAGATGCCGCTGGAGTCGCTCCGTGTGCAGCGCTCGCCGGTGGCCGTGATGACCGGCTGGCTCGAAGCCGATGAAGCGCCGTACGGCTTCACGATCGACCAGGACACCGAACTGCGCGCCACGGGCGAAAGCCGCGCTGCAGTGCGCTACGTGAAGCACACGCTGGAACCGGACGACATCCGCCGCCACATCGCCGCCGGCAAGCAGTGCACGCGCCTGGCCATGACCTGGAACGACCGCGTCAGCTTCGTGCTGACCGAGTCGCTGGCGATCAAGGGCATCAAGCCGCTGGACGTGATCAAGGAAGGCGAAAGCGCGACCCACAACGACGACGAACGTTTCGACAACGATATCGTCTTGATGACGGGCGAGCTGTCGAAAATGCTGGCTGATATCGTCGAAGCGCTGGGCGGCGAAGCCAAGGCGTAATCAGGCGCCGGTGCATTGAACGGCCGGACCTGGTGTCCGGCCGTTTTTCGTTTCTGTTTATAATTCCTGGAACACGCCGGCGCTGCGGTTCTTGGTCACGTTATCCCATGGGAACACCTGGCCGTTCATCGCCACGTACACACCGGCCGGCAGCACCTGCGCAACGCCGCAGGCAAAACCCAGGTTGAACAGCGCGTCGGAATTGGCAATGGAATACGGGATCATGGCGCCAGTCAGCACGATGGTCTGGTCCAGGCCCGCCGCGCCCAGCACGGCAGCCGTCTCGCGCATCGTGTCGGTGCCATGCACGATCACGATGGCCTTCTCGGACGCGGCCTGGCAGGTCGTCAGCACACGCTCGCGGTCTGCGTCGCCCATCTCGAGCGAATCGAGCAGCGGCAGCACGTCGAGCGCCACCGGCACCGTCATGCGGCTGCGTTTGATGACCTCTGGCAAATGGCTTTCGGCGAAGCCCAGCACGCCATTGAGTTCGTTGTAATGCTTGTCGAAAGTGCCGCCGGTGGCGATGAGTCGCAAAGTCATGTTGGTTTATCCACTCGCTGAAAAAAGGTGCCCATGATAGCGCCAAACGATCAGCGATCTCCAGGCGACTGCGCTAGAATCGTCCGGATCGGATGAGCATTTCCCCCATCGTTTTTCTTTTCTCCTGTCTATTTCCTTATTTGCCATGAAAGCAGTTGCCCCCGGAACCGTGATCTTCCAGCGCCATCGCGGCTATGGTGTGATCACGCATGTCAACCTGCTCACCGGCTGGGTGTCGGCGCGTTTCGGCAACGAATCGCGCGCGCAAGACCTGAACCTGTCGAACGACGAGGTGCAGCACGCCGACGGCGAGCCGATCCTGTTCCGGCGCGCCCCGCCCGACCGCATGCCGCACGCGCGCCTGATGGCCGTCGTGCGTGCACTGCACGAGGCCGGTTACCAGAAGCTGTATCTGTACTCGTGGCCCAAACCGTCCGGCCTGCACTGGCGCTGGCATCTGTTTACGGGGCCGCGCAACTGGATGCAGCGCACCTGGCGCGAAGGCTGGTATGGCTCGGGCGCCGAGTACAACAACAACCCGGTGATGGGCTGGAACGATGTGCCGGGCGCGAGCACCGATGAGCTGATCCATGCGCTCGCCAAATTCGATCCGCAAGGACTGGCCGAGGCGCTGGGCCGGGACGAAGACCACACCGCGTGGTTCGCGCAGGCATGCGACCTGCTGCTGCCGGGGTATATGTATAGCCTGAACATGGAGCGGCCACCAGGTGGCGGCCTGATCGAAGCGCCGCCGGTGCCGATCGTACCGGTGCGCGCGGGTTTGAAGCCGTATGCGGGGCCGGATATTGGCTGGCCGCCGGGCTGGGCCGGGCTCTGGACCGGCACGCATGTGCTCCCGGCGCCGAAGATCAACATCAAAGGCGAGCCGGAGCTGCGCTGAGCTTGCGCCTTTGTACTAGCCTTGGGTTCCAGCCTGCGCTGGAACGACGTTCATCGGTAGCAGGCCAAACCACCCGACTGCATCCACGCCCCGCTAACAGCAGCACGTCGTTCCAGCGAAGGCTGGAACCCAAGTCAGCCCGCATACCACGCCGTTCCAACGCAGCGTTTATCGCTTGCCCAACGCTTCCGGATTCAGAATATTGGTCGGCGCCCCCCGCGCGAACTGCACGATATTCTCGAACGCCGCCCTGAAATACAACTCGTAGCTGTCCTGCTCGACATAGCCGATGTGGGGCGTTGCCAGCACGGTCGGGATGCGCAGCAAGGGCGCATCCGGCCCCATCGGCTCGCTGGTGAACACGTCCAGCGCGGCCATGCCCGGGTGGCCTTTCTTCAAGGCGCTTTCCAGCGCGCCATCGGCCACCAGCTCGGCGCGGCTGGTGTTGACGAACAGCGCGTCCGGTTTCATCCGCGCCAGATCGCTTGCCGTGACGATGCCACGGGTCGATTCGGCCAGGCGCAGGTGCATGCTCAGCACATCGGCCATCTCGAACAGCGCCTCACGCGATGGCGCCACCTCAAAGCCATCGGCGATTGCCGCCTGCCGGCTGGCGTCGCTGCCCCACACCACGACACGCATCCCGAACGCGCGCGCATAACCGGCTACCAGCTTGCCAATCTTGCCGTAGCTCCAGAGCCCGAGCGTGCGGCCACGCAGCACGCGGCCCACGCCATTGAGCACCGGGTTGGTCGAGGCCGTCTGCCACAGTCCTTCTTTCAGATTGGTCGCATACGGCACGATCTTGCGGCTGGCCGCCATGATCAGCGCCCACGTCAGTTCTGCCGGCGCAACCGGCGAGCCGGTGCCCTCGGCAATCGCGATGCCGCGCGCGGTCGCAGCGGCGACGTCGATGTGGCCGCTGACCTTGCCGGTTTGCGAAATCAGTTTCAGGTTCGGCAGCCTGGCAAGCAGGGCTGCAGGGAAGGCGGTGCGTTCGCGGATCAGGACCAGCGCATCAAATGGCGCCAGCCGGATGGCCAGCTGACCAAGGCCGCGGGTCGAACTCTGGAAGACCTTGACCTCATGGCCATCGAGCAGCGGATAGCACGCCAGACGTCGTGCAGCGTCTTGATAATCATCAAGAATCGCGATTTTCAGTGGTGTTGTCACAATTGTATGATCTGCCTGTAAACAAATAACACGATAGGGCAAATGCCCAAATAGCCTACTACATTAGTCGGGCATTTTTCCTACTTTTTTGTAGTGAAACCCGTCGAAACGCCGTTTTGCGGGTGTACAATCGGCGCAGAACTTAAGCGAATGACAGGTATCCAACGGTGCTCACGAGATGCACCGCACAGCTTCACTCGAAGCTGCCGACCTGCCCGCTGTATCGTCAAGTGTTGATTCCTGCTTCTGCCGCAGAGCGCTTGCCCAACGTCGTGATCGACCGCAGGGCGCCCCGGCCGAAGACGATGCAAGGTAACGGTCCACCCGAATTCTTAATTGGCATTTGGAGGTATCCCCATGAACCAACCCGTGATGCGCGGCGTCGCCGCACTGAACGTCCCAGCTTACATCAAACATCAAAAACTCATCAATTGGGTGGCTGAGATTGCTGCGCTGACCAAGCCTGACAGCATTTACTGGTGCGACGGTTCGGAAGACGAATACGACCGCCTATGTGCCGAGATGGTCGCCGCTGGCACGATGAAAAAGCTGAACCCGGCCAAGCGTCCGAACTCCTACCTGGCGTGGTCCGATCCGTCGGACGTGGCGCGCGTCGAAGACCGTACCTACATCTGCTCGGCCACGAAAGAAGAAGCCGGCCCGACCAACAACTGGATGGAACCGGCTGAAATGCGCAACACGCTGCACGGCCTGTTCGACGGTTGCATGACCGGCCGCACGCTGTACGTGGTGCCGTTCTCGATGGGCCCACTGGGTTCGCCAATTGCCCACATCGGCGTCGAACTGTCCGACTCGCCGTACGTCGCCGTCAATATGCGCATCATGACGCGCATGGGCCGCGCCGTGTACGACGTGCTGGGCCAGGATGGCGACTTCGTGCCATGCGTGCACTCGGTCGGCATGCCGCTGGTCGATGGCCAGGCCGATGTCGCATGGCCATGCAATGCCACCAAGTACATCGTCCACTATCCGGACACCCGCGAAATCTGGTCGTTCGGTTCCGGCTACGGCGGCAATGCATTGCTGGGCAAGAAGTGCTTCGCGCTGCGCATCGCGTCGAACATGGGTTATCAAGAAGCGCAGCAGGGCGGCACCGGCTGGCTGGCCGAACACATGCTGATCCTGGGCGTCGAATCGCCACAAGGCGACAAGAAATACATCGCTGCCGCGTTCCCGTCGGCCTGCGGCAAGACCAACTTCGCGATGCTGATCCCGCCACAGGCATTCAACGGCTGGAAAGTCACGACGATCGGCGACGACATCGCCTGGATCAAGCCGGGCGCCGATGGCAAGCTGGTCGCGATCAACCCGGAAGCCGGCTACTTCGGCGTGGCCCCGGGCACCAACGACAAGACCAATCCGAACTGCATGGCCTCGCTGCGTGAAAACGTCATCTTCACCAACGTCGCGCTGACCGACGACGGCGACGTCTGGTGGGAAGGCATGACCAAGGAAGCACCGGCCCACCTGATCGACTGGCAGGGCAAGGACTGGACGCCGGCATCGGGCACCAAGGCCGCGCATCCGAACGCGCGCTTCACGGTCGCCGCCACGCAAAATCCGGTGATTGATGCAGCCTGGGACGATCCTGCCGGCGTGCCGATCTCGTCGTTCATCTTCGGTGGCCGTCGTTCGACGACCGTGCCGCTGGTGACCGAAGCGCGCGACTGGGTGGAAGGCGTCTACATGGCTGCCGCGATGGGCTCGGAAACCACCGCTGCTGCTGCCGGCCAGATGGGCGTCGTGCGCCGCGATCCATTCGCGATGCTGCCATTCATCGGCTACAACATGAGCGACTACTTCCAGCACTGGCTCGATTTGGGCAAGAAGGTCGAAGCAATTGATCCAGCGGCATTGCCGAAGATCTTCTGCGTCAACTGGTTCCGCACCGATGTGCAGGGCAACTTCGTGTGGCCAGGTTACGGTGATAATATGCGTGTCCTGAAGTGGATCCTGGACCGCACCGCCGGCGCCACCGGCGGCACCGAGCACCTGTTCGGCACCACGCCGAACTACACCGACCTGAACTGGGAAGGCGTGGACTTCAGCGAGCAGCAATTTGCGCAGATCACGTCGATCGACAAGGACGCCTGGCGCGAAGAACTGAAATTGCATACCGAGCTGTTCGAGAAGCTGGCCTACCACCTGCCGCAAGAGCTGGTGGCCACGCGTGACCGGCTGGAGAAACAACTGGCTGCTTGAGCTTAAGCTCGAACTGCCTGGTGGGGGAGGCGCCGTCTTTGTGGCGGTGAAAATATAAAAAAAAGAACAGGGGCAGCGCCGGTGGCGCTGCCCCTGATTCATTTGTGGCCTGTTGGCGCTGCCCTGATGTGGCCTGTCGGCGTAGGGTGGACGGCTCGGCCGTCCACCCGGTGATCGCCGGCAGCGCTGGAATCGCACCGGACTATCTCGTTGCCAATCACGATCGCGAACGGCGCCGCCATCTTGTCGGATGATCTTTCGGCCAGCCATCACCGCGTGGACGGGGAACCCGTCCACCCTACGACTGATGGGGGGGCGCCGTCTTCGCGACGGTGAAAACATAAAAAAACAGGGGCAGCGCCGTTGGCGTTGCCCCTGCTTGATCGTGCTGCCTGAAGCGGCTTGTTACGCCTTCGCTGGCGCCTTCAACAACGGCTTCAGATACTTGCCGGTGGCGCTGCCCTTGTTCTTGGCTACGTCTTCCGGCGTACCCGTCGCCACGATGACACCGCCGCCGGCGCCGCCTTCCGGCCCCAGGTCGACCACCCAGTCCGCCGTCTTGATGACGTCCAGGTTGTGCTCGATGATCGCCAGCGTATTGCCCTGGTCGCGCAGGCGGTGGATTACCTTGAGCAGCAGATCGATGTCGGCAAAGTGCAGGCCGGTCGTCGGTTCATCCAGGATATACAGCGTACGGCCCGTATCGCGCTTGGACAGCTCGAGCGACAGTTTCACGCGCTGCGCTTCACCGCCCGACAGGGTCGTCGCACTTTGTCCCAGCTTGATGTAACCGAGGCCCACGTCCAGCAGCGTCTGCAGCTTGCGCGCAATCACCGGCACCGGCTTGAAGAACTCGTGCGCATCCTCGACGGTCATTTCCAGCACCTCGGTGATGTTCTTGCCCTTGTAATTGACTTCCAGCGTTTCGCGGTTGTAGCGCTTGCCGTGGCAGACGTCGCACGGCACGTACACATCCGGCAGGAAGTGCATCTCGACCTTGATCACGCCATCGCCCTGGCACGCTTCGCAGCGCCCGCCCTTGACGTTGAACGAGAAGCGGCCCGCGCTGTAGCCGCGTTCCTTGGCCGTCGGCACCGTCGAGAACAGGTCGCGGATCGGTGTGAACAGGCCCGTGTACGTCGCCGGATTCGAGCGCGGCGTGCGACCGATCGGCGCCTGGTCGACCGAGATCACCTTGTCGAAGTGTTCCAGGCCGTGGATCGACGTATGCTCGGCCGGCTCGGTCTGCGAACCGTACAGGTGACGCGACAGCGCCGGGTACAGCGTGTCGTTGATCAGGGTCGACTTGCCCGAACCCGAGACGCCCGAAATACAGGTCATCAAGCCTACCGGGAGCGTCAGCGTCACGTCCTTCAGGTTATTGCCCTTGGCACCCGTGATCACCAACTGGCGCGCCGGGTCGGCCTTGGTGCGCTTCTTCGGCACTTCGATCCGGCGCCGGCCGTCGAGGTACTGGGCCGTGACCGAATGCTCGTTCTTCATGATCTGCTCGAGCGTGCCTTCGGCGATGATCTGCCCGCCATGCACGCCCGCACCCGGCCCCATGTCGACGATGTAGTCGGCAGTGCGGATCGCATCTTCGTCGTGCTCGACCACCAGCACGCTGTTGCCGATGTCGCGCAGGTGTTTCAGCGTCGCGATCAGGCGATCGTTGTCGCGCTGGTGCAGGCCGATCGACGGCTCGTCGAGCACGTACATGACGCCTGTCAGGCCCGAGCCGATCTGCGACGCCAGGCGAATACGCTGCGCTTCGCCGCCGGACAAGGTGTCCGCGCTGCGGTCGAGCGACAGGTAATCCAGACCCACGTTGTTCAGGAACTTGAGGCGCGAAATGATCTCCTTGATCACGCGCTCGGCGATGTCCTTCTTGGCGCCGGTCAGTTCGAGCGTTTCGAAGAATTCGAGCGTATCGCGCAGCGGTTTATCAGACACTTCATAGATCGCGCGCTGCTGGGCGCCCTGGCCGATTTTCACGTACCGCGCTTCGGTGCGCAGACGCGCGCCTTCGCACGACGGGCATTTCTTCTCGTTGATGAACTTCGCCAGCTCTTCCTTGACGGCCATCGAATCGGTTTCGCGATAGCGGCGCTGCAGGTTGTTGACGACGCCTTCGAACGTGTGTTCGCGAATCACGGTGCGGCCGCGTTCGTTCACATAGCTGAACGGGATCGCTGTCTTGCCCGAGCCAAACAGCACGGCATCCTGCGATGCCGCCGGCAATTTGTCGAACGGCACGTCGAGGTCGAAGTCGTAGTGCGATGCCAGATTCTGCAGCATCTGGAAGTAGAACTGGTTGCGGCGATCCCAGCCCTTCACGGCGCCGGACGCCAGCGACAAGTGCGGGAAGGCCACGACCCGTTTCGGATCGAAGAACTCGATGTGGCCCAGGCCGTCGCATTCCTGGCAGGCGCCCATTGGGTTATTGAACGAGAACAGGCGCGGTTCCAGCTCTTGCAATGAGTAGCCGCAGACATTACAGGCGAACTTGTTCGAGAACACCGTCATGTTCTCGGTGTCCATTTCGTACGCGACCGCGCGGCCATCGGCCAGGCGCAGTGCGGTCTCGAAACTCTCGGCCAGGCGCTGCTTGATGTCCGGATTGACCTTGATGCGGTCGATCACGACGTCGATCGTGTGCTTCTCGGTCTTCTTGAGCTTGGGCAGCTCGTCGATCTCGTAGATCTTGGCCGCCGCCACGCCGCTGGCGATACGGAACCGCACGAAGCCCTGGGCCTGCATCGACAGGAACAGGTCGCCATGCTCGCCCTTGCGGCCGGCCACGACCGGCGCCAGGATCATCAGCTTGGTGCCTTCCGGCATGGCCAGCACCGAGTCGACCATCTGCGACACGGTCTGCGCGGCCAGCGGATGGTGCGGGTGCTGCGGGCAATACGGCGTGCCGACGCGCGCATACAGCAGGCGCAGGTAATCGTGGATTTCGGTGACGGTGCCGACGGTCGAGCGCGGATTATGCGAGGTCGCCTTTTGCTCGATCGAGATGGCTGGTGACAGGCCCTCGATCAGGTCGACATCGGGCTTTTCCATCAGCTGCAGGAACTGGCGCGCGTAGGCCGACAGCGACTCGACATAGCGGCGCTGGCCTTCGGCATACAAGGTGTCGAAAGCGAGCGAGGACTTGCCGGAGCCCGACAAACCCGTGATCACGATCAGCTTGTTGCGCGGCAGGTCGAGGTTGATGTTCTTCAGATTGTGCGTGCGGGCACCACGAATGCGAATTTCTTCCATTAAGTTGGGCAGACTTTCTATTAGTTTATGTGGGCCACCGTGGCGGAGCCGCGAACGCTAAGCGACCGGGTCAGCGGGCCAATCGGGGAGAACCCGTTAGTGTAGCTGGTTTTTGTGACGGCTGTATATTTGTCCAGTGGTTCTAATGTGCGCCTTGCCGGATCGGCAAGCGCATCCGGGTGGCGCGATGGCCTGGACAACGACATGTCCGCCGTATGTGGGTCGCCCTCTGAACGGTTCAATGACAAAGCGTTCAGATTCGTAAAATAAATTTCCCTGCCGAGCTGTGGATGAGGTCGGGTTGACAACAAAATCGACGGGATGACGCTGCGTTACGGCTGATGGATTTCAACAAATTGTTGTGGCAAATCCGGGCGCCGGCCTCATAATAGTGCGCTGTACCACCACGTTCCCTGACGCCTAGAAGCATGCAGAGTCAGGGCTGATCATACCCAGCAGGAGTAATCAAATGGCATCAGTTAACAAGGTCATCATCGTCGGCAACCTCGGCCGCGACCCAGAAGTGCGCTACATGCCGAGCGGCGACGCCATCGCGAACATCGCGGTCGCCACCTCGTACAAATCCAAAGACCGCAACACCGGTGAGCAAAAAGAGCTGACCGAGTGGCACCGTATTTCGTTCTTTGGCCGCCTGGCCGAGATCGTCGCGCAATACCTGAAAAAAGGTTCGTCGGTCTACGTCGAAGGCCGTCTGCAGACCCGCAAGTACACCGACAAGGACGGCATCGAGCGCTATGCAACCGACGTCATCGCTGAAAACATGCAGATGCTGGGCGGTCGCCAGGGCATGGGCGGCGACGGCGGCGGTATGGGCGGCGGTATGGGCGGTGGCGGCATGGACGACGACTACTCGGCGCCACAGCAGCCACGCCAGCAAGCGCCACGTCAGGCGCCACCGGCACCGGCAGCACGTCCGCAGCCGAAGCCGGCGCCGAACTTCTCGGATATGGATGACGACATTCCGTTCTAAGACTGAATGTTGTTGGAGCGATCAAAGCGCCGTGGGTCTGTGACTCACGGCGCTTTTTTGTGCCCTCGCTATATGGAGTTTTCGATCAAGGAACTAAAAAGCCGCCTGCACAATAGCGCCACTGTACGCCCCGCAACCATTTCAGCCCATCAGTTCCGAAATCTCGATCAGATTCAGATCCGGATCACGCACATACACCGAGCGGATCTTGCCGGTGGCCCCAGTCCGATCGACCGGCCCTTCGACAATGGGCCAGTCGCAGCTGCCCAGATGCGCAATGACCTGATCGAGCGGCACCGAGGCAATGAAGCACAGATCCAGCGCCCCCGGCACCGGCAGGTGCGCCTTCGGCTCGAACTCGGCGCCACGCTGATGCAGGTTGATCTTCTGGTTGCCGAATCTGAAGGCGATGCGCCCCGCGCCAAAGGTTTCCAGACGCATGCCCATGACCTCCGTATAAAAGTGCTTCGTCGCATCGAGGTCGGTGCACGTCAGCACCAGGTGGTCGAGATGGGAAATCATGACAGGCGGTCCTTGAATGAAGTTGATTACAACTCGGTGCGCAACTCGAACAACTCCGGGAACAGCACGACATCGAGCATCTTGCGCAGATACCCCACGCCGTCCGTGCCGCCCGTGCCCGTCTTGAATCCGATCACGCGCTGCACCGTCGTCACATGCCGGAAGCGCCACAAGCGAAACGCTGTCTCGATATCCACCAGCTTCTCACCCAGCTCATACAGCGGCCAGTACTGGTCAGTGTCGCGATACACGACCATCCACGCCGCCTTCACCGACGGATCCGACCGCGTCGCCTGATGCCACGGCCCGGCAAGCCGCGCCGCATCCACCGCTAGCCCGCTGCGCGCCAGCACCATGATCGCTTCGTCGTACAGCGATGGTTTATCCAGCACGCCCTGCAGCGCCGCATGCGCTTCAGGCTTGTGCTGGTGCACCTGCAAATGTGTGACGTTCTTGTTCCCCAAGATGAATTCGATCTCGCGATACTGGTGCGACTGGAACCCCGATGACGCGCCCAGGTACGGACGGATCGCCGTGTACTCGGGCGGCGTCATCGTCGCCAGCACATCCCATGCATGCACGAGCTGGTTCATGATCGCAGCGACGCGGGCCAGCATCTTCATCGCCGCCGGCAGCTGGCCCCGCGCGATGTTGTCGCGCGCGCCGTGCAGCTCGTGCAGCATCAGCTTCATCCACAGTTCGCTGGTCTGGTGCTGGACGATGAACAGCAGCTCGTTATGCTCGGGCGACAGCGGATGCTGGGCGTTGAGGATCGTGTCGAGCGACAGGTAGTCGCCGTAGCTCATGTCCTTGCTGAAATCGAGCTTGGCGCCATGGTAGCCGGGCTGCGAGACAGGGCAGCCACCCACATCGGCGTTGCTGGCGGACGAATCCGGGGTAACAGGGCAGGGCATCGTGTCCTCTTTTGAAAATCGCTCAGGTCACCGCAGTGCGCTTGGCATCGACCTGATAGTCGCTGCGGTCCAGGATATCCTTGAGCACCATCACCGCCTGCCACACATCGTCATATCCCGTGTACAGCGGCGTAAAGCCAAAGCGCATCACCTGCGGCTCGCGGTAGTCGCCGATCACACCGCGCGCGATCAGGGCCTGCATCACTGCGTAGCCATGCGGATGCGTCACGCTCACCTGGCTGCCACGGTCCGCATGAGTGCGCGGCGTGATCAGTTCCAGTGGATGCGCGGCGCATTCCTGCTCAAGCAGCGCCAGGAACAGGTCCGACAGGGCGAGAGACTTCTTGCGCAGCGCCGCCATCGTCACGTCCTGGAACACGGCCAGCCCGCATTCGATCAGCGCCAGCGCCACCACCGGCTGCGTGCCGCACATCGCGCGCTTGATGCCGGCCACCGGCGCGAACGCCGGCTGCATCGCGAACGGCTGGCGGTGCGCCCACCAGCCGGTGAGCGGCTGCGTGAACTGCGCGTGATGGCGCTGCGGCACCCAGATGAAGGCGGGCGCGCCCGGGCCGCCGTTGAGGAATTTGTAGGTGCAGCCCACCGCGAAGTCGGCGTTTGCGCCATTCAGGTCGACCTCCACTGCACCGGCCGAATGGGCCAGGTCCCAGATCGCCAGCGCGCCGGCGGCGTGGATCTGCGCCGTGATCGTCGTCATGTCGAGCATGCGCCCGGTGCGGTAGTTCACGTGCGTGAGCATCACCACCGCCACCTGGGCGCCGGCGTCGCCTTCGAGGGCGGCCGGCAGGTCGGCCCAGCTGTCGAGCAGGCGCAGCTCGTAGCCGCGTTCGAGCCAGCCGATCAGGCCTTCGGCCATGTAGATATCGCTCGGGAAGTTGTCACGCTCGGTGAGGATGATGCGGCGGGCGGCGTGCGCCGGTGCGTCGGCCTGCATCTTGAGCGACGCGGCCAGCGCCTTGAACAGGTTCACCGAGGTCGAATCGGTGACCACCACTTCATCGGCTGCGGCGCCGATCAGCGGCGCGATCAGGGTGCCCAGGCGCTGCGGCAGGTCGTACCAGCCGGCCGTGTTCCAGCTGCGGATCAGGTCATTGCCCCATTCGGCGGCGATCACGTCCTGCGCGCGTTGCAGGGCTGCGCGGGGGCGGGCGCCGAGCGAATTGCCGTCGAGGTAAATCACGCCGTCCGGCAGCGCAAAGGCATTGCGCTGGGGAGCCAGCGGATCGGCCGCGTCGAGGGCCAGGCAGTCTTGTCGTGTGATCATGTGAACGGTCGCGAAGAAGTAGTGGGTGCCGGCCTGGCCGGACGATACCGCCATTCTAGGCTAGGGAAGCACTGATTTATTCTGGGGGATGGAATTGGCTGCGGAAAAAGCCGCAATGCAAGGCGCAAATCGCAGCAATAGCGAGCTATTGCGAGAATTTGCAACGCCGCAGGGTGGCTATTTTCCGTGCCAAGTCCGCCCCCATGAATTAATCAGTGCTTCCCTAGAGGCCAAAGAATGCGGTGACAGTGACGCACCCTGGCTGTAGAATCGCGCCCAATCAAGTGAATGGTGCCGTCCTGCTCGTCTGCAGGAAGGTGAAACGGGAAGCCGGTGACGTGTGCGAATCCATCGCACGCCAGTCCGGCGCAGCCCCCGCTGCTGTATGCCTGACGACCCTCGTCGAACGCCACTGTGCCCCGTGCACGGGAAGGCAGGACCCGGGAAGGATGACGGCAAGCCAGAAGACCGGCCAATCACGATGCATTGCGTACGTCCCGGGGTGTGGGCGTGCCTGTTGGTAGTTCGTCGTTCCTTTTTTGTTGCCATCGCGGTCGCGTCAGCGTTCGTGCGCGCGTGCGCATGGCTTGCTGCGCCCAGCGTGGAAGGAAGACGTCTGCCCGTTGTCATGCGCGCCCTGGCGCGCAGCTGAAAGGTCGACGTTCACATGAACACTGCTTCGCTTGCCCGCGCCTGTACTGCGCTGGTGCTTCTGCTCGCGTCCCTGCTTGCCTGCGCCCACAGCCACGCCACCACCATGTTCGCCGTGGTCACCGAGCGCGCCGCGCCGGGCGCGATCGAGGCCGCCCACCGCCACTTGGCCAGCCACCCGCGCGACCGGATTCAGTTGCGCACACCGGCCCAATTGATGGCCGCCAGCGAGCGCGAAGTGGGCCAGTGGATAACCGGCGCCGACACGGTGCTGGCGGTGTCGCTGTTCGGCGATCCGGCGCGCCGCATGAAGGATGCGCTGGCGCGCCACGCCAAGCCAGGCACCGCGGTGCTGGCCTTCAATGGCGAAGCAAGCCTGAACCTGATGACGCGCGCCGCGCACGGCAGCCTGGCCGGTTTCGCGCCCGAGCTGCTGCGCGAACTCGCAGCCGAAGCGCCAGCGGCGGCCGCGCTGCAGGCGGCAGAGGCGAATCCCGCGGCGCGCCACTGGCTCGCGGCGCGGCGCGTCTGGCAAGCCGGCGGCGTGGACAACACCACGGCCCTCATCACCCATCTGCTGCATCCATCGACATCACTGGGCGCCCCGCTGCCCGAGCCAACGTTGCGCCTGCGCGTCGGCCAGAACGAGCTGCAGGACGCCGCTGCCTGGGGCAACGCCGCCAAGCTGGGTCTGAAGGACCGCCCGACCGTCGTCGTGCTCGACCTGGCGAACATGGATGGCATGGTGCCCGCCGCGCTGTGCCGCCGCATCGAAGAGCAGGGCCAGGCCTGCGTGCAGCTGCTCACGCGCTGGGGCGGTGCCTCGCGCGAAGCGCTGGTGCGCCTGCCCGAGCTGATCGCGCCGGCGAAGCCGGCGGCGCTGGTGGTGCTGCAGGACTTCGTCGTCGGCGCCGCCGAAGGGCGCGAAGTCGTCAGCGAAGCCTTCAAACGCCTCGATATTCCCGTGTTCAAGGCGATCCGCCTGTCGGACCGCACCGCGATCCAGTGGCAGCTCTCGCCCGATGGCCTGCCGCCGGATTCGGTCCAGTACCGCGTCGCGCTGCCCGAACTGCAGGGCATCGGCCAGCCGATGGTGGTGGCGGCGCTGGGCCAGTCGCAGCGCGACCGTCTGACCGGTATCGAGAACCGCCCACCGGTGCTGCTGCCGGCCGAAGTCGATCGCATGACGGCGCGCGTGAGCCGCTGGCTGGCGCTGCGCGCCAGGCGCAACGCCGACAAGCGCGTCGCGATGGTCTATTACAACCACCCGCCGGGCCGCCAGAACATCGGCGCCGACAACCTGAATGTGCCGGCGTCGCTGTTCGACATGCTGCATGCGCTGAAAGCCGCCGGCTACACGGTCGGCGACCTGCCGGCCACGCCCGAAGCGCTGCTTGACATGATCATGGCGCACGGCGTGAACCTGCCCGAGGACCGCGCCGCGCTGCGCGAAATGAGCGGTGTGGTGAACAGCGTCAGCGCGGCCGACTACGCGCGCTGGTTCGCGACGCTCGCACCGCGCGTGCAGGGCGAGATGAAGGACGGCATGCTGGGCCGCCTGCATGCCGACGTGCTGGTCGCCGAAGCGCAGGGCGAGCGCGCGCCGGGCCGCAAGCAGGCCGAGACGATCATCAAGGAATTGCTGCACCTGGTCGAGGGTGTCGACCATCCGCAGCGCGTGCAGGCCACGCGCGACCTGCATGCGCTCGAAGACGGCTACCGCGCCTGCCTCGACGACAGTAAACCCAGTCCATGCAAGGCGCTCGCACCACTGTACCGGCGCCTGATCGGCTACGGCATCGAAGGCATGCGCGGCTGGGGCCCGGCGCCGGGCAAGGTGATGGTCGACAGCGGCAAGCTGCTGGTGCCGGGCCTCACGTTCGGCAATGTGTTCATCGGCCCGCAGCCGCCGCGCGGCTGGGAAGTCGATGAAGAACTGCTGCATGCGAATACCAGCATCACGCCGCCGCACCAGTACCTGGCCTTCTACCACTGGATCCGCGACCGCTTCAAGGCCGACGCCGTCGTGCACGTGGGGCGCCACTCGACCTTTGAATTTTTGCCCGGTAAAGCAGTGGGCCTGTCGAGCGACGACTATCCCAGCCTGATCGCGGGCGACCTGCCGGGCATCTACCCGTACATCGTCGACGGCGTGGGCGAGGGCACGCAGGCCAAGCGCCGCGGCCTGGCGATCATCGTCGACCACCTGACGCCACCGCTGGCGACGACGCCGCTGTACGACGAGCTGCTGTCGCTGCGCCAGATCGTCGAGAGTTTCGAAGCTGCGTCGTCCGAGTCGCTCAAGACGCAGGCCGCGCAACTGATGCGCGAGCGTGTCGTGGCGCTGAACCTGCGCGCCGAACTCGAAGCGTCGATGTCCGACGTGCTCGAAGTGCGGGGCATCGGCTTCGATGCCGCCGATGACGATTTGCTGGCGCACGAGGTCGGCCACTACCTGACCAAGCTGCAGGAGAAGTTCATGCCGTTCGGCCTGCACGTGTTTGGCCGGCCGTGGGACCAGAAGTCGCTCGACCTGATGCTCGATTCGATGACCAAGAGCGGCATCGACGATCCGTCCATCGCCGAAAAGCTGCGCGACTCGCCGCGACGCGAAATGGCGGGTTTGCTCGCGGGCCTGGACGGCCGCTACATCGAGCCGGGCAAGGGCAACGATCCACTACGCTCACCCGAGGCGCTGCCGACTGGCCGCAACTTCCACGCGGTCGATGGCGACATCCTGCCGACGCGCCTGGGTTTCGGGCTGGCGCAACAGATGGCGGCCAAGGCGATGGCGCGCAGCAGGGGCGATGCTGCGCGGGAGCAGGGCAGCGAAGGCATCATCCTGTGGGCCTCGGACGCGGTACGCGATGAAGGCGTGATGGTCGGCTTCGCACTGGCCATGATGGGCGCCGAGCCGGTCTGGAATGCGCGCGGCATCGTCACCGATGTGCGCCTGGTGCCGGGCGCCGTGCGGCGCGATGCGCTGGTGACCACGTCTGGCCTGTTTCGTGACCTGTACCCGAACCTGATCCGCCTGATCGACCGCGCCGGCCGGCTGGCGCTGGCGGCGTCCGCCGAGACGATGGCGCGCCAGGACCCGGCCCTGCGCGAGGCACTGCAAGCCGCGTTGGCGCCGCTCCAGGGCGTCGCCTGGGGCCTTGAGGCCGTGCAGGACAACCGGGTCGCGCGCGAGTGGCTGGTGCGCCAGCGCGCGCTGGTCGCCGGTGGCGCATCGACCATCGAAGCGGGACAGGGCGCCGCGCTGCGCGTGTTCGGCGATGCGCCGGGCGCGTACGGCACGGGCGTGAACCGCCTGACCGAACGCTCGGGCGCCTGGCGCGAGCGCGAAGAAATCGGCCGCGCGTATCGCAACCGCATGGGCCACGCGTATGGCCTGGACGCCGACGGCGACGCGCAGCACCGCGCGTTCGACGTGGCGCTGGACGGCATCCACCGCACCTACCACGGCCGCGCCAGCAATCTGTACGGCCTGCTCGACAACAACGACGCCTTCGACTACCTGGGCGGTCTGTCGCTCGCCGTCGAGACGCGCACCGGCCGCGTGCCGGACGCACTGATCCTGCAGCACGGCCGGCCGGGCCAGGCCGACGTCGAGCCGCTGGCCACTGCGCTGCTGGGCGAATTGCGCGGGCGCTTTTTGAACCCCGCGTGGCTGCGTCCATTGATGGACAATGGCTACTCGGGCGCGCGCACGATGGGCCAGGAATTCATCGAAAACCTGTGGGGCTGGCAGGTCACACGGCCGGACCTCGTGAAGAACTGGGCCTGGGACGAAGTCAAGGCTGTCTACTTCGACGATGCGCACAAGCTCGGCCTGCCGGCATTCCTGGGCCAGCGCCACAACGCGCACGTCAAGGCGCACATGCTGGCCGTGTTCATGGTGGCCGCCGAAAAAGGCTTCTGGAACACCGACCCGGAAACGATCCGCACGATGGGCGGCGAGCTGGCACGCCTGGTGGCCGCCAACGGCTTGCCGGGCAGCGGCCACACGTCGCCCGATCACCCGATGTGGGGCTGGCTGGCGCCGCAACTCGATCGCGGCGACGCGCAGCAGCTTGGCGTGACGCTGGCGAAGGCGCGTGGCGAGATGCTGCCGGCGCTTGCCGCACCAATGCCGGCCGGCGCGCCGACAACGGCGGCGCCGCCACGCGCCGACGCGCAGCAGGGCCAGGCGCCTTCCGCGCCCGCACCGGCGGCCCCGCCAGCCATGCGCGCCTATGAACTCAACCAACCACCCGAACCCGCGCCGCTTCCTGGCCTGCGCATCGTGCAGGTCCTGGTCATCCTCGCCGCCTGCTTTGCCCTGTTTGCGCTCGGCCTGTGGCGCGGCCGCAGCATCCCTCAACCTGTAAGGAGTACCTCATGATCGATCACTTGTCCTATGCCTGGCTGCACGACGCCGTCAGCTGGCTGCTCACGCCTTCGCTGGTGGCGCTGCTGGCCGGCTGCGCCATTGCGCTGGTCGAATCGGGCATCGCCGTCGGCGAGCGCTTTCACGGGCTGGCCCGACTGCGCGCATCCGGCAACGTCGAGCATGTGCAGAAGCTGGCCCGTCACCGCCTGGAGCGTGCCGACCTGCTGGCGCGCATCCCGCCGATGCTCGGCCTGATGGCCACGATCATTCCGCTCGGGCCTGGCCTGGCCGCGCTGGGTGAAGGCGACCCGGCCAAGCTGGCCAGCGCCGTGACGGTTGCCTTCGATGCGACCGTGCTGGGCCTCGTTGCCGGCATTGCCGGCCTGGTGATCGGCAAGCTGCGTCGCCGCTGGTACGAAGAGACGCTCGACGCGATGGAGCCGCTGGCATGAGCGCCCCGACACGTGGCCGCCTGCGCCTGTACCGCCATCTCGACGCACGCTTTGACCAGAGCGACGAAGATCCACGCGCGAGCCTCGTCAACCTGGTCGACGTGATGCTGGTCTTTGCCTGCGGGCTGATCGCAGCGATCGCCGGCTCGCAAGGCGCCATCAAACCGCCGCAACCGGTTGAGAAAGGCCGCCAGATCGAGCGCCCCGCCAGCGGCGTGACGCAGGACGGCAGCGGTTACGACCGTGTCGGCGAAGTCTATCGCGATCCAAAGACCGGCAAGCTGGTGCTGATCGAGCCCACGGAAACCCCCGCAAAAAAATAAAGAAAATAATGAAAACAACCTTGTTGCGCGCGCTGCCGGCCACCATCGGCCTGCTGTGCGCCACCGGCGCCTTCGCCCAGGCCGTCCCCACCGTCACCATCCACGCGGGCGCGGGCGACGACGGCCTGGCGCTCGACCGATCCAACAGCACCGGCAGCCGCCTGGATATCAGCACGCTCGACCTGCCGGCCAGCGCCGAGACCCTCAGCGCCGCGACGATCGCGGCGCGTGGTGACCTGTCGGTCAAGGACGCCGTGACCCGCACCACCGGCCTGACCGACAGCAGCTCGCCCGGGAATGGCATCAGCTATTCAGCGCGCGGCTTCAACGGCAACAGCTCGGTCGCGCTGCTGGAAAACGGCCAGCGCCTGCTGGTCGGTTCCGGCACGGCCACCTATCCGTCCGATCCATGGGGTTACGAGACCATCGAGGTGCTGCGCGGCCCTGGGTCGGTGGTGCATGGCAGTGGCACGACCGGCGCCATCATCAATGCTGTGCGCAAGGCCCCGCGCCGTGAAGCATCGCTTGAAGTCATGGGCGGCGTTGGCGGTGGCCAGGCGCTGCGCGCGGGCGTGGGCGCCACTGGCGCGCTGGGCGAGCAGGGTGCATTCCGCATCGACGCCTATGCCGGCCGTAGCGACGGGTTCATCGAGCGCGGCGAAGCGCGCCATGGCAAGATCTTGAGCAGCATGACCACGACGCTGGCGCCCGGCGTGACGCTGTCGGCGCAACTCGACCACGCCGAGCAGGAACCGGTGCGCTACTTCGGCACGCCGCTGGTGAACGGTGGCCTGGCCGAACAGCTGCGCGACGAGAACTACAACGCCGGCGACGCCGTGCTGCGCTACGTCGACGACAAGGCCGTCGCGCGCCTGGACTGGCAGATGGCCCCGAACCTTGCCATCAGCAACGAGCTGGCGTACTTCAAGGCGCGCCGCGACTGGCGCAATATCGAATCGTATGCCTACAACCCGGTGCGCAACGTGGTCGATCGCAGCGACTACATCGGCATTCGCCACAACCAGGAGCAGACCGCAAACCGCCTGGAGGCGCGTTACCAGCACGGCGCCAATCAGATTGTCGCCGGCTGGGAAGTCTCGACGATCAACTTCCGGCATACGAACAATGCGCCGTATGGCGGCGCGTCGACCGTGGCGCCGACCGGCTTCGATCCGGGCAGCTTCAGCGACACCACCGATGCCTTCGTGCCGAACTTCGCGACCGACACGCTGACGCACGCGTTCTACCTGGAAGACGCCTACCGCGTGAACGAGCGCCTGCTGCTCACGGCCGGCGCACGCCATGACCGCTACCGGATCGACTATCAGGACTTGCGGGCTGCAAGCGACAACCACAATGCGACGCTGCGCTCGACCGCCGTGCGTCTGGGCGCGAGCTGGAAGCTGGATCTGTCCACGTCGCTGTACGGCCAGTTCAGCACCGGCAGCGACCCGGTGACGAGCCTCCTGTCGATGAACCTGGCCAACAGCCGCTTCAAGCTTACCGACGCGCGTCAGGTCGAGGCGGGCATCAAGGGGGTGCTGGATGGTGGCGCGGCCGAATGGACCGCAGCGCTGTACCGCATCGAGAAGGACGACATCATCACGCGCGACCCGGACAACGCCGCCATCTCCAGGCAGGGCGGTTCGCAAACGTCGCAGGGTGCGGAAGTCAGTGCCAGCGTGCGCCTGGCGCAGGCCTGGCGGGTCGAGGGTAATCTGGCGTACACGAAGGCCGAATTCGATGCGCTGCTTGAGTCGGGCGCAGCGGGAAGCAGCATCTCGCGCGCCGGCAACCGGCCAGCCGACGTACCGAGGCTGTCATCCAACCTGTGGCTGACATACCGTACCGCAGGCTGGCGCACGAGCGCCGGCCTGCGGTACGTGGGCGAGCGCTTCATCAGCAACGCCAATACGCAAACGCTGCCGGCGTACACGACGCTCGACGCATCGGTCGGCTGGACCGTGAACCGCAACGTGCAGGTGCAGCTCAATCTGCGCAACCTGACCGACCGCCTGTATGCGATCACCGGCTACGGTCCGGGCCAGTCGCTGCTGGGTGACGAGCGGCATGCGGAGCTGACGGTCCACTGGCGCTACTGATCGGGATTGCGATGGCTTCCATGAAGCGCCAGCTGCACCTGTGGCATCGCTGGCTTGGGATCGGTATCGGTCTGCTGGTGCTGCTGTGGTTTGGCTCGGGCATCGTGATGATGTATGTGCCGTATCCCGAGCTGACCGAGGCGGAGCGCCGCACGTGGCTTGCGCCGCTCGATCCGGCGCGCGTCCAGGTGAGTGCGGATGCGGCGTGGCGCGAGACGGCATTGAAGGGCATGCCCGATGCGGTGCGCCTCAATACCGTGGCGGGCCGGCCGGCCTGGCATTTTGGCCATGACGGCACCTGGAGCTCGGTGTGGGCCGACAGCGGTGCAGCGCTCGTGGTCGACGAGCAGGTGGCGTCGAGCAGTGCGCGCAGCGCGGCGCCGGACGCGCGTTCGCTGTCGTTCGAAGCGATCGACGTGGACCAGTGGACGTTCGGCGCGGTGCGCGTGCACCAGCCGCTGCTGCGCGTCACGGCCGACGATGATGCCGGCAGTGTGGTGTACGTCTCGAGCCGCACCGGGGAGCTGGTGCGCGACACGACGCGCAGCGAGCGCGCCTGGAACTGGGTTGGCGCCGTCGTGCACTGGATGTATGTGACGCCGCTGCGCAGGCATAACGAAGCATGGCGCCTGGCCGTGATGTCGACGTCCGGCGTGGCGCTGCTGCTGGCCGTGACCGGCATGGTGCTGGGCGTCCAGCGGCTGCGCGTGCAGCGCCGCTACGCGGGCGGGCGCATGTCGCCATACAAAGGCTGGCAGGGCTGGCACCACTGGCTGGGCCTGAGCGGCGGTATGCTCGTCATCACCTGGCTGTTCAGCGGCTGGCTGTCGGTGGGCCCGTTCGGCTTTCCGTCCGACCCCGGCGCGACCGCGCAGGATCGCCTTGCGTTCGCGGGCGGGGCGCTGGGCCGCGATGACCTGGCAATCGATGCGGCCGCATTGCTGCGGGCGCATCCCGGCACGCTCGAACTGGAATGGCGCCGCGTGGGCGGCACGCTGTACCTGAGCGCCCTGGGCCGCACCCTGCGCACGCTGCTGCGCGCGCAGGATGGCGCCGTGTCCAGCGTGCTGCCGCAAGCGCTGCTGCTGCGCAGCACGCAGGCCATCCGGCCCGGTGTGGCGATGACGACGACGATGCTGAGCGATGCCGACGATTATTATTACGGCCACCATCGGCAGGCGTCCTTCCCGGTGTTGCGCACGCGTTTTGCCCTGCCGGATGCGCCGGTCTTCTATATCGACGCGGTGCATGGCCGGGTGGCCGGTTTCGTCGACCGGAATACGCGCTGGAACCGCTGGCTGTTCAACGGCATGCACCAGATGGATTTCGCGTTCCTGCGACGCCGGCCGGTATGGGACGTGGCCGTGATTGCCCTGTGCACGCTGGGGGCTGCGTTGACGTCGACCGGGCTGGTGTTGGGGGGGCGGCGTCTGCGTAAGCGGACGTGAGTGGCGTGATCGTGCACGTGCCCGACGTTCGTTGTTGCGCCGCCAAGCGAGGTTGGTTTGAACGCGTGGACGGCATAGCCGTCCACCCTACGCTTCAATGTAGGGTGGACGGGTTTCCCGTCCACGCGTCCAACGTTCGTTACTGCACCACAAAAGCGAGCTCAGTTTGCCCGCGTGATCAGCGCTTCTGCCCCAACCCGGTCGCACTCCAGTAAATCCCGCCCAGCAGATGATTCAGGTACTGCGGATCGCGGTACATCTCGCCATTGTGGCCCAGCGTGGTGACGAACACGCGCCCCTGTTCGTGCCGGTGGTGCCAGGCGATCGGGTGGTCCTTGCCCATGCCCTTGACCGTTTGTCCCGGCCAGATCTTCGTCGTGTCGTAGCTCGACTCGTCCACGCTCAGCACCGTGTCGATTTTTACCTGATACGGATTGGTCGTGACGTAGAACTCGTCGCTCCAGATCCAGCGCGCGGGCAGGCCGAAGGTGGCGGGGAAGTTCTGGTCGACGACCGTGACCACGCCCGTCTGCAGTTTCGGGTGCGGCCCGACCGAGCGGCCCACCATTTTTTCGTACCAGACCCAGTCGTTCGGCGGCGTGATTGCCGCGCGGTGCACGACGATCGCGTTGCCCCCGCCGCGCATGTACGCCTCGAACTTGGCTCGCTGCGCCGTGTTCAGCTCTTCGCCCGGCGTGTTCAGGAACATCACGGCCGCATACTGCGTCAGGTCGCCCTCGAACACCTGCGGCTTGTTGGTGTAAGTGAGTTCGAACGCGTGCAGCCTGGCCATGCGCTCCAGGCTGTCCCGTGCAATCGGGATGTACTCGTAGTGGTATTTGCCGGGCATGGCCAGCACCAGCAACTTGAACTGGTCTTCGGCCATGCCGTCCGCTGCCGCTGCCAGCAGCAGCGCTGCGCCCAGCGCCCTGGTCATGCGTTTCATAGTGGTGTCCTCAATTGATCTGCGTTGCGTACAGCGCGTGGTGGGTCAGGATGAACAGCGTGCGTTTGTTTGCGCCGCCGAACAGCAGTTGCAGCGGGCGTTCCGGCACGTCGATGCGCCCATTTTGCTTGCCGTCCTTGCCATAGATGAAGACCTGGCCGTTGGCCACATACACGTCGCCATTCGGCGCGACTGCCGCGCCTTCACCGCCGCGATTGGCCACGAGCTTGAGGTCAGTGATCCCGCCGCCGGCATCCACCACGCCGCTGAAGGTGCGGTTTTCTGAGCCATTGGTGAACACGACGCGTCCGCCCACCGGGGCCGTGACAAAACCGTGCGTCTGCAGCGAATCGGCCCAGCGCCAGCCCAGGTGGTCTGCCGCGCCTTGGCGCAGCACGCGGTAGGCCGGCAGCGCCAGGCTGCCGTCGGGCGAGACGTATTGGTTCGCTTTCGGCAGCGCCACGTCGCGCGCGAACATCTCTGCCAGCGTCGTGAACTCGTAGGTATCGGGATTGAGCTGGTCCTTGAATTCGCCGTTCTGCCAGAAGTTGACGGGCACCGCGATGCGGCCACCGTTGCGCGCCGCCACGGGCGTGGGCTGGATCATCGTCATGTCCAGGCCGGGCTTGCGCGGATCGAACGCATACACGCTCGCCTGCGGGCCGTAGGACGACAGCACCATCAGGTTGCCGCTGTTGTCGATCGCCAGGTTGACCGGATCGAGCGGCGCGTCGCGTACCACGACCAGGCCCTCATCTTTCGTCCAGCTGAAGATGCGCTTCCAGTGGCGGTCGACGAAGTACAGCTTGCCCTGTGCATCGACGGCGCCGCCGGCAATCGAATAGAAGCCGCCTTCGAGCTTGTCGACCTTGCCCAGCGGCGCAGGCGCCTTGCGCTGCGCGCCGCTGTAGTCGAACACGGCGAATTCGCGTTCGCGCACATCGAGCTTGTTGGTCACGTCGCGGATCGCGTTCTCGTAGGCGAACTTGCTGGCGCGCAGATAGGTGGCGCAGCCGCCGTCGTCGCAGGTCGCAAAGCCGCTCTCGCCGTTCACGTGCACGTTGCGAAAACGGATGTCGCTGGAATTGCTGATCAGGATCGCGGCCGGCATCGGCTTGTACGAACGCGTTACGCGGTAGCCGTGGTAGTTCGCGAACAGGATGTTCTTCGAGTTGCGGATCTCGACCGACACCGCGTCAGCGCCGTCGCGCACTTCTTCCTCGGTCTGCGGCGCCAGGAATTCCCAGTTCTGCACGTTATCCAGCACGATCTCGGCGCGGATGTGGTGCTCGGCCGAGAGCTCGTAGACCTTGCCGGGCGTCGTCGTATTGGTGACGTAGAAGCCCGCCTGCGCATAGCCGCTGGGCGACCAGATGCCCGAGAACGTGCCGCCGCCGCCATCGGTGACCCAGACGCTCGGATACTGGCGGTCCCAGTGCGCGGTGGTGTCGAAGCGGGCGTCCTTCTTGTACGGGTCGGCGCGGCTGCCGTCGTACAGGCGCGTACCGTGGCCGCCCTGGATGCGCACGTCGTCCACCAGCGATTGTTCGCCCGCGCGCCACAGCAGCGCCACGGCGCGGTTGTTGACTTCACCGGTGGCCAGGCCCAGGCCCGAGACGATGCCGTCGCCACCGCGCGCGCTTTCGAGCAGTGCCTTCGGGCTGCCGATGCCCTGGTACTGCGGCGAGCCATTCGGAATCACCAGTTGCGTCAGGCCCGGATGCAGCGCGATGAGCACCGTGTCCGGCTTCATGCGGATCGTGTCGTTGACGACGTAGAAGCCCAGCGGCAGGTAGACGGTGCGCTTGCTGTCGATGGCTTTCTGGAGCGCCGCCGTATCGTCGGTGCTGCCGTCGCCCTTCGCGCCGAAGTCCAGCACATTGGCCCAGTCGTTCGATGCGGGCAAGGCGCGCAGTGCGCGCGCTGGCGCCGCAGTGGCCGGCAGCGCCGCCGTCTTGTAGTTGGTCGAGAACTGCCCAGGCTCGCCCATCTGCCTGATGAAAAGGCCGTAGTTGAATTCTTTCACGAGGTAGTCGCGGCCCTTGCCGGCCAGCGTCTTGCCGCTGTCGCGAAAGCGCACGAACGTCGGCACGTTGCGCGCGCTGGCGTTTTCCATGCCGACCTGCGTGTACACATTGTTCTCGTTGCTGACGATGAGCGCGGCGCGGCTGACGTTCTCGAAGCGCACGTCCTTGCCCCACAACCAGTCGCCATAACCGCGGTTGATCTCCACACCCACCGGCGTGTTGCGAATGTCGACATTGACCAGCGTGAGGCTGGCCTCATGCTCGCGGATCGCCGCATCGCGCTGGCCGTCGAAGGTCGAATCGAGCAGCGTGAATTGCCAGGCGGGCGAGGTCTTCTCGCTCAGGATGCCATAGCGGCCACCGTGAAAGTGCAGGTTGTACGCCACGTTACCGACCTGATAAACGCCCGCCAGGCCCGAGCCGATATGAAAATCGATGTGGCTCAGGTTCGAGTGCTGCGCCGTGTGCATGCGCACGGCGGCGGCAGCCGGGTTACCGTCCTTGATCTCGAAGTCGACGTTCGACAGCGCCGAATAGAAGGTCGATGAATTGGCGTTGCGCACCGCCTTGCCGTCTTCCGCGCTGAACGGCACGGCGCTCGGCACCGGCATCGGCACCTTGCCCACGCTGTACTGGTCGCCGCCGGTGAAAATCACCATGTTCGCGACGCCCTTCTGGAAGCCGGGCGTGTTCGCTGCCAGCACGAACACGGGGCGCGTCGGCCCCACGCCATACACGCGCACCGCCAGTGGAATCAGGATCGAGCGCGTGACGCGATAGCGCCCGGACGGCAGGAACACCACGCCGCCCTGGCCGCCGTTGGCCGCGCTGTTGATCGCTGCCTGCAGCGCGGCGCTGTCGTCGGTGACGCCGTCACCGGTGGCGCGCACGACGATCGCGCGCGGGTCGACCGGCATGGCGGGGTAGGCCGACAGCGACGCGGCGGATGCGGTGGCGGAGAGAAACAGCAAGAACGCGAGGGCGCGCGACAGTGCAAACAGCCTGGTCATCATGGTGGTTTCCTTGAAACGGATCACAGCGATAAAAGTTGGGACAGCAGCAGGACGAACAGCAGGCCGAAGACGCCGACCAGCGTTTCCATCAGCGTCCAGGAGCGGAACGTGTCCTGCAGCGACAGGCCAAAATATTCCTTGAACATCCAGAAGCCGGAGTCGTTGACGTGGCTGCACATCAGGCTGCCGGCGCCGATGGCCAGCACCATCAGGTTCGGGTCGACGCCCGAACTCTGGACGAGCGGGGCGACGATGCCGCCGGCCGTCACGCCCGCCACGGTGGCCGAGCCCAGGCAGATGCGGATCACGGTCGCCACCAGCCAGCCCAGCACCAGCGGAGACACTGGCAAGTCCGAGAGCAGCGCGCCGAGATCGGCGCTCACGCCCGATTCGACCAGCACCTGCTTGAGCGCGCCGGCGCCGGCGATGATCAGGAGGATCGGTGCGATCTCGCGCATCGCCTCGGCCGGGCCCTGCATCACGGTGACGAACGAGCGGCCCTGTGCCAGCCCGAGCGAGACGATCGCCACCGCATACGACACGAGCATCACGACCAGCGGATTGGCAAAGAACGCCAGCACACCATTGAGGTCAGGCCGCGCCATCGTCAGCAGCGTCGTCGCACCCAGCAGCAGCACTGGCAGCAGCGCGGTGGCGAAGCTGTTGAACGCGCCGGGCAGCTGCGCAACCGGTGCCTGCTGGCTTTCCTGGAAGATGGCGGCCGGCTTGGCCTCGATGCGCGTGAGCGTCAGGGCAAACACGGGCCCGGCGATGATCAACGTCGGCACCGCCACCAGGATCCCGTACAGCAGCGTGGTGCCCATGTCGGCGTGGATCGCGGCCACCAGCGCCACCGGCGACGGATGTGGCGGCAGGAAGCCGTGCGCAATTGACAGACCCGCCAGCAGCGGGATCGCCAGCGCCACGGCCGGGCGCCCCGAGCTGCAGACGAGCGAGAAGATCAGCGGCACCAGCAGCACGAAGCCGACGTTGTAGTACAGCGGGATGCCGACCACGAAGCCGGTGATCGTCAACGCGATCGGCAGGCGGCGCGGCCCCAGCGCATCGACCAGGCAGGTGGCGATGCGGCGCGCTGCGCCGCTGTCGGCGATCAGTTTGCCGAACACGGCGCCCAGGCAGATGATCACCACCAGGGAGCCGAGCAGGTCGCCGATGCCTTTTTCGATGGCGCCGGGGATGCGCGCCAGCGGTACTCCCAGCAGCAGCGCCGCCAGCAGCGACGCCGCCACGAAGGCCAGCAGCGGCTGGACCTTGCCCCATGCGATCAAGAGCGTGAGCAGGCCCACCGCCAGCAGTACCGAGACGATATCGAGCATGCAGGCGGCCGGTCAGAAGCCGTAGCGCAGGCCGGCCCGGTACGTGCGCCCGACCACGTCGTACAGTGCCGGGTTGATGCCGTAGCTGGCATTGGTCTGCGGCGCCGGTTCCGGGTCCTTGTCGGCCAGGTTGTCGATCTTGAAGTACAGCTGCAACTGCTTGGACACGTTGTAGCTGCCGCCAAGGTCGAAGTAGGTCGCGCCCTTCATCCGGTTGTTGTAGATGGTCGGGTGGATCAGCGTCGACACCGGGCAGCCGGTCTGGCACTCGATGAAGTCGTTGCGGTAGGTGCCGTCGCTGACCCAGCGTTCGGTCAGCGTCAGACTGAGCTTGTCGTGCTCCCAGGTTTGCTGCGCCAGCACCTTCCACTTCGGCGTGTTGCCCATGTTCGAGCCAGCCGCGTCTACCGGGATCGTGCCGACTACGCCCGTGTCGGTGATGAAGTGCAGGTTGCGCGTGCCCAGCGCGCGGAACGTGAAGCGTCCCGGCAGGTTCAGGCGTTCGAGTCCTGTTCTGTACGAGGTTTCGACGTCGAAGCCCTTGGTCTGCAGCGAAGCGAGGTTGAAGTTCTGCAGCGTGACGTAGTTGTTGCCCGGGCTGTTGAGCACCATCGCCGCGCAGATTTCCTGGTTGCCGGCCACGCACAGGTCGACTTCCTGCTGGATCGTCAGCGCCGCGATCACGCCCTTGACCTTGATGTCGAAGTAGTCGAGCGATACCGAAAAGCCCGGCGCCCACGTTGGCTGGCTCAGGACGATGCCGAACGAGTTGTTGCGGGCGATCTCGGGCCGCAGCGCCGTGTTGCCGACGGTGCGCTCCTGCACGCTGATCGTGTTGCCCTGGTATTGCACGACGTTGTTGACCACCACCGGCGCGGCATACAGTTCGCTCAGGTTCGGTGCGCGCACGTCCTTCGACGTCACGCCGCGCAGGCGCAGGCCGTCGATCGGCGTCTGCCAGGTCGCGCCCATCTTCCAGCTGCCCACGCTGCCGGCGGTGCTGTACTTGGTTTCGCGGTCGGCCAGGTTCAGGTTTGCTTCGCCCCAGGTTGCGGACTTGAACAGCGGGATGTTCAGTTCCACGTAGGCTTCACGCACGTTGTAGCTGCCGTCGCCGTTGTGGAAGTTACCGGCGTACCAGTTGTTGCCGACCGTCGTGTCGAGCAGTGGATCGACCGGATAACTGGCGTTGTTCGGCGACGCGGGCGACACGCCGTTGCCGTAGGCGTCGCCGCGCACGCGGTATTTCTCGCGCCGGTATTCGGCGCCCGTGGCCAGCGAGACCGGGCCGGCCCAGCCTTCGAACAATTCGCCATTGATGTTGAAGCTGCCGACGTCCTGGCTCTGCGTGGTGCGCTGGCGCGGGCCGTTTTCGGGTGCGATGTAGGCCCAGGCGGCTGGATCGACCGGGTTGTTGCCGATGATATTGAGCGGCACGCAGCCCGATGCGGCGGCCACCGGATTGCGGCAGACGATCTGGCCGTTCGGCGCCCGCACGGCGTCGATCGCGGCGTTGTAGCGGCGGTTGATCGTCATGTTGTTCGCGTCGAGATTGGTCTTGTTCTCGCCATGCGTGACATACGCGTCGTACGCCCACGATTTGCCGAACAGGTCGAAGCGGCCTTCGGCGCCGATGACGAAGCGGCGCTGGGTGCGGGTCGGCTGCACGTCGATGTTGTCGGGGAAGATCGCGTTCGCCGTGCCGTACTGGAAGCTCGTGATGTTGTTCTGCGCGCAGGCGGCCAGGATCGACGCCGGCAGGAACGGGTTCGAGCACTGGATGGTCAGGTTGGCGTTCTTGGCCGCGCCCGGGTTGGGCGAGAAGCGCGACGCGACCTGACCGTAGTTGGCGGTGAAGTAGATCTGGTTGTCCTGGTCGAGGTCATACGAGACGCGGGTGTAGGCCACCTGGCGCTTGAAGTTCATGGCCAGGTTGGTGCCCGAGCCCACGCTGCCGCTCAAGTCGCCGCCGATGCAGAACGGATTGACGCAATTGGTGACGGCGCCCGTGCCGGTCGGGCGGCCGTTGGAGCCATACTGGAACTGGTACGGCACGCCGCCGTCGCCGAAGGCGGTGCCCTGCAGCGGGCCGTTCGTGATCAGGCCGTATTTCGAGTACTGGTATTGCTGCGCGTTCGAGATCACGCGGTATTGCGGCAAGCCGTCACCGGTCTGGTTCAGCGGACGCACCGAATAGGCCGGGTTCTGGTACCAGGTGCGGCCGTTCGGCCCCACGCCGCCGATGCCGGGCGATTCAATCCCGTTTTCTTTGGTGAATTCGCCGCTGGCCGTCACGTGCAGACGGTTGTCGAGGAAGGCCCGGCCCCAGGCTGCCTGCACCGTGGCGCCGCGGTCATCGTCGTACTTGGTCTGGCCCAGCTGGACATTCGACTTGAAGCCGGTGAAGGTCTTGTCGGTGACGAAGTTGACCACACCACCCACGGCGTCCGAGCCGTAAGACGCCGAGGCGCCGCCGGTGACCACATCGACGCGCTTGACCAGCAACTGCGGGAACTGGCTCACATCGGTCACGCCCGTGACGTTGGCGCCGACGACACGCTGGCCGTCGAGCAGCGTCAGGGTCCGGATCGTGCCCAGGCCGCGCAGGCTCAGGGAGCTCAGGCCCTGGATGCCGCTGCTGGTGCTGTTGGTGCTGGTCGTGCGGCCCGTGCTGCCCTGCAGCGCCGGCAGTTCGGTCAGCGTGTTGAACAGGTTCGGCTTGGCCGCCTTTTCGAGGTCGGCGGCGCTCAGGCTCGTGGTGGGCGTCGGCTGGGAAAAGCCGCGCGCAGCGATGCGCGAGCCCGAGATGCGCACCACGGACGTGGCGGGTGCGTCTGCCGCTGGTGCTGGCCCTGCCGGAGTGGCCTCGGGTGTGCTGTCGGTGGCAGGCTCGGTTTGCGCCTGCTGTGCGTGGGCGGCGGCGCCGACCATCCAGCAGGCGCTGGCCACGGCCAGGCTGATGAGAGTGCGTTGAACGGGTGTGCGCATGATGGTTGTCTCCTCAATGCTCGTTGGATGAAAGCGCGCCGCCTCTATGGGTGGGTAGCTGCGCCTGCTGGCAAATGGGTAAGGGCTGCGCCGAAGGTCAGGCGCTGGCCGTGATGCGTTCCACCAGCGCCTGCGGCGCCAGCGTGATGTCGAGGGTCATGCCGGCTTCATCTAGCTGCAACGGCTCGAGAATCCGCAGCTGGCTCTCGAGCAGCGACGGCGGCATGTAGTGGCTGGGACGGGATGTCATGCGCGTGGCGATCAGCTCGCGCGGACCGGCCAGGTGCACGAAGCGCAGCGCCGGATCGGCGTCGCGCAGCAGGTCGCGGTAGCGTCGTTTCAGCGATGAGCAGGACAGCACCAGGCCATGGCCCTGTTCGCGCGCGCTGCGGATTTCGCCGGCCAGACTGGCAAGCCAGCCGGCGCGGTCATCGTCGTCGAGCGGGATGCCGGCGCTCATCTTGCTGACGTTGGCGGGCGGATGATAGGCGTCGCCTTCGAGGAACGGGACGCCGTCGTGGGCGGCCAGCAAGGCCCCTACCGTGCTCTTGCCCGATCCGCTGACCCCCATGACGACCCAGCGCAGGGCCGGGGATGTGCTGCTTGCCGACATCGTTTCTCCTCGATTCGTTAGCGCTAACATCGCGCTTTTTTTCAGTGTTGTCGAGGTTGCAGAATTTGTAAACTGATTATCGATGTTGCAACGCAATGCAATCCGGCCGGGCAGTGTGGGTGTCTTGCGGGAAATTTCGAGGTGGCGCAGGGCGGCTGACTCGGCGTGAGCAGACGCGACTTGATAGCGCTATCATTGCTGCGATGCGCCAACGTCATGACAGGAGTGTTGTATTTACTCTACGGGGGAGGCAGACCGGGGCGCAGATCGGCCCCGGCCCGTGACTTATTCTTCGTCGACGATCGAGTAGACGTCGCCGGCAGTGGCGCCGGCATCGGGCCGGCGGGCCCGCAGGTCGCGGTAGACGGCGGCGCGCATGATCATCATCGACACCACGGGCGCCGTGAGCAGGATGAACAGCGTGATGATCACTTCATGCACGACGGGCCGTGATTGCGCGACCGTGAAGTACAGCATCGAGGCCAGCAGCAGGCTGCCGGCGCCGATCGTGACCGTGATGGCCGGGCCGTGGATGCGCTGGTAGAAGGTGCGCAGGCGCAGCAGGCCCAGAGCGCCGATCAGCACGATGCTCGCGCCCACGATCAGCAGCAGCGAGACGACGAGGGCGGCCCAATCGGGCAGGTGTTCGATGCCATTCATTCGATGATCTCCCCGCGCATCAGGAACTTGGCGATCGCGATGGTGGAGACAAAGCCGACCAGCACGATGAGCATCGCCACCTCAAAATAGATTTGCGTGCCGAAGCGGATGCCCAGCACCAGCGCGAGCAGCATGCCGCACATCCACAGGGTATCGAGCGCCAGCACGCGGTCGTGGGCCGAGGGCCCGATCAGCAGGCGTATGGCGCACAGCAGCATTGCCGCCATCGCGCACACGAGGGCGTAGCCGATCGACAGTTCAAGCAGGGTCGCCATGGGGGCCTTTCTTCTCGAAGATTTCAATCAGGGGTTGCTCGTAGCGGGTCTGGATGGTGTCGATCCACCAGGCCGCATCGTGCAGGTCGAACACATGCAGGACCAGCTCATGGGTGTCGGGCTGGATCTCGGTCCATACGGTGCCCGGCGTCATGTTGATCAGGCACGACAGCGCGGCCAGGCCGTATTCGTCGCGCATCGTCAGCGGCACGCGGATGAACTCCGATTTCAGGTTGGCGTAATCGGCAAACAGGATCACGCGGCTGACGTTGAAGCACGAGCGCACGACCTCGACCGAGGCAAAGCCGAGCAGGCGCAGCGCCACGAGGGGTGCGCGCATGCGCGGGTAGCCGAGCGGGTTGAGGTGCCGCGTCAGGATCGGCGCGGCGATGCCCAGCATGGCGCCGAGCAGGACGTGGCCCGGGTAGAACGTCTGGTTCAGCAGCAGCCACAGGCCGCACAGCAGCAGCGAGACGACGGGGTGGGGGAGCCAGCGCTTCATGGCGCCTCCGGAGTCAGGTTGATGGTGGGCGCGGGCGACGAGGCCGGCCCGGGCAGGGTCGGTTCGGACAGCACGCGGCCGATGTAGCTTGCCGGGCGATGGATCGCGTCGCTGGCGCGCGCCAGGTAGCCAAACAGCGCATTGGCCTGGATCGTCATCCCGATCGCCAGTCCCAGCAAAAAGATAATCGGCATCACTTCGGTGCGGTGCAGCTTGGGCGGCACCAGCACGCCGCTGGCCCAGAAGGTGCGTACGCCAAAGCGCATCATCGAGATCACGGCGATCAGGCCCGACAGCACGATCAGCGCGATCAGCGCCCACCCGGCGACTGGGATGGTCGTCGGCCCGGTCATGACGCCGTTCGCGGCGGTGGCCACGACCTGCGGATGAAGTACCGCATGGAACATGCCGAACTTGGCGATGAAGCCCGGCAGCGGTGGCAGTCCGGCGATCATCAGCGCGCAGGCGGCAAAGGCCAGCGACAGGAAGGCCATCACGGCCGGCACGCCGCGCCCGACCGGTTCGGCCGGTGCGTCTTCGACTGCGTAGGCTTCCATGGTCAGCGCCAGCATCGCCGAGCGCGGCGTGCGGATGCGGTCGATCAGCTCGATCAGCAGCAGGAACGCGGCCACGGCGAGCGTCGAGCCGATCAGGTAGTAAATGCCTGCGGTGACGAGGTTCGGCTGGCCATAGCCAATCACCGCCAGCAGCGTGCCGGACGAGATGATCGCCGCGTAACCGGCCATGCGGCCGGCGGTGTCGGTCGAGAGCATGCCGGCGGCGCCGAATACGATGGTGGCCATGCCGCCGTACAGCAGCGCATCCTTGCCGAAGCCGGCAGCAGCGCCCGCGTCGTCCGAGAAGATCAGCAGCCAGAGGCGCAGCACGACATACGCGCCGACCTTGGTCATCAGCACCAGCATGGCCGCCACCGGCGGCGATGCGGCGGCGTAGGTGGTGGGCAGCCAGAAGCCCAGCGGCCACATCGCGCTCTTGGTCAGGAACGTCAGCGCCATCATCGTCGCGCCGATCTTGAACAGCGCCAGATCGTCGCCCGCCAGTAGCGGCACGCGGCCCGCCACATCGGCCATGTTCAGCGTGCCGGTGGTCGCGTAGATCAGCGCCAGGCCCAGCAGGAACAGCAGGGCGGCGGCCAGGTTGATAGCAATGTACTGCATGCTGGCGCGGATGCGTTCGGCGTTATACCCGTGCAGCACCAGGCCGTACGAGGCGGCCAGCATCACTTCGAAGAACACGAACAGGTTGAACAGGTCGTGCGTCAGGAAGGCGCCGTTGATGCCCATCAGCAGGAACTGGAACAGCGTGTGGAAGTGCACGCCGATCCGGCCCCAGCGCTGCTTGGTGAAGTGCAGCGAGGCCAGGCCCAGCAGGGCGGTCAGCAGCAGCATGATGCTGCTGAGGCGATCGGCCAGCAGCGCGATGCCGAACGGCGCACTCCAGTTGCCGGCCAGGTAGATGCCCATGCCGTCTTGCCAGGCGCCGCCGTCAGTGAAGTGAACCAGCGCCAGCGCGTTGGCCACCAGGCCCAGGATCGAGGCGTAGCTGAGCCAGAACTTCAGGCGGTGCCAGCCCTGCGTGAGCGGGGCCAGCGCGGCGCCGACCAGCAGCGGCAGTATTACCGGCACCAGGATCAGGTGCTGGGTCCAGTGCAGACTCATAGATCGGGCTCCTTGCCGTCAACGTGGTCGGTGCCGGTCAGGCCGCGCGAACCGATCATCACCACCAGGTACAGGGCGGTGGTGGCAAAGCCGATCACGATCGCGGTCAGGACCAGCGCCTGCGGCAGCGGGTCGGCCAGGATCGCCGGATTGGGCAGGGTGCCGGCCGGGGTCAGCGGCGGCGCATCGACCCACAGGCGGCCCATCGCGAAGATGAACAGGTTGACGGCGTACGACATGAGCATCAGGCCGCACAGCACCTGGAAGCTGCGCGGACGCAGGACAAGCCAGATGCCGGAGGCGAACACGATGCCGATGGCAAGCGATAGAACAAGCTCCATCAGAGGATCTCCTTGGCAGGTGGAATGGTGACGCGCGTGGCGTCGGCGGCCAGGCGGTGGCTGCGCAGCGACTGGTGGGCCAGCGCGACGAGCGTGAGCATGGTCGACCCGACGACGACCAGGAACACGCCCAGGTCGAACATGAACGCGCTCGGCACGTGCAGTTCGCCCAGCACCGGCAGGTCGAGGTGGGCCGTGTGGCTGGTCAGGAACGGGTAGCCGAGGAACCAGGCGCCGATGCCGGTGAAGCAGGCGCAGAACAGGCCCCACGAAATCCAGCGGTGCGGGCGCAGGCGCAGGTGCGATTCGACCCAGTCGGTGCCGGCTACCATGTACTGCACGATCAGCGCGGTGGCAAAAATCAGGCCGGCGACGAAGCCACCGCCTGGCAGGTTATGACCGCGCATGAAGAAGTAGGCGGCCATCACGCCCATTACCGGCAGCAGCAGGCGCAGGTAGATGGCCGGGATCATCAGGTAGCCGCTGCGTGCCTGCATGGCCGGCGCCTGGTCCTTGGTCGGATCGACGTCGCTGGCCTGCTGCACGGGAATCGCGATCGATTCGGTGGCGGGACGGAAGCGGCGCAGCAGCGCATACACGGTCAGGGCCACGGCCGACAGCACCGTCACTTCGCCCAGCGTGTCGAAACCGCGGAAGTCGACCAGCAGCACGTTGACCACGTTCGAGCCGCCGCCTTCAGTGAGGGCGCGCAGCACGAAGAATTCGCCGATCGACGGGGGCGGGCTGCGCATCAGCACCGCATAGCTGGCCGCAGCGATACCCAGGCCGCCGCCGACGGCGATCAGGCTGTCGCGCGAGCGCCGGAACCACGTGCTTGGCGGCGCCTTCGTCAGTTTGAGCACCTTCGGCACGAGACGCGGCGGCAGCCAGCGCAGGCCAAGCAGGATCAGCACCGTGGTCACGGTTTCGACCATCAGCTGGGTCAGCGCCAGGTCGGGCGCCGACAGCCAGACGAAGGTAATGGCGGTGACGATGCCGGTACCGCCAACCATGCTCAGGGCCGCCAGGCGGTGGTACTTGGCCTTGTAGGCCGCGCCGGCGGCGCAGGCGGCGCCGATCAGCCACAGCACGGCGAACAGCGGTTCGATATTCAGCAGGTTCACCGGTGGCAGGCTGAACCACGGATCGACCAGCAGCAGGGGCACCACGATCATGAACGACATCAGCACCAGCAACTGCGGCTGCAGGCGCCGGGTGCCGGTCAGGCGGATGATCCAGGTCGCGCCCAGCGACAGCGCCAGCATCGTGCTCTCGTAGGCTTGCGCGCCTTTCAGGCGGTGCAGCACCGGCACCCGCGTGCGTTCGCGCAGGTCGTGGCGGCGCAGCAGCACCCAGTACAGCAGCGCGCCCAGCACCAGCGCCGCGCCGCTCATGCCGAGCGCCAGGTTGAAGCCGTGCCAGATCGCCAGGTCGTAGGCCGGCATGGCCGCGCCCAGCACGGAGCTCGAGGCCACGGCCAGGATGTCGCCCACCACGCGCTCGGGCATCACGCCCACGGCGATGCACAGCACCACCAGGCATTCGACCGGGAAGCGCATCCAGCGCACCGGTTCATGCGGCTCTTTCGGCAGGTCCTTGGCCAGCTGGCCGAAGAACACGCTGATGAAGCGCAGCGAATAGGCCACGCTGAAGATGCCCATCGCGACGGCCGCATACGACATCGTCCAGTCTTCGGTGCCGCCCACGTGCGCAGTCTCGGCAAAGAACATCTCCTTCGACAGGAAGCCGTTCAACAGCGGCACGCCGGCCATCGAGGCCGACGCCACGATCGCCAGCGCAGCGGTGACGGGCATCGCGCGGCGCAGGCCGCGCAGCACGCGCATGTCGCGGGTGCCCGTCTCGTGGTCGATGATGCCCACAGCCATGAACAGCGAGGCCTTGAAGATCGCGTGGTTCATCACGTGGAAGATCGCCGCCACTACCGACAGCGGCGTGCCGATGCCGAGCAACACCGTGATCAGGCCCAGGTGGCTGATGGTCGAATAGGCCAGCAGCCCTTTCATGTCGTTCTGGAAAATCGCGAACAGGGAGCCGAGCAGCAGCGTGATGACGCCGGCTCCGCCGATCAGCCAGGTCCATTCGGGTGTGCCGCCCAGCGCCGGCCACAGGCGAATCAGCAGGAACACGCCGGCCTTGACCATCGTGGCCGAATGCAGGTAGGCCGAGACGGGCGTTGGCGCGGCCATCGCGTGGGGCAGCCAGAAGTGGAACGGGAACTGCGCGCTCTTGGTCAGCGCGCCCAGCGCCACCAGGATCAGCGCCGGCAGGTACAGCGAATGGGCGCGGATCTGGTCGCCGGCGGCGAGCACCGCATCAAGCTCGTAGCTGCCGACGATGTGGCCCAGGATCAGCACGCCGGTGAGCAGGCACAGGCCCCCGGCAGTGGTGACGGTGAACGCCATGCGCGCGCCGCGGCGGGCGTCGTTACTGTCCTGCCAGTAGCCGATCAGCAGAAAGGAGGTAAGGCTGGTGAGTTCCCAGAACACCACCAGCTGGATCAGGTTGCCAGACAGGACCACGCCCATCATCGAGCCCATGAACGCCAGCATGTAGGCATAGAAGCGCGCCACCGGATCCTGCTTGGACATGTAGTAACGCGCGTACAGGATCACCAGCAGGCCAATGCCCAGCACCATGATCGAGAACAGCCAGGCCAGACCATCCATGCGCATGATGAAGTCCAGGCCGAACAGCGGCAGCCACTCATAGCGTGTCAATACCACCTGGCCGGCGCCGAGTTCGTCGAATTTGGAGATGGCGATGAGCAGCGCCGCCAGGGTGAACACGCCGGCAACAGCGGCAGGCCGGTTACGCGATGCGTTGGGCAGGCAGGCGGAAACGAGGGCGCCTGCGAAGGGGAGAAGGACGAGGAGGATCAGTGGCAGTGAGGTCATCGACATCATCCTTCGGGGCAGTGCGACATATAACGGCGCGCGCACAGGCGCAGGGCAGGTTGGGACTGGTTCATGGTGTTCTCCGGCGCGCGCAGCCGTGATGGATGCGCCGCGCCATGGGCAAGCGTCGCCGGCGCCACAAGTGCTTTGCGCACCTTTGTGGCCACCAGCGAGAGTGATTGTTGGTTGGTTGCGTGCCAGATGGCATCCGGCAGCCTGGCAAAGCAGGCGTGCAGATGGTTGGCAATCAACGATCCGGGGGGCGTAGTTGGGCTGAATTCTGGCATGCGCCGCCTCGTAAAATACTTCTCGGAATGCGACACTCTACCGTAGTTGACGACCTGACTACAACGCGTTTCGTCGTTTATTTCGATTTTACTGCTTGTAACTTCGGGTGCAGCGCAACAAAATCAGGCATCAAGCCGTGATGTTCAGCACCGGTTCAGCCGCTTCGTCGACGCCATAGGTGGCGCGCACTTCGGCCGTCAGTGCGTCCTGTGGCGCGGTTTCTTTTGCCGCAGCCGCCTTTGTTGCGGCCGCCGCTTCGGCCTGCTGGCGCAGCTTGGTCTCGTAGGCGGCCTGTTCATCGTCGCTGACGGTCTTGTCGGAATCGGTGTCGGCTTCGGCGACGTAATCGTTGGTCGTTGACGCCGTGGCGGACGTGGACGTTGATGCGGCGGGTGTCGCGCCGCCGGTCGGGGCTGCTGCTGCCCCTGCCTCTGCGGCTGCCTCGCCCGATGCTGTACTTTCGGTTGCCGTCGTCGTGTCGCTTTCAGTGCCTGCTTCGTCCACCGCGCGCTGCACGCGCGACGCATCGGCCTGGGCGTTCAGCTGGTCGCCCAGACGCGCGCTGGCGGCCGATTCGGCGCTCTGGGTCGGCGGCGCAGCGCTGTCCTGCTCGTCGGTCGTGGGGGCCGGGCCAGGGGTGGCAACCGTCTCATCGGGCGTTTTCCTGGCGACCGGTGCGTAGGTGGCCTGGGTTGCGGTGCTGCTGCTAATGCTGGAAACCATGATGTTTGTCCTGTGGCGAATCGTATCTCTTTAACGGCTTGAGACCGACCGCGCAACAGGGCGGCAAATGTAAAGCGGCGTAAAGCCGGTCCGCAGGTCGTCGTCCCGGTTCGATACGAGGGCTGGTAGGATGTCAGGCTCGTCCCGGTCAATACGGCCAGGCCGATTCAACCAACCTGCGCCCTCCATGATGACGTCTCCCTTACCCGCACGCGGCGCCAGCTGGTACGGCCGCTGATGCTGGCGCTGGCGCCGGTCGTGCTGATCCTGATCGCCACCGCTGCAGTGCGCGCGGCCTGTCCCGGCATCGACCTGACCACCGTGATCTGGCTACTGATCTGGACCAAGCTGTTCATCGTGACCGTGGTGGTGTGGCGCTTTGCCTGGCAACTGTACCGACAGGAAGTCGCGCGCAGCCTGACCGACGAATAAGGCCGCGCCGTTACGGCGAAGGGGGCGTCAGATAATCCTTCAGCGCCGCGACCACCAGCGCATGGTCGTCCGGCCCCGGCAGTCCGGACACAGTGACCGTGCCGACCACGCCCTGGCCGGGCACGATGACGGGGAACGCGCCGCCGTGGGCGGCATAGTCGCGCATGTCCAGACCAGGCAGCGCATCATGGTCGCCCCCGCCCTGGCGTACTTCGTTGTGGGTATAGAACGAACTGTGGCCAGTGCGTCCGACCAGGTTGTTCTTGCGGCGGATCCAGTCGGCGTGATCGGGCGACGCGCCCGGCATCGCCTGCTTGAACAGCACGGCGTCGCCGCGCGTCACCTGGATCGTCACGGTCTTGCGTTCGCGCTCGGCGCGCGCGACCAGCAGCGCGCCAACGGCCCGCGCGGTGGCATCGTCGAAGCGGTCGAATTGCAGTTGCTGTTCTTCGCGCAGCAGCGCGGCAAGCGAAACGGTGGCAGTGTCGGTCATGGCATGGGGCGTGAGCGCGGACAGCGCTGCGGTCACGTACACCAGCGGCGCGTTCCAGTTGATGGCGACCTCGTTGGCGGCGTAGCTGCAGGCGTGGTCGAGATAGGACAGTGCGGGCAGCTTGCTTGGATACGGCGGGCAATCCCTGGCGTCCTGCTGGCCCGGATTGGGGCCGCCGGCCAGCCAGCCCGGCACCGGTGCTGCCACGCCATCGGCCATCGACGGCCGGTGGTGCGGATGCATGACCGGGCGCGCGCCAAAGCCCGTGACGAACGTGTAGCCGGTGGCGTTGCGGCCCAATACGTAGTCAAGGCTCGACTGCGCCGCCTGCAGATAGGCCGGCGTAGCGTTGATGCGATAGGCCTGCAGCAGCATCATGCCCTGGTTCAGGATCACCGCATTGCTGCCCCAGACGATGTCGTTTGATGCCAGCGGTACCCGGTAGCCGTCATCGGCCTTCGCCGCGAGCTGTGTGGCCAGCGCATCGATACGGCGTTCGATCAGCGCGCGGTCGATGCCGGGCTTCAGGCGGTCGCGGTGGTGCGCCAGCGACATCCAGCCCAGCGCCGCCACATTGTCCCAGGCTGGCGTGGTGAGCGCGGCATCACGCCGCATGAACGCCTGCGCGTACGTATCCTGCCCGGTCGCGATGAACAGTTCGGCGGCCGCCCACGCGAATTCGTCGGCCAGCTGCGCGTCGCCGTATTCGCCGGTGACGACATCTTTCGGGTTCTTGAAGACGACGTTCGGGTGCGCCGCGGCCCAGCGCCACGCGGCCTGCGCCGCCGCCAGCATGCGCTGCGACAGGCCGGGCCACTGCGCATCGTACGGCGCCAGCACGCGGCTGGCAGTGGCCATCGTGGCAGCGAAATCGAGCGCCGCCGCCGTGCTCTTGGCCACCACGTAGCGCGGGGTGGTGGATGCTGCGTGCGGCATCACGATGCCGTCGAAGCGCAGGTTGGTGAGCTTGTGGTACACGCCGCCATCGGCCGGGTCCTGCATCGTCAGCAGCCAGTCGAGGTTCCACAGCGCCTCATCGAGGATGTCAGGCACGCCGTTGCCGGATTCGGGAATGCCGATGTCGCGCTTGAAGACATCCGGGAAGTGCTCGAGCGCGGCCAGCAGCGTGTAGGTCGCGATGCCCGAGTTGACCACGTACTTGTTATAGTCGCCGGCGTCGTACCAGCCTTTGGGACTGGCGATGACCGTGCCTTGCGGGCGCGCCTTGGATGCCGCCGACGCATGCACGAGTACCTTGTCGTCCGGATGGCCGGCCGGCCGCGCCCATGCGCCGGCATATTCCGGCGTCAGGGCGAGCGCACTGCGGTTGAAGTAGAACGCCTTCAGGGCCGCATCGCCCAGCACGCGGTAGCCATCCTGCGCGACCATGAACGGATCGGACAGCATGCTGCCCACGCGGATGCGGTAGGCGCCGGCCTGCGTCAGCGCGCTGAAGTCGGCCACGCGCACGGTTTCGCCCGACGGCGCCCAGCGGCTTGCTGCGCCCAATGCGCCATCCAGTACGACCTTGCCGTCAGCGTCGACGACCTCGAACCGGTTCGCACCAGGCGCCTGCGGGATGACGGCCAGCTTGTGTGATTGCGGCAGGAAGCCGACCGCATTGACCTTGATCTCCGCCGATCCGGCGCCAGCCGCAAGCGTCAGCAGCGCCGTGGCCAGCACGGTACGCTTCATGCCGGCACCGTCTTGCCATCCGCGTCGACGCCCGCCGCCGGCGCGCTGCCGTCATCGTGATAGAACGGCGCGAACCAGGTGGCCACAAATGACGGGATGGTCGCAACCATCACCAGGCCGAAATAGGCGACGTAGCCCATCATCTCCTGCAGGTGGCCGCTGATGACGCCCGTGACCATCCCGCACAGTCCCATCAGGCCAGTGCCGAACGCGTAGTGCGTGGTCGTGTACTTGCCCGGTGCAAGCTGCTGCATCAGGTAGATCATGAAGCCGACCGCACCGAAGCCGAAGAAGAACTTTTCGATGGCCACGCCCAGCGTGATCAGCACCAGGCTCGATGGCGTGTAGATGCTCATGACCAGGAAGGCGACGTTCGGGATGTTGATCGCGCAGCACAGCACGAACAGTGTCGACTTCAGGCCGCGCTTGGCGACATACAGGCCGCCCAGCAGCGAGCCGACCAGCACCGCGGCCAGGCCATAGGTGCCGTAGATCAGGCCCAGCATCTCGTTGGACAGACCCAGGCCGCCTTTCGAGGCCGGATCGACCATGAAGAACGGGCCGATCTTTTCCAGCAGGCCGACGCTGAAGCGAAACAGAAATGCGAACGCGATCATGCGCCACACGCCGCGCTTCTGGAACAGCGTGACGAAGGCGTCGACCAGGATGCGGCCGGCGTCCTTCGCGCTCGATGGCGTATCGGCGGCGCGCGCGCCGTCGGGCATGAAGCGCCAGTGCCACAGCGCCATCAGCAGCGTCAGGCCACCGACGAGCAGGAAGATGATGCGCCAGGCGTCGATCCAGTCCGGGCCGAACACGCCCGGATCATGGCCGAACACGTGGGTGTGCAGGTAGCCGCTCAGGTAGACCATGCCGCCGGCAGCGACGATCGGGCCGATATTCCACGACAGGCTCTGGATGCCGCAGTACAGCGACTGCGCGCGCGCGTCGAGCGACGTGACATACACGCCGTCGCTGGCGATGTCCTGCGTCGCGCCGATGAACGACAGCGCAAAGAAGATCGCCATCAGGAAGGTCATGTACCCGGGCAGTTCCATCAGCAGTGCCACGCCGGCAAAGCCGGCGCCGATGGCGAGCTGTGAGCACAACACAAAGAATTTCTTGGTGCGGTACATCTCGACGAACGGCGCGAACAGCGGCTTGACCGTGTACGCCAGGATCAGCAGGCTCGAATACTGGGCCGCGCGGCCGTTGTCCATGCCCAGATTCTTGAACATGATGGCGGTGACGCTGGTGAGCATCACGTAGCCGAGCGCCATCGTGAAGTAGCCGGTCGGGACCCACAGCAGCGGTGATACGGTTTTGGCAGGGCGCATGATCGATCCCGTTGATCAAGCCTTGATGCGGCTGGCGATGAATTCGCGGTACCACAGCGCGCTGTCCTTCAGCGTGCGCTGCTGGTTCGCATAGTCCACGTGCACGATGCCGAAGCGCTTGGCGTAGCCCGAATTCCACTCGAAGTTGTCGAGCAGGCTCCAGAGGAAATAACCGCGCACGTCGACGCCCGCATCCATCGCGTCCTTGAGCGCGGCCAGGTGGCTGCGCACGTAGGCGATGCGCGCCGTATCGTGCACGCGGCCGTTTTCCAGCACGTCCGGATTGGCCATGCCGTTCTCGGTAATGTACACCGGCGGCAGGTCGGGATACTCGGCCTTCAGTTTGAGCAGCAGTTCGGACAGGCCTTCGGGGAAGATTTCCCAGCCCATGTCGGTCACGCCGTGGCGCGCCGGTGCCGGCACGGGCGGCGTGCTGGCGCTGCACCACGAGCGGAAGTAATAGTTCGAGCCGAGGAAGTCGATCTTCTGGTGGATGATGGCCAGGTCGCCGTCAGCAACGACGGGGGCGTTCTCGCCATGGCCTCGCAGCGCCAGTTCCGGGTAGCGGCCCTTGAAGATCGGGTCCATGAACCACTGCACCGAGCGTGCATACTCGAACTCGGCCATGTCGCGGTCGGCCTGCGAATCGGTGGCCGCATCGGCGGTCCACTGGTTCAACACGATGCCCAGCTGCGCGCTGCTGCCGACGTCGCGCATGGCGCTCATGGCCAGGCCGTGCGACAGCAGCAGATGGTGCGAGACCTGGATCGATTGCTTCAGGTCGGCCACGCCAGGCGCGAACTGCGCATTGCCGTAACCCAGGTTGGCCGTGCACCACGGCTCGTTGTGGGTGGCGATCGCCTCTAACCGGTTGCCGAAGCGGCGCGCGATTTCGCGTGCGTAGTCGGCGAAGCGGTAGGCGGTCTCGCGATTGAGCCAGCCGCCGTCGTCCTGCAGGCCTTGCGGCAGGTCCCAGTGGTACAGGGTCGCGTGCGCGCGGATGCCTTTGCTTTCCAGTTCGGTCAGCAGGCGGTCATAGAAAGCGAAACCCGCTTCGTTCCAGGCGCCCTTGCCATCCGGCTGCACGCGCGCCCAGGCGAACGAGAAGCGGTAGGCGTCCACGCCGATCGAGGCCATGATGCCGACGTCTTCCTGGTAGCGGTGATAGTGGTCGCAGGCGATGATGCCGTCGCTGCCATCCTTGATATTGTTCTGGTCCAGGCAGAAGGTGTCCCAGATCGACGGCCCCTTGCCATCGACGGCGGCAGCGCCCTCGATCTGGAAGGAACTGGTGGCCACGCCCCAGGTGAAGTCGGAAGGATAGTTGTTGCGGAAGTCGAAGTCGGGGCTGTTGGTCATGGAACTCTCGGATCGCTGCTGGGAACGGATTCAGGTCTAACAAAAAAAGCAGCGCGCCCGACCGGGCGCGCTGCCATGCTTCAGCTTTTAGAAATCAAAGCCGGTATTCACGCCAACCGTACGTGGTGGCTTGTACTGCGCCAGCCATGGGCCGAAGCCGTTGAAGGCGCTGGTCTTGATCTTCTTGTCGCCGACGTTGCGCACGAAGGCGTCGACCCACCACTTGTCCTTCGCGTAGCGGAGGCCAAGGTCGGCGCTGGTGTAGGCTTTCTGGCGGTCTTCCGGACCCAGGTCGAACACGCTCAGGCTGACTTCATCCTCGTAGCGCGCCGTGATGCGCGGCACCAGGGTAGCGCCATCGGCCAGGCGGAACGTGTGCTGGTACTGTACCGTGGTCGAGAACTTCGGTGCGTGCGGCAGCTTGTGACCGGTCACGTCCAGGCAGGTCTCGATGCGGGTGTCGACCGTGCACGGCGGCAGCGCATAGTCGTTCGAGCCGGCGACCAGGTGACCGAGCTTGGTGTCGAGCACGGCCAGCGCGATCGACAGGCGGCCGTCCTTGGCGATGCGGGCGGCGATCTCGGTTTCCAGGCCCGTGACCTTGGCGCCATCGGCATTCTCGATGGCCAGGCCGCGGCTGCCGTCGGAGAAGCTGACCGGCGAATTGAACTGGAAGTCCTTGAAGTCCATGTAGAACAGCGCGTTGTTGATACGCAGCGCGCCATCCATGAAGGTGCTCTTCGAACCGATCTCGAAGTTGGTCAGCGTCTCTGGCTGGTAGGGCAAGCCGCGATCCTGCACGCCGCCCGCCTTGTAGCCGGTCGACACGCTTGCGTACACCATATTGTTGCGGTCGATGTCGTAGTTCACGCGCACCAGGCCGGTGGCCTTGTTGTCGCTGTAGCGGCCGTCGTTCGGCACGCCGGACTGGTAGCCGTTGACCGGATCGCGCGGATCGATCTGCGGATTGAGCGGCAGTTGTGGCGCGCTGGCGTCGTACGCCCAGGTGTAGCCGCGGCCGCCAATGTGGACGCGCTTGTCGTGGGTGTAGCGCACGCCGCCGGTCAGGTGCCAGGCATCGGTGATGTTCCAGGTGGCCTGGCCGAAGACGGCCGAGTTTTCCACGGTCTGGTCAGGCTGGATGAACGAACCCTGCCATGCCACGGTGCCGTCTTCGGTGCCGTTCATGCCGCCGATGTCGAAGCGGATATTGTTCTTTTCCTTGCCGTAGTAGGCGCCGACCTGCCAGTCGATGGCGCGCGCGCCGACCGACTGCAGCAGCACTTCGTGGCTGTAGCTGCGGTAGTTGGAGTCGACCGTGGTGTGTTCCTGGAACTTCCCGCCCGAGATGATCGAGGTCGGGAGGACCGTGCCGCCGTCCTGGTCGAAGCGCATGTCGCCGCTGTACTTGGACCAGCCGGCCACGTATTGCAGCGCGAGGTCGGGGCTGATGTCCCAGCTCAGGCGGCTGCGCACATTGTCGCTGTCACGGTTGACCCATGGCGACGAGTCGGACAGCGTCGACCAGTGGTCCTGGCCCGCCCGCGGCGTCTGCATCAGGTTGGCGCTCGGGGTGCCGCGGTCGATGAATTTTTCGTAGGCGATGTTCCAGCGCAGGTTCGGCGCCAGGTGCCACAGCAGCGACATGCGCGCTGCTGTCTGGTCCTGGGCGCTGTACTTGTCGCCGCCAGAGACGTAGTTGTTCGGATTGATCGGGCGGAAGCCGGCAGCGGCGCCGCCGGCGGCCAGATAGGCAGCGCGCTGTTGCGCAATCGACGGGTTCGGGAATTGCTGGTAATCGACATAGCCATCATGACGCTCGTGCACGACGGCAAAGCGCAGTGCTGCGGTTTCTGACAGCGGCACATTGACCGCGCCGCGCGTGCCGATGCGGTTGTAGTCGCCGATACCGCCTTCCACATAGCCCGAGCGGCTGTTCAGCTCCGGCTTGACGGTCTGGATATTGACCGCGCCGACGGTGGAGTTGCGGCCCCACAGCGTGCCTTGCGGGCCGCGCAGCACTTCGATGCCTTCGACGTCGAACAGCAGGGCGGTGGCGCCTTCGGCGCGTGGCGAATACACGTTGTCGACGAACGACGCGACTTCAGGATCGGCGTATTCGGTCTTGGCGCTGTCGTTGCCGATGCCGCGCAGCGTCATCGTCGTGACGCCGTGGTCACCCTGGGCCGTGGCCTGGAAGCCCGGGACCAGCGCGACGACGTCGAGCAGGGTCTGCACATGGTTGTCGGCCAGCGTGGCGGCGGTCAGTGCGGTGACGGCGATCGGGGTGCGCTGCAGCGAGGTCGAGCGCTTGGTGGCGGTCACGACCACTTCGGCGATGCGGCCATTGTCGACGACGGCTGCCGGGGTGGCGGCAGCAGGCGACGCCGGATCGGCCGCCGATTGGGCGTGGGCTGTACCGATGCTGGCGAGCAGCGTCAGGATGGCCAGGCGGATGGGGGCGGACGAGGGCGTACGGACCCCTGCCAGTTGGGGCGTCATGGTTGTCATGCTTGTCTCCGATATAGTTTTATGGATGCTGCGTACTAACGTAGGGATTGATAAGAAATCGGTTTCATCAATCTTGAAAACGGTTTCATAGTAATTTCAACGGTAAAAAAATGTCAATTAGTATTTATGATAGGGAGTAGTGTGTTTGTTGCATGTCAACGACGGATTGTTTATGAAAGCGTTTCATAAGTATGGTTCAGCGACCGTTTTATCGGAAAGCTGCGTGATATACTTCAAGCAACAAATTGCCCCGGACCTGTCCAGAACGCTTCATGAAAAACATCGAGAGCGGTATCACCACGCTGTACCAGGTCGCCAGCCGGGCAGGCGTGTCGCCGGCCACCGTGTCGCGTTTCCTGAACGGCACCGCCAAGGTGTCGGACGACAAGCGGCGCACGATCGAGCGCGTCATCGACGAACTCAACTACAAGCCCAACCGCCTGGCGCAAAGCCTCAAGATGGGCAGTACCAACACCATCGGCGTGCTGACCCAGTCGCTCGAGAGCGGTTACTTCAACCGCGCCATGGTCGGCATCGAGGATGCGGTCAAGGCCTCCGGCTATGCGCTGTTGATCATGAGCGGCCACTGGCATGCCGACGAAGAAGCAGAGCGGGTCGAACTCCTGATCGGGCGCCGCGTCGATGGTGTGGCGATCCTGACCGGCAATATGAGTGACAAGCAGATCCTCGACTTTTCGCGCCGCGTACCGATCGTCGCGTTCGGACGCGAAGTGCAGGGCGAGCGCACGCAAGCCTTCTGCCTGGACAACTACGGCGGCGCCTGCGAAGCGGTGGAATACCTGATCAGCCAGGGGCACCGGCGCATCGCCCATATCGCCGGCCCGCCCGATCATCGCGATGCGCGCGAGCGCCTGGCGGGCTACAATGACACGCTGGCCAAGCACGGCATCGCAAGCGACCCGCGGCTGGTCGTGACGGGCGACTTCAGCGAGTCCAGCGGCCTGCTGGCGCTGAACAGCCTGCTGGTGGCCAATGTGCGTTTCAGCGCAATCTTCGCCGCCAACGACTTGACGGCCTACGGCGCGCGGCTGGCGCTGTATCGCCGCAATATCCGGGTGCCCGAAGACATTTCGCTGGTCGGGTTCGACGATCTGGAAAGCTCGATGTACACGACGCCGCCTCTGACGACCGTGCGCCAGCCGCTGTACGAAGTCGGTACCGGGATCGGGCGGCGCATGCTGGCGATGCTGGGGCACCAGCAACCGGCGGCCGATGTGCCGGGCCTGAGTCTGGTGGTGCGGGAGTCGGTGCGACTGGTGTAGGTGCGGTGCTGTCGGCATGTCCGCAACGTTCCACGATAAAATCGCTTGCTATTAAATAGCAAGCTATGTAATATGGTGTTCATGGCAGCGCCGAACGTACCCCACAACAGGGAAGCGGGTCGGCGGGCCAAGGCAACAACCCATTTAAATAGCGCGCTATCTAATAGCGCTTAATAATTGGCGGGCATCCGCCACCCTCTCAAGGAGTCTCATCATGGCAATCGAAAACGTTCTCTACCGCGCCAACGCCACCGCAACGGGTGGCCGCGAAGGCCGCGCCGTGTCGTCGGACAGCGCACTGGATGTGAAGCTGACCACGCCAAAAGAACTCGGTGGCAATGGCCTGGCTGGCACGAACCCTGAACAGCTGTTCGCTGCGGGCTACTCGGCCTGCTTCCTGGGCGCGATGAAATTCGTCGCCAACCGCGACAAGCTGAAGATTTCGCCGGACGTCGCAGTAGAAGGCACGGTCGGCATCGGCCCGATCCCGACCGGCTTCGGCATCGAAGTCCTGCTCAAGATCAGCCTGCCAGGCGTGCCAGCCGATGAAGCGCAAACGCTGATCGACCGCGCCCACATCGTGTGCCCCTACTCGAACGCCACCCGCGGCAACATCGACGTGACGCTGCAACTGGTATAAGCCGCGGTTGCCTGGGAAACCAGGACCATGCCATGACGAAACAGCCGGGGTCAGGTCTGACATTCGGACACGACCTCGACAGTCAGGTAGAGAAAGCCGGGGTCAGGTCTGACATTCGGACACGACCTCGACAGTCGAGTAGTCGAAACGGTTGATACCGGGCCAGTCTGAAACCGGACAAGGCACCGTTGGAAGTGGTTAAGGCTGAGGTCGTGTCCGAATGTCAGACCTGACCCCGGCTGTGACCTGTGCGAATGATTGAAGGCAAGGCCGCTTGGGAAACCAAGTCGTGCCGATGATGAAAAAGGCTGCCTGAGGGCAGCCTTTTTTCGTGCGCCCGCACTAAAAATGAATGTCATTTTTAAGTCAGGATTTAACAATTGGCCTGGACATTAGTTGGGGGTCTGCGCGATGCAAGGTAATTTCCTGAAAAAAACCTTTGCCGTGACACTTTCTTGTCTTTGGCAGGTCATCGGGCTGTCGCTTTGGCACCAGCATTTGCGCTTTTTGGTGCGACGCAGCAAATACTGAATGTGACTACCAACCCCTTTAATAGCGCAAGAGACGCAATAAATCGTTACATCTTTCACGATTTACAGGATTTTTCTGTGATTTTTGATATGAGATTGTTATTTGGTGATGTGTTCAAGCCAATGCTTTCATCATTTATGTGTGAATGCAAAACAACGCTTAAAAATATTTTTCCGTTTAGAAAACCATAGCGAAAAAAGGTGTTTAGAATTGCGCTCCATCAGATGCCTGAAGTAAATATTTCACGCGCGGCTGGCTTCTGAAGAGCACTTTGGCAATCCTTTGACACCTCAATAATTTAACAATTCACTGCTTTCATGCACACCCCTGTTTCCTCGCCGCGCCGTTCGTCGTTTGTCCTCGTCCAAGCCCAGCAATATTCCCTCCCGCTCGTCTTCGCACTGTTCGGCCTGATCATGGGATCGTGGGCTGGCCGTATCCCCGCGCTGGCCGCCGGCGTCAATGTGTCGCATGCGGCATTGTCGATGGTGCTGGTCTGCGGTGGCCTTGGCGCCGTGCTGTCGTATCCGGTCTCATCGTTCATGATGAAACGCTTCGGCGCCCGCAAGACCATCCTGCTCGCCGGCTTGGCGCTGCTGGGCGTGCTCGTGTCGATCGGCATGGCGCCGACGGTACCGCGCCTGATGATGTCGGTGCTGATGCTGGGCGTGACCGCCAGCATTTTTGACGTGGCAATGAATTCGGCCGCAGCGCGCCGCGAAAAAGTCAGTGGCAAGTCGGAAATGTCGCGTCTGCACGGCCTGTGCTGCGCTGGTGGCCTGGTCGGCGCCACGCTGGGCAGCCTGATGGCCAGCCTGAAGATTGCACCGGCAACCCACTTCCTGATGCTGGCCGGTCCGCTGGCTGTTGTGCTGTGGATGGCCCACAGCGTGCTGGAGGCTGATGAAGTCGGCGTCCATGTCGAGAAGAAATCGTTTGCACTGCCACGTGGTCCGCTGGTGCTGCTGGGCCTGCTGGGCTTCTTCGGTTCGATGGCCGAAGGCAGCATCGCCGACTGGAGCGGCATGTTCCTGAAAGAACACTTCGGCGCATCGGATGGCCTGGCGCCGCTGTCGCTGTCAGCCTTCTCGGTGATGATGCTGGTCTCGCGCATGTTCGGCGACAAACTGAAAGAGCGCCATGGCGCCAAGCGCCTGGTGAGCACCGGCGCCATGGTGGCGGCCGCCGGCCTGTTCTTCGCGGTGCTGGCGCCCAACGCCTACGTCGCGCTGATCGGTTTCGCGGTAGCGGGTGTTGGCCTGGCGCTGGTGTTCCCGTTCGTGTTCAGCGCGGCCGGCGCGCAGGGCCCGGCGGCTCTGGCCGCAGTGGCCAGCATGGCCTACAGTGGCAGCCTGATGGGTCCGCCGGCCATCGGCGCGGTCGCGCACTTCATCGGCATGCAGGCAGCCATCGCCTACATCGGCGGCCTGTCGATCGTGATCGCGATGGTGGCGTGCCGTACCCGCATGCTGAAGTGATTGTTGTGCGGCCCTGAACGGGCCGCTTGCCTGAAAAAACCAGACGCAGACGTATCCGCAAGGACCGTCTGCGTTGTCGTTTCTGGCTCAGCCCGCTGCTTGCTTGAGCCACTCGCGCGGCGACGCGCCCATCATGGTCGTGAAGGCGCGCGTGAACGTAGACGGGCTGGTGTAACCGGCGCGGCTGCTGACCTGCTTGACCGGCATGCCCTGGCGCAGCAGGCGGCTGCCGACACCGATGCGCCAGCGCGTCAGGTATTCGCCCGGCGGCATGCCCATCACGTCGCGGAAGCGTTCGGTGAACGCGGCGCGCGACATGCAGGCCACCTTGGCCAGCGATTGCAGGCTCCATGGTTCATGCGGACGCTCGTGGATGGCGGTCAGTGCCAGCGACAACTGGCGATCCGACAGGCCTGCCAGCAGGCCCAGCGACAGGCGCCCGCTGTCGAATTCGCGCCGGATCACCTGGATCAGCAACACATCGCACAGGCGATCCAGGATCACTTCGCGGCCCGGCTCGGTCTGGCTGGCTTCGCTGAACAACAGGTCGAGCGTCGAGCGCAGGCCGGGCATTTCGCTCAGCAGCATGACAAGGCAATTGGGCAGCACGCGCGACAGCGGATTGCTCATCTCGTCCTGGAACTGGATGTGGGCACACAGCAGGTTGGCGGTGTGGCCGGGATGCACCTGCAGGCGGTGGCTGGCGCCGCGCGGATAAAACAGCAGCGACGGTTCGGTCACCGTAATGACCTCACCATCTTCATGGATGAAATCGACTGGCCCCTCACGCACGACGTGCAGCTGGCCGGAGACACCGTTTTCGGTGAATTGATTGGTATCGCAAAACGCACCGTTATAGAAAATACGGGCGTTGAACGAATGGCGACCGACCAGTGATGACAGTTTGTCCATGACAGTACTATTTAGATAGATAGCTACCTATTCTGGACGAAAAGCGATATTTCTGTGTGGAAATTCGTTAGATTTCATCCGGAATACAACGATCTCTAGTCATCAAGTTCACACAATTTTCTCTAATAAATTAACGACTTAGACAATTATGACGTGTGGAAAAGGCCGCCCAGACCTTGGCATTGTGCAACATAACCTGTCTATACATATGTGGACGCATGTTCGCTGAAGCAACCGGTTCAACACCAGTTCACGATGTTCACGTACGCTCCCGGTTGATCTGGTTGATGACAGCGCAGGGCATACGTTTTCCTTGGACAGACAGGGCAGATACAGGAGCACCTGCCGCCTGATCCGGCCCGGTTCTCCAGCCAACGTGCCGGCAGCCGCCCCCGAATCCCGAACCATGAAAGGCGGTATCATTTGACGATCTCATTGACCGCCCATTCACCATGCTGCATACGCCTGCTTCCTTCACACCACTGTTTGCCCCGCACCCTGATCCGGCCCCATTGAACTTCCTGTTCCACAAGGGACAACTGCTGGTGCGTGAAGACGGGCCGACGCTGCCCGATGCCGCCGTCCTCGAACAGATCGGCGTCCTGCGCGAATATCTTCAGCCGCTCGGCCTGCTCGATGGGCGCTATTGCCAGACCGGCTGGCTCGATGCTGAACCGCTGCTGCCCGCAGGGTATGCCTGGCGTGGTCTGCGCGCGCTGTTTGGCGTGATGGATGAATCGCTGGTGGGCGTGGCCGGTCGCGCTGCCCAGGTCGCGGAATGGGCGCGCACCCACCGCTACTGCGGCGTGTGCGGCAGCGGCACGGTGCTGGCCACCGGCGAGCGCTGCTTCAAGTGCCTCCAGTGCGGCCACATGGCCTATCCGCGCATCTCGCCGGCCATGATGGTGTTGATCCGCAAGGGTGATCAGGTGCTGCTGGCCAAGCACGTGCTGCACGCAACGCAGCGCTTCGTGCCGCTGGCAGGGTTCCTGGAAGCGGGCGAGTCGATCGAAGAATGCATCGCGCGCGAAGTGCTCGAAGAAGTCGGCCTGCGCGTGCACAATCCGCGCTACTTCGCCAGTCAGTCATGGCCCTTTCCGCATTCACTGATGCTGGCCTTCACGGCCGATTATCTGGACGGCGACATCCGCGTGGACACGGCTGAAATCGCCGAGGCGCGCTGGTTCGGCCCCGGGGACGAGTGGCCGGAACGGGTGCCGCAGATGTCGATCTCGAGCGTGCTGATCGACGCACACCGGCCGCCCGGCACGTAACGCCTGACGTGGCGCTACGGCGCCGCTGGACCGGCATGATGCACCATGGCCTGCCCGACCTGCACCGGGGCCGGCTTGGTACCGGTGCTGCGCAGGTTGATTGCGCGCTGCAGGATGTCGAACCATAACGGGGCGCCAAAGAGTGTCGTGCTGGCCGTGATCAGCCAGCCGGCAACCTGCAGCGCGAATGCGGCATCTAGGACCGGCGGAAAGCTGTCCCAGCCGATCGGCAGCGTCGCCAGATCGCTCACCAGCCGCGCGTCGAGCGCGGCAGGCACGGCGCCGATGCCGGCAGCCAGGGCCGGATGCCGCCACAGCGTCTGGAACAGGTGGATGCTGTCGATATTGAGCAGGATTGCCAGCAGCAGCGCCAGCAGGAACGACACCAGCAGCTGGCGCCGCTTGTAGGCACCCGACAGGCGCGCCATCGTGCTGTCGAACCAGCCGCCGAGCGCCGTCTGGAAGCGCTGCACGTCGCCGCCGGCTTGCACGTACAGCGTGTTCAGCGTGCGCCGCAATTGCGGATCGGGCACGGCGGCGATGGCGGCATCGAGCGCGGCGCCGCCCGCGCGGATGGCGTCGATCAGGGCAAGCGCGAAGTTGGCCGGTTCGATGTAGGATGGGCCGGGATGGCGTGGCGGATTTGCGTCGGTGAGGTCGTCATGCGCACTGATCAAGAGGTGCGCATAGACCGCGCGCGCCGTGCCGGTGAATTGCGGGTCGCGCAGCATGCGCTGGATGCAGTCGCGCAGCATGCCGGCACGCAGGCCGAACGCGGCCGACAATGCCTCTTGCAAGGTGGTGACCGTCAGCGCCAGGGACCCGTAGCAGAATGCCATGCCGATGACGACTTCCATGACCGTGCTGCCGAACATGACGCTCTCCCCGAGTGGTGGCCGTGTTCAACGTTATGAGATATGTCGCATGCAGGGGATGATTTATCGCAAGAATAGGGCTGCCCCGACCGGGGCCAGACGTTTTCTATATACTGGCGGCAATCGTTATTTTAGGGTGCACCATGTCTGACAAAGAAGCTTTCACCGAACACGACTGGCGTCGTCTGCTGACATCGCTGGGCGAGAATCCGGACCGTCCCGGCCTGATCGAAACGCCTGCGCGCGTGACCAAGGCCTGGAAACACTGGACTTCGGGCTACCAACAGAGCCCGGTGGAAGTGCTCAAGGCATTCGAAGATGGCGCCGAAGAATACAACGAGCTGATCGTCGTGCGTGGCATCCCGGTCTACAGCCATTGCGAGCACCACTTGGCGCCGTTCTTCGGCAAGGCCACCGTTGGCTACCTGCCGAACGGCAAAATCGTCGGCCTGTCGAAGCTGACCCGCCTGGTCGATATCTTTTCCAAGCGCCTGCAGGTGCAGGAACGCATGACGATGCAGATCGCCAACGCGCTGATGGAAGTGCTGGAACCGAAGGCAGTGGGCGTGGTCATCAAGTGCCGCCACCTGTGCATGGAAAGCCGTGGCATCCGCGCCATCGGCGAAGAAACCATCACGTCGACCCTGCTGGGCGAGTTGCAGCCGAACCTGGCGCTGCGCACCGAGTTCCTGGCGCTGGCGCGAGACTAGCTTCGTTCAATAAAATTGGGTAGACTGTAAATACAGCGAGGGAACCTGTTCCAGATCCAGGCCTCCAAGCTGTTTTGGAGGTCACCATGGACCGAGCTGTCTACCCCAGCGATATTCCCCGCGAACACTTCGAGGGCGTGCGCGCCATGCTTGAAGCGGCGCGCCGCAAGACACGACCGCGCAAGCATGATCTGTACGACGTGTTCTGCGCCGTCCTGTACTTTTTGCACAACGGCGCCACCTGGCGCGCGATGCCGCCGGATTTCCCGCCGTGGCGCACGGTGCACGAGTATTTCACGCAGTGGACCATGCAGCGCGAGAACGGCCAGTCGCTGCTCGAAAACGTGCTTGAAAAATCAGGCCGCGAACTCGAGCTGACGCGCTTGCGCGCGTTGATGTACCGCTACTGAGTGCTTACTCCCTGGCGGCTTCCGGCTTCTCGAAACTGAGCTTGTTGTCGCTGTCCAGCGTGAAGATGCCCAGTGGCAGGCCGGTGACCGCATCCGCATCGGGCGCCTTCAGTTCACTGCAGGTCGTGGTGTCGATCTGCCAGGCCTGGTCGTCTGCGCGCAGCGTATAAACGTTGTTGCCGTTGCCGAACAGTTCGACCTGCAAGTCGGCCAGCCACACGGAGCCCAGCTCGTACTGGCGCTGGCAATCCGGCAGGCGCGACATGACGACGCGCAGCGTGCCTTCTTTCGTCCAGAAATTGTCCTTCTCCACCTTCAGCGTGATCGCGTGATCGGTATTCAGGTCGATCACGTACGTCGACGTCTCGATGAAGCAGCCGCTCAGCAGCAGCGGAGCCAGGAAGATGAGTGGAAGGCGCATGGAAGGTCCGTTGTTCATTGATGCAGTTGCTGCCGAGTATAGCAACTGGCCTATGCGTGCGGGCAATTCCGTGGCGGGCACACGCCTATCCTGCGAGCGACAGCAAATCTGCCGGTGTCCCGAACTCGCGCTCCGGCGCCACGCGGCGCAGCGATTCAATCGACGCATAGCCCCAGCCGACCGCCCCGAATGCGATCCCGGCCCGGCGCGCGGCGTCGCCATCGGTGGTCTGGTCGCCGACATACAACGCCTGGACCGCCGGCACCGTGGCGCGGCGCACGACCTTGCGGATGCGCGCCGCCTTGCCGAAGATCGACATGCCGCATTCGTAGTGCCCCACCAGCGTTGCCAGTTCCGGTCCCAGCACGTCGCGCACATTGTCTTCGGCATTGGACGAGACCACCGCCAGCCGCACGCCATTGCGATCGAGCTCGCGCAGCGTGTGGGCGATGCCGTCGAACAGCGCGATGCGGCCGGTGGCGCCGCGCATGCGGTCGATGAACGAGCGCGAGGCGATCGGCAGCTTCCAGGCCGGCATGCCGACATGGCGCATGATGTCGCGCGGGCCGTAGTGGCGCAGCTGCTCGGCCTGCGCGGCATCGACGCGCCGGAAACCGTGCTGATCGGCGATCTCGTTGAACACGCTCATGAAGAAGGGCCACGAGTCGGCTAGCGTGCCATCGAAGTCGAAGATCGCCAGGCGATAGCTCATGCGCGGGCCAGTAAAGTGGAAGTCATGCGGCGATTATAGAGACCGCAGCGCCAGCACGTCGCCGTCAGCGCATCGCCTGCGTGCCGTCCGCCTGCAGCGACTGGCGCAGCCGCGTTGCATCGCGCCCCGGCGACATGCCGAAGAGCCGCGCGTACTCCCGTGAAAACTGCGAGCTGCTTTCGTAGCCCACCGCGTGGCCTGCGCTGGCCGCGTCGGTCGACCCGGCCAGCATCAGGCGCCGCGCCTCTTGCAGGCGCAGCTGCTTCTGGTACTGCAGCGGACTCATCGAGGTCACGGTCTTGAAGTGCTCGTGCAGCGTCGACGAACTCATGCCCACCTCGCCGGCCAGGCGCTCCACGCTCAGTGGCCGGTTGTAATGGTTCTTGATCCAGCAGATCGCCCGCGTCACCTGTGCCATGCGGCCGTCGCCGCGCGCGCAATGGCGCACCGTGTCGGCCTGCTCGCCCGTGAGCAGGCGGTAGTGGAATTCCTTCAGCAGCAGCGGCGCGAGCACCGCGATGTCGTGGGGCACATCGAGCAGGCGCACCAGGCGGCTGGCGACATCGAGCAGTGCAGGCGTGGTCTCGCTCAGGAACAGTCCGCGCGCCGGGGGCGTGCCGCGCGCGGCCGGGCGCGCCGGTAGTTCCAGCTCAAGCGTGGCGAGCAACTGCGCATCCAGATCGATCCGCAGGCACAGATAGGGTTCGTCCTCGGTCGCCAGCGTCACGCAACCGGTCACCGGCAGGTCGACCGACACCACGAGAAACTTGGCCGTGTCGTAGCGGTAGTCAGTGCCGCCCAGCGAGACCAGCTTGGCGCCCTGCGCGATGATGCACACCGCAGGCGTATGCAGGACGCGCAGCGGTTTGGTGGTCTGGCCGCTGCGGATCAGCCACATGCCCGGGACTGGGCTCTCGTGCAGGCCGTCGTCAGGGGCGTGCTGCGCAATCTGGGTGGCGAGGTCGCGGATCGCTTGCATGGGCAGTTTCTCGGGTCGGTGGACAACGTGCCATTAGACCACCGGTGGGGCGTGTGATGGTCCGGGAAGATTGCACGATCCTCCGGCAAGGCAGCCGCTGCCGACAATACTCACACGCAAGGCGTGCCGTTGACCAGCAGGCAGATAGTGGCCACTTGTGCGCGCTCGACATAATCGGCCCGTGGCACGCTGCTGGTGTCCGGGCATGTATTGCCAGTACCGTTGCAGGCCACGGCTTCGATCCGGTAAATGCGTTTGACCACCGGAGACGAGTTATTGCTGGCGTCAATCGTCTCGCCTTCGTTATAGGCGCGGAACGAGCAGCTGACACTGACCAGGAATCCGGCATCGGCACGAAAGTCATTGAGATGGTTGAACGGTCCCGCTGGCGCTGCATTGCTGGTTGATAGCGGGGCCTGGAAACAGCGCTGCGCCGGGTTGTTGAAGACCCATTCAATGCCGCCGCGCGCCGCCAGGCTGGCGCGCGCAGCCAGCAAGGCCTGGTTGACGGTGCTCTGCTGCGTATCGGTCAGCCGCAACAGCACGACCGCGATGCCGGCAATCACCACCAGAAAGATCACGGCAGCGATATAGGCGAAGCCCGCCTGGCGCCGGGGAGGGATGGGAGAGCGGCTCATGGCAGGTTGTCGATGTGGGTGCCGATCGTGAGCGGGACCGATTCACCGCGCTCGGTCAGCGTGAGCTGGAGCTGTACGAAGCCGCTGTCCTGGGTCGCGCCCTGGTTGGTGTAGACGACGAAGCTGCAGGCCGATACCCGAGTGGCCACGATGGCCGATGTGCCGGCCGGCGCAGTGCACGTCGTTGCGCCAAACGTATTGCGGGAAAAGCGTCGCAGCGTGCCGTTGCCGCTGCCGGTCGCTTGATCGATGCCCTGCGTACAAAGGTAAGTAACGACGCGCTCGTCTCTTGGCACGACCAGGAAGCGGCCGCCATCGTACCCTTGGGGAATCTGGATCGGGGCATTCAGCGCGATGCGGCTGATGCCGGCCTGCGCATTCGGCGATGGGCCAGCCGCGGTGCTGACCGTGCCGACATTAGATCCGTTGTACACATCGTCCGGACTGCGATTGCCGATCACGATCGCATCGCCTGGCGTAGGCATGGCATTGAGCGGCGTGAGCACATCGAACGCTGCACCGGCTTCGGCATCGTTGATATGGGCGTCGTCGGGGTTGACTGTGTCGGGGCCCATCCGGTAACGGCCGCCATCGCGGGTCGGCACGAGGTCCAGGCATTGCGGATTATTCAGGCGCAGCGAATTGGGTACGGCGGCGCGCACCTCGGTGGTCATCCTGCGCAGCGCGGTGTCAGCCTGACTCGTCAGGCCTGCGCGCTGGCTGACCAAGAGGTAACTCTGGATGGCCGGGGCCAGCTGCATCGTGAGCACGCCGCCGATGATGCCGATCAGGACGATGACCAGGATCAGCTCGACCAGCGAGAAGCCGCCATCGCGCTGCACGCCCCGGCGCATGGAATGGCGCATGGAATGGCTCATGGACGCGTCCTCCAGCCGACCAGACGCAGATCCTCGGCACCGGGCGCGCGCACGGTGACCTGGACGCGCAGGGCATCGGCAGCGGCCACGCCGGTCATGCCCTGCTGGCTGACCTGCACCTGTACGGTATAGCGTTCCAGGCCGGAGACAGGGTTGCCGTTGACATTGGTGATGGCGACAGGCCCGTACCCGTTGTAGTCCATGAGGTCATTGAAAAACAGGCGGCCCGCCTGATTTTGTTGCGCGACGAACGGCTTTTGCATGACCTCTTCCATCATCGATTCGGCGATCGCCAGCATCTGCTGGGTAATCAGGGGATCGGTCGAGGCGATATTGGCACGGTTGTAGGCAGCCACGAGTCCCGCCAGGGCGGTGCCCACGATCACGATCGCAACGATCAGTTCGATCAGCGTGGTGCCTGCCATGCGTTTAATGGACATAGCCAGTGCCTCCGTCGAGCGTGATGGTGCGCCGGATGGCGTCAGCACCCTTGATGGCGATGTCGACCCTGCCCAGGCGTACGCCGTTGCCGTCATCGATGGTGCCATCCGGCCGGAACAGCAGCAGCGGGGGCGCGCTGTTCATGACAATGCCCGCCTCCTTGCTGTCGTACATGCCATCGGTGATGCCCTGCAGCTGCGCGTCGCAGGGTCCGTTACCGACGGCGGTACGCACGCGAAGCGTCAGCGTGGTTGCCGTCGTGGTCACGCATACCGTGCGGCGCCGCGCGACCGCACTTTTCTGGGCCATGCGCAGGGCACTGGCCACCTGGTCGCCATACAGGGCCGCGCCGGTCGTGCTGTCTCCCATCAGACGTGGGACTGCGAAGGCTGCCAGCACGCCGATCAGCACCATCACCGTGATCAGCTCAACCATCGTGAAACCCTGCTGGCGGCTCAATTGAACACCTGACGCACATGGATGATGCGACGCTCTTCAGCCGATTGCTCGCCGAAGGTCGCACGCGCCGACGGATCGGCGCAGCCCGTGGGCAGGCGCAGCCAGGCCAGCCGGGCGCCACTGCTCGTGGGATACGCGGCCTTGTTGCACGGCAGGGGCTGCGTATCGTTGCCCAGATTGATCGCCAGATCGATCCAGCCTGCCCGGTCACCCGTCAAGTCGACTTGCCCGCGGCCACTGGCCAGCGTAACTGCACTCTTCACTGCGACAATTGTCGGCGCCACGCCGCCCGTCATGTTGGGACGGGCCGCTTGCACGAACGCGCTGGCAGGAATCACGGTGAAGTCATCCTTCTGATTGAACAGCCAGCTTTTACCGGTCCAGTAATAGGCTTCAATGCGCATCGGTAGTGGCGTGTTGATGCGACCGAATGCATTGCCGATGCGCAGGCGACCACTGTGGACCGCTGGCCGTGCGTTTTCATACGTTCCCTTGCCATCGCCCGACGTGACCGATCCTGCGCTGTTGCCGGCCCTGAGCAGAATGCTGGCAGCGATCGGTGCCGTGGTTTTGGGCCCGTAGGCCGGTGTGGCCTGCGCGACGCCGTCCTTGAAGGCACTTGGGGGCACGGTGAAGTCTTTCAACTCGGCGCTGGCGTCCTGGATTGCCGCATAGTCAGTGGGATTGCGCACAGTGAGCGCTACCGTTTCGCTCAGGCCCAGATCGCCCGAATAATTGCTGGTGACACCCGCTTGCGCATTCATCGCTGCCACCCTGACAGGAATCGGCTCGCCGGCGTAATAGAACGTGCGCTTGCTGTTGGCGGCCTGGTAATCGACGACGTAATACTTGGGGATGAAAGGGCCGACGTTCGGCGTGCACTCGGGTTTGGCGCCACTGGTCCCAGTCACATCGACCTTGCTGCCCAAGAAATCGCTCAATGTCGCCTTCAGGTCCAGCGTGCCAACGTTACCCCACGCCAGCGTCGGTACAGCGACACCGCTGCCGAATTCCGTCCTGGCGCTGGTAAACAGGCCGGCGCTTCCCTTGCCCACGCAGGACACTGCAATGTCGGTGAGCGTGGCGCCCGCCACCAGCGCGCTTTGGTTGAAACTTGGTGTTGCGGCGCCGGCCTTGTTGACTGCGGTGACAGTGACCTGAAACTTGTCGCCCGCGCGAATGGGCGCGGATGGCAGCTTTGAAAAGCTGAAGGTGTAGGGCGCAACGGTCACGGTGGTGTCGCCCTGGGCGTCGTCGAACGACGCCAGCAGTTTGAGTTTGCCCACATCCTGGTAGGCCAGCGTCAGTTGCGCCTTGCCGTCGGCATCGAACTGGCTGCTGACGGTTTGGGCCGCACCGGTGGAACACGCCAGCGTGGCGGCGCGTTTGGTCGTGGTATCGGTCAGCAGCAAACCCTTGGTGTCGACACTGGTCGTGACATGCTGGCAGGCGTACGCGATATCCTTGCTGGTGTTTTTGAAGGCCGCCACGCACTGGCCGGTGGCAGGGTCGGGCGCGAGTGCCGTGACGATTGCGCCCGCGCTGTCACCGGCCTTGTGGTGGCTTGCGTCGATCCGGAAGCTCACGCCGCTGGCGAACGTCATCGCGCAGCTGGTGGTCTTGCTCGTGCTGTTGTAGCAGGTGGTGGCCGGTTTGGCACTACCTTGCGTCAGTTGCAGGGTGTCCGTGCCTGCCGTGTTGCGCGACACCTGCGCCAGCGTGGTGCCGGAGCTGTCGATGGTGGCCGCCACCGAACCCGGCGACAGCGTGATCTGCGCGCCGCCCTTGTACAAGGCGCTGCACGACTCGTTGGCGCAAGCCGTCACGGTCACGCTTTCCGGCGCACAGGTGCGGCCGCTGCCATCATGGGTGATCTGAAAGTGGTGCAAGGGTGCCGTCGCCGGCTTGGCCGACTCGCAGGTCGGCCCTTTCGCACTGTTGACCGGATTGCCGCTCTGGTTGTCCACGCAGTCGCACTCGCCGGGGCGCGTGCCCGATTTGCAGATGATCTTCTTGGCCACGCGGCCATTCCAGTCCAGCTTTGCAAAATCGACCGCTGCGTTGCCCGTGATGAGCGCGTCCGAGGCCTGCAGCGTCATCTGGCCGGTGTCGACGTTGCCGTCGATCGTGCTGCCCGAGCCCAGGAACAGGCTCGTGGACGCGTTGACGTCGCCCGTGATCCTGACCGGCGTGCCGATGGAGACCGTGGTGCCGGTGACGGGGCCGGTGATCGTCGTGTTCGATCCGATGGTGACCGGCCCGGTGGACACCAGCGTGCCGGTGATCTGCAACGTCGACCCGCTGCCCAGCACCAGCGACGCAGCGCTGATGTCGGCCTTGAAGGTCTGCACCTGGTTGCCTGCGGTGAAGGTTTTGGCAGAGCTGAAGGAACCACCGGTCACATTCAGGTTGCTGGGCGGAAGATCAGCGATGCTCAGGTTGCCCGTACTGGTCAGGCGGGCGGTGCCCGACATCGTCAGGCCCTGGTTATAGCCGAACGTGAAATCGGACCGCACGCTGACCGTGTAGCCCGAGTCGATGATGATCTTGTCGTCCGCTGCGATACCCGCACTGCTGGGGCAGGTGTACACCTTGCCCGACAACGAACAGCCGGGTATCGCCGCGCCGCCGAAGCGGTACGTCGCGCCGGCCTGGGCGGTGCCGGTCGCGAGCAGCAGGCTAATCAGGGCCAGCGCCGTGCGCACGATCAGCGGGAGCGGGAAGGTGAAATACACAAGGAAACCTGCATGAAACGGGATGAGCGAAAGTGTGCACTGGATTGCCGTGCGGCCACAATAGATTTTTCACTCAGGCAACCATTCGGCAGCTTTCCGCGCACCGGGTGCGTGCTATGGACAACGGTGTGTGGCTATCGTGCAAACAGTCTTACAATAGTTTCTATCTTATTAACGTTAGCGGACACCATGGCCCATATCCAACCAAGCGGCTGGCGCGAACTGTCCGTCACGGGCGCCGCCGCCCGCGAAATCGAGACGCTCGCCTACCTGGAGCAGCGCCTGGCCGACACGCCCTACGTGATCTATCACGGCGTGCACTGGACGAACGTCGAGCAGGGTTACTCGGTGTATGGCGACGTTGACTTCATCGTGCTCGCGCCGAACGGCCGCATCCTGGTCATCGAGCAGGTGGCCGGCTTTCTGAACGAGACGCCGGAAGGCCTGGTCAAGAGCTACCAGGGCAAGCCGCGCAAGGTCCGCACGCAGATCCTGGCCACGATCGAGGGCCTGGCCAAGCGTTTCCAGGGAAAGCTGTCGATCGACTACCTGCTGTACTGTCCCGACTACATCGTGCGCGACCAGCCGCTGGCCGGCATCGACGCCGACCACATCATCGACGCATCGAACAAACCCAAGCTGGCGCGCGTGATCCGCGAGGCGCTGCCCATCACCGAGCGCACCGACGACTTCGACAAGGTCACGCGCTTTCTGGGCGACACGCTGAACCTGCGGCCCGATCCGAGCGCCATGATCGGCAATGCCGACGCGATGGTTACGAGGCTCTCGGGCGGCCTGGCCACCTGGGCGCGACGGCTCGACTTCTCGCCATTCCGGCTGCACGTGATCGGCACCGCCGGCAGCGGCAAGACCCAGCTGGCGCTGGCCGAATACAGCGCCGCCATCGACGCCGGCCTGCGTCCGCTGTACGTCTGCTTCAACCGGCCGCTGGCCGACCACATCGAACGGCTGGTCCCGGCCGGCGGGCGGGTGGCGACCTTCCACATGCTGTCGGACGCCTGGCTGCGCGCGCAGGACATCACGCCCGATTACGCGGCGGCCGACGTCTGGGAAAAGATCGAAGCATCGATGGCCGACGCTACCTTGCCCGAGACCTGGCAATTCGACGTCGTGATCGTCGACGAGGGCCAGGATTTTTCGGTGGCGTGGCGCGACATCGTGCTGCGCATGCTGAAAGAGGGCGGGCGCGCGATCTGGATGGAAGACCCGGACCAGAACCTGTACGGCCGCGGGATGGTGCCGCTGCCGGGTTGGGTGACGCTGCACTCGCATGTCAATTACCGCAGCCCGCGCCAGATCGTCGACATGCTCACGTCCATCGGCGCATCGCACCAGCCGGTGGAGGCAGGCAGCCCGTTCAAGGGCGCCGACATCGAAGAGCTGACCTATCCCGAAGGCGACGTCGAAGCGATGCTGGCGCAGACGCGGCGCGCCGTGACGTCATGCCTGGCGGCCGGCTTCGGGCGCCAGGACATCGCGATCTGCGCGTTTCGCGGCCGCGAAAAGTCGGCGATTTTGCAGCTTGATCGCCTGAGCGATGCGCACTCGCTGCGTTCGTTTACAGGAGAGTATGACTTGTTCGGCACGCCGGTGTTCCGCGAAGGCGGGCTGCTGGCCGAATCGGTGTATCGCTTCAAGGGGCAGTCGGCGCCGGCGCTGATTTTCACTGAGATCGATTTCGAGGCGCTCGACGAGCAGACGCTGCGCAAGCTGTTCGTGGGGATGACGCGCGCACGGCTCAAGCTCGTGCTGGTGATGAGCGAGCGTGCGTCGTTGCAGATTGTGGATCGGATGAGTGGGCGGTGAATCACCTTGGGTTGTGGTGGCGGTGGGCTCACCTTGGGTCCCCGCCTGCGCGGGGACGACGTGGTTGGTGAGGGGGCGTCAGCCTGAACACCGTCGCTCCCGCGAAGGCGGGAGCCCAAGTGACATCGTTACGCCGCCAATGCGTCCGAATTCGGCTCGGCACTCACCACATGGCGGTTCACCGCCGACAACACCGACTTGAACGACGCCGTCACGATATTGCTGTCGATGCCGACACCGAACAACGTCGGCCCGTTCCCCACCCGCAGCTCGACGTAGCACGCCGCACGTGCATCGGCGCCCGAGCCGATCGCATGCTCGTGGTAATCCATCAGGCGAATCTCCAGCCCCAGCGCGGTGACGAATGCATCGATCGGCCCATTGCCGCGGCCCGAGAACACCTGCGGCGCATGGTGGCGCGCCACGTCGACTTCGAGCTGCACGTCATGCGCGCTGTCTTCGGTCATGCGGTGCGCGAGGTAGTGATACGGCTCTTGCTGATCCAGGTACTCGCGCGCAAACAGCGCGTGCAAATCGGCCGGGTTGATTTCGCGACCGCTCTCGTCGGCCTGGCGCTGCACGACGCGCGAGAACTCGATCTGCAGACGGCGCGGCAGTTGCAGGCCGTATTCCTGCTCGAGCAGGTACGCCATACCGCCTTTGCCCGACTGGCTGTTGACGCGGATGACCGCATCGTAGCTGCGCCCCAGGTCGGCCGGATCGATCGGCAGGTACGGCACTTCCCAGATGGCGTCGGCCTGCTGCTTCGCAAAACCCTTCTTGATCGCATCCTGGTGCGAACCCGAGAACGCCGTGAACACCAGGTCGCCCGCATACGGATGGCGCGGATGCACCGGCAGCTGGTTGCAATCCTCGACCAGCTGGCGCACGGCGTCGATGTCCGAGAAGTCCAGGCCCGGGTGCACGCCCTGCGTGTACAAATTCATCGCCAGTGTGACGAGATCGACGTTACCGGTGCGCTCGCCGTTACCGAACAGGCAGCCCTCGACGCGGTCGGCGCCAGCCATCACCGCCAGTTCGGCGGCGGCAACGGCGGTGCCGCGGTCGTTGTGCGGGTGGACGCTGATGACGAGCGACTCGCGGTTGTTCAGGTTACGGCACATCCACTCGATCTGGTCGGCGTAGACGTTCGGCGTGGCCGCTTCGACGGTCGACGGCAGGTTGACGATCATCTTGTTCTGCGGCGTCGGCTGCCAGACGGCGCTGACCGCATCGGTAATCTGCTTCGAGAAATCCAGCTCGGTCGTCGAGAACGATTCCGGCGAATACTCCAGGCCCCACTGGGTCTGCGGATGCTGGGACGTCAGGTCCTTGATCAGCTGCGTGCCCTTGACCGCGATCTGCACGATCTCGTCGCGCTCCATATTGAACACCACGCGGCGGAACACCGGCGCGACCGAGTTGTAGACGTGGACGATCGCGCGCTTGGCGCCGACGGCCGATTCGACGGTGCGGCGGATCAGCTCATCGCGCGACTGGGTCAGCACGATGATGGTGACGTCGTCCGGGATGTGCTTGTCGTCGACGAGCATGCGCACGAAATCGAAGTCGGTCTGCGAGGCGGACGGGAAGCCCACCTCGATTTCCTTGATGCCGATCTTGACCAGCATCTTGAAGAAACGCAGCTTCTTCTCCGGACTCATCGGCTCGATCAATGCCTGGTTACCGTCGCGCAGGTCGGTGCTCATCCAGATCGGCGGCGTGGTGATGGTGCGGCTAGGCCACTGGCGGTCTGCCAGGTCGATGGCAGGGAAGGGACGGTACTTGGCGGCGGGATTGGTCAACATGATCGGGTGCTCCTGATTGGTTTGGTCACTGGGCGGCGCGGATGCGCCTGAGGGTGGCGGAGGCTGCCGGGCGGGCCACGAAACGCGAGGCCCGGCAACCGGTCGGTAGGTTTAGCGCCAGTGCAAACTGGACGCAAGCGCTCGCCGCCAGGATGGACCCGGTGAGGAAAAACGATGAAGCGAAAATTGGCGTGGTAGACATCTGCGACTTTCCTGCTGCTGTGGGGACCGGCGTGTGCCGGGCGTACGGCCGAACGATCAGGCGCGTAGTAGCAGTGCAGCTGGCGATAGCGCGCCAGCGGCAGGGAGAGTGTTCGACAGATGCAGGGTGAAAGACATAATTTCGACTTTAAGGAACTGGGCGCCGTATGTCAAGCGGACAATGGGCGCCTGTGGAAAAGAAAGTACGGGAATTCCGGGTGGCATCCTTCTCTCATGCAAGCAAAAACGTCGTTCCCGCGAAGGCGGGAACCCAAGTACGTCGCCTGTCTCCGACACGCCGCAGGGGAATGCCCGGTGCAGTTTATGCACCAGCCATCACCGGCAGCATCACCGGGCATAAAGGCCCGTGATAGCATCGTTTGCGATTCTTTCTAAAGGTTTTGACAATGCGCTGCCCTGATAACGATGTGTCCCGTTCGCGCCTGAATCTGCTAGGCGCCTTTGGTTTGATGGCGCTGCTGGCCGGTTGCGGCGACGGCATCCCAAAGGATAAGGACAAGGACGATGACAAGCCGCCACCAGCACAAACGTCGGCGCTGTCGGTGTTCGCAGGCGATCCGACTGCCGACGGGACCATGGACGGTACCGGCACGGCGGCGCGCTTCAACAATCCGCACGGGCTGGCGATCGACAGCAGCGGCAACGTCTACGTGGCGGATCGCGGCAACTACGTCATCCGCAAGATCACGCCGGACGGTGTGGTGACCACGCTGGCCGGCGGCGCGGGGCAGAGCCGGCTGACCAACGGCGCTGCCGCCAATGCGCGCTTCGTCAATCCGGTTGCGTTGACGGTTGGGAGCGGCGGCACGGTGTATGTCGCGGATGACTTAAATATCCGCAGCATCACAACGGGTGGCCAGGTCGCGACGGTGACCACGATCCCGGTTGGCAGTAACGTCGCGGCAGCGAGCCGGCCTGACGTCACGCCAGGGGCGATTGCCGTCGACGCCAACAACAATCTCTACATCACCAACAACTACGGCACGCGCCGCTTTGCCATCGGTGCGGGAGGGACGGGGATTCTGGAAGGGCAGAACACGGTGGGCGACATGTTCGGCACGCGCACGCTGGCACCGCGCGGGGTGGCGGTGGACAGCAGCAATGTCGTGTACTTGTTCGATCTCGAGCGTGAGATCAGTCGCTGGAATCCAACGGCAAATTTTGGGTCGGACAATCTGTTTACGATTGCTGGTGCGCCGAACGTTCGCGGCGCGGTGAACGGCACCGGCAACGCGGCGCGCTTCGAGCAGGTGTTGGCGCTGACGGTTGATCCTCAGGGCAATCTGTATACGGCCGATGCGGTGAATAATCTGGTGCGCAAGATTACGCCGGCGGGTGTGGTGACGACGGTGGCGGGGACGACACGGGCGACGACATTACGGGTTGGGGATTTGCCGGGGAGCCTGGGCGATGTTCGCGGCATCGTTACGGACGGCAAAGGTCTGCTGTATGTGACGTCGGGGAATGCGGTGGTCAAGATTCGGCTGCGGTAAGCGGCACGTCAGCGATAGGGAGGTTAATGGAAACGTTTGTCCTCGTCCCTGTTCTTCTCTTGCTCTCCTTCTCGCCCATTTTTGCAGCGGAAAAGCTGCCAAACGATGTCAGGCAGTTCATTGCACAACGCGACGCGTGCGATCACTTTCGTGGCGAGTTCCCCGATCCTGAAGAGGCCGAGCGAATGCGCGAAGTCACTGGCCAGATCGAGAAACGCTGTCGCGGTACCGATCGGCGACTGCGCTCCCTCAAAAAGAAATATGGCAGCGATGCCAAGGTGAAAAAACGGCTGAACGTGTACGACGGACAAATCGAGCCGCGAGACAATCAGCCTAAGCTGGCACGTTAATCCAACGCCGGCACCTCAAAGATCAGCCGGATTGCCGTCCAAGTCGTGAACGACGTCTGATCGCTGAAGGCAAATTAAACAGGATGGCCGGTTAGACGGCCAGCCATCCCGAATACTGACCGCTCAAGCCGGCATCATGACAGCCTGAGTACCATACACAATCATCCGACCACCATGCTGGCGCTGCCACGCAGCAGCCGTAGGCTGGTCTGCAAACCAGACATGCTCATGGTCGCCGAACGCGCCGAGGTCGAGCCGGAAGCGATCCAGAATCTCGCTCGGGCGACGATCGATATCGCGTTTGCAGGCATCCCAACTCGCATAGCCAAGTTCTGCTGCCAGCGTGCGAAACATATGCTTGAGCTGTAGATTGGCGCGACCATGGTAAAGCTCGGTCAGTCGTGGCATCGGAAACGCGCGCGCCGTGTGGACACGGCGGACGATAGGGAGTGCCTTGCTGGGTTGGTCCGAGTGCGCGCTTCGCAACATGCCACGGGCGTGGCGGCGCAAAAAGTCTGTGTTGGTGTCGAGCGGGATTTGTTGCTGAGTTTGGGGGCGCATGCCTGATCCTATTCACATGGTGTTGCCGCTCTCGCTACGGCGACTGTGATTGAACAGGTATGACTCCTGAAACGGGTTTTTCCTGGGCAGGTGCGTTGGCTTTCGCGAGAGCTGGGCGGCCTGCACTGCCCAGCGTCAATACTAGCACGGGTGGTACGCCATGTAACGGTGCTCCAATGAAAAAGGGCCAACCGAATGGTTAGCCCTTTCTGAACGATCGTTCAAGTAACCATCTTAAACGTCGATATTCCCCGCCCGCAGTGCATTCGCCTCAATAAAGTTCCGACGCGGCTCCACGTCATCCCCCATCAACGTCGTAAAGATCTGATCCGCCGCGATCGCATCATCGATCTGCACCTTCAGCAGACGACGCACGGTCGGATCCATCGTGGTTTCCCACAGCTGCGACGGATTCATCTCGCCCAGCCCTTTATAACGCTGCTTCGACACGCCGCGTTCGGCTTCTTCACGCAGCCACAGCATCGCTGCGTGGAAGTCGCGCACGGCGAATTCCTTCATGCGCTCGCCTTCGCCGCGGCGCACGATCGCGCCTTCGCCCATCAGGCCCTGGAACGTGGCTGCCGAGTTGGCCAGCACTGCGTAATCGGCGCCCGCCACGAAGTCGGCATCGATCGACGTCACCTGCACGTTGCCGTGGTAGATGCGTTCGATGCGCAGCGCGTGCTTTTCGGACAGGTCGTCCGAGCGCACCTTGACCTTGACGGCCGGGTCGTTGATCGATTTTTCCATCGCCTGCGCCGATGCTTCGGCGTTCTCGAGCGTGGTCAGGTCCAGTGCCACGCCGCCGCTGAAGATCGCGGTCAGCGCTGCCCGGTCGATCACGCGCGTCAGGCGCATCATGATGGTGTTGGCCAGGTTGTACTGGCGTGCCAGTTCGCCCAGTGCTTCGCCACTGATCGGCTCGGCGCCATCGCGCGGGATGAGCGACGCGGTATTGAGCGCGAACGTCATCATGTAGCTGGCTTCTTCGATGTCGTCCTTCAGATAACGCTCGTCGCGGCCGGCCTTGACCTTGTACAGCGGCGGTTGCGCGATGTAGATGTGGCCGCGCTCGACCAGCTGCGGCATCTGGCGGTAGAACAGTGTCAGCAGCAGGGTGCGGATGTGGGCGCCGTCGACGTCTGCATCGGTCATGATGATGATGCGGTGGTAGCGCAATTTCTCGACGTTAAATTCGTCTGGGCCGATCGACGTGCCGAGCGTGGCGATCAGGGTCGTGATCTGCTCCGACGACAGCATCTTTTCAAAGCGCGCCTTTTCCACGTTCAGCACCTTGCCGCGCAGCGGCAGGATGGCCTGGAATTTACGGTCGCGGCCCTGCTTGGCCGAGCCGCCTGCCGAGTCACCCTCGACGATGTACAGTTCGGCCAGCGCCGGGTCGCGTTCCTGGCAGTCGGCCAGTTTCGACGACAGGCCCAGGCCGTCCATGACGCCCTTGCGGCGCGTCAGGTCGCGTGCCTTGCGCGCGGCTTCGCGGGCGCGGGCGGCTTCGACGATCTTGCCGCAGATGATCTTGGCGTCGTTCGGCTTTTCGGCCAGGAAGTCGGTCAGGGTCTTGGCGACGATCTCTTCGACCGGGCCGCGCACTTCGGACGACACCAGTTTATCCTTGGTCTGCGACGAGAATTTCGGTTCCGGCACTTTCACTGACAGCACGCAGGTCAGGCCTTCGCGCATGTCGTCGCCAGAGATTTCGACCTTGGCCTTCTTGGCGAATTCGTGTTCGTCGATGTACTTGTTGATCACGCGCGTCATCGCCGCGCGCAGACCCGTCAGGTGGCTGCCGCCGTCGCGCTGCGGGATGTTGTTGGTGAAGCACAGGACCTGCTCGTTGAACGCGTCGTTCCACTGCATCGAGACGTCGACCGAGATGTTCGTGTTCTGGTCCGACATGCGCTCGCCGGTCGCCTGGAAGACGGTCGGGTGCAGCACGTTCTTGGCCTTGTTGATGTACTCGACGAAGCCGCGCGTGCCGCCTTCGAACGCGAACATTTCTTCCTTGCCCGAGCGCTGGTCGGTCAGCTTGATGCTCACGCCATTGTTCAGGAATGACAGTTCGCGGATGCGCTTGGACAGGATTTCGTAGTGGAACTCGACGTGGTTGAAGATGGTCTCGTCGGCCCAGAAGTGCACGTCGGTGCCGCGCTTGTCGGTTTCGCCGATGACCTTGATCGGGGAGACTTCAATGCCGTTGACCATCGCCAGTTCGCGATTTTGCGGCACGCCGCGCACGAATTCCATTTGGTGCACTTTGCCGTCGCGGCGGATCGTCACGCGCAGCAGTTTTGACAGTGCATTCACGCACGACACGCCCACGCCGTGCAGGCCACCGGAGACTTTGTACGAGTTCTGGTCGAACTTGCCACCGGCGTGCAATTCGGTCAGGACGATCTCGGCCGCCGAGCGTTTTGGCTCGTGCTTGTCGTCCATTTTCAGGCCGACCGGGATGCCGCGGCCGTTGTCGGTGATCGAAATCGAATTGTCCGAGTGGATCGTGACGTGGATTTCGGTGCAATGGCCGGCCAGCGATTCGTCGATCGAGTTGTCCAGCACTTCGAACACCAGGTGGTGCAGGCCGGTGCCGTCGGACGTGTCGCCAATGTACATGCCCGGGCGCTTGCGCACCGCTTCCAGGCCTTCCAGGATCTGGATCGAGGAGGCGCCATAATCATCCACCGGGATGGTGGGGATATTTTCTGCTGGGGTATTCTCGGACATGGACTACTTTCTATAAAACGGGTGGATCCGGGACGGCGCAGGCTGCAACTTCTGGCCTGCGACCCCGGAACCGTCATTCCCGCGCAGGCGGGAATCCAAGTGTGCGTGAACGCCAGCGAACTTGGGTTCCCGCCTGCGCGGGAACGACGGGGTTGGGCTAACTTGTGACGCTAGGTCGCCGGTCAGCCAGCCTTCTTAAATACGCATCGGCATGACGACATACTTGAAGTCGCCGACCTCGGGAATCGAGATCAGCGCCGACGAGTTCGAGTCGCCCAGGGCGATGTTGACCTGGTCGCACTTCAGGTTGTTGAGCACGTCGAGCAGGTAGGTCACGTTGAAGCCGATGTCGATCGAATCGCCACCGTAGTCGATCTCGAGTTCTTCGACAGCTTCTTCCTGGTCGGCATTGGTCGAGCTGATCTTCATGACGCCCGGCTCGATGATGCAGCGCACGCCCTTGAACTTGTCGCTGGTCATGATCGCGGCGCGCTGCAGCGAACGCAGCAGTTCATCGCGGCTGATCGTGAAGTCGTTCTTGTAACCCTTCGGGATCACGCGCGTGTAGTCAGGGAACTTGCCCTCAACCAGCTTCGAGACCAGCTCGATGTCGGCGAAGGTCAGTTTGACTTGCGACGCAGCGATGTCCAGGCGGACTGTTTCATCGCTTTCTTCCAGCAGGCGCTGCAGTTCGATGATGGTCTTGCGCGGGATGATGACTTCCTGGCGCTCGAACTGCTGTTCGGTTTCCACCGAGCAGAAGGCCAGGCGGTGACCGTCGGTCGCCACGGCAATGATGTTGCTGCCGTCGAGCACCAGCAGCAGGCCGTTCAGGTAATAACGGATGTCCTGCTGCGCCATCGAGAAGTACACCATGTTGAACAGGTGCTTGAGCGTCTTTTGCGGCAGCGTGACCGATGCGTTGTACGTGTCGGCGATCGAGACGGTCGGGAACTCTTCGGCCGCGAGCGTCTGCAGCGCGAAGCGCGACTTGCCGCTCTGCACGGCCAGGCGCTTGTTTTGCAGCGTCATCGTGACGTCGCCCGATTCCGGCAACGCGCGCAGGATGTCGAGCAGCTTGCGCGCGGCAACCGTCGTACCGGCAACTTCGTCGCCGGCGCCGATATTGGCGTGCGTGGTGATCTGTACTTCGGTGTCGGTCGACAGGAACGACACGTTCTGGCCATCTTTGCGAATGAGGATATTGGCCAGAATCGGCATAGTGTGCCGACGCTCGACAATACCACTCACGATCTGCAGTGGCCGGAGAAGCGTATCTCGGGTGGATTTGACCAGTTGCATTTTATCCTCAGTACGTTTGATTGGTTAATTATTACTAAAACGATATTGTGCCATTGCCTGCGGCAAACACAAGGCGTCTGCCCGGCTGCTGCCGGATTACCCTTTCAGGGTCTGTTCCAGCACGTGCAACTCGTGATTGCATTCGGGATTCTTCTGGCGGTCGCCCGCGATCTTGCGCACGGCGTGCAACACCGTCGTGTGGTCGCGTCCGCCGAACAGCTCGCCGATTTCCGGCAAGCTCTTTTGCGTCAGTTCCTTCGCAAGGTACATGGCGATCTGGCGCGGGCGGGCGATGTTGGCCGGCCGGCGCTTTGAGTACATGTCCGCGACCTTGATGTTGAAGAAGTCAGCCACAGTCTTCTGGATGTTTTCCACCGAGATCTGGCGGTTCTGCACCGACAGCAGATCTTTCAGCGCTTCTTTGACGACGTCGATCGTGATGTCCTTGCCGTGGAAACGCGAGTACGCCAGGATCTTGCGCAGCGCGCCTTCGAGCTCGCGCACGTTCGAGCGCAGGTGTTTTGCGACGAAGAAGGCGACGTCGTCCGACAGCGTCACGTCTTCGGATTGCGCTTTCTTGAGCAGAATCGCGACGCGCATTTCCAGCTCCGGCGGCTCGATCGCCACCGTCAGGCCGGAATCGAAACGCGAGATCAGGCGGTCGTCCATGCCCGTGATCTCTTTCGGATAGGTATCCGACGTGATGATGATCTGTTTCTTCGCGGCGATCAGCGCCTCGAACGCATAGAAGAATTCTTCCTGCGTGCGGCTTTTGCCGCCAAAGAACTGAATATCATCGATCAACAGCATGTCGAGCGAGTGATAGTAGTGCTTGAAATCGTCGAAGCCCTTGCGTTGATAGGCGGTGACGACGTCGCGCACGTACTGCTCGGCGTGGATGTAGCGGATGCGCGCGTTCGGCTGGTCGGCCATGACCTGGTTGCCGATCGCATGGATCAGGTGAGTCTTACCCAGGCCGACGCCACCGTAGAAGAACAGCGGGTTGTACGACACGCCCGGGTTGTTCGCCACCTGGATCGCGGCGGCGCGCGCCAGCTGGTTGGCCTTACCGGTCACGAAGCTGTCGAAGGTCAGCTCGGTGTTGATGCGGCTTTGCTCGCGTTTCGGCGAGTTGGCGATGTTCAGGTTCTGGTTGTGGCTCGGGCCGTTGCCGCTGTTCGGGCTCGGGTGTTCAGCGCCGGGCGCCGGGCGCGGGGCGTTGAAGTCGACGGTCGCGGTCGAGCCGGACGCACCGGCGCTGACCGTGTTGCGCGACGGATGCGTTTTGGGGTCGAGCACGAACTGCACCTCGACCGGCGCTTCCCAGTACTGGGCTGCCAACTCCGTGATGCGGGTGGCAAACTGTGTCTTGACCCAGTCGAGCTTGAAGCGATTCGGCGCGGCCACGCGCAGCTTGCCGTCTTCGTAGTCGAGGGCGACCAGCGGTTTGATCCACGCGCTATATTGCTGTGGCGTGAGCTCGAGCTCTAGCTGCGCGGAACAGGTCTGCCAAAAATTTTCCATTACTTCGCTTGTTGATACGTAACACGCTATTTTACCCGCACCGGACAAAGTTATCCACAGGCGACGCACATATTTTCCACCGAAACGGTCTGTCGGGGCGCCCGGCAACCGGGCCGGGAAGGGCGAGAAAGGCGGCTTGCGAAACAACATCAACCTTGACACTGAGGCGCGAATTAGAGTCTAATTCAGGGTTCCCCGTCCGTGCACCGTGTCAGGCTGATAATTTCAGCGGCTGGTAGTCGGGCGAAGAGAGACCTGTGGCATGACGCGAGCTTAATCTGCGAAATTGTCATCGGCGCCGAATCTGACCCAAGTCAGACCCGATTTTGCATCTTATTTTGCTTTAAGCGAGACCACCATGAAACGTACTTACCAACCTTCCGTCGTCCGTCGCAAGCGCACGCACGGCTTCCGCGCACGTATGGCTACCCGTGGTGGCCGTCAAGTCCTGAACGCTCGCCGCGCCAAAGGCCGCAAGCGTCTGGCTGTCTAAGTCACACACCGCACGTTGCGGTCAGTGATGACAGGCGAAGGTTCGCACGACTTCGCGCGCGTTCGGCGCATCGTTAAAACGGATGAATTTTCATCCGTTTTTCGTTTGCGGCCAGCGCAAAAAACGGCGCATTTCGTGCTCTATACGCGACCGAACGCACTGCCGCATGCGCGGCTGGGCGTCGTTGCGGCCAAGCGCTTTGCGCCGCGCGCGGTCACGCGCAACACGATCAAGCGCATCACGCGCGAGCTGTTCCGCACCACCGGCCTGCCGCCTGTCGATTGCATCGTCCGCTTGTCGCGGCCGGTCAATGGCAAGGATGGCCCGGCCACGAACCGGGCCCTGAAGGCCGCGTTGAAGGTGGAACTGACGCGCCTGTTCGCGTCGCAGCTGCGGCGCCCGGCGCCGGTGGATGCGGCATGAAAGCGCTGCTCGTCTCGCTGTTTGTCGGGATCCTGCGCGGTTATCAACTGCTGATCTCGCCAATGCTCGGGCCGCGCTGCCGTTTCTATCCCAGTTGTTCCAATTATGCGATCGAAGCGTTGCGCGTCCACGGCGCTGCACGCGGCTCATGGCTGGCCGCGCGCCGCGTGGGCCGCTGCCATCCGTGGCACGCCGGCGGCCTCGACCCGGTGCCGCCTCACGGCGCCAAGGAATCCCATTCAGCCGCTTGCGGTTGCAACCACTCCTGAAGACTCCAATGGAATTCAATAAACGTACTGTCCTGTGGATCGTGTTCGCCATTTCCCTGATTGTTCTCTGGAACAATTGGATGGTGGCTAACGGCAAACAGTCGATGTTCTCGCCGGCGCGTCCGGCGCAGGTTGCCCAGCAAAAGACTTCCGATGTGCCGGCTGCACCGCAAGCGGGCAGCAATGCCGTGCCCGGTGTGCCGGCCACGGCAGGTGCCCCTGCTGTTCCTGGCGGCGCGCCAGTGGCGGCCGTCGCAAGCCCGGTCGTCACCGTGACCACCGACGTCGTCAAGGTCGACATCGACCCGGTCGGCGGCGTGATCAAGCGCCTCGAGATGCTCCAGTACCGCGATCACTTCGACAAGACCAAGAATCAGGTCCTGTTCAGCGTGAACGGTCCGAACGTGTATCTGGGCCAGACTGGCCTGATCGGCACCACCGCTGCTGGCGTGCTGCCGAACCACACCACGGCCTTCACCGTGCGTCCTGGCGTGCGTACGCTGGGCGCCAATGGCCAGGTGCAGGTCGTGATGGATGCGGAGCAGGGCGGTGTGCGCCTGACCAAGACGCTGACGTTCCGCAAGGGCGACTACCTGATCGGCGTGCGTCACGATGTGACCAATATCGGCACCGCGCCGGTCCAGCCATCGCTGTACCTGCAGCTGCAGCATGACGGCACCAAGCCGGCCACCGATTCGTGGTTCATGCCAAGCTACACCGGTCCGACGCTGTACACGAGCACCGACAAGTACCAGAAGCTGACCTTCGAGCAGATCGAAAAGGGCAGTGCGGATCACGCGCTGAAGGCCGACAACGGCTGGGTCGCGATCTCGCAGCACTTCTTCGTCTCGGCCTTCATTCCGGCTGACCGGGCGCCGCGCGACATCTTCACCAAGAAGATCGCCACCAACCTGTATGCGATCGGTACCGTGCAGTCGATGGGCACCGTGGCACCTGGCGCGACCGTGTCGGTTGACTCGCGCCTGTATTCGGGTCCGCAGGACGAGCGTACGCTGGAAACCATCACCCCGGGCCTCGAGCTGGTGAAGGACTATGGCATGCTGACCGTGATCGCCAAGCCGATCTTCTGGGTCATGACGCAGCTGCACGCGATGCTGGGCAACTGGGGCTGGACCATCGTCGCGCTGACCATCCTGATCAAGCTGGCGTTCTTCCCGCTGTCGGCGGCAGGTTATCGCAGCATGGCCAAGATGCGTGTGGTCACGCCAAAAATGCAGGCGATCCGTGAACGCTTTAAAAGCGATCCGGTCAAGATGCAGCAAGCCACGATGGAGCTGTACAAGACCGAGAAGATCAATCCGCTGGGCGGCTGCCTGCCGATCCTGGTGCAGATGCCGGTGTTCTTCGCGCTGTACTGGGTGCTGCAGGCGTCGGTCGAGATGCGCGGCGCACCATGGATCGGCTGGATCCAGGATCTGACGCAGCCTGACCCGTTCTACATCCTGCCGGTCATCTACGCGGTGTCGATGTTCATCACGACCAAGCTCAATCCGCAGCCGACCGATCCGGTGCAGGCCAAGATGATGCTGTTCATGCCGATCGCGTTCTCGGTGGTGTTCTTCTTCTTCCCGTCCGGCCTCGTGCTGTACTGGGTGGTCAACAACATCCTGTCGATCGCGCAGCAGTGGGTCATCACGCGCAAGTTCGAGACGGCCGCAGCGAAGTAAGCTGCCCTGGTCTTTGCGAAAAACCCGCGCCGTGTGCGCGGGTTTTTTTTTGCGTGTGCGGTGGACTTGGATTCCCGCCTGCGCGGGAATGACGTGTTGGCTTTACGGAGCATGGGTCGTGTCGCAGCCCGCTGCTTGAAAACCGTCGTTCCCGCGAAGGCGGGAACCCAAGTCATCCCCCATACCCATCACCCGAATCCCTTACAATCGCTCCATGAAACTCGATACCTCACCCATCGCCGCCATCGCCACCGCCCCGGGCCGCGGCGGCATCGGCGTCGTGCGCGCCTCCGGCAAGGAACTCGGCGCGCTGATCGCCGCGCTGTTCCCCGGCGTGACCCTCGCGCCGCGCCACGCAACCTATATCCCGTTCAAGGCCGCCAACGGCGACATCATCGACGAAGGCTTGGCCCTGTACTTCCCGGGTCCGCATTCGTACACCGGTGAAGACGTGCTGGAGCTGCAGGGCCACGGCGGCCCGATCGTGCTGCAGATGCTGCTGGGGCGTGTGCTCGAAGCGGGCAGCAGCATGGACCTGCGCCTGGCCGAACCAGGCGAATTCACGCGCCGCGCGTTCCTGAACGACAAGCTCGACCTGGCCCAGGCCGAAGCGGTGGCCGACCTGATCGACGCCTCCACCGAAGCTGCCGCCAAATCGGCGTCGCAGTCGCTGTCGGGCGCGTTTTCGCAAGTGGTGCACACGCTGGTGGACCAGACGACCAATCTGCGCATGCTGGTCGAGGCCACGCTCGACTTCCCGGAAGAAGAAATCGACTTCCTCGAAAAATCGAACGCGCGCGGCCAGCTCGCTGGCATCATCACCGCGCTGGAGCACGTGTTCCGCCAGGCGGCGCAAGGCGCGCTGCTGCGCGAAGGGTTGAATGTCGTGCTGGTCGGGCAGCCGAACGTGGGCAAGTCGTCACTGCTGAACGCACTGGCCGGCGCCGACGTCGCCATCGTCACGCCGATTGCCGGCACCACGCGCGACAAGGTCAGCGAGACGATCCAGATCGAGGGCATCCCGCTGAACATCATCGACACTGCCGGCATCCGCGCGATCAGCGACGAGATCGATGTGGTCGAGCGCATCGGCATCGAGCGCACCTGGGGCGAAGTCGGCAAGGCCGACGTGATCCTGCACCTGCTGGACGCGAACCTGGGCCCGAGCGCAGCCGACGAAGCCATCGTCGCCGCTTTCCCGGCCAACGTGCCGGTGGTGCGCATCTGGAACAAGATCGACCTGTCGGGCCACAAGCCATCAAAAGATGAAAGCACGGACGCCGTGCACCTGTATCTGTCGGCGCACGAAAAGCTTGGCATCGACCTGCTGCGCGCGGAACTGCTGCGCATCGCCGGCTGGCAGCAGACGGGCGAATCGCTGTTCCTGGCGCGCGAGCGGCACCTGATTGCACTGCGGGCCGCCAACGACCACCTGGAACTGGCGCGCCAGCATGCGATGCAGGACGATCAGTCGCTGGACCTGTTTGCCGAAGAGCTGCGGCTGGCGCAGGATCAACTGTCCAGCATTACCGGGCAGTTCACGCCGGATGATTTGCTGGGAGTGATTTTCGGGCGATTCTGTATCGGGAAATAACCATTCGCCGCTGATTGATCACCGGACGAGCGTGGAGGCGGCTGACCTTGCGCTCGTCAAGTCAATTCACCTGGTGATTGCTTGCGGATGCGACGAAAAACGAATTCATTGCAGGCGAGCCCGCCGCCGTGTGTTTTCAGTACTTCCAGCGTGTAGCCACACGCCTTGTAAAAGTCGAATATCTGCTCGGGCCTGGACACTTCAAATGGGTAGCCGCCTATCCAGTCAATCTTATCGTGCCACCAAGACATTCCCCTGTTGCGGCTATAGTGAAGTATGCCAAAAACATATTCGTGCGGCTTTCGTCGGATCAGGTGAATCAGGAAAGACCTTGCTTCCAGCGGTAGATAGACAAGACATGCGAAACATGGTTTGAGACAGGCTGGCAAATGATTGTAGAGTTTCTTGATCGTATGCCAGCGCCCGGAGGCACCGCCTTGGTCGTTGTACAAAGCGATGAACAACTGCCCATTATCAGCCACCTTGTCACTGACATTGGCCAATGCGCCCCACAAGTCCCCGGTGTGGTGCAGTACGCCCCAGGAGTAGACAATATCGAACTCTCCAAGTGTTTTCATATAGGCCGCATCCAGGACCGAGCCGTGTTGCACTTTCCAGTGGATATTATTTTCAGCATAACGTGCTTTTAATTCTTTCGTGCACGCGACTGACTTCGGGTCATAATCAAATGACACCACGCTTGCCCCGAGCTTGTTTGCCGCAAGAGAAAACAAGCCACTGCCACTACCGATATCCAGAAACGATTTTCCGTTCAAGCTATCGACCTTCAGTGTCGTCCTGAGACTCTGCACCGCTTCCTGGATTTTTGTTTCATCGAGAGACTGCAAGAATTTGGTCCAATTGTCGCCAAATGCAAAGCGTTCCCCTTTGTCAATTTCCTTTTGATGATTTTTTGCCAGAGCATCGGATGATGTGGTCATATAAATTCCTTTCGCAACAATGCCAAGGCGCATGAATGCGGTGATGTGCCCACATAATGAATGTGGTTAAAAGCGTCATTATGTCGTCGGTGAATTCATTGGCTTTGACTTTATTCAATTGAAGTTTTATGCGCTTATTCGATTTGAAAGCCACGCCATCAATGCGTGCGAAGAAGCGCTCTCGGCGCGGTCACGAACTTCTGTCTTGACAGCACGCGTCGCGCGCGCCGCCGCCGCCGCCCGGCATGCTAGCTGCCCATCCTGACTTTAAGTTAGGGGCATCAAGGCATCGATTACAACTCACCACTGCTATCTATGCGGCTTACGGGCAACAATTATGCTCTACCTATCCAACGATAAGACATTCATTACGATTCGTTTTAATTACACAAGTTAGTACACAAAAACGATAGGCCATGGCGTAAGCGCCGTGGCCTATCGCTGTCTTCCAGTTGCTTCTGTATCGAAATAGTTAGCCGGCAATGGTTGATTCGATCACCGCAGCGGCCAAAACCACACCTCTTTGCTAGTCCAGTAACACGCCGACCCGCACACCTGCATCCCGCCGAGCTGAGGCGCGACGATGTCGATATGGCCGCGCTCGTAGATGCCAGGACTCAACCGGAAGAACGACACGATGCCGCTACGGTGGCCGACATCTTCGATCATCCCGCTGCCGCTCAACTTCTCGGGCTTGCCCAGCATGGTGGGGCGTGACAGGATCATCGACAGCTTTGCCTGTCCCGGCTCGATCATCTTGCCCTTGAGTGCCCCAGTCCTGATGGGAATGCGACCACCGGGGATGGTAATGCCCGACCGGATCAGCGCCAAACTGACGCGGATCGCGCAAGTATTGCCGTAGTCGGAATTTTTTATCAGGTCATCCCATCCGATCTGCTGGAACAACGTATCGCGGCTGACGACGCGGTTACTCGGGTAGTTTTTCATCAGTACGCCAAATGGGACTCGCATGTCATCTCCCGTCGGCGCAAGGGAAGCGAGCCACATACAGCGCTATCAGCTCGGCGGCTGCATTGCCCGGCATCGAGCCAGCGCGCCCGCGCAGCTCGTCCCATATACGATCATCGATTTCCAGCGGCTTCATACCGGGCGGCGCGCACCACAGCCGCCCCTGCGTTGCATCGACAACCCCGGCCTGATAGCCCTCTGCGTACCGCTGCTGGAACGCCGCATCGGGCTGCTGGCTCCATTTATCCACGCCTGGCTGTCCGGCCACCTTTGCCACGAACCTATCGCCCGACAGGTGCCATGTGAATGCGCCAAGCGGCTGCGCCGCAGCGCCGCATATCAGCGTCAGAACAGCGCATAGAACTGCACACCTCATACGATTCGCCATACCCACCTCCGATGAATTGTGAGTGGGTATTGTGTCGTCCAAAACTTGGGAAGGTCTTGCGCGTCGCCAGCGCATCAACTGTATGAAATGCCTGTGCGAATAGCGGTAGCTGTCCAAAGCGCAACGGCTCGCATTTGCGCATCGCTCACCGCCGTTGTCGCTACGCGTCGCGCGCCAACACCGCCGGGCATGCTAGGCTTGCTGCTATGAACACGCGAATCACGACCCTTGCCCCCCATCCTGCGCGCCGCATGCTGTTTCGGCTCGCCGCCATGCTGGCTGGCGCCACTTTGTTGTCATCCTGCGCCAGCGTCCTTGGCCCGCGCCAGGTCGAGCTGCCGCTGCACAAGCTGCAATCCAGCCTCGACAAGCGTTTCCCGATCAACGAGCGCCTGCTCGACATTTTTGACGTCCAGCTTACGCGGCCGCACCTGTCGCTGGTGCCGGATCAGGACCGGGTCGCGCTTGCCGTCGATGCGTCGGTCGCGCCGCCGTTTGCACGCGCCTGGGCGGGCAACGTTGCGTTCTCGGGCCGCCTGTACATCGATCCCGGTCGCGCCGCCGTCATGATGGCCGAGCCGCGCGTCGATCGCCTGCAGCTTGGTAATCCCGATGCCGAGCGCCGGCTGGCGCGCGTGGCCAATACGCTGATCGACACCGTCGCGCGCGACATGCCGGTGTATGCGTTCGACCAGAAGGACTTGCGCTATGCCGGCGTGCAGTTTGTCCCGACCCGCATCCAGACCACCCGCACGGGCCTGTTGGTCACGCTCGAACCGGCGAAGTAACGCCACCCGATCTGCATGTTGCAGTTGCGTCAAATTGCATCGCCACGGCAGATCAGGGATTGCACCCGCATTGCATTGGGCGCACACTGATACGCAACGAATCGCAGGATGGGTTCGCCAGTTGGGCTCCCGCTTGCGCTTTCTCATGGGCACGGAGTTCCACTGAAGTAATCTTTCTCTGACTTCAGGTTGCCGTATCAGGGGGTGGATCTTGGAAACGACTTATGAGACTTTTCCGAACAGTGGCCGGTCGCTGCAGGCGCCGCCCGTCTCGGTTATCGCCGCCGTGAGCGCCTCGCCCACCCGCGCCAATCTGCCCGCCAAGGGCTCGTGCTGGTACTGCGAAAAGCCGCTCGACAGCGTACGGCGGTTCTGCGGCAAGCCCTGCGCCGACGCCTTCGACGAAGAGGCCGAGTTTACGCGTTGAGGTCAGGCGCCGATGTGGCGCCTGCATGGGCCAGCAGCCGCAACGCCTGCTCGAAATCGAAGCGCCTGACTGCTGTTTCCAGCGCCGCCAGGCGGTCGGCGCCCAGCGTGACCAGCAGGCGTGGCCGCAACAGCGCCACCAGCTCGGGCGCGCGGCCATCGCCGATATCGAGCATCGCGCGCAGCCGCGCCAGGTCACGCGCATCGACCGGCAGCGTCGATGGCATCGCCGGCAAGGCGTGTGCGTCTGGCGCCTCTGGCAGCCTGTCCACTTCCACCAGCACCCGCGTCAGTTCCGCGTCCAGCGCAGCGATCAGCGTGGCCGGCGCGACGCCGTCCGTCTTGAGCGCCAGTTCGGTCTCGAGCGCCAGGCGGCGCAGCGGAAGTGCCTCGATCATGCCGGCCGCGCCTTTGAGCGTGTGAGCGATGCGCTGCGCCAGCACGGCGTCACCGGCATCGATGGCGGCTTGCAGGCGCGCGATCAGGTCGCGGTAGTCGCTTGCGAAGCGCGCCAGCACGCGCAGGAACATCGCGCGGTCGCCCATGACCCGGTCCAGGCCTGCTGCCAGGTCGATGGCGGCGGCGGTGTCGCCGCTCGGGGCGCCCGTCACCGGGTGGTGAACGACCAGGTGCGCGTGACGGCCGCGCCATTGACCGTGCCGGCGAAGCTGACGTCGTAGACGGTGGCCCCCCGCAGCGGCTGGAGCGGGATGATGGCCGCGGCAGGCTTGTTGTCGGACAGGGGCGCGATGCGCAGCACGGTCAGGTCGCTGCCGCCGCGCGGGCGCACGGTGAAGCTGGTAACCGTGACACTGGCATCGAGATTGGTGTGCACGCTGATCGGATAGCCCACTTCGTTGGCATTGGGGACCGGGTCGGGCTGCTCGGTATTGCTGAAGAAGTTCGGCACGACCTGGGTCTGGCCATTGAACGGCCAGGTGACGAGCGTACCGCGGGCGATGCCGGGGCCGAAGCCGTCGCGGCTGGCAAAATCGGCGGTGAAGTAGCGGTAGCCGCTGCTGGCTGTGGCGGCGCCGGTGCCGATCTCGCGGAACATCGGCTCGAAGATCACGAAGCGGTGGTAGATCGCCGTGATCAGTTCTTCGGCCATGTAGAAGCCGGAGCCGTTGCTGCTGCCCGAAATGACTTCGCCGTACGCGTAGCCGCGCTCGGGGTTGAGCATGTAGCCCGCCGCGCTCAGGCGCGCACCCAGGTCGGCGCCGGTAAAGCCCTGGCGCCCGGCGACCTGGTCGTGACTCATGATGTTATTGACGCGCAGGTACTCGGAATGCCCGAGCGCAGCGTTGTTGATCTGCGTGTTCTGGGATACCTGCGGCACGCCAATCTGGCCGCGCCGGTAGTTGATCCAGTTGCGCCCGTCGACGGCGATATTGCCGGTCTGCGCCGGCGCCGCGACGCCGACAGGATCGGTGGCCACCGATGAGTCCGGACTGACGGCGGTGCCGCCGGTGACCTGGCCGGACGGCGCCGAGGTGTCGCTATCGCTGCTGCCGCAGGCAGCCAGGCCCAGCACGGCAGCCAGGGCTGGGATCATCAACTGCCAACGGAGCGTGTAGCTCATTTTGCAACTCCTGTCAATACGTGCTTAATTCGATATTCTAGGGCAAATCCGGACGGCATGGCGGGTGGTGACGTCAACGCGCAACCTCCTTGATTTGCAGCCTGTAGAATAAGCCATCATTTATCTTGTCGAGTCGTCCATTGAAGCCTATTAACCAACAACGCCTCGCACGCGCCAAGTTCGCCCTGCCGAGTTCCGTCACGTTGCTGTCGATTGCCTGCGGCTTCGCCAGTATCGTGATCTCGGTCGACAACGCGCGCGTGGGCGACCCGGCGGACTTCCGCCTGGCCGCGATCCTGCTGGTGCTGGCCGGCGTGTTCGATGCGCTCGACGGCTTCGTGGCGCGCGCCACCAATACCCAGTCCAGCTTCGGGATGCAGCTCGACTCGATCGCCGACGTGATGAACTTCGGCTGCGCACCGGGCCTGCTGCTGTACTGCTACGGCTTCACGCAACTGAACGACGTGCATCCGACGCTGGTGCGCATGGGCGGCCTGGCCTGCTTCGTGTTCGTTACCTGCGGCGCCCTGCGCCTGGCGCGCTTCAATATCAGCCAGGGCCGCACCGACCCGCGCTATTTCGTCGGCATGCCCATCACGGCGGGCGCGGCCTGCGTGTCGGCCGTGGTCGTGGCCTGGCCCGATCCGGTCACCCAGATGCCCCAGGCGTTCATGGTGGCGGCCCTGATGGTAGTGGTTGGTGCGCTGATGGTCTCGACCATCCGCTTCCCCAGCTCCAAGCACCCGAGCGGCAAGCTGATGATCGTCATCGTTGCCGTCTGCGCGGCCTTGCTGGCCGTGCTGCAGACGCGCTTCTTCGTGCTGTTCTTCCTGGTGTACATCAGCCTGACGCTGCTGCTCAATATCGGCTGGAAGATGGGCTGGCGCGGCGTGGCGCAGCCAAAAGTCTACGACGAAGAGTGAACCGGCGGCCCTGACAAGGGCCGTTTTTTCGTTCAGGCGAACTTGTCGAGCATCGCCGCCAGATGCGCAGCCCGTTCGCGCGCTTCCGGCAGATCGGCCGCGCCGCTTGTCTGGGTCACAATCGACGCGGTCAGCAACTGCACGAACGAGCGGTCGAGCGCCTTGCGCGCTGCTGCCATCTGCTGCGCCACCGCGTCGCAGTCCGACGGCGTATCGGCCAGCGCGATCAGTTTCTGCACGCCGCGCAGCTGGCCTTCGATCCGCGCCAGCCGGTTCAGCAGATCCTTCTTTTGCGGTGCCGTCAGCGCCTTGCCTTCGACGATCCTGACATTCGCTTCGAGCATCAGGCCACCTCGTGACCGCGCGCGGCGCGCAGGATCTGGAACCAGTCTTCGCGGGTCAGTTCAATCGTGGTGCCCGCCACCGCGTCGGCAATCGCCGCGATGCGGCCGGTGCCCGTCAGCGGAATCGGCCGGCTTGGCAGGCGCATGATCCACGCGAACACCACGCTGGCAAACGGCTGGTTCAAACGATCGGCAATGCCCTGGATCGTCTGGCGCAGCACGGCCGCGCGCTCGTTGGCCGGGTCGAACAGGCGCCCGCCACCCAGTGGCGACCACACCATCGGCGCGACGCCCAGGTCTTGCCGGCCGTCGAAGGTTTCGTCGAACAGTGGCGCAGTCACCAGCGGCGAAAACTCGACCTGGTTGGTGCTCAGCGCCACGCGGCGATTGAGCGACTCGAACTGGTGGCGCGTGAAATTCGATACGCCCACGTGCCGCACCTTGCCATCCGCTTGCAGCCGTGTAAACGCTTCGGCGATCTCGTCGAAATTCATCAACGGATCGGGGCGATGGATCAGCAGCAGGTCGAGGTGATCGGTGTGCAGGCGGCGCAGCGATTCTTCGGCCGACGCGATGATGTGCGCCGCATCGGTGTCGTAATGCTGGATCGTGTGGCCCGGATGTTTGGCCGACATGAGCCGGATGCCGCACTTGCTCACCAGTTCGATGCGCGCGCGCAGCGATGGCTGGGCGCGCAGGGCCTCGCCGAACAGCATCTCGACGCCGTAGTCGCCGTAGATGTCGGCATGGTCGAACGAGGTCACGCCCAGCGCGATGCATTGTTCGATGAACTCGACGCGCGCCGCGACCGGCATCGCCCATTCGGTCATGCGCCACATGCCGGCGACGATGCGCGAGAGCGCCGGGCCGCCTTCGCGCGTGAGGATGCGGGGGCAGCGCAGATCGGCAGGCAGGGCAGGCGACATCGTGTTTCTTTCGTCATGACAGGATTACACGATTATAGCGGTAGCCGATGCGCACCGTTTCGGGGTACAAAAAAGCCCGCCGGCGGCGTTGCGCGGGCGGGCTTGTCAAACACCGACGACCGGATTACTGCATCCAGAGACGCATCGAATCCCAGGCGCGGCCAAAGATGCTCGCTTCCTGGACTTCTTCCAGCGCGACCACCGGCAGCACCAGCAGCGGCTTGCCGTCGACCGTCATCTTGAGCGTGCCGACCGCGCCATTGCGCGCCAGCGGCGCGACCAGCGGATCGCGGCGCTCCAGCACCGGCTTGAGCTTACCGGCCACGCCCTTCGGCACGGTCACCAGGATATCGCGCGTGAAGCCGATCTTGACGGTCGGCTGCGAGCCCTTCCAGATCTGCGGGGTCTGGATCGCCTGGCCTTTCGAATACAGCTTGACGGTGTCGAAGTTCTGGAAGCCCCAGTTCAGCAGCTTCTGGCTTTCTTGCGTACGCACTTCGGTCGAGCTGGTGCCCAGCACGACGGCGACCAGGCGACGCTCACCGGTGCTGCCGTTCGGACGGCGCGCCGACGAGATCATGCTGTAGCCCGACGAATCGGTGTGGCCGGTCTTCATGCCGTCGACGGTCGGATCGAGCCACAGCAGGCGGTTGCGGTTCTGCTGGGTGATCTTGTTGTACGTGAACTGCTTGATCGAGTCGATCTTGTAGAACTCGGGGAAGTCGCGGATCACGTGCGAGGCCAGGTTGGCCAGGTCGGCAGCGGTCGAGTAGTTGTTCGCGTCCGGCAGGCCGTGCGGGTTGGCAAACCGTGTGCTCTTCAAACCCAGGCGCTGCGCTTCGCGGTTCATCAGCGTGACGAAGGTCGCTTCGTCGCCAGCGACCGCTTCGGCGATTGCGACGGCGGCGTCATTACCCGACTGGATCATCAGGCCATGCAGCAGGTCGCTGACCGAGACCGGCACGCGCGGGTCGATGAACATCTTCGAGCTGCTGCTGTCGACTTTCCAGGCGCGCTCGGACACATTGACCATCTGGTTCATCGACAGGCGCTTGTCGCGGATCGCCGAAAACGCGACATACGCGGTCATGATCTTGGCCAGCGATGCCGGCTCGATGCGCATGTTCTGGTCTTGCGACGCAATGACCTGGCCGCTCGTGGTGTCGAGCAGCAACCACGACTTGGCGGCGATGGATGGAGCCGGTACGGTTTGCGCACTGGCCGAGATCATTACCAGGCTGGCGGCGAAGGCCGCTAACAGTTTTTTCATGGAAACGTTCGTCATTGTAAAAGGTGAAGCGGTGGTAGAGCGCAAGGCAATGCCCGGGGGCACTGCCTCAAGAGAAGGGAATGATTATAGGGGACTGTGACGCTTAAATGTCACGGCGCCACAGTTGAATGACCAGATTTTTAATATGGCCAAGCTTGCGATGGAAGAAATGGTCGGCCCCCGGAATGATTGTCACGGGGATATCGAGCGGGCGCGCCCAGTCGAATACCTGCTGCATCGTGATCGTGTCGTCCTGCTCGCCGTGGATCAGGATCGTGTCTTGCGGCACGGCCGGCATCGGCCATTTGCCAGCCGCAGTGCCTACCAGCACCAGGCGCTCGGGCGCGCGGCCTTCGGCTTCCAGGCGCAGCGCGAACTGCGCCTGCACGAAGGTACCGAACGAAAAACCGGCCAGCGTGACCGGCAGGTCGGGGTAGCGCGCACGCATGTGCTCGTACATGATAGCCATGTCGTCCACTTCGCCCTTGCCGTCGTCGTACACGCCTTCGGATTCACCGACACCGCGGAAATTGAAGCGCGCCACGGCGTAACCCAGCGTGACGAAGGTGCGCGCCAGCGTTTGCGCGACCTTGTTTTCCATGGTGCCGCCATACAGCGGGTGCGGGTGCGCGACCAGCGCGATGCCGCGCGGGGCGTCGTCGGGCAGGTCGAGCAGGCATTGCATCTTGCCGGCGTCGCCGTCCAGATAGAATTTTTGCGAGTGGATGTTCATGGTCAGATCTTGAGACGGTCGACGACCTTGCCGCCGACCAGATGGGTATCGATGATGTCGTCGATGTCTTCATTATCGACATAGGTGTACCAGACGCCTTCCGGGTACACGACGAGCACGGGGCCTTCTTCGCAGCGGTCGAGGCAACCGGCCTGGTTGATGCGCACCTTGCCTTCGCCGCTCAGGCCCAGTTCCTTGATGCGCTTCTTGGCGTGTTTCTGGGCTTTTTCAGAGCCGCACTTGCCGCAGCTCTGGCGCGCATCCTTGCCTTCGCGCTCGTTCATGCAGAAAAACACGTGGTGCTGGTAAAACGGTTGGTCGGTCATGGCGTTCTCGTCGAAAAAGGCAGAAGTATTATCTTACTGGCGATTGAGTTTATGTGACGGCAGCAGCAGGAACCAGAGCGCGAAGAATGGCCAGCTCAGTGACAGGAACCACGCGGCGCCATTGAAGTTCAGGAATTTGCCCTGCACCCAGCCTTGCAGCGTGGACGAGAAATACGGATTCACCGGAATCGTGTTGACAACCACCAGCGCCAGTATCAGCGTCACCACCGCCAGGCGCCGCTGCGCCACCTGCGGCGCAAACACCAGGCCCGAGAGCATGATCATGCCGATCAAAAAGCCGCCTTCGGCGCCCGGCGTGACCCAGACCAGCGCATTGTCGGGCCGGAACAGCAGCGAGCTGGCAAACGCCTTGAGCACCAGCGCTGATGCCAGCAGGGCAAGCATCAGCCAGAAGCGCGGGGCGCCGCGCCGCACGAGGCACATCAGCGTGAGCGCCGCGCCGGTCATGCCACAGGCGGTGATGATCGTCTCGGACAGCCAGTACTGCTCGACGCTCATCGTCACGCCGGGGCGCAGCATCGCCACCAGGTCGATCTCGGTATCGAACCACGACGACAGCCAGCCGGAGACGATCGGCAGCACCTGGCCGTGGCCGAACAGGTAGCTTTGCGGGTAGATCTGCGCCAGCGGCCACATGGCCACCAGCACCAGGCCCTGGCTTGCATGGGGCGCGAACCAGCGCTGGCGCAGCTTGAACAGGCGGCTGCGATCGAGCAGGCCAGGCGCCCACAAGGCGCCCAGTACGGCGCCGATCAGCGCGCCGCCCGCGTTGGTCACGAAATCGAGGTTCGACGGTACGCGGCTGGGCAGGAAGTTCTGCACCGTTTCCATGACGCCGGTGGTGAAGATGCCGATCAGCGCGGCCAGCAGCACCGCCCAGATGCCGCGCACACGCGGATAGAACGACAGCACCAGCAGCATCCCGAACGGGATGTAGCCGACGATATTGACGCCGACGTCGAAGCCCGTGAAGTAACGCTGTTTGACGAGGTTCAGAAACGCCAGCGGCGCCACGCCCGTATCGCGCCAGCCCGTGAACGGGAACCAGCTCGCGTAGATGATCAGCAGCAGATACGCCAGCAGCGCGGCGCGCACGATCGGCGAGCCGCGCGAGCGGCCGGCCGCGACTTCGGCGGAGATGGCCCCGTCGCTCATTTGCCCTGCAGGTCGAGGGTCGACAGCCAGTTCTTGAGGTCGAGCGCGATCCGGTCGGTGCCGGCGGCCAGTGCGGCCACGCCACCGGCCGCGTCCTGCGTGGGCGCGGGCGCGTTGTGCGCAAAGCTTTTCTGGGCTACCAGGCGATGGTCGGCCAGGACCGACGCGCGCAGCAGGATCTGTCCTTCGCTTGCGCTGGTGCTGGAAAACGCGTGCACGAAGTCGTCGACCTCGATGCGCAGGATCGGCACGCGGTTGGCCGCGTCGGTGGCCGACAGTACCGTGACACCGGCCTGCGCCAGGCGCACCTTCAGGCGCCGCGTGACCAGGTCGAGCGGCGTACCACTCCAGCGGCTGCCGGCATAGGTACGGGCTTGCAGCGGGTCGGCGTAGTTCAGCCGGTACACCATGCGCTCGTTGTCGAGGACTGCGCCGCCGGTGGCGTCCATCACGACGATCGGGGGCAGTGACGCCGGTTGTACGGGCGTGGACAGCTGGGCCGACGGCGCGCCAAAGTCATAGATGGTATTGGGCGCGCCCTTGTTGCTGGCGCAGCCGGCCAGCAGCGCGGCGCCAGCAACGGTAGCGGCAACGGCGAGGCGGTAGGGGCGGAGATTCACGGTGGTCCTCATTTGGTCGGGGGCGCGAAGCCCGGCTCGCCCGGGCCGGGCGCGTCGCCCGGTGTGCCGAACAGGATGCTTTGCGGGCGGTCGGAGAACGAATTGGCGGTGCGGCGCACGGCGCGCAGCGAGGCGCGTGCTTCGTCCGTCATCTGCACCACGTGCGGCAGCGTTTCCAGTTCCAGCTCGCTGGTGGCCGCGCCGAGCGCGCCGATGGTGCTGTTCAGGCGTTCGATCGGGCCGTCCGGCGCTTGCAGGCGCGTGGCCAGGTTGTCGTAGTTGCGCGTCATCGACGTGGCGCTGGTGGCCAGCGTGTCGATCGAGTCCATGCTGCGGTCGACTTTCGTGATCAGTGACGGCAGGCGATCGAGCACCGGATCGAGCCGCTGCGGGATTGCCGCGTAGGCGTCGGCGGCGCGGTCCACGCTCTCGAAGGCGCCGAGCATCGTGGCGCGGTTCTCCGGGCTGAGCAATTCATCGAGGCTGGTCGTGATCTTCTCGGCCTTGTCGAGGATCGCCAGGCCGCGGTCCTCAAGCTGGTCGAGCAGGCCGGGACGCAGCGGGATGCGCGCGATGCGCTCGCCGCCGGTGGCCAGGCGCGGCGATCCGGTGCGCTCGTCATTGAGCTGGATGAAGGCAATGCCCGTCACGCCCTGGTAGCCAAGCGACGCATAGGTGGTGCTGGTGATCGGCGAGGCTTCGTCGACCGACAGGCGAATCAGGATCTGGCCGGTGACGCGCGGATCGAAGATGATCGAGTCGACGCGGCCGATCTCCAGGCCCCGGTAGCGCACCGTGGCTTGCGGATTCAGGCCGGGAATCGATTGCGTGGTGACGATCTCGTACGGCACCAGTTCAGTCTTGTCGCGGTTAAACCAGAGGCCGATCAGCACCGTCGCCACCAGGAGAGCGATCGTGAAGATGCCGGTCATCAGCGCATGTGACCTGTTTTCCATACTAGTGTGTCTCCGATTCGTTCTGGGCCTGGCGCTCGTCGAGCACTTCCAGTGCCCGCTGGCCGCGCGGGCCCAGGAAAAAGTGTTTGATGAACGGGTGCTCGACCTTGAGCACATCGCACGACGGCCCCACCGCCAGCACGTGTTTTTCGGCCAGCACCGCGATGCGCGAGGACAGCGCGAACAGCGTGTCCAGGTCGTGCGTGACCATCACCACGGTCAGTTTCAGTTCGCGGTGCAGCGTCTGGATCAGCGTGACGAAGGCATCGGACAGGTCGGGGTCCAGGCCTGCGGTTGGTTCGTCGAGAAACAGCAGTTGCGGCTCGAGCGCCAGTGCCCGCGCCAGCGCCGCGCGCTTGACCATGCCGCCGGACAGGTCGGACGGCATCTTGGCCGCATGCTCCGGCCCCAGGCCCACCATGTCCATCTTGAGCAGCACCGCATCGCGGATCACGTCTTCGGGCAGCGCATGCAGCTCGCGCATCGGCAGGGCGATGTTGTCGAACACGTTCAGCGCCGAGTACAGCGCGCCCTGCTGGAACAGCATACCCCAATGGTTGCGCATGCGTTGCAGCTGCTCCGGCCTGGCCGCGCTGATGTCTTCGCCGAATACGTGCACGCTGCCCTGCGACGGGCGCTCCAGGCCCAGCATCTGGCGCAGCAGCACGGTCTTGCCGGTGCCCGAGCCGCCGACGATCGACAGGATCTCGCCGCTGTAGATTTCCAGGTTCAGGTCCTGGTGTACGACGGTGCGGCCGAACCGGGTCCACAGGTTGCGGATCTCGACGACGGGTTTGCCCACTTCTTCGTCGGGCCGCAGGTTCAGGCGCTGGGGGGATTGTGCTTGGGTGTCGGCCATCAGAATCCCGTGCTGCTGAAGATGATCGCGTAGACCGCGTCGGCCAGGATCACCACCGTGATCGCGGTGACGACCGAGGTCGTGGTGCCGCGTCCGAGGCTTTCGGTATTGGGCTTGATGCGCAGGCCGAAGTGGCACGCGATCAGCGCGATCAGCACGCCGAAGGTCGCGCCCTTGAGCAGGCCAATGGTGTAGTTCACGAACGGCACCGCATCGGGCAGCTTTTGCAGGAAGTAGCGGAACGACATGCCCATCTCGATTTTTGCCGACACCATGCCGCCCAGCAGGGCCATCGCATCGGTCCAGACCACCAGCAGCGGCATCGAGATCGCCAGCGCGATCACCTTCGGCAGGATCAGGCGGTAGCCGTGCGAGACGCCCATCACCAGCATCGCATCGAGTTCCTCGGTCACGCGCATGACGCCCAACTGCGCCGTGATCGACGAGCCGGAACGGCCGGCCACCAGGATCGCGGCCAGCAGCGGGCCCAGTTCGCGGATCACCGCCATGCCGAGGATGTTGACCAGGTAGGCGTCGCCACCGAACATGCGCAGCTGCTGCGACGACAGGTATGACAGCACGATTCCGATCAAAAAGCCCACGATCGCCGTGATGCCCAGCGCCTGGAAACCGGAGTGATAGATATTGGCCGAGATCTCGCGCCAGGGCCCGGTGGCCGGGTGGCGCACGAAGCGCCACAGGTCCTGGACCACGATGCCGATCAGGCCAATGAAGCTGCGCAGGTGCGTGAAGAAATCGAGCATGCCGGCGCCCAGCTTGATCAGCCAGTCGAAGGGGCTGACGCGCTGGCGCGGCAGCGTGATCTTGCTCGCTGCTTCGATGCGCTTGAACAGGTCTTCCTGGCGCGGGTCGAGCGTGAGGCGCTGCGGGCGCTGCTTGTTCCAGGTATTCCAGAACATCTGGGCGCCGATGTGGTCGAGGCTATCGACGCCGGACAGGTCCCAACTACAAGCACCCTTGTCCTTCAGGCCGGCCAGCTGCTGCGTGATGCCCTTCAATACGCCGCGCTGCGACAGGCCGTGGACTTGCCAGACCCCGCTGGCGATGACAGATTGGCCTGCACCCTGGCCGGCCTGTTGAATGGTTAATGTTGGCGCATTTTCAATCTGCATTGCGGCAGTGTAAAAGAGATTCGCGCCTCCTGCCACAAAGTTGGCTTGATGAATCAGGCAAATCAGGCGGCCAGATGGCGCGCCTGGCGCGACGGGGCCACTGCGCGCGCGGTATCCGGGGCCGCTTGCGGTGCGCGCGCCGGCGCGTCGACCTTGCCGGCGTAGTCGCTGGCGAGCAGGCTGGCCGCTTCACCGGCCGCCATGCCGCGCACCTGCAGATACTCGGCCACCAGCTTGGCCAGGCGATCGAGCGCGATGCGGTGCGTCGCATCCGTGCGCGTATAGATCCAGTCCGAAAACGCCATGAAGTTGTCGAACGGCGCCTCGCCCAGCAGCACCGGCGTGGTGTTGGCGAAGCGCCCCGAGTTGGCCACCAGGTCCCAGTAGCGCGCAAAGCGCACCAGACGCTGCATGGTCGCGAAGTCGATCTTGTCCGTCGCCAGCACGGTGTAGGGCGGGTACGGATCGTAGACCATGCCGAAGGCTTCAGTGTGGCGGATGATGGGCGTGCCGCGCAGGCGCTTGAGGATGCCGAACTGGATTTCCTCGGCGCCCAGCCCCACCAGCTGGTCGAAGCCGCGCGCGAAGCTGGCCACGTCTTCGCCCGGCAGGCCGGCAATCAGGTCGACGTGCAGGTGAGCGGTGGCATGCTGCGTGAGCCAGCGGATGTTCTCGGCCGCCTTCTCGTTGTTCTGGCGGCGGCTCACGAGCGCCTGCACCTCGGGGTTGAAGCTCTGGATGCCGATCTCGAACTGCAGCGCGCCAGCCGGGAATTTGGCGATGGTGTCCTTCAGCGCATCGGGCAGGTGGTCGGGGACCAGCTCGAAGTGGGCGTAGATCGGGTCATCCGGATACTGCGCGATCTTGTCGAGGAAGAAGTCCATGATGCGCAGGCTCGTCTTGACGTTCAGGTTGAACGTGCGGTCGACGAATTTAAACAGGCGCGCGCCGCGTACGTACATTGCCTCCATCTCGGCCAGGAAGGCGTCGAGCGGGAAAGGCCAGGCGGTCTTGTCGAGCGACGACAGGCAGAACTCGCACTTGAACGGGCAGCCGCGCGAGGCTTCCACGTACAGGGTGCGGTTGGCGATGTCGTCGTCGTTGTACAGCGCATAAGGCAGGGCGATCGCGTCCATCGGCGGCTGCACGCCGGCGTGGATCTTCATCAGGGGCTTGGGGCCATTGAGGATCTCGCCACACAGCTTGGGGAACGTGACGTCGCCCCAGCCGGTGATGACATAGTCGGCCAGCCCGACGATTTCCTGTTCGCCCGTCTCGTGCGAGACTTCCGGGCCGCCCAGGATGATCTTCACGGCGGGCGCGACGCGCTTGAGCATTGCCACCAGGCGCGTGGTCTCTTCCACGTTCCAGATATACACACCGAAGCCGACAATGCGCGGCGCGTGCGCCAGGATGCGCTCGACCAGATCGGCGGTCTTGGCGCCGGTGACGAATTCCTGGATGCGGGTCTGGTCCTGCAGCGGGCCCATATTGGCCAGCAGGTAGCGCAGTCCGAGCGAGGCGTGCGTGTAGCGGGCGTTCAGGGTGGTGAGCAGGATCGACATGGTGGCGGCAGGCTGAGGGGAGGTGAAGGCGGTATTTTACTGTGATGCCGCAGTCATTCGCGTGACTATGCAGTCGACATTGCTTCTAATAAAGATCGGCGCCTACAATCGCTGACTCCTTACTTAGAAAGTGCCTTCCATGTTCATGACCAATATCGAAACCGTTCCGGGCAAGACCATCACGGCGTGCCACGGCGTTGTCTCCGGCAGTTCGGTGCGCTCCAAGCACGTGGGCCGCGACATCATGGCGGGACTGAAGAACATGGTTGGCGGCGAGCTCAAGGGCTACACCGAGTTGCTGGAAGAATCGCGCGCGCAGGCCACCGAGCGCATGCAGGCGCAGGCCACGCAGATGGGGGCCAATGCCGTCGTCAATGTGCGCTTCTCGACCTCGTCGGTGGCGGCTGGCGCGGCCGAGATCTATGTCTACGGCACTGCGGTGACGGTGGGCTGATGGACATTATCTTCCTGATTGTCTTCTGGACGGTGCCGATTGCGCTCGGCTACATCTTCGGACGCATGGCTGAAGCCCGGCATTACCGCTCGATCATCGCCAGGGAAAAAACGTGGTTGCGCTTGCCGGCCACGTCGCTCAAGACATTGCTCGGGTCTGGGCCGGTGGCGCGCACCGAACTGGTCACGGGCAGCGTGGTGGTGGCGGTCGATCATTTCAAGAAGGCGGCGTCGGCGCTGCGCTCGCTGGTGGGCGGGCCGGTGCAGTCGTATGAAACGCTGCTCGACCGCGCCAAGCGTGAAGCGGTGCTGCGCCTGAAGGAAAGCTGCCCGGGCGCCCACGAGATCGTCAACGTGCGCCTCGAAACGATGCCGCTCACCGGCAACCAGCGGCAGATCAATGGCGTCGAGGTGCTGGCCTACGGCACCGCCATCTATTACGTGGAACAGAGCGCCGCACCATGAAATACCAGGCGTCGCTGCCCGAGCACAACGACAACGTCACGCCCGGCCATCCGCTCAAGGATTTTGTGCTGATCCTGGCCGGGCTGTCGGCGGCGGTGGTGGTGGGCTACCTGGTGCTGGGCTGGCTGGTGGACGTGGTGGTGGACCGGATGGGGCCGGAGACCGAGGCGCAGCTGACGCAGATGGTGGCATGGACACCGCCCGCGAGCGAGCCGGCGATGCGCACGCGCGAAGCCTGGGCCCAGGGCCTGGTCGATGGCATGCGTCAATGCGCCGGCGTCAGCGGGCCGGTCACGGTGCGCGTGAACCGCTCGGACACGCCCAATGCGATGGTCGCCCCGGGCGGCGTGGTGGTGGTGTTTTCGGCGCTGTTCGACAGTGTGCAATCCGAAAATGGCATGGCGTTCGTGCTGGCCCATGAGCTGTCGCACATGGCCAACCGCGATCACCTGCGCGCCGTCGGCCGGCGGGTGGTGCTGATTGCTGCTGCCACCGTGCTCACGGGCGACGGCAGCGGGACGGCAGGCGTACTGGTGCCGGCGCAGCATCTGGGGGAGTCCGGGTATTCGCGGGGCCGTGAAGCTGCTGCCGATGCGAAGGCACTGGCGATCCTGCAATGTCGCTACGGCCATGCTGGCGGCGCTACCGAATTGTTTACCGCCTTGCAGCGCGAGGAGGGCGCAACGCCGGCCGTGGTGCATTACCTGGCGTCGCATCCGTCGATGGCCGCGCGCATCGAGGCCGTGCAGGTGGCGATGCGCCAGGCGGGCTTGCAGGCTGGCCCGGTGCAGGCCTTGCCGCGTTTTTGACGGCGTGTGCGATAAAGCTGGCGGTATCGGACATTGCTTGTTAGAATGCGAGCCGGAATTCAGGAAGCCTGTTGCCCAGTAGAGGAACAGTTTTCCAGCAAGTTATGCCTGATGACCATAGCAAATCGGTCCCACCCCTTCCCATCCCGAACAGGACCGTGAAACGATTTTGCGACGATGATAGTGCTGCAACCAGTGTGAAAGTAGTTTATCGTCAGGCTAGTTATATAGAGAAAGCCCACCAGGTGTCTGGTGGGCTTTTTTGCTTTGGAGCGCCGCTTTTGTCGCGTCGATGCCGCACCAATGCGAGAGAAATAGCACGTCGGAACTATTTTAAGATTAAAGTATTGCATTAGTTTTACTTCGTCATGGTCCGATCGTGCGGCGCCCGCCGCAGAAAGCGTCTCTCATGCAACGTCGTCATCCTGCTGCGCCCCGTCGCCTCCTTGCAATCTCCCTCATGCTGGCGCTGGGCGCCTGTAGTAGCGGTCATGATGACGAGCCGGCCGTTCTGCCGCCGCCCCCAGCCACTGCCGCCCGCATCAATGTCGACGTCGCCCGCACCGCGCATGGCGTGCCGCATGTGCGGGCTGACGACTTCCGCAGCCTCGGGTATGGACTGGCGTATGCCTATGCCCAGGACAATGTCTGCATGTTCGCCGATGCCGTGCTGACCGTGCGCGGTGAGCGCTCGCTGTTCTTTGGCGGCGATGCGCGGCCACGCCAGCGCACGGGTGACGAGTATGGCGGCGGCAGCGGGTTCATGGATCTGAACAACGAGGACAGCGATTTCTTCTTCAAGGGCTACCTCGACATCGAGCAATTGCGCGCGGGGTATGCCAGCGGCACGCGTGAGCCACGCGACCTGCTTGAAGGCTATGTCGAAGGCTATAACCGGTACCTGAAGGATGCGGGAAGCAAGTTGCCGGCGGCCTGTGCCAACACGAAATGGGTGCGCCCGATTTCACTCGACGACATGATGCTGGTGGTGGCGGAAAAAGCGCTGCACGCATCGGGCCAGGCCTTTGCACGCGACTTCGTTGCGGCTGGCCGGGTTCCCGGCGTACCTGTGACGCTGGCCAAATTGGCGCCGCGAAAGATCGACGCGTCGTCGCTGGTCGCGCAGCTCGATCTGCTCAACCGGCAAGGCTTCGGCAGCAATGCGCTGGCGGTGGGCAAAGACTTGTCCGCCAATGGGCGCGGGCTATTGCTCGGCAACCCGCACTATCCGTGGACCACGACCGACCGCTTTTATCAGGCCCACCTGACCGTGCCGGGGCGTTACGACGCGATGGGTGTGATCATCGGCGGCGTGCCGGCTGTCGTCATCGGCTTCAACCGCGACGTCGCCTGGAGCCACACGGTCACGTTCGCCAATCACTTCACCACGTTCCGGCTGGCGCTGGACCCCGGCGACGCCACTGGCACCACCTATCTGTATGACGGGGCGCGGCGCACGATGACATCAAAAACGGTGACGGTCGAGGCGCTGCTGCCCGATGGCCTGATCGGGCGGCGCACCAAGACCTTTTATTTCAGCCATCAGGGCGCCGTCATCAGCCGGCCGGCGGCGGGCCTGACCTGGACGGCCCAGGCCGCCTATGTGCTGGCCGACCCGAATCGCAGCAATACCCGGATGCTCGAGCAATGGCTGGGCATCGGCACCGCCACCAGCGTGCGCACGCTGAAGGATTCGCTCGACAAGGTGGTGGGGTTGCCATGGGTGAACACGGTGGCGGCCGACCGCGACGGCAATACGCTGTACGCGGACGCCAGTGTCGTGCCGCACATGAATGCGGACAAGTTCGGGAATGGTTGCCTGTTGCTGCAGGCGGCGCTGCTGTTCGACGGGTCAAAGAGCAGCTGCGGCTGGGGGCAGGATGTGGGCGCACCGGCCGGCATTTACGCTCCGGCCACGGCGCCGTGGATGATGCGCACCGATTACGTTGGCAATTCGAATGACAGTTACTGGCTGACCAATCCGAAGGCACTGCTTACTGGTCCGGCGCCGCTGGGTTATTCGCCGCTGTATGGGCGCGTGAATGCCGAGCAAAGCCTGCGCACGCGGATCGGGTTCCGCCAGGTCGAGGATCTGCTGGCCCAGCGCAACAAGTTGACCCTCGCTGACATGCAGGCACTGGCGTTCTCGAACCGCGTCTATGCGGCCGAGCTGGTATTGCCGGAGTTGTTGACTGCCTGTGCCAGCGCGAGCAGCACTCTGATGCATCAGGCGTGCACGACGCTGCAAGCGTGGGACCGGCGCGCCGATCTGGACAGCCGGGGCGCAGTGCTGTTCCGCGAATTCTGGGCGCTGGCCACAGTGATCCCGAACAAATGGGCACGGCCGTTCGATCCGGCGGATCCGGTCAATACGCCGGCCGGCGTGGCGCAGGCGGCCATGCCCGCCATGCTGGCGGCGCTCAGGACGGCGGCCGACAAGCTGCAGTCGCTTGGCGTGCCCCTGGATGGCCGCCTGGGCGACTACCAGGTCGAACCACGCAATGGCGTGCGTATTCCGCTGCATGGCGGTAATGGCAATCAGGAAGGGACGTATGGGTCACTGACGATGCGGAGTAGCTTGACGGCGCAAGGCTATGTCGGCGCGCACTGGGGCCAGAGCTATCTGCAGACCGTGACCTTCGACGAGCAGGGGCCGGTGGCGCAGGCGATGCTGACGTATGGGCAGTCGGTCGACCCCGCCTCGCCGTGGTATGCCGACCAGACGCTGCTGTATTCGCGCAAGAGCTGGCCCAGCCTTCCCTTTACGCAAGAGACGATCAAGGCCGACCCGAATTACACGACCGTCACGCTGCGGGAGTAGCGATACCGTCCAGCGCCGTCATCGCATCGTCCGGCAGCACCAGTTGCGCGGCAGCCAGGTTCTCGCGCAAGTGCACCACGGACGAGGTGCCCGGGATCAGGAGCAGGTTCGGCGCGCGGCGCAGCAGCCAGGCGATCGCCACCTGCATCGGCGTTGCGCCGAGCTGTTGCGCCACGCCGGACAGGGCATCCGACTGCAGGGGCGTGAAGCCGCCCAGCGGGAAGAAGGGCACGTAGGGGATCCCTTTCGCGGCCAGCTTAGTAATGAGCGCGTCATCCTGGCGGTGCGCCAGGTTGTACATGTTCTGCACGCAGGCGATTGGCACGATGCGCTGGGCGTCTTCCACCTGCTGCTGCGTGACGTTGCTCAGGCCGATGTGGCGGATCAGGCCGCGCTGGCGCAGTTCTGCCAGTTTGGCCAGGGGCGCCTCGAGCGACCCCTCGGCCGGTTTGAACATGTCGAACATCGCGCGCAGGTTGACCACATCGAGCACGTCCAGTCCCAGGTTGCGCAGATTGTCGTGCACGGCCTGTTCGAGCTCCGGCGCCGAGAAGGCCGGTAGCCAGCTGGCATCCGGACCCCGACGCGCCCCGATCTTGGTCACGATTACCAGGTCGTCGCGATAGGGATGCAGCGCTTCGCGGATCAATTGATTGGTCACGTGCGGACCGTAGAAATCAGACGTGTCGATGTGGTTCACGCCGAGCTCGACGGCCTCGCGCAGCACGGCGCGGGCCGCGTCCGCATCCTTCGGTGGACCGTACACGTGGGGGCCAGCCAGTTGCATGGCGCCGTAGCCAAGGCGGCGTACGGTGCGGCCGCCGAGTGGATAGGTGCCTGCCTGATCGACGATGGACATGGTGTTGTTCCTTGGTGTGGGTAAGTAAAGCCACGATACGACCCATGCGTCTGTGTGACAATCCAGGTAAATCCACACAGGTTGTACGAAAAAACGAACAATGAAAACTGATCTGGGAGAGTTGTCTGCATTTGTGTCAGTGGCGCGTGCCGGGGGTTTTCGTGAGGCAGCGCGCGCGACGGATGGCAGCGCATCCGGTTTGAGCGAAGCGGTGCGGCGTCTGGAAACGCGGCTTGGTGTGCGTTTGCTCAATCGGACCACGCGCAGCGTGACGCTGACCGAGGCGGGCAGCAGCCTGCTGGCGCGGCTCGATCCCGCGCTGCATGAGATCGATGCCGCCCTGGATGTGATCAATGGCTTTCGCGACAAGCCGACGGGCGTATTGCGCCTGAATGTCCCGATGAGTGCAGCACGGCTGGTGCTGCCATCCATCGTGCCGCGGTTTCTGGCCAGGTATCCCGAGATCCGCCTGGAGGTCGTGGCGGACGAAAGCTTCATTGATGTGCTTGCCGCCGGGTGCGACGCCGGCATCCGCTATGAAGAGCGGCTCGAGCAGGACATGATCGCCGTGCCGATCGGCCCACGTATCCAGCGCATGGCAGCGGCGGCCTCGACCGCTTATCTCGACCGCCATGGCCGGCCGGGCCACCCGCGGGAACTGCCGCCCGGCGCCTGCATCCGCTCGCGGTTTGCCAGCGGGGCCATGGCCCGGTGGGTATTCGAGCGTGGTGAGGAAGCGATCACGATCGAACCCAATGGGCAATTGCTGGTGCAGATCGGTGGTGCGCTGGACCTGGCGATCGATGCAGCCGTGCAGGGGCTGGGCGTGGTGTATCTGTTCGAGGACTGGCTGGCGCCGTACGTCGCGCAGGGACTGCTGGAGCCAGTGCTGCAGCCATGGTGGCCGCAGTTCTCCGGACCGTTCCTGTATTACCCGGGCCGCAAGCTGGTGCCGGCGCCGCTGCGTGCTTTCGTCGATTTCATCCGCAGCGAGGATGAAAACGCGCCAGATTTGTCACACAACTGAAAAATAAGCTGTTGACGAAGCTCATCACGTCGAGCATAATCTCATTCCTCTGCTGCAGCGAACAAAACGATTCGAAGCAAACGGCAGATGAAGCAGCACCGAATAAGTTCTTTAAAAATTAACAGTCGATAAGTGTGGGCGTTTGATGAAGGTGCCAAGAACTTCGGTTCTTGATTACTTAAATTATCAAATGTTCACAAAAAAGAAATACGTTGCTCAGC